>JBMNCP010000060.1:0-37727 GCA_049366795.1 Desulfobacterales bacterium
TCGCTTTCGTTTGAATCGTTCTTAGCAAAGTGTCCGTTTTCTTTAAACCACAACATTCAAATCCTTTTTGATTCACCCTCACCCCGGCCCTCTCGCATCGAGGGAGAGGGGGGAAATGGTCGCGCGGATGGGCGTTGTAAATCGAAGGACGACGTTGTCGTTGCTGGTGTCGTAAGCATTCGACTCCGATACCGATACCGATACCGATACCGATTTCGATTGGAGGTCGGTGGGCGTTTTTCGGGTTTTCGTACTCGTACGCGTACTCGTTCTCGTACTCGGCTATTTGTTTGCGACCATGAAGGGCATGAAGAAGGGCAAAGGCTGTTTTTTGCCTTCATGTCCTTTATGATCTTCATGGTAGGAGCTGATTTTCCACTCTCCACCGATGACAAGGGGTCTCGACGTTTCCTGTTTTTCCCTCCCCTGTGGGAGGGGATCAAGGGGAGGGGGCATAATGGATTGAAATCATTTTCAATTCACCCTCACCCCGGCCCTCTCCCATCGAGGGAGAGGGAGTGATTGATAGGTTGTTGGGGTGTCGTTTTGGGTTTGGCGGGATCGTTGACGAGAAGCAATCAATTTCGATTTCGATACCGATACCGATACCGATACCGATTTCGATTCCGATTTGGAGGTCGGTGGGCGTTTTTCGGGTTTTCGTACTCGTACGCGTACTCGTTCTCGGCTTTTTCTATCTTCTCGTGAACCCCTTGAAGATCGAGTACGAGTACGGAGACCTCCTGCCCGTCGCCGCTGACCCCTCGAGTCGCGGAGGCAGACGGATTATTTATTGGCCGCCTCCGACACCCGGGGGCTCGGGCGGTTGGGATTGTTCCAGGAGGCGGGAGAGGAGTTCGACGATGCGCTCGTTGAGCTCGATGATTCGGTCGTATTTTTCGGTCATTTCCTGCTGCCGATCCACAAGTTCCTGGTTCTGTTCGTAAAGCAGCCGAAGCGATTGGTTGGTGTAATAGGTGCCCAGGGCGATTTGGCGGATCGGATAGTCGGTGTCCACCGAGCTGTTGGGTGGGGGCCGAAGGGCCTGGTATCCATCGTCCAACCGATCCACCAGTTCGTCCATTGGACTTGCCTGGACGACGGGGACGAGCAGGCAGGCGAAACATAAGATCGTGACAAACCACGCCCAAAATTGCGTCGACTTCACCATGTCTTCCATCCTCTCTCCACCCCCGCCTGCGCACTGGCCATGTGCGCGGCGAGGGGCGATCACGGATTGTAAACGAACTTCCAGTCCGAGTACGTTTTGGCTTTTTGGAAATCCTCGTACTCTCTTGGAAAGTTTCTGGTCTTCATGGGGGCGCCGTTGTGGCGGCTATAGACGCCCTTGATGCGTCCCGCCCCGTCCCTGAGGATTTCCCAATCGGGCTGACCGGTCATGGGATCGGCATAGAGTTTTCGGAGATGCCGGCGGGCGCCGGGAAACCGGGGGTCCTTCAACAACGCCTGGAAGTCGGCCGGATAGGCTCCCTGGGGCTGGTTCCCGGAGGCACTGTAATAGGATTCGATGGCCAGCCGGATACGGTCTCCCCGCCAGAGGAGCTCCGCCTCCATTTCCCGCTTGACCGCGGTACTCCAGATCTGGCTTGCGCCTCCCAGGGCGATGCCGGTGATCGCGGTCAGGACGAGGACCGCCATGTAGGAAAAGCCGCTTTCCTTTCCGAAAGGCGCGAGCCTTTTAGCGGATTTCAACCGCCGGGTGAGGTTTCGAGTCACCATTCGTTGTAAGGTACGCCGTTCAGCCCCACGCGGTTGCTGCCGCTGTGGACATCGAAAACGCTGCCTTCGAAGCCGGCTTCAGGGGGGATCGTGATCCAGGTGCTGTCGGATCCCGTGAACGGGTCCATGGGAATCGCGCGGATGTAATTTTCTTCCGCGAGTTCCGAAAGCGACTCGGGGTAACGGCCGTGGTCGGCATAATACTGGTCGATGGTGTCCCGCATCACGAAAAGGGAGCGGCTCAGGCTGGTCTCCCGGGCCCTGATGAGCGCCTTCTGAAAGTTGGGCATGGCGATCGTGGCCAGGATGCTGATGATTGCCACGACGATCATCATCTCGATGAGCGTGAACCCGCGCCGGTCCTGTCCGATAAGGCGGCAGAATCTCGGAAGGCGGTGGCGCGGCTTCATTGGTATCCGATCGGGTGTGTCCATTCCCTCACCAGTCCCTGTAGCTGGATCCGTCCAGTGCTTCTTCATCGCTTTGGGAATAGACGTCGTAGACATCCTCTCCCCCCCAGATCTCGCTGTCCGGCTCATCCGCATACGCGCGAAGCCCCCACTCGCCTTCTTCGGTCATGGGGTCCTTCGGGATCCGCCGCAGGAATTTCAGCCGGGTCGGCACGGGGTCCATCGTTTCCACGCCCTTCACCAACACCTCCAGTGTGGGCGGATACCCCGATGCGCCGGCGTCCACAGGAATCCGCCCTTCATCCGACGCCTTCTTGTAACCGTCGATGGCATCCCGTATCAGGCGGAGATTCTGCCGAAGCTCGAACTCCTGGGTTCGTTTGTAGGTCATCACCGACAGGGGCAGAATACCGCTCATCAATATGGCCAGAATGGCCATGGCGATGATCAGCTCGATGAGGGTAACGCCCCTGATGTCGCGGACTATGATCAGTTTCCGAGAGCCCATTGGCGGTCGACGACGTGAATGTCGCCGGCAAACTCCTCGTACGTTTTCAAAAGTTCGCGATCCGCCAGGGCCATTTCAAGGCTGGCGTAAGCTCCCACGAAAATCCGGTGGTAGAATCCCTTGCCGGGAACCGACGCCGGAACGATGAAAGCGTCGTATCCCATTCCGGTCAATTCAGCGGCGCGCAGCCTGGCCGGCTCCGCTTCCGTGAAGGAATTGACGTGAATGGCGTAGTTGGCGTTTTCGGGCCACCCGCTCCTGACCGTGGGCGGATCCACGGAACTCCTGAAGGCGCTTTCGGTAGGCGATGGCGCCATGAGGCCGGTGCGGCCGGACGGCACCCCGACCGCCGGCTCCGAGCCCGGCCCCGTCGGCCGGGGAGAGGTCGCGAGAGGTCCGTCGGCACTGGGCGTCGTCAGTCCCTGGGGTTCGAACCTCTCCGGCGGCAGCGGTGTCGTCGGTTCGTCGAGTAGGGTGTCCTCCAGCGGGGGATTTCCGAACGGCCGCTCCGTGGACCAGTTCTGGTCGCTGCCGGACCAGATGCGGGTGTACTCGCTTTCGGGGATTTCCTGGCTGCGGATCACGTAGGGGGTGATGATCATGATGACGTCGGTCTTGGCATCCGAGGACTCCTCGTTCGAAAACAGGCGCCCCACCGATGGAATGTCACCCAGTCCAGGGATTTTACGGTAGGTCCTTCGTTCGGAGTCGTTGATCATCCCCCCGAGGATGACGGTCTCACCGTCGCGCAGGCTGACCACGCTTCTTGCATTCCGCGTCCGGATGGGAAACTGCGGATCGTCCGGTGTGCTCAGGTTTTCGCCCAGGGCGCTGACCTCGAGGTTCAGATTCAGCGTCACTTCGTCGTGGATGTTGATGATCGGCGTGGTTTCGAGCTTCACGCCGACGTCGGTGTACTGGAAGTCCGACGTAATGTCTCCCGTGTTGGAGTCCACCCGCCGGTTGACCCGGAGGGGTACCCGGTCGCCGAGGAGGATCGATGCCCTCTCCGCGTTTTTCACTCGGATCTTGGGCTGTGCCAGGATCCGCGTGTCGCCGTCCTGCTTGAGCAGGTTCACGGTGGCGGTGGGGATCGACATGATGATCTCCTTGCTGGAGATACGGCCCAATGAATAAAGAGAGGCATTGGCGGCAAAGTCCGTGTCGGCGCTGATGGTGGGGCTTTCCGGGCCCAGCCCGATGTCGATAAACTCGGTCAACGTCAGCCCCAGATTTTCCTCAAGGGTTCGGGTGACCTCAAGGAACTCCACGTTGAGCAGCACTTCCGCGGGCGGGCCGTCGTTGGCCTCGATCAGTCTCTCCGCAATTTGTATCACATCCCCCGAGCCCCGGATGACCACGGAATTGAGGTCTTCGTTGGCGATGATGTCCCTGCTTTTCAATATCTTGGAGAGCAGGGCAACGGCGTTCTTGGCCTCGAGATTGGATAGATAGAATGTCCGGATCTGGAGGTCCTGGTATTCCTTCGCCTTGGCGGGCGTGTTGGGGTAGATGATCATCGTGTTCTCGTTGACCATCTGGGAGGCCAGCTTGTTGGTCTTGAGGAGCACATCGATGAACCGGTCGAAGGAAACGTCGGTCATGAACATGGTGACCTTGCTCTCGGGCATCTCCTTGTCGAAGATGAAATTGACGCCGGTGAGCTGGGTCAGCACCTCGAACACGTTGATGATGGGCGTTTTCTTGAATTTGAAGGAAATCGGTGCCTCGCTCTTCAGATCGAGACGGTATTTCCGGACCTGGGTATCCTTTCCCTTGTAACGTTCCAGGGCTTCCCTGGCCGGATCGAACCTGGAATCCAGTCGGGTCGACTTGAGGAAGGCGGCCTTTGCCTGGTCATACCGGCGGATCTTCTCAAAATTGATGCCCTGCTTGTAGAGGTGCCGTGCCTCCTGCATGTCCTCGGACTGCTTGGCCAGCCGAGCGGCCCTCAGGTTCGACGGGTTCATTGCCATGGCGATCTTGAACTCGGCGATGGATTCGTTGAACAGCTCCTGGCGCATCAGGTCCTCGCCCCGCGCCATATGGGCCATGGAGGCTTCCTGGCGGGACCGGTTGAGCGCCAGGCGCACCTCGTGGTCCTCCGGGGCCATCTCGTAGGCTTTCTGAAGGGCATTGACGCTTTTGTCCCATTCCCCGGCGATCGCGTATCTTTTACCTTCATCCAGCAATGGCAGATGGGCACGGGTCGCACAGCCGACGAGCACCATCCCCACGGCCGCCAGAAGGAAGACGCTGTACCAGGTACTTTTTGCAGGACGGGGATCACTGTTCATTTGACCTTCTCCTCCTTGGGCTTATCCCTGGGGGGCAAAACTCGGTTCCAGGCCGGTTCCGCCTCGGGGCGTCGGGCCACCGGTCGGCTCGAGCGGATCTTCCGCTTCCGAGGGTGAAGTCTCAGGTTGTTCTTCCGGCTCCTCGGTCAATTCGGGGACGATTTCTTCCTCCTCCGGGATGCTCTCCTCGGGAGGCGTTTCGAATTCCTCGTCCGGTTCGGCAGGCGGGGAAAACCGTGCTCCACCCGTCGAAGCGCTTCCGGGCCTGAATCCGCTGCCGGGAGATTCGGGAAGCTCCTCCAGTTGGATGAGCACCGGTTCATCGACGCCGCCGCCGGATACCGTCAGCGTGTCATCGGTGAAATCCAGAACCTGGTATCGACCGTCGATCCGGTCGCCCCTGGAAACCAGTACGACCTGCTTGCCCCGCTGAAGAAACAGCACGCTGCGGTCGCCATGGGCGAAGGATCCGAAGGTCTTGAAGTCCTCGAAGGCTTGCCGGACACGATCCTCGGCTGTCAGCGGGGGAGGAGCCGCCGCCCGGGGGCTAGGTGCCGGCGCGGGCGAAGCCGGGGCGGCTTGCACTTTGTTGAAGGGATCGCGCTTGACTTCACCCTTCATTCCATCGGGCTTGAGGTAGATTTCCGCGGCCACCTCCAGGCTCTGCCCGGCAGGTTCCGGTTCGTTTTCCGCCGCCGACGGGACGCCGGCCGCACGGGCGCCGCCGTCATAGGTCAACCGATCGACCGTCGGCTGTTCGTAGGGGTTCAGAAGGCGATAGCCCAGCACCAGCAGGAGGACCACGCCCAGAATTGCCAGAAGTTTTGCTTTCCGATCCATCGACCTCAGACTCCTGACGGGCTCTCCGTCAAATAAATGGCCACCTTGGCCTTCATGGTGATCGGCTCACCGGCTCGATCCCGGGTCATGGAAAAAGTTTCGAGGCAGAACAGACCTTCCAGATCCTGGATGTCCGCCAACAGCCCCTTGAGCTGCCCATAGCCGCCGCGCGCCGTCAAAAGGGTTTCGTATCGCCATACTCCCTGCTCCTTCAGTTCCGTGGGCGAAAAGGCGATCCGGTCGACGGTGAGCTGCCTGGATTCGGTGAGGCTTTTGAGCTTCCGGACCTGTTCCGGGAACTGGTCCCTGGATCCGACCCCTCCCCAGAACCGGTCGATGGCCTCGACCGCCTTGGCGTAGGCCTGATTTTCCGCCTGCGCCCGAAATTGCTCCGCCATCTGTTTTCGCTGGGTCCGATAGGAATACTGAAGACGGCTGATCGCCTCCGATCCGTTTCGTACGTAGAGGAAATAGACGGCGATATTGACCAGTAGCAGCAGGCCGCAGAAGGTCCAGAAGGTCTTGTTGGCGTTAATGAACTTGATCAGGGGACGCGTATCCACTTGATGGCTGCCTTTTGGGTTCTCCTCCGGATCATGATGGAGGAAAGATTCATGGGTTCCAGTTTTACTTCTTCTCCCGCGCCAGCGTCGCTTCGATGACATCGGCGTCCGGTCCGGAGAAAAGCGCATCGAACCGGAACCGGCCTTCGACCTCGAATTGAATGCCGCCGGGAGAGCCCGCTTCCGCACGCCGGTCCCCGGGCTGTTCCAGGGAAATCGTCCGCAGGTTGACGTATTCGAAAATTCCCGAACTTTCCAGAGCCTGGTGGAAACGCACCAGGTCGTTGACGTCCGGTGTCGATCCTTTCAACACGAGGTTTCTGAAATCGCCGGACGGACTGAACTGCTGAATCACCACCTCGCCGGGAATCGCCTCCTCTACGATGTCCAGGACCTGGATCCAGGGAAATCGGTCCTCGACGATCACGCGGTTGGTGAATTTCACCCTGGCGGGGAGATCCTTGACGATGAGGGGATCCACCTCGACCGTTTTCGCTTCCACGGCGGTTCCCCGGACCCGGGCGATCTTTTTTTCGTAATCCGCCTTCTGCCGATAATACCGGGCGCCCTGGACCAGATTGCAGCCGGTGAACGCGAGCAGCAGCAGCAACACGGCGGTCATGACGGCGACCACCACCCGGCGGTCGAGATGGTCCGTGGTGGCGAGGTTGATGGTGTCGAATTTCAAGAAGAATTCCTTCCTTTCCTAATGCTTCAAACTCATGGCCGCCCCGATCGCGGATACGTAACTCGAAAGTTCCAGCCGCTCCATGGGCTTGCTCAGATCGAAGTCGGAGAGCACGATCGCCCCCTCGTTGAGGACGCTGATCTCCATGTCGATCAGGTTGTTGAGGACTTCCCTGAGTTCCTGGTGATATCCGACCTGGCTGCCCACCCGGATCTGCCGCACCTGCTTTCCCGGGTTGGAATCCATGTAGTGCTTGAGGGTCATGTCCACGTCCTGGAAGAACTGGAGATCCGAAAAGCCTCGTTTCACACCATGGAAGAACTTCAGCTGCCCGTCCTCGAACACCATGAAGTTGAAATAATTCTCAAAGAGACCCATAAACGCGACGATGCCGGTCCGGGGAACATGGTCGCTGAAAATATTGAACAGGTTCAGGCCGGCCGGGCGGATCACCCTGGTTTCGATGCCCATTGCCTTGAAGGCTTCCTCGAATTGACGGATCACATCTGTCATGGCGATGGTGAGCAGAACGCTCTTGGCGCCGTCCGTGTCGTCTGCCAACCGCTGGTGGGAGATTTTTGCCGACTGAACCGGAAAGTGAAAGCTTTTTTCCATGCCCCAGGCGATGAGCCGTTCGACCTCGGCCGGCGAATCGGGCAGCTCCGGGTATTTCTGAATCAGGATCTTGACGATTTCGCTGGGCAGGGACAGCCCGGCGGTGGTCACCCTGGCCTTGATCCCCGCCAGGGCCTTTTGCACCGTCTGGCGGAAAAGGTCTTCGCTGGTGATGTTGGGAGTCTTGAACGACGGCCTGATCGCCCCCTGGGGCAGCGCGGCCTTGCTGCACTCCACCAGGCGCCAGGTTTGCCTTCGGCGATCGATGAGGGCGATCCTCACCTCGGTTCCGGTGATTTCGATTCCCGCAAATTGAGGGGTGAGAAAATTCATTGAGATTTTCTAGTGGTCCTTGTTGATTATCGGTAGCGATTTCTTCTCGTACTCGGCGGTCTCCCGGTCGCCCGACACCACCGGACGGTTTCTCGCAAGCCCTTGGGAGCGGCGACCGTGCCGGCTCATTGTTTCGAGTACGAGAACGAGTACCGTCCCTTCGGGACTGAGTACGCTGGATCCATCCGATAAGGATGTCCTAAGGAATTTCTAATCCGGGCGACCTATGTCGGGCATCAACCATCCAACGCCACAAACGTCACCCGGTTGGCTTCCTTCAGGGTGGTCACACCGTTGAAAACCTCCTGAAGTGCGGCGCGTCTCAGGAAGATGCTGCCGGACTGAATGGCCTTCTGCTTGATTTCCGCGATCGGCGACCGGTTGATGAACAACTCCTTCATGTCATCCGTCATTTCGAGTACTTCGATGATGGCCTTGCGGCCCCGGTATCCGGTCCCCTGGCAGTGTTCGCAGCCCTTGGCATTGTAAAAGGTATGCCCCTCGACCAGGCTGGAGGTCAGGCCCGACTCCATGAGCTCGCTTTCCGATGGGGTATAGGGCATCTTGCATTCACACAGGGTGCGTATCAGCCGTTGAGCCGCTATGCAGTTCAGGGCCGCCATGAGGTTGTCCGATCGGATGCCCATGTGGGCGAAACGGTTAACCACGTCGAAGGAGCGGTTCGCATGGACGGTGGTGAACACCATGTGCCCGGTCAAGGCGGATTGAAGGGCGATCTGGGCGGTTTCGGGGTCCCGGATTTCGCCCACCAGGATCTTGTCCGGGTCGTGCCGCAAGATGGATCGCAGGCCGCGGGCGAAGGACAGCCCCTTCTTTTCATTGACCGGTATTTGAACGATCCCCTCCAATTGGTATTCAACCGGATCCTCGATGGTGATGATCTTGGTGTCCTTGCTGTTGATCTCCGAAAGCGCACCGTAGAGCGTGGTGGTCTTGCCGCTGCCGGTGGGTCCGGTCATGAGGAACATGCCGTAGGGCGCGTGAATCATCCTCCGGATCCGAAGGAGCTCGTATTCGGCAAATCCCATTTCCTCCAGATGAAACCGCCCCGCGCGGCTGCTGATGGCCTCCTGGTCCAGGATCCGGATGACGGCATCCTCCCCGTAGATGGTCGGGAGGATGGAAATCCTGAAATCGATGAAGCGGTCCTTGACCTTGAGTTTGAAGCGGCCGTCCTGGGGTATCCGCTTCTCGGAGATATCGAGCTCGCTCATGACCTTGATGCGGGAGATGATGGGGCTCTGGTGCTTGGCGTCGATGGGGTTGGCGGCCTGGTGAAGCATTCCGTTGATCCGGTAGCGGATGATCAGCCCCTGGGCGCTCGTCTCGAAATGGATGTCGCTCGCCTTCTTGTTGATGGCATCCAGGATCGTCGAGTCCACGAGTTTGACGATCGGGCTTGCCTCGGCGGACACTTTTTCCGCGCTGAGAATGTAGTCGCCCTTGTCCGATTCCCGCACCACGTCCAGCTGCATGTCGTCGGAGGTGGTTTTTAAAAGGTTCTGCGAGGATTCGTAGCGCTTGATCTGGTGGAGAATGCTGTTTTCGCTCGCCACCACGACTGAGATTTCGAGATTGGTGACCATCTCGAGCTCATCGATGAGCTTCATGATGTTCATGGGCTCGGCCATGGCGATGGTCAGCTGGTCCTCTTCCTTCCGGTAGGGGACGAAGGTATACTTCACCATGAAGTCCACCGGCACCAGGTCGAGGAGGTCCGGATCGATCTGAGCGGGCAGCTTGACGTACTTGTGCGAAAACTGGGCGGCGATGATCCGGGCGAGCTTTTCATCGTCGATCAGACCCTCTTCCAGGCAGAGCTGCCCGATCATCTGCTTGGAGATGTTCTTCTTGGAGAGAACATAGCGGAGATCGTCCTGGGAGAGAAACCCCAGTCGAAGCGCCCAGTCTCCGAAACGAAGTTGTTTATAAGCTTTTGGAGCCATATCCGGATGGGTGGCGACGATCGTCGATGGATTCAGGGGCGGTCCTGACATCAGAAGACCGTGCCGGCCAGTTGAAATATCGGAAGATACATGGCCACTACGATCAGACCGATGACCAGCCCCATGACGACCATGAGCGTGGGTTCCACAGCCGTCGAAATGATCGTGAGCCCGTTCTCCACTTCGGTGTCATAAAAATCGGCGATTTCAGCCAGCACCGGCTCGAGCTCGCCGCCGCTTTCCCCGGCGGCGATCATTCGGGCCGCCAACGGGGGAAAGGTTTCGGTTTCAATGATGGCCGTCGAAAACGCCGTTCCTTCCTCCAGCCGCCGGGTGACCTCCCTGAGGTGCGCCTCCAGGTAGAGGTTGTTCATCACCCCGGCGGAGATGCGGACCGATTCGATCAGGGTGGTCCCGCCCCCCAGCACGACCGACAACGTCCGGGTCAGCTGGGCCGTCGCGTAGCTCAGCATGAGTTTGCCGAGAACGGGCAATTTCAGCTTTACGCGGTGCATCCACAGCTGAAAAGGTTCCTGGGTCCTGGCATATGCCAGGGCGGCTGCCAGAACGGCGACAGCCCCCAGAACCCACAGCAGGTTTTCGCGCAGGCCGTTGGCCGTCCCGATGAGCAGCATCGTCAAGGCCGGCAGCTGGGTGCCCGTTTCAAAGTAGGTTCGCGTGAAGGCCGGCACCACGTAGGTCATCAGAAGCATCAGCACGATCACCGAGGCGGCCACCAGGATGAGAGGGTAGGTGGATGCCGAAATCACCTTTTTCCGCAGGGCCTGGGATTTCTTCAGATACTCGATGTGGCGCGAGATGGCCATCGGGATGTTGCCGCTTCGTTCTCCCGCTTTCAGGGAAGCCACGTAAAGATTGGAGAAAACCTTCGGGTGCCTGGCGACGGCATCGGACAAGGCTTCGCCGGTCGAAATGTCATAGCGAACCTGCTTCAGGATTTCTACCAGCGCGGTGCTTTCCGCCTTTTCGAGTATGGCGTCCAGCGCCGAGACGATCGGAATCCCGGTCTTTACGAGCACCAGGAACTCCTGGTTGAATCCATAGAAGTCCCGCATCCGGATCCGGCGGGTAATCTTCCGCGCCGCGGGCAGCAGCCGGACTTTTTCCGCCCGGCGGATCTTCAGGACGAAGTTGCCCTCCTTCTCGAGCTCCCATTTCAGGGCCGACTTGCTCTCGGCGCTGAGCGTCCGGTCCAGAAACCGCCCCTCGGGAGTGGCGTATTTGCATCGGAACGTCGGCATCAGCGAAGCTCGTACTTGGTGATGAGGCGGGACAGGTAGGTCCTCTGAATTCCCATCACCCTGGCGGCCTGGCTTCGATTGCCGCCGGTGTGTTCGAGGTTGAGCTGGATGAATTCCTTTTTGAAGCGGTTCAGGGCTTCACTCAGCGTCAGGCCGACTTCCAGGCCGGACTCGACGGGACGGGACGCAAATATCGGAAGGTCTTCCGGACGAATTTCCGGACCTTCGCCCATGACGACGGCCCGCTCGATCGCGTTCTGAAGCTCGCGGATGTTGCCCGGCCATTCGTAGCCCTTCATTTTTTCGATGGCCTGACCGGAGAGCCTGAGCTTCTGGATGCCCCTTTCGCGCTTGAACCGCTCCAGGAAATGCTCGGCCAGCAGGGGGATGTCCGAACGGCGCTCCCGGAGCGCCGGCATGCGGATCTGGACGATGTTGAGCCGGTAGTAGAGATCCTCCCGGAATTTGCCTTCCACCACATCCTTGGCGATATCCCGGTTGGTGGCGGCAAGGACCCGCACATCCACTGAAATGGAATCGTTTCCCCCCACCCGGTAGAAGACGCCTTCCTGAAGCACGCGAAGCAGCTTGGCCTGCATGCCGCCGCTCATCTCTCCGATTTCGTCGAGAAAGATGGTGCCGCCGTGAGCCAGCTCGAACTTGCCGATCTTTCGCTTCAGAGCGCCGGTAAACGCGCCTTTTTCGTAGCCGAAGAGTTCGGCTTCGAGAAGCGTCTCCTGCATGGCGGCACAGTTCAGGATGACCAGGGGACCATCCCCCCGCTTGCTGGAATTGTGGATGAGCCGGGCCAGCACCTCCTTGCCGGTTCCGCTTTCTCCCAGAATCAGCGTCGTCGTGTTGGATTGGGCCACCTTGAGGGCTTCCGCGACGACCTTCTTGAAGTGGCGGCTCTCGCCGATCAACTGGTGCTTGGCGGAAAGCTCCTGGCGAAGGTCCCGGTTCTCCTGCTGCACCTGCTCGAAGCGTTCGGCATTGGCGATGGCTTGCGCCGCGGCTTCGGTGAATACCGACAACAGTTCGAGATCCGCTTCCGAAAGAGGGGAGTCGTCGATTTTGTCGATGATCTGAAGTACACCGACGGTCCGGTCGTCCACTTTCAGGGGAGCGCAAGCGATGGAACGGGTTTCGAAGTGGAGTGATTTGCTGATGCCGCTGTCCCACAACGGGTTTTTCGAAACATCGGGGATGAGAAGCGGTTCGCCGGTCTTGGCCACGTGGCCCGCGATCCCCTTGCCGACGTCCACGGTAAAGGCCTTGACCTGCCGGCGCATTTCACCCGTGGTGGCCCGGAACACCAGCTTCTGTGTCCGCTGATCCAGCAGCAGCAAGGAACTGGCCTTGACACTCAACACGCTGGAGGCAGTCTCCATGATCAATTCCAGGAGCCGGTCGAGGTCCCGCACCGAGGACACCCAGGTGGAGATTTCCTTGAGACGCTGGATCAGACTGTCTGTCGAAGGAACTTTCTGGTTCATAATGGTTCTACTGCCCTCTTCTCGATTAATCCTCGCTCCAGGGGAGGATGAGCCATCTCTCTTATCATCGGCAAATCAATTTTCCCGTCTGCAGAAATTTTTACGGTTTCCGCATCGACGCGTCCGGATCACTGCGAACCCCAGCGGCAACAACGGTTTCCAGGGTGGTCTCCGATGTCCATGCCCGCCTGGACGATCGTCCGGAAAAACAGCAAAGGAACATCACCGGCAACCAGGCCTATGAGTCCCTTGAGCTCACTTCGCATTGCTTGTGGATGAAGGTGTCGTTTCAGATGCAACAGGAGTATCACAGTGGCAGGTCCACAGCATTGTTTGCACATTAGTACACTCTTTCTGGAAAAGCAACATGCCGTGAACCGTGGGCCGTGAGCCGTGAACCGTGAGTCGTGAACCGTGAGTCGTGAACCGTGAGTCGTGAGCCGTGAACCGTGGGCCGTGAGCCGTGAGGTGTGGGGCGTTGTCGTGCCGGCCGAGGGCGGGGCCAATTCCGGTGGTGAGGGCCCGGGTTTCAGGGCTGATGGCGGGCAGCTGCCGAAATATCCAAGCGTACGAGATTATTTTTCTATAATAACATCCGATTATGAGTTATTTTGCATTGGCGCACAGGCTGTTTTGCGCGCGGGACTGCAAGGGGAACCGCTGCCGCTGCATGGCCGCCAATTGAGGATGCTCACAGGCTGTGATACGGTTCCGCACGGTTTGAGTGACCCGCCGCACGGCACCCATCCGGAGGGGGCCGAAGGCTCCGCTCGTCCGGTGATCCTGAAGGCTTTGAACTCACACGGATCGAAGATTTCATTAAATGGCTGTCAAGGGGGAATCCAAATGCGGAAAAGGTGGGCGATTGCCGGGATTCTGATTCTGATGTGGCTCGGCGCTGCCGGGTGCGCTTCCGATGAAGACAAGAAAGCGGAATATCTGAAAAGCGGGCACGCGTACCTTGATAAAGGCGATTACCGGGCCGCCGAGATCGAGTTCAAGAATGCCGTCCAGATCGACCCTGAGGATGCGGAAGCCTACATCGGGCTGGGGACAACCTATCTCAAGCTGGGTAACGCCGCCATGGCATACCGGGCGTATTCCTCCGCCGCCAACCTGGAGCCGGAGAACCTGGATATCCAGGCGCGGCTGGGCACATTTCTCCTGCTCGCCGACCAGTTGGATGCCGCTGCCGGGAAGGCGGCCTTTGTCCTGGAGAGAGATCCCAATCACGTGGATTCCCTTCTGCTGATGGCGAATCTGAAGGCAAAGGCCGATGACTTTGAAGGGGCGGCGGCGCAGTTCGCCCGCGTTGTCGAGCTGGATCCGGACCAGGTGAATGCCCGCCTGGGTCTCGCCGGGGCCCAGGCACGACTTGGGCGGACCGATGCGGCGGAAAAGAACTTAAGGGATGCCATCGCCAGAGCGCCCGATCACTTCCAGGCGCGAAAATCGCTTGCGGATCATTACGTGGGGCAACAGAATTTCGAGGATGCCGAAAAAGTGATCCGGGAAGGTCTCGCATCGAGCCATCGAAGGGGGGAACTGACGATCGCCCTTGCCGGCCTTTATTGGCGCCAGGGCCGAAACGATGATGCCGAGGCAGCTTACCTCGAGGCGATCGACATCGAACCCGATAATCCGGCCATACACCTGGCCGCGGCCGCCTTCTTCGATGAAACCGGAAACCGGGATGCTGCGCTTCAGAACTACCAGCGAGCGCTCGATCTGAAGCCCGATGACCCGGCACTCCGAATGACTGTGGCACGCTTTCATTTCCGCAACGATGATGCCGATGCAGCCTTTCGCATGCTGGACACTGCTCTCGAGCAGGACCCGGGGTATTTGCCAGCCATGCTGCTCAAGGGAGAGTTACTGGTTTCCGCGGGGCGCTTCGACGAGGCGCTTCCGCTGCTTGACCGTGTCGTCGAGCAGGATCCCAGATCGGCCAGGGCGCATTTTTTCAAAGGAGCGGCCCATTTCAATCGCGGAGATCACCAGGCGGCCAAGTCGGCGATCAACAAACTGCTGGACCTGATGCCGGATCACCCCGGCGCCCGGCTCATGCTCGCTGAAGTTTACATGCGTGAGCGGCTTTTCGATCTTGCGGATGCGGAAGCCCATAAAGTCTTGAAAGCACAGCCTGGAAACCCGATGGCGATTCTGATCCAGGGAAACGCCAACCTCTATCGCGGACGATTCGAGGCAGCGCGGGCCAGCTTCGACACCCTGGTTCGGCAGGACCCTGACAACCCTGTCGGCCGTTTTCGACTTGGGCTGGCATTGCGAGGGCTCGGCCGACCGGAAGCCGCCATCGAGCACTTCGAGGCCGCGATGGAGATCAATCCGCGGCTGGTGGACGTATTCAGCCAGATAGTGCTGACCTTGGGGTCCCAGAATCGATTCCAGGACGCGCTCGACCGGTGTGACGCCCAAATCCGGAAGGTGGGAGACGACAACCGGGTTCTTGCCGTTCTCAACAGCCTCAAGGGGGATGTCTACCTCGCCATGGGCCGCACCGAGGCAGCCGAAGAGGTGTTCAAAAAGGCACTGAGCCATCATCCGGACTTCATGCCGCCCTATTTTGCCCTGGCACGGGTTCACCTTCAGCGGAATGAAGCGGAAATGGCCATTCAAAATTATGAGGCAGCGCTGGCCAAAAATCCGGATCAGCCGGGTATCCATACCCTCATCGGAAGTATTTACGACCTCACGGACCAACCCGGGCAATCCGAAATCCACTACCGCAAGGCACTTGAGATCACCCCGGATTTTGCGCCGGCGGCCAACAATCTTGCCTACCTGCTGGCGGAGGCCGAACGGGACCTCGATGAAGCGCTTGACCTGGCAAGGAAGGCGAAGGAAAGGCTGCCGGAAGATCCTGGTGTAATGGACACCCTGGGACTGGTTTACCTCCGTAAGGGTCTGGTCGACAGCGCCATCCAGGAACTTGTCGACAGCGCGGCGAAACTTCCGCAAAATCCGACGGTCCGCTATCATTTGGCAATGGCCTATCTGAAAAAAGGGGAAACCGAGGCGGCCCGCAAAGCGCTGGAGCAGGCACTGGCGATGAAAAAGTCTTTCAAGGAGGCGGATCATGCGCGTCGGCTTCTGGTAGAAATTTGATGTCGGCATGCGGGCAAGGCGCGGTGAGGATCACAACGCCGGGTGGGCGGAGGGATTCTTCACGTTTGTAGGGAAATTCAAGCGCCACATGGCGTGTTTTGGGAAATCGTTGCTGCAGCCGGCGGAGGCGCAGCAGCGAATGAAGCGTGTTTCCGGGCTATCAGAGGAGTCTCAATGTACCTCGAACATTTCGGTCTCAATGCCAAACCGTTTCAGATCGCGGCGGATCCGCGGTTCCTTTGGCTGGGGGAAAAACACAAGGAAGCGCTCGCGATTCTGAAGTACGGCATCTTCGACAACCGGGGGTTTCTGCTGCTGTCAGGAGATGTCGGAACCGGGAAAACCACCCTTATCAATGCCCTGTTGAAGAGTCTCGGAGATGAAACCGTGGTGGCGACGGTGCCGGATCCCGGATTGAACCAGCTCGACTTCTTCAATTACATTTCCAGGGCGTTCAAGCTCGACCGGCGGTTCGAGAGCAAGGAGAGCTTTCTGGAGGCCTTCGAGGGCTTCCTCATCCGCTGCGAGTCCGAGCGGAAAAAGGTGCTGCTGATCGTCGACGAGGCCCAGCGCCTGACCTCCGAGCTGCTGGAGGAGATTCGTCTGCTGTCCAACATCGAAAAGGATTACACGAAGCTGCTCAATATCTTCTTCGTCGGCCAGAACGAGTTCAACGACATTATTCTCGATCAGAAAAACCGGCCGCTCCGGCAGCGGATCACCATCAACTACAACATCGAGCCCCTGGATGAGGACGAGATCGCAGATTACGTGCAGTTCCGTCTTTCCGTGGCGAGCTGCGACCGCAAAATCTTCGATGGCGAGGCGCTCAAGGAGATCTACCGCTATTCCGAAGGCTACCCCCGACTGATCAACATCATTTGCGACCACGCATTGCTGACGGCCTTCGTGCAGGGGGAAAAAACCGTCGGGATCTCGATTCTCAAAGAGTGTACGGAGGAGCTCAAGATCCAGTCCGTTTCGAGAAAGAACCCGGACCCCGGCCTGCCTTACCAGATGCCGGGCGCCATCGCCGGGGCCGCTCCTCCGGCGTCCTACCCGGGTTACATTCAGGACCAGACCTCTTACGGCACGCGGCGTCTCAGCCCAAGCGACCACTGGATTTACGGCATCATCATCCTTTTCCTGTGCGTCATCGCCGGTTATCTGGTCTTTTCGGCCCCCGGCAGGTTCGTCCGGCTGATCGGAGCGAACCCCGAGGCCGCCGACCGCGCCATTGCGGTCCCGGCGGGTCCGGCGGTTCGATCGGAAACGCCGGCTGCCTCCTCCACCCCGGCGGAGGTTGCCGCATCGGATACCGCGACGCCGGCGGCTCCGGCGGCGCCTTCTTCCCCAGCCTCCTCCACGGAAGCGGCCGCTGCCGAATCCCCTGAAGCAGGTCTCCCCGCTGCGCCGCGGGTGAGGCCGATCCGCCCGCCGAGGGAGATCGTGGAGGAATCGCTCCCGGAATCCGCTCCCGCCGAGATGGTGGCCGCTACTGGACCCACGGGACAAACGGATGCCGGGTCCGGCACCGCCAGGCCGGCCGCCGAGATTCCCGGAGCATCGCTCCTGGTCTATTTCCAGACCAATTCCAACGAATTGACCCCGGAGGCCTATGAGGTGCTGGAGCAGACCGCTCGCGTCCTGGAGGACCACCCGGAGGTTTCCGTCGACATCCGAGGATACACCGATGCGTCCGGCGGCTATGAATACAATGTGAAAATTTCCGAATTCAGGGCCAATATCGTGAAGACCTATCTCGTCGGCAAGGGCGTGGCTCCCGAGCGAGCCCAAACGTTCGGCATGGGGCCGGAGAACCCCATTGCCTCCAATGAAACATTCGAAGGCCGACAGCTCAACCGCAGAGTTGAGATCGAATTCAACGGTTAGGGGGTGCCGGAGACCTTATGATCCACCAACCCGCCCCCATCCGCCGGCTGATCGAGACGCTCGGGTTTTTCCGAATCTACGGAATGAAGATCGGGATCCCATTTCTTCTGCTCTACCTTCCCGTGGTCGCACTCAACGTCGCGCTGCCTTTCATGGCGGACGAATCCACATCCAAGTCCGGTCTGCTCGGATTGTCCTACCTGATCCAGTTTATGTACCAGCCGATCTATACCGGAGCGTTGATCTTCTGGCTGGCGCGCATCGAGGCCGGGGAGCCGTGGTCTCTCAAAGACGGCGCCGTGGTGGGCGTTGCACTGTGGGACAAGATGATCCTCGCAAACCTGATCAGCCATGTGCTGATCGTTGTCGGCCTCCTGGCATTGATCATTCCCGGCCTGATCGCCTATGCGCGCCTGGCTCTGGCCGAGTTCAGCATCGTTCTGGACGGAGATGCCGCACGGGAGGCCATTCGCAGAAGCTTTGTCATCACCAGGCCGTTTGCCTGGGAGATCCTGGCAAGCTCCGGCATTCTTTTTCTGGCTTTTCTCTATCTCGAAATCGTGCTGAGCTGGATCAACGGACTGTTGTCCGGCGGCATTATCATGGACCTGGCGGCGAGCAGCCTCCTGTCCGTCGTGTTGATGATCAACCTGACCATACTTTTATTCCGGTTCTATGGCCTGGCCGTCAGGCGGGCCGGCGGTCGCCCCGAAGGATCGGGAGACAGGGGAGTTTGACTTATGGGGAGTTCGATCTCGGGAAATCCCATGGTCTGGGTGTATGTGCAGACCGTGGACGGTGAGGAGACCTTCGCGGGCCAATATCTGAAGGATCTGGATGTGTCCTTCCTCCCCTTTTTCATGAAGCGGGAAGAGGCGGCGGCTTGCCTGCCCCTGTTTCCGAGGCGTAAAGGCGCGAAGGTCGAGTTCCAGGCCGTCCGATACCGGGAACTTGCCGGCGACGCCGCCCGGAACGGCTTTCTACTATTTCTTCTCGATGAGGAGGGCGCCATCATCGAGAAAATAGACCCCGCTATCCCCCGTTGATTCTGAAGCTTTCGCTGATGCCGGCGTACTGCTGGCGAAGCTTGGGTTTCTCGATCTTTCCGGTGGGGTTGCGAGGCACTTTCCCGAAGATGACTCTCCTCGGCCGCTTGTAGCGGGGCAACGGTTCGCAGAAGGCTTCGATTTCCCCCGCCGTCAGGGTCTTTCCGGGTTTGATGTCGACGATGGCGGCGGTGATCTCGCCCAGCCTCAAGCTGGGCAGTCCGATGACGGCGACATCCTGGATCTTGGGGTGGGCCTGAAGGAAGTCTTCGATTTCAACGGGATAGATGTTTTCTCCACCGCTGATGATCACGTCCTTCTTTCGGTCCACCAGCCAAATGAACCCGTCCTCGTCTTCCCTGGCGATGTCCCCCGTGGCCAGCCAGCCGTCGACCAGGGCTTCACGGGTGGCCTCCGGGTTCCGGTAGTATTCCCGCATCACGCCCGGCCCCCGGACCAACAGCTCTCCGGGAGCGCCTTTCGGCACCGGTTGAAAGGTGTTGTCCACGACCCGGTATTCCCAATCGAAGCCCGGCCTGCCGATGGCGCCGACCTTGTGGATGTTGTCCAGTCCCAGGTGAACGCAGCCGGGGCCGGTGGCCTCCGTCAGGCCGTAGTTGGTGTCGTACTGATGGTGCGGGAAGAATTTTAGCCATTCCTTGACGAGGCTGGGCGGAACGGGCTGGGCGCCGATATGCATGAGCCGCCACTGATCGAGGCGGTAATCGCGCAGCTTGAGTTCGCCGCTTTCGATGGCGAAAAGGATATCCAGCGCCCACGGCACCAGGAGCCAGACGACCGTCACCTTCTCCTCCGAGATGGCTTCCAGAATCCACCTGGGTTCGATTCCCTTCAAAATCACCGCGCGGGCCCCGACGATGAAGTTGCCGAACCAGTGCATCTTGGCGCCGGTATGATAGAGGGGAGGGATGCAAAGGAAATTGTCTTCACGGCTCTGGTTGTGGTGGCGATTTTCTAAATAGCAGGCAAACTCCAGGTTCCGGTGGGTGAGCAGCGTGGCCTTGGGGGTGCCGGTGGTGCCGGAAGTGAAGTAGAGGGCTGCTTCGTCCTCCAGATCGATGGGAACCCCCGGCGGATCCGCCGAGACCCCGGAAGCCGACCTGTACAGGTTCTCCGCATAATCCGGCTGCCGGTCCCCGGGTCCCACGAACAGGTAATGCCTGACTTCGACATCCAGCGAATCCTTGACGGCATCGATGCGTTCGATGAATTCGGGTCCGAAGACAAACGCCCTGGCCTCGGCCGTGGTCACACATTTGAGAATGGTCGCCGATCGAAAGCGGAAGTTCAGGGGGACCGCCCACGCGCCGGTGCGGAGGATGCCGAAGTAGACCGGCAGCCACTCGATGCAGTTCATCATGAGCTGGACCACGCGGTCGCCCTTGCGGATGCCTCTTTCCATCAGGACCCGCGCGATCCGGTTGGCCTGATCGTCGAAATCCTTCCAGCTGATCTCCCTGCGAAGCCCTTTTTCAGGCGTCCGTTCGATGAGCGCCGTATCCGGACCGTACATTCGCGCATTCCGGGCGAGAATTTCCGTAATGATCATCGTCTGCTCCGTTGGTCACTGGTCTTCCGTGGTGTGAAGGGCGCACCGGATCTGTACTTTCGATTTGGCCAGGCCCCCTATGGTGTCCCATCGATAGCTCGGCCCTTGATCGAAAGATGCCGATTCCCCCGAATCGCCCACCCTGTAGCTGATCACCTGAACGGCGTCCAGGTACTCCGGCGCCCGGTCCAGGTAAAAGGCGAGCGCCTTCGAGAAATGCCGCCCGACGATGCCGTCGATGAACATCTGACTGACCTGCTTCTGGCGGAGCAGAAGTCCGTGGGTGCCGATGAGGATTCGACGCTCCTCACGACTCAGCGACCACAGTAGGGAGCGGAAGGCGCTCCTGGACCTGGGCTTGTACATCCAGAAATAGAGCAGATCCAGGGTGATGATGATGAGGATCTTCTCCAGATCCTTCGCCTCCGACGAACTGGCCGGCTGGACGGTCTCCTGGGCTTCGAGCAGTTCGAGGACCTGGGTTTCCGGGAAGAGGAGCTCGAGCTGTGAATAGGTGTTGAACAGCAGCGACAGCCGGCTTCGATAGTCCCTGAACCGCATGCCGATGTTGGTCTGGCGGTCGGCGGCGCCTTCGATGAACCCGGCCACGGTGTCCGATGCGGCCTTGGAGATCACGGCAGCCCATTTCTGAAGGATGACGGCCACTTCCGTGTAGCCCGCCGCGGCGAGCAGCGTGCCGATCAGGCTGCTCAGGGCGATGGCCACGGGAATGGAAAGGATGCTGCGGAAGAAATTGCCGACGACGGCCGTCCTGGGAAATCCACGCAGGATATTGTGGGAGGACAGGTAGATGCCGTTGGCCAGTCCTATGAAGGCATAGAGGGCGACCGGATCGCTTCCGGCCGTGATGCCGAAAGTCTGGTCCAGCAGCGCGGTTTTCACCAGATAGTCGAGCAGGGGGACTGAAAACCCCGTCCACATCAGCGAATCGGAGATTCGGCTCCAACTGACGTAGTCGCCCCATCGCAGCAGGGGCGATCGGCGTATTCCCCCCCCGCCGATGACCGACTGAAGGATGTTCCGGAATCCCGTGATGGCGAACCATATGAAGGCTCCGAACCATGCCAGGAACCACCAGTCCTTGGTGAGGTAGAAGGCCAGAAAGGCCGGAATGAAACCCACCAGGACCTTCATGATGTTTCTCAGGCTACTGTTGAGATACCGCCAGGCGAAAGGGGATTTGCGCTTAAGTGACGTCGAAGGTTCGAGCCGAAGGCCGTTGGTGCGTTCCTCTTGAACGCCCCCAAGGGCGACGACGTTGGCATACTCGGTGAGTGTCGTGGTGTGCTCCTGGGTCAGCCAGTCGATTTTGCGGGCGAAACCGAGACCGCGAAATCCGGGCGTGTGCCGGCACCAGGAATGCCAGCGGCGTGCTGTCGGCGTGTGGCCGCTCCTGGGTTCATAGGTGACCCGGCGATGAACGGACATCCTGACGGGAAACAGGTTGGAGGTTTGGCCGGCCCCGCGGCGGACCCGGCGCTGGGTGCGCTTGGGCAGTGTTTCGAGCAGGGCGAGCCCCATGCCATGGACCATGGGAGAACGGCCGGTGGAGTCGCTGCCGATCATCGTGGTCAAGGGCGCGGCCTTGTAATAGCTTCCCATGGTGTAGAGATCGTGGAGGATTCCGATCATGGATCGGATCCGATCGTCGCGGTCGTGGCTTTCCCGGCTTTCCACGCTGTCGATGAGTGTCTGGACCACCCGCTTGAGGGCAATGACGCTGCCGCTGTTCAGGGCCTGCATCAACCGTTCGATATCGGGCAGGTGGTCGGTTCGGCCGGAGGCGAAGTCCTTGAGGTTGAAGAGCTCCAGGCGGGAAATCCGGCCTTCGCAGTTGTAGAGGATCTCGAGGACATCCTCCGCTCTGAGATTGCTCAGGTTGAGGGTAATGCTTCCGGTCGCGGGCAGGTGCATCAGCCGGTCGAGCACCTCCTCCGGCCGCAATTTCAGAAGTTCGGGCGTGTCCTCGTGATCGGACGGCTTCCCGGGATCATGGATTTCGGGGTTGTTCTCCGGCCAGAGGTACTCCGATTTCAGGGTGTCCGAGTCGAAGACGTTCATGGCTTCGACGCGTTCCTCCATCCGCCGCTGCTCCTCCTCGTCCGCTTCGGGGTAGGCCTGTCGGAGCCGGCCGATTTCCTTTCGCATCGCCTCCAGAACGCCGTTGTGCAGGAACTTGGACAGGTGGAGCAGCGATGCCTGACCGGTGCCGACGAACTCACGGAACGCCTTTTTTCCCACGGCTTCGAAGGTGATCCCGAAGCGATCGGCAAGGTCGTGCCGGATTTTCGAATTGTACTTCTCCAGCACCGCCATGACGTAGCGTTGCTGGAACGCCGACACCCCCCGGCCTTTCTGAAAAAACGCGATGACTTCGGGCTCGGCCAGGAAACACAGGTAATCCTGTACGTCGCGGAATCCCATCGGTGTCCAGATCAGTTGAGCGTATCGGTCCCGGTGCCGGGCGGAGAACTCGATGCCGATCTGAACGGTGATGCCCATGATGGCTGCCGCTTCCAGCAGTTCGGCAATCACCCGGGCCTCCACGAAATTGTAATAGATGACCGTGAGCCGGCGGATGCCCTTGATCCATGCATCCATGATGAGATGGGTCGGAGACTTGCGGCCCTTGGTATTGGCGTCGTGGACATGGTCGTCGAACGCGATCTGGTTGCCGTCTTCGGGCATCTCCAGGAGATAGTGGCGCCGGAGCTGTTCGCGAACCTTTCGCGGATTGCCCGCCGCGGTGACGCGGAAGTCGTGGGCAAGCTCCAGCTGGCGTTCGTCGTCGCCCCGGGCCCTGACCAGCTCCTTCATGATCTGGACCAGCACCCTGGCGGTATTGGTCCGCAGCGTGCCCTCGGCGGTGCTCATGACCTCGTCGCGAAGCGTGCGAAGGGCGCTCAGGCGGTCGCTCACCTTGCCGATCTCCAGAGAGGTCAGCAGGCTGATGACGGTGTAGGCGATGCGAAGCCCCCGGGTTTCGGCCAGTTCCTTGATGCCCTGGGGATGAAAGTAGGGATAGAACTCCTGCTTGAGGTGCTTGTAGGATCTTTCCCGGTTCGCGACCTCGTTGACGATTTTCAGAAGGTCGTAGTCCTTCTGATCGAAACTGATCCAGCGTTTGATGCGATGCATGTAAGTATCTAATCAGACGCCAACAATTCCGTCAATGACTCTCGGCGGCTATTTTTCACGTTCCACCAGCCCCTTGACGAACCAGCGTTGCATGAAGAGGACGACGAGGATCGGCGGGAGCATCACGATCAGCGCGCCGGCCAGGGCGACATTCCAATTGGGCACATCGTCGATCTGGGGAATGAGGTCCTGCAGCCCGATGACCGCAGTGGTCATCTCCGGGTCCGTCGTGATCAGAAGCGGCCAGAGATACTGGTTCCACCCGTAGACGAACTCGATGACCACGAGCGCGGCGATGTTGGTCATGGAGAGGGGCAGCAGGATCTTGCGGAAGAACATCATGGCCGAAGCCCCGTCGAGCTTCGCGGCCTCGCAGAGTTCTTCGGGAATGGTGAGGAAGAATTGGCGGAACAGGAAAGTGCAGGTGGCCGAGGCCACCAGGGGAAGGATCAGCCCAGCGTAGCTGTCCAGGAGGCTCAGCTCCAGGCGGAATTCGAAATCGTTTCCGAGCCACCACCGGGCGAAGCCGTCGAGATGGAGGACGTCGATCAGCCACTGAAGCGGGCCGAACAGGTTGGCGGCGATTTCATAGGTGGGCAGGATCCGGACCTCGACCGGAAGCATGAGCGTGCAGAAGACCGTGGCAAAGGCGACCTTCCGGAACCGGTAGTCGAAGTACACGATGGAGAAAGCCCCCAGCATGGACACCACGATCTTCCCGATGGTGATGCCGGAGGCCATCACGAAGGAATTCAGGATCTGCCGTCCAAGGTTGCCATGCGCCCATGCGGCGTTGATGTTGACCCAGAACTGATCGCCCGGAATCATCGGCATGGGCACCTTGGCCACCTCCTCCAGGGGGAGGGTGGCGGCGATGACGGTGTAGAAAATGGGAAATCCGACGATGCAGATTCCGATCATCAGGATGGCGTAGGTCAGGGCGTCGAGAATGGGTGTCCGTTCAACCATCGTTTTACACCGAGTATTGAACCTTGCGTTCCACGAGCCGGAACTGAAGGACAGTGATGGTGATGATCAAGGCCATCAGGATGACGGACTGCGCCGCCGAGGAGCCCAGGTTCAACCCGAGAAATCCGTCCTGGTAGACTTTGTAGACCAGGGTGGTGGTGGCGCCGCCGGGCCCGCCCTGGGTCACCGTATGGATGACGCCGAAAGTCTCGAAGAAGGCATAGATCACGTTCATGACCATGAGAAAGAACAGCGTGGGAGACAACAGGGGAAACGTGATGGCCCAGAACCGCCGCATCGGACCGGCCCCGTCCATGGCCGCCGCCTCCACCAGCGAATGAGGGATCGCCTGGAGGCCGGCCATGAAAAAAACGAAGTTGTAGCTGATCTGTTTCCAAGAACTGGCGATCACCACGAGAATGAATGCATCCGTTCCGATGAGTACCGGGTTCCAGTTGATGCCCAGGCTTCGCTTGATGAAAAAGGCCACCACGCCGAAGGACGGGTGAAGCAGAAAAAGCCAAAGGATGCCGGATATGGCGGGCGCGACGGCGTAGGGCCAGATGAGCATCGTCCGGATCATGGCCTTTGCGCGCAGTGCCCGGTTGGCCATGCTGGCGATCAAGAGCCCGAAGGCGATGGAAATCAAGGCCGTCGCCAGGCTGAAGATGAGAGTGATGCCGACCGATTTCAGGTAGAGCGGGTCGGTGAAAAGGGTGACGAAGTTGTCGAACCATACGAAGCGGCTGCGAAGCCCGAAGGGATCGCTCAGCATCACCGACTGGACGAGCCCCTGCGCGGCCGGCCAGTAGAAGAACGTCAGGGTCACCAGCACCTGGGGCGTGATGAGCAGGTAGGGCAGCAGCTTCGATCTGAAAATGGAGCGTTTGATCATGTCGGCCACGGTGGGGGCTTCGGCGGGACCGGAGCGCGTCCCGCCGTTGACGTCAGTGGTTGGCCCAAGACCTCATTTGTTGGTCTTTTCGAACTCGCGAAGCTTGTCGTTGCTGCGCTTGACGGCATCGTCCAGCGCCTGCCGCGGCGTCTTGGAGTTGTTCCAGACCAGCTCCATCTCTTCGTTGATGATGTCGCGGATCGTGGGGAAGTAGCCGAGGCGAAGCCCGCGGGAGTTGGGGGTGGGCTTGCGCCGGGTGATCTGCTGGAGGCCGACCTCCTGGTAGGGCTCCTGGTCATAGAAACCCTTGGTTTTCAGAGCCTCGTAGGCTTCCATGGTGATGGGGAAGTAGCCCGTCTCCACGTGCCAGTCCGCCTGGATTTCCGGCCTGGCCATGAAGGCCAGGAAATCGGCAACGCCCTGGTATTCCTTTTCGGAGAATCCCTTCATGACGAACAGGGAGGCGCCGCCGATGATGCTGTTCTGGGGGTTGGCCATGTCGGCTTCCACCGGAAGGGGCGCCACGTCCCAGTCGAACTGTGCGTTCTTCTTGAGCGCCCCGATGGCGCTGATGGAGTCCATGTAGATGGCGGCATTCTGCGCGATGAATGCGCCCTGGGGGCCCTGGTACTTCCGCCCCTCGTAGGAAAACCGGTTGTCGGCCATCCAGGACTTGAGCCGTTCGATGTGCTTGACGACCTGGTCGTTGTTGATGGTGAGCTCGCAGTCGAGACCGGCGTATCCGTTGTCCTTGGTGGCAAAGGGCAGGTCGTGGATGGCGCTGTAGTTTTCGATCTGCAACCAGGACTGCCAGCCGGTGACCATGCCCTTGGGAGCGCCCGCGGCCACCAGTTTGGCGGTGATGTCACCCATCTCATCCCAGGTGACCGCCTCCGTCTTGGACAACGGCTCGAGTCCCGCCTTCTCGAAGAGCGCCTTGTTGTAATACATGACCGGCGTCGAGGAGTTGAACGGCATGGACAGCAGGTTGTCGTTGGCATCCACGTAGTAGGAGAGCACCGGCTGGATGTAGGCCTGCCAGTCGATCTGGTGGCCTCTGTCGGCCATGAGCTGGTAGACCGGGTAAATCGCGCCGGAGAGCATCATGGTGAGCGTGCCCACCTCGAAGGACTGCATGATGTGGGGATGTTTCCTCGCGCGGTAGGCGGCCACGGTGGCGACGATCACCTCGTCGTAGTTGCCCTTGTTCGTCGCCACGACCTTGAATTGGTCCTGCGAGGCGTTGAAGGCGTCGACGATCTTGACGAGGGAATCTTCCCGGGCGCCGCGCATGGCGTGCCACCATTGAATTTCGGTGGGCGCGGCCAGGGCGTCCCCGATCCCGATCAGGACAAACGCAGCGGCCAGCAGGATCACTGTCGGTTTCCGAAGCTTCATAACGCGTTCCTCCTCTCCCGATTGGCTGGTTGGGGTCCATCCGGCGGCGTCCCGCTTCCCACCCTGGCAGGCGGGGCGGTTCGCCCGGAATTGCCATACGCGAATGGACGCTGATAGGCGATGAGCAGGCAGCCTCGGCCGCCCGGTCAACGTCTTCCGGACCTGGGGGGATTTTCCCCTCCAGGCGATTGACTTCAGCTCTATAGAGAGCGGTCGGGTGAGTCAAGGAGAAAAAGCGGCGGCGATCGAATGAAAATTGCCGGCCGGGGCGCGAACCGCGAAAGCGCGGGCAGCGGAAAGAGCGCTTGACTTGCCGTGCGGAATCTGGTGAATTTCCGAGTCGAAACCGATGGCGGATTCAATATCTTTTCCAGATTCCGGTTCCGGGAAGAAAAGAGACGGTGCGGTGCAATGGCGGGCGTGATACTCAAGAACGTGGTCAAGCGGTACGGCAGGGAAGAGGTCGTCCACGGCATCGATCTCGACATCGAGGACCGGCAGCTGGTGGTTCTCGTGGGGCCTTCGGGATGCGGCAAGTCCACGACGCTTCGCATGATCGCGGGACTCGAGGAGATCTCGGAGGGTGAGATCACCATCGGAGACCGAATCGTCAATTCCGTGGAGCCCAAGGACCGCGGCGTGGCGATGGTATTCCAGAACTACGCGCTTTACCCCCACATGAACGTCTTCGAGAACATGTCGTTCGGGCTCAGGCTACGCAAGGTGCCCAAGGCCGAAATCAAGGAGCGGGTGGACGCCGCCGCCCGCATACTGGGTCTCGAGGAACTGCTGCTCCGGAGGCCCAACGCACTCTCCGGGGGGCAGCGTCAGCGCGTGGCCATGGGGCGGGCCATCGTCCGGAATCCGAAAGTCTTTCTTTTCGACGAGCCATTGTCGAACCTGGACGCCAAGCTTCGAACCCAGATGCGCACCGAGATCAAGCGGCTGCATCAGAAGGTCCGATCCACGATCATCTATGTCACCCACGATCAGGTGGAAGCCATGACGCTGGCGGACCGCATCGTTGTCATGCGCAACGGCTACATCGAGCAGGCGGGGGCGCCGCTGGAGATTTTCCAGGAACCCGTCAACACTTTCGTGGCCGGATTCATCGGGAGCCCGCCGATGAATCTGCTTCCGGCAAGGGTCGCCGCTTCGCCGGACGGGCTAATCCTGAATTTCGACGGCGGGCTCACGGTGCCGATTCCCCCCCGCGGGGATGCCCGGGTTCACGATAATATGGATGTAGTGATGGGGCTGAGGACCGAGGACCTGACGGTCGGCGGCGGAAACGGGGGGCGCCGCTGGACGGTCGACGGTATCGTCGAGGTCGTCGAGCCCCTGGGCAGCGAGACCAATCTCCACGTCGATCTCTCCGGCACCCATTTCATCGCCAGGAGCGAAGGCCGGAGAACTTTCCAGGTCGGTGAACGGCTGCCGGTGACCATGAACCTCGATCACCTTCACATCTTCAGCGCCGAGACCACCCGGTCCATCTACTGAATTTCGGGATTTCGCGGCATTGCCCGAAAAGCGGTGTTCAGGTTTTCCACGGAATCGTCCAGCAGAAAACCGAAACCAACGCCTGTGTCCCGGTCCGGTGATGGCCGTTGGGTGTGGGCAGGAAGTAAACCGAGTACGAGAACGAGTACCGTCCTTGCGGGACTGAGTACGAGTACGAGATCACCTTCATCGTACCCGTACCCCTACTCGTCGTCGTACTCGGTTTTTTTGGATGCGTCGGTTCTGTTTTCTTCGAAGGCCGATGGATCAGTATCTACCGGCGCCGTAGCAGCCGCCCGAGCCGCCGCCCCTCATGCCCCTGCCCATCCCGCGGTGCATCCCCTGGCCGTAGCCGGTCCCTCCACCCCGCAGGCAGCTTCCGGGGCCGCCCGCCAGATCCGGAGAGATCGATTTCATCCGCAGCCGGTGTTGGAGGCGTTCCTGGTCCAGTTCGGCGTTCAGGTCCGAAATTTCCTTCTGAAGCGCCTTGACGCGGGGTTCATCCACGGCCTCCTTCGCCATTTCGCTTGCCAGTTCGAGACGCTTCTGGTGGATGCTCCGACGGGTTTGCCGGGTCGCGTCGAAAAAGGCCTGCCGCTCCTCTGACGCCTTTTGGGCTTCTTCATCGGATAGTAGCGCCCAGGCGCCGCGGTCCATCCCCCGACCGTATCCATCCGGTCCCCTTCCGCCGTCGCCCTTTCCCGCCCAGGCATATGTCCCAAGGCCGACTATGGCCGCCAGTGCCAGAATCATGAATGCGTTTCGTGCTTTCATCATCTCCTCCTTCTTGATGCGTTGGGTAAATGGGTTTCGATTCCATTGTCGATCCTGCTGGCCTGTGGTTTGCACATGAAATGCCAAAGAAACGCCTTATCCAAATTTAATTTCGAATTCAGATTGATTTCAGATTGATAAAGCTGATTCTCGGCGCGGAAGCACACCCCGTGCTGGACACGTCATAACGAGTTGTGTAAAAAATATACGATCTGTGGGGTGGTGGACGACACATGTGGGTAAAAAAGAAACAGGCCATGAAGCTGAAGCGTTTGTTCCGGAACGCCCTGACCGCCGTACCGTCATGGATTTTCATCGGGGCCGCGGTGGTAATGCTTCCGGTGGTGCTGCTGATGGCCCGTGAGCAGCTCCAGCGGCAGCAGGCCGACAACCTGAGGTTGATGACCGAGAAGGGGGAGGCCTTGATCCGCTCCTTCGAAGCCGGAACCCGCCACGGCATGATCGGGATGGGAAGGTCGGGGTTTCGGCTTCAGCGCCTCCTGGCGGAGACGGCCCGGCAGCCCGATATCGTTTATCTGTCGGTTACCGAAACCGACGGCATCATTGTCGCCCACAGCGATCCCCTGCGGATCGGAGGCCGGTTCGAATATCCGCCGGAGGCGGCGGCCGAAGACGGAGTGGACCGGCTGCGTTGGCGGATCGCGCAGGGACCCGACGATCAGAAGGTTTTCGAGGTGTATCGCCGTTTCGAGCCCACGATGGGACCCGGGGTGAGGGGCAGGCGGCACGCCGGCATGATGGGGATGCCTTCCCGATCCATGCCCATGGACGACTGGGAGGAGACCCGGAAGATGATCTTCGTTGGCCTGGACATGGGCCCCGTCGAGGCGGCGGATCGCGCCGGTTTCCGGCACACCATGACCATGGCCGCCGTTTTGCTGCTGGTCGGCTTTTCGGGCATCGTCCTGCTGCTGATGGCGCAATCGTTCCAGGCGACGCGCGCTTCCCTTTCGAGAGAGCGGGCTTTTTCCGGGAGCGTCGTGGAGCACATGCCCGTTGGACTGCTGGCGTTGGATGATACCCTGAGGGTGACCCTGCTGAACCCGAAAGGCAGGGAGATCCTTGGGGTGGAGGGCGCCGTGAAGACAGGGACCGATCCAAGAGATGTCCTCCCCGATGCCCTGCTGTCGGTGGCGGCGGATCTCGGCGGCGGCCTCCAGGTGCTGGCCCGTGAAATCGATTGTCCCGTCGCGGATGGCAGGCACATTCCCCTTGAAGTCAGCGCCAGCCCTCTGAGCGATGAGGACGGATCGCCAGCCGGGACGATCATTCTTTTCAGCGACCGCAGGGAGGTGGTGGCCCTGAGACGCGAGGTGGCGAGAACCCAGCGGCTGGCATCCATCGGGCAGCTGGCGGCAGGCGTCGCCCACGAGATCCGGAACCCGTTGAGTTCCATCAAGGGGCTTGCGACGGTTTTCCGGGAGCGGTACCGGAACGCGCCCGAAGATCGCGACACCGCCCGGCTCATGATCCAGGAGGTGGACCGGTTGAACCGGGTGGTGGGCCAGTTGCTTGAATTTTCGAGACCGATTGCCGTGGTTCCCCGGCCGGTTCGGCTGGGCGACCTCCTGGAGGACATGCGGCGCCTGATTGCCGACCGGGCCGAAGGGCACGAAATCACCGTGGAGACCCTTGCGGATCCGACACTTCCGCCACGGCAGACGGACCCCGACCTGCTCCGGCAGGTCCTTTTCAACCTTTGTCTCAACGCCATCGAGTCCATGCCCGACGGTGGGCGGCTGGTCATGTCCGCCGCGGAAGAACCCGGCGGGGACGGGTTTCGGATTCAGGTGTCGGATACGGGACGCGGCATCCCCGAGAAAGACCTCGCCCGTATCTTCGATCCCTATTTCACGACCCGCAACGCGGGGACCGGTCTGGGGCTTGCGATCGTGCACAATATCTTGGAGGCCATGGAGGGAGCCATTCGCGTGGACAGCCGCGTCGGCAAAGGGACAACCGTGACGCTGAGCTTCTCCGGGCGCGGCGGTCGGCCCCGCCCATCGCCGGATTCGCGAACGAAGCCTCACGGTGAGGAGGATATGGATGGTGGAACGCAGACCCGTTGAACTGCTGGTGGTGGACGACGACCGCGCCCATCGCACGATGCTCAAAACGCTTCTGTCAGGCTGGGGATATGGCGTGAGCGAAGCCGACGACGGCACGACCGCCGTCGCCACGGTGGAATCACGCCCGTTCGATCTGGTCCTGATGGACGTCCGGATGCTCAGGATGTCCGGCCTGGAGGCCCTGCCCCGGATCCGGAGCCTGGACCCCACGGTGCCGGTCGTGATCATGACGGCCTACTCATCGGTCGAGGCCGCTGTCGAGGCCATCAAGGCCGGCGCGTATGACTATCTCACCAAGCCCCTTGACTTCGACAAGCTCCGTGTCACCATCGACCGGGCGGTGGAGCACTCCCGGCTGCGGGAGGAAAACCGCACCCTCAAGGCCCGGTTTTCCGAACAGTTCGAACAGGGCCAGATCATCGGCGGCAGCGCGGCCATGGCCAAAGTGCTCGAGCGCGTCGCCCAGGTGGCGCCGACCGAGGCTACGGTGCTGATCACCGGCGATTCCGGCACGGGAAAGGAGCTGGTGGCCGGGGCCGTTCATTACAACAGCGCCCGCCGCAACGGTCCTTTCATCAAGATCAACTGCGCGGCGCTGACCGAGACGCTTCTCGACTCGGAGCTCTTCGGCCATGAAAAAGGCGCCTTTACGGGGGCGGACCGGCGAAAGGACGGCAAGTTTCTGCTGGCCGACGGCGGTACCCTGTTTCTGGACGAGGTGAGCGAGATGTCGCTCACCATGCAGGTCAAGCTGCTTCGGGTGCTCCAGGAAAGGGAATTCTCCCGGGTGGGAGGAGAAGAAGTGATCCCCGTCGATGTCCGGGTCCTTGCCGCCACGAACCGTCACCTGGAGGATGCCGTGCGGGAGGGCGATTTCCGGGAAGATCTTTTTTACCGGCTCAACGTGGTGGCCATCCGCATGCCGGCGCTGAACGAAAGACGGGAAGACATTCCGGTCCTCGCCGACGTTTTTCTCAAGCGTTTTTCCGAAAAAAACCGGAAATCCCTCAAGGGATTCACTCCGGAGGCGATGAACCGCCTGGTCCGGCATTCATGGCCGGGCAATGTCAGGGAACTGATGAACGCGGTCGAAAGTGCGGTGGTCCTGACCCGGACCGAATTTGTCGACGTCGTGGACCTCCCGCTCGTCCTTCAGGATGAGCCGGCGGCTGCCTGCGAGCCGCCGGTGGAGGCGCCTCCGGCCGACGGGACGACCCTTGAAGCCGTGGAAAAAGCCGTTATATTGAAGACGCTCGACGCCACGGGAGGGAACAAGAGCGAAACCGCCCGACGATTGGGCATCACCCGCAAGACATTGCACAACAAGTTGAAGGCGTACGGTGTGTCCTGAGCGGTGCGGCTCCCTCGGTGGCGTCAGGGAGCGACCGAAGACGATCAAAAACAGTGGAGTCGCCGCTATGAGCCAACCCGCAAGTCCCTACCTGGTCCGCTGCCCCGAGTGCCGGACGAGAAACCGCATCCCGCCGGCGCGGATGGGGTCCGCGGCCAAATGCGGGCGCTGCGGCGCATCCGTTCCAACCCGCCCCGCGCTGGAACAGCCCGTGCTCGTCACCGACGCCAATTTCCAGGAAAAGGTGCTGAAAAGCCCGATCCCGGTCCTGATGTTCGCATGGGCGCCCTGGTGCGGCACCTGCCTCCAGGTCAGCCCCATCGTCGATGCCTTTGCCCATGACGCCAGGGGACGGGTTCGCGTCGGAAAGCTGAACCTGGATCCCAACCCGCAATTGGCCCGGCGGTACAACATCCTGAGCGTGCCCCAGATCTTCGTCTTCGACAACGGCCAGCTCAAGGAGGAGCTGCCTGGCGCACTCGACAAGCATCAGCTCATGATGCTCATGGCCAAGTATATCTGACGATCTCTGAATCCGATTCCGCGCGACCTGGAGGATCTTTGTCCCTGAACGCTTCTGCGACCCTTACCGAAGCCCTCATTGCCGAAATCCGCGGCCATTATGCCCGGGGCGTGACCGTTGGGCGTGAAGTCCTCCGGTTCATCGAATCGACCTACTGCGACATCGATGCCGGGGAGGCGGCTTCGCTGCTGCGGGACGACGCCGACGCGGAGGCCGAAACTCTCCGCGAGCTGCTGTTCTTCCCGGACGAGGCGCTGCACCTGACGGTGGAGTCCCGTTTGAAGGGCGCCGGGCTGGACGAGGCGGCGGTCGGAAACGTGATCCGACGCCTGGCCGAACCGCCGATTCCGGGCCGTTTCCGCTTTCCGCCGCACGAGGCCACGGTCAAGATCGAGCTGCCGGCCCGGGGGGCGGAGACGATCGTCGCCCGTCTCCACCTGGATTTTTCGACCCACGAAACCCTCGAGGCTGTTTTGGGGAGTCGATACGCCTCCCCGGACCAGGAGAAATCCCTCCTGTCTGCGCGCTTGCGGCTCCGGAACGCCGCCCTGGTGCAGACGCCGTTCCAGGTCGGCTTTCTGGAGCGCTTTTTCCGCTTGTATCCGACCGACCGCCCGGATTGGACGGAGATGCTGGATTTTATCCTGGCGTGGCTCTCCGAAATTCCGCAGGTCCATGACGCCTATATTGCGCTGATGGAAAGGAAGCGGTTCCACTTCCGTCAGCTCATCCAGGCACGACGATCGAGGCAGCAGCTGGAAAAGAGCAACATGGAAATCCTGGTCATGACCGGCATCCGGGTGGGATCCATGGACACCCGGGAGGCGATCACGGCCATGGAGCGGATCGACAGACTGGCCCTGTTTCTTTTCGGCAGGACCGAGCATCTCGACCCCGCCGCGACCGCCGTCGATCTGGGGGCGTTTTCCGATGCGGAGGACTTCGAAGCCATCTCCCGTCTTCTTTCGGATTAGGATCCGCCCGCAAACGGCCGACGGGGTTTACAAAACCCCGCAATTCGCATATGGAACCGAGCCGAACCGCAAACAAGGCGATACTACGATGAAAAAGGTGCTTTCATTCATTCTGATCGCGGTCATCTGGATATCCGGCGGCACCCTTGCGGCTTCGGCGGCCGCCGAAGGCGATGTGGATGCGGTGCTGGACCGTGTCGAGGAGCGGTATTCGGGAAAGGCGTTCACTGCCGGCTTCGTTCAGGTCTCCACCGTGAAGGCCATGGACATCACCGACGAGGCCGAGGGCACCCTTTACGTCGAGTACCCGGGAAAGATGCGATGGGCCTACGATTACCCCGAGCGGCTGTTTTTCATCACGAACGGGGATACCGTGTGGATCTGGAAGCCCGAGGACAATCAGGTGAGCGTCGGCAAGGCGACGGACATCCTGGGCGACAGCAAGGGCGCTACCTTCCTCTCGGACATCGGTCTCATTCGGAAACGATTCACGGTCAGCCTGGAGCCGTCGGATACCGAGGACGCCTATCCGCTCAAGCTGGAACCCAAGCAGGAGAACGTCGACATCTCGGCCGTTTACCTGACCGTTTCCAAGACCGATTACAACGTCTCGGAGGTCATGACCACGAATGCCTACGAGGACGAAACCCGCATCTTCTTCAAGGATTTCAGCTTTCAACCGGATTTTCCGGAGGACCTCTTCCAGTTCGATATCCCCGAGGGCGCGGACGTCCTGGAGTATTCCCCCTGACCCGGCGGCGCCAAAAGGAGAGGATCATCCGAATCTCTCTTCTTCGATGAAACTGGAGAAGAACCCAAAGAAAAAGCCATGAATCCCTTACAGCACCAGATCCGCGGTCTGCTCGAAGAACGCAACGCCATACTGCTCGCTCACAACTACCAACCGCCGGAGATCCAGGACGCCGCCGATTTTTGCGGCGATTCCCTGGAGCTGAGCATCAAGGCGTCGCGGACCGAGGCCGATGTGATCGTTTTCTGCGGTGTGCATTTCATGGCGGAAACCGCATCGATCCTTTCGCCGGGCAAGAAGGTGCTCCTGCCCCGCCTCGACGCCGGTTGCCCGATGGCCGACATGATCACCGCAGATGCGCTCGAGGCCAGGTTGAAGGAGCTGCCGCCGATGCCGGTGGTCACTTACGTGAATTCCACCGCGGACGTGAAGGCGCTCTCCACCATCTGCTGCACGTCGGCCAACGTGGTGGAGGTGGCCGAAAGCCTGGACGCGGACGAAATGCTCATGACCCCCGACCGGAACCTGGCACGATACGCCGCGTCGAGGACCGGGAAAAAGATCCACGTCTGGGAGGGATATTGTCCGATCCACAATCGGCTCACGGTCGAGGACGTCGCCGCCGCGCGGGCCGGGCATCCGGAGGCGGTGTTCATGGCTCATCCGGAATGCCGGATGGAAATCCTCGAGCTCGCGGATGTGGTGACCTCCACCTCGGGTATGATCCGGCATGCGCGGGAATCCGAAGCAGGCGCCTTCATCGTCGGCACGGAAAAAGGACTGATCCATCCCCTCCGGAAGGCCTGTCCGGACAAGAATTTCTACCCGGCATCGGAGAAGATGTTCTGCAAGGACATGAAGAAGATCACCCTGTCGGACGTGGCGCGCTGCCTGGAGCAGATGGATGGTGAGGTGAAGGTGCCGAAGGACATCCGCGAGCCCGCGCTCAGGGCGATCCAGGGGATGATCGATCTGGCGCTGGCCAAAACTCTCTGAGGCCCTCCGGCCGATGCGCCGGACATGGGGATCGAGGAGTCGAAAAAAAGGTTCTTCTCCAATCAGCAAATGTTCATTTTCTTTTTCCGTGCAAGAAAACGAACCAAAAGAAAACGCCCGCATTGCGCGCCCTTCGGGTTCGCCTGGGCATCGTGCCTACGTCCGTGCACGCCGGAACTCGCCCCGCCCGTGGCGGGGCTCAGACAGCCGGCGCGCCTTTTTCGGCCGCAGGCACGACGCCCAGGCCGCGCAATGATGGGAAGGACCGCCGACGCCAACGAAGTCGTTTCGTTGAGGAGTTTCAATGGCTTGATCGCCCTGTCGTGTTTCTGCACTTCACTCGAACCCTCGAGACCTTGACCCCTCGGCCCCTTCCCATTTACCCTAACACTTTTGAGAAGATCCAAAAAAAAAGCGGGACGGCCGCCAGTGGCCGGTCCCGCTTTGCGTCCGGTACGGAAGAGCCGTGTCAGTCGTCGACCATGTCGTCCGGAATATCCGCGTTGGTGTGGACCTTTTGCACGTCGTCGCAGTTATCGAGCATATCCATGAGGCGGATCATCTGCTCGGCTTCCTTGCCCGTAAGGCTGGTGGTGTTCTGGGGCAGCATGGTCACCTCGGCCGCGATGCAGGGAATGCCGGCAGCATCGATGGCGCCTTGTACCGTGTCGAAGTCTTCCGGGGCGGTGATCACCTCGTAGTTGTCCCCGTCTTCGCGGACATCCTCGGCTCCCGCCTCCAACGCGGTTTCCATCAGCCTGTCTTCATCGATCGCGGATTTTTCAACGACGAAGTATCCTTTCATGTCGAACATCCAGGCCACACTTCCGCTGCCCCCGAGATTGCCGCCGCACTTGGTGAAGCAGTACCGTATTTCGGCCACTGCCCGGTTCTTGTTGTCGGTCAGGGACTCCACCAGCACGGCGGCACCACCGGGGCCGTAGCCCTCGTAGGTGATCTCCTCGTAGCTCACTCCTTCGAGTTCCCCCGTGCCCTTTTTGACGGCACGCTCGATGTTCTCCTTGGGCATGTTTTCGGTCTTTGCCGCCATTACGGCCTTGCGAAGGCGGGGGTTCGTGTTCGGATCTCCGCCGCCCATCCGGGCCGCCACGGTGATCTCCTTGTTGAGCTTGGTAAAGATCTTTCCGCGCCGGGCGTCTGCGGCCCCTTTTTTATGGCGGATGTTCGCCCATTTGCTATGACCTGCCATCCGTTCCTCCTATCGTTTTCCCAAACCGATGACGTAGATTTCTCGGCTGGCCTTTCGGCTGCTTTGAGGTTTGTAGATTCGTTGCCGGCTGAAGGCGCCCTTGATATGGTCCGTGAACGCCTTGAAATCCGAGCCCTGGAAAATCTTGCAGAGAAAATGGCCGCCGACGGTCAGGTGATCGAGGGCGATCTGGAGCGCGGCCTCGCAGAGTGCTTCTGAACGCGCCGCGTCCGTTGCCCGGTGACCGATCGTGGTGGGAGCCATGTCGCTGATCACGACGTCGAATCCCGATTGCAGTTCCTCCCGGAGCGTATCGGTCATATCGAAGACATCGCCCTGAAGCGCTCGGGCGTGGGAGGGAAGGCTAACGGCAACGGGCTTCAGGTCGATGCCGATCACACGACCGCCCGGCCCAACGAGTTCCGCTGCATGCAAGGTCCACGATCCCGGCGCGCAGCCGAGATCGAGCACCCGATCCCCGGGACGGATCAACCGGACCTTTTTCTGGATTTCCTTGAGCTTGAAAACGGAGCGGGCCGGGTAGTTTTCCTTCCGGGCCTTCCGCGCATAGTGGTCCTCCCACGGATTTCCGCGGGTCGCCTTTTTGATCATGTCTTCCCCTGGCGGCGCGCCGAATCGTTCGAAACAGGCATAAGGCGCCGCTCAAAAAAATGTTCTTCTATACTATCAGACAGGGATTCGAGTCAATCAGGACGGGAGGATGTCAGCAATTCTGTGTGAACCGTCAGGAGGGCGATAGTGAGGCCCATTGGGCATTTA
>JBMNCP010000061.1:0-57112 GCA_049366795.1 Desulfobacterales bacterium
TTCAATGGGTTACAACCACCAACGCGGGGCTTTTGATACCCCGTGAACGCTTACGCGAACCTTATGCCAAGAGCCCGCTTCTTCAGCCAGACGAGATCGGCCAATCGGGCCTTCAGCCAAATGTCATCGATTTGATCGACTATCTCAGAAAAGAAAAGGATGTCGTCATCAGACAGGTCGTCAGGAATGGCCGAGCGCCGACCCTCCATCACCATCATCGGCCTGAAGGGTTCATTCGTGCTGTTGGGAGACAGCATCATCGAACACGCATCGGCCAACAGCCAAAGCACTTTGCCATGAGCTTGCCGATTTTCCTCCATGGCCGTCCGAGCACCGGATGAAAAAGCCTGCCACATGGATGTATAGCCCTCTCGTGACGCACTCGACAGGATGTCCTTCCACCCGCATGCCATGAAGTCTTCGGCACTGATTTGCAGGTCGACAGGGAAGCGTTTTTCACTCATCCAAATCCCCCTTCCTTATCGCACGGTACCGCGCACCTCGCCGTTCGCCCTGGCGCTCGACCAGGCCGTCGGAAAGTAGTTGGTTGATTGTCGACTGCCACTGGTTTGAGGGAATGCCGCTACCAGTGAGGATATCTTCCTTTGCGAGCCAATCTGCTGCCGTCGATAGGAAATCAATGATGGCTTGGGCAGATTTCCTTGCTGCCGAAGCTACATAAAACAGATCCTGCTCTTGAGTGTGATCGGCCTTTTTATTCGCTCGTTTTATGGAGCCTTTTTGTGAGCTCGATTTGTGAAGACCTCTCTTCGCTTCCTCTTCGTATCGTTGTCTGTTCAATTCAGTTAGTCGTTGTAGAATCTCATTACGAGCAGGCTCTGAAATAGTAAATCTAACCCGATCGTTTTCTGGTAGATAATCAACAGAATGAAATCCATGATCAAGCTCGACATCTTGCCATCCATAGGATTTAGCTACCAACTCATCAATCTTCTGTTGCTGTCCCCTGAGGCTGCATATATCGGCAGAATTTCCGCTATGCGTGTGAAATTTTTTATAAAAATCAGTGAGGCCAATCTGCTTTTGCCTCATGAACTCTGAACGGCTTTCAGAAAATTGAAGCACCAATGATTCGAAGTCCTTTTTAATTCCTTCCACTCGTGGCAGAGGAAACGGAAGAAAGCAAAGTGAAGGGCTATACCTAAGATCATTTTTCATCTTTCCTGCTTTATCCCAGGCAAAAGAAAGATGTATTGAGCTTTGAAGCACCCCAAATAGCGTCAATTCTTCGGTTGTAAATACTGTCACCTCTGCGAATACAGCCTTTGGGTTTACCAGTGCGAAAGCTCCTGTTTTGCTCACCCTTGCTATTGCAATGGCTCTTTTTAAATTTTTATCTTGAACCTTTTTTTTACTCAGGAATTTGCTAACGCCTAGCTGTTGGAACATGTCTTTCCCAGACGCCTCATAAAGCCACCAGTTTTCTCGCACGCGAATTTTTGATTCGTTTATTTCAGTCTCTCGGTACGTCTTGACAGTGCTTTCTAAAATTTCAAACGGAATTTTATATTGCTCAGCCTTTGATTTTGGCCAGTCCCAAAAATTTATGATGTACCGTTGAGGTTTTTGCTCAGGATCAGAATTAAGGTCCTGGCCTACCAAATAAGGCATGATTACGTCGGCGTTTTTTGGATCATTTCGAATGAGCTGTTCGGCGTAGCTCTTGTCAAGGATAAATCCTTTTCCATTTGGCACTACACCTCTTGATGCTATCCCTTCGTTTTCGGCTAACGGTTTTACTATCCATTCATCTGTGCGATCCGCTGATTCCGTAAGGTATGAAGAAATGGAACGACATGGTTTGCCATTAAGTCGACAGGGCGATTCCCATCTCCCGTTATAAACATGGACAGGACTAACCAGTACATTAGCCTTTCCGGGCCATCTCAATCTTACGTCTGCCGAGAAAATGGAACCGCCCATTTCTTGACAAACATGAAGTCCAGCAGTTCTTGTTTCTCCTTCAGATATCGAACTTGTCGATACCAATCCAAGAGCTCCATGCCTCCTTAGAAGCAAGAATGAATTGAAGAGAAAGTGCGCCGACAGATCAACGTTTTTGCTGGCTTTAAGATTTTTTGTGCATAGTAACTGGTTGTAAGAATGTCCAAGTTGGCGTGAAACATTTTTGCCATATATGAACGGTGGATTGCCAATGATGCCATCAAAGCCAGACTGCATTGTAATCACTTCTGGAAATTCCAAAGCCCAGTGGAATGGCCGCCTAGTCGGCTTCCCAGCAGGCATATCAGCAACCAAATTTGCTTTCGCCTGACGGGCAATTTGTTCGCCCATCTTCTCGTTACCGCCCAGGAAATCACCCGCCATGGTCGCGAGTGTGTCAAGCGCGGTATCGAGTGCCCGGGCATTGCCGCCACACCGGAGGGCTTCGCCGATCATGGCGTCGGCAATCAGTTCGACGGATTCGAGCTTCCGCCGCGCCTCGCGATTCAGTCTGGCCATGGCCTCGACATCCTTTATGTCTCGGATGGTCGTGGCGCGGAGTCGCTTGCGCAGTTCGACGGCCTCGTTGATTGCCGCCTCGACGTTCTGGCCGAAGATGCGGAGCTGGTAATGCTGGCCCGAATTCGTATCCATCCTCAACCGGGTGAGCTGTTCCAGCCGAAGGATACCCAGCAGGCTGTCGCCGGAGCGAAGGTTGTGATCGAGAAAGCCGAACGGCCTGCCCTTGGCGAGGGTCACCAGCCAGATGGAGAGCTTGGCCAGCTCCACGGCAAGCGGATTGATGTCCACGCCGTACAGACAGCGCTCGGCGACCAGGCGGCGAGCGATGGTCAGCCGTTCGTCGAGCTGGGACGGCAGGGGTTCCTCGGCTCCGAGCTGGTCGAGCGCCTCGCCGTCGACGGTGATGGCCTTACCTGCAGCCTCCTCGTGGAGCCAAGCCTCAACCAGCTTCTCACCGAGATAGCGGCAGACCTGAACGAGGAAGGCCCCCGAACCCATGGCGGGGTCGCAGACCTTGAGGTCGAGAATCTCCCGAGACGACTTGAGCGCCCATTCCTCGCGGGGCTTGCCCTCGGCCGGGCCGACGTACACCACCGGTTCCAGCGTGGTAGTGACGATACTCTCGGTGAGGGGTTTCGGGGTGTAATGGGTGCCGGTCTCACGCCGGTCGGCCCCGAGTGTGGCCATAAACGAATTGTCGCGATAGACGATCGGATCGTCCCAGGCGTCGGTGCGTAGCAGGTTCGTGAAGGGCCGGATACGTTCGGCCAATGCGGTGTCTCCACCGCAGACACCCAACACCCGGCCGAAGACCGTGTCGTCGGCGGGCTTGGCAAGTCCGTTCCTGATGGCCGGTTCGCTCCGCCCGGTGACGTCCAAAACCATTTTGACGAGTGCCGCCTCGCCGTCAAGACGAGCCGATTCCATCTCCGCGAGAGCCACGTTCGGGTTCTTCGCCTTCTGTGATCCCTGTAGGCCCAGGGTCACGCGGGGAACCCGAGCTACGGTGTGTTCGAGCAGGCCTTCGTAGACATGCCCGATCTGCTCGACATCGAGCGCACGGTAGGACAGCAGCAGCGCACCACCGGACTGCTCCAAGATCTGCAGCGAGTTCAGGAGCAGTAGCACGGTGCGGTTGTCGATAGGCAGCGGAGCGGCCGAGGTGTCCCGCCAACGGGTGCCTTTGGCCCGGCCCTCCAGGAACGGAAAACGGTCGGGATCGAACAGCGAGCCGCCCAAGGCGGGCATCCGCAGGCTTTCATGCTCGATACCGCCATAGACGGCCCGGAAGACGGCGAGCAACCTGGCCCAGGCATCGTGACGGCGGTCGAGCACCTCCGGCCCGTGACGGTCCGCCTCTTCCGCCAGTTGCCCGCGCAGGGTAGAGACGGCGTAGCACCGGTCGTAGACCGAATCGCCGAGAAGGAGCAGCCCACGCTCTTCGGCGCACAGGACGAACACCAGCCGCATCATCACAGTCAGCCCGGCCTCGTAGAGTTCGACGGGTTTCACGTCGTGGAGGAGTTCCCGGTTGCGGTCCTCGTCTGCCTTGTCGAGACATTGCACGAGCACCTCAACCGCACGACGGACCTGCTCGCCGAGGGTGTCGGTGACCTCCTCGTGATGCTTGAGGGATTCGTCCAGAAGCGATTCCAGGGTATCTTCCGCCGGGCCGAAACAGCGCCGGACACCAAGCAACGACTGGAAGGCCTTCAGCGTGATGGGCTCCTGGAACCAGAGACGTGCGTACCACGATGCCTGGCTGGAGGTGGAACCCACCGGCGCGTTGACCAACATCCATCGTTCGCCATCGGTCAGAAGCCCCACGCGCACGCCACGGGCGCGGCAAAGCAGGGTCATGCGCTCCTGGAGGGAAACGGGCCAGCCGTCACCTCGCTGCACAGATTCGAGATCGGTGTCCGGCGGCAGAACCGTGATGAAAAGGCGCGGCTTTCCGTCTGCGGGAGAGCGGACGATCCAGTCGGGTTTGAACGTCCCGGCGTGTTCCTGTGACGAAACGCTCGGAAGTTCGTCCGGCCAGTCGCCCACGTGAACGAGGGATTCCTGGTCGTATTCGAGCATTTCCGTCAGCACCAGACGGACCCATTCCCGGTGCAATTCGGGCAACAGCCTGTCTTCCTGGTCCACCGCTTCGCGCCATTCCTCGTAAGCGGCCCTGAGTTTCTGGCGTCGCGCAGTTTCCACTGCTTCCAGCCCTTGCGGAAACGCCTTGTCCAGCATGGACACGGTCAGGAACGGACCGGATATCTCGATCATGGAGAGCCATTCGGCGTGTTTGGAGAGTCTGCCGACCTTCATGGTTGGTCCTCCATCGTTGCCAGGTCGGGAACGCCGGCATTTTTCAAAAGTTGATATACGCGATCGAATCGAGCGGGGTCTCTGGTTGGATCGTTTGATGAGCCCGGCGGGACCCAAATCACCATGCCTGCTCGGGCGCGGGTCAACAGGACACGGTAACGATTGCGGATGTACGCCTGCTCTATGATCAAGCGACAGTTCTGCCAACCAGATCCTCTGAACTTCCGATATTCCCATGCCGTTCCGTAGGCGTTCGGTGTCAGGTCGCCGCCCCAACATACACCCACCCAATCCAGTTCCAAGCCCTGACATTCAAACTCCGATGCCGATACTTCGAGCGTAAAGCTAGAACGGACGTCCTCCGGAGGACCCAAAAACCATTTTTCGAACGAATACCCCATTCGAAAATCGGTAGAATTTTCGAGGCCGTGTGCGCGGAAACGTTGGTCTTCGGAAGTGGCGACCAATCCACAGCGCTTCGCAGGATCGTCCCCCGATCTCGCCCTCAACCATGCGCGAGCCGTGCCGAGGTCGCGGGTCACGACCAAGGGAAATTCGCGCCCGTCGGGAAAGTTTGTCTTTGCCCTATCTGCATTCAAATCGAGAAGATCGTTAACCCACAGGTTGATGGTTTGTGCACGATGGCTCCGTACACTGACCGAGAGATGGGCCATCGTCTCGGAGCGTAATTCGACATCTCTTCGGGGCACATCCGCAAACAAACGGTGACCCGCAACACTTTCTCCACCTAGCAAGACTTCGGGAGAGGCGACGACGGTCCATCGTTCATCAGCGTCCTGGATTGAGTTTCCCCACTCCTCCAGGCCCGCCTCTCCGAGGAATATCTCCTGTCCACCTCCTACGAGTGCCACGATGACAGCCCAGTCAGTCGGGCGCTCCATCACCTCCAAGAGTTCGGCCGATTCGGAGCTATCGACACCCTGCTTGCGCCGCATCTGCTCGCGATTCCAGGCCCGCTGGGCTTCGTCGAATACGACAACATGCTCATGGGGTATTGCGGTCGGGTTTTCGCGGTGGTAGCGCAAGAATTGGTGCACGTTCTGTATGAAGGTCGAGACCTCGTGCTCGGCATCCTTGCGCCGCCGGCCGGCACGTTGCTGATTGATGACCAAAGCCTCGCGTACGATTTTGACCAACGGGCCATTTCCTGAAAGAAATATTCCTGAGGGACCTTGCTTGGATCGAATAGCGGGATCATGCACGACATTGAGGCCGGTCAGCGTCTTGCCCGCACCGGGAACGCCGGTCACGAAGCAGATGATGCGCTTCTTGTTTCGCTTGGCATCGAGGATGGTCTCGGCAAGCTTGTCCGTCGTCCTGTCAAGATTTTCAGCATATTTATGAGAAATCTCTCGGACACTGTGATTGCCGTAGAGGCGCTCTGCCGCCTCGATGATCGTCAAAGTCGGGCGATAGGGCGAGGCGAGCCAGGCAAGAGGGTCGATGGGGTGCGAGAGGGCTTTTGGCGGCAGCCCGTTCCCGCAGGATCGCTCCAGCACCATCCAAAGATTGTCCCCGTTGGCGAATTGCGTCGGTGCCACTATGTTGCCGTTGGTCGGGGGAACGGTCGCTGGATGGGCAGCGGCGTCGACGGCACACAAGATGGGTATGATGTAGCGCTCATGACTTGCGGCATGGAAGTCGCGGAGGTTGAGAGCATAGTCGTCGGCCTGCCATCTCGCCGCGGCTTCGTATCGCTCCATGCCGAACTTGAATTCGACGACCAAGATGCGGTCGTTGGCAAGGATGATGGCGTCAGGGCGTTTTTGCCTTCGCGGAAGTTCGTACTCTAACGTGATGTGCCAGTTGCCGACCGCACCGGCCGACTTTTCCGACAAACGCTGGAGATTGCGATGCAGTAGAACGGTTTGCTCCTTCCACACAGTGATTTGTCGGCTGTACTGGGAAAGGATGCCGGTGTCGGCCACGGCACGTGCGAGTAGGCCGACCACCCTGTCCACGTCGTCTGCGATGAATTCGGCAACAGAGGCATGATACCCACCGTTCATGCCTTGTATCCTTTGCTCTTTGCGACCGAATCAGGAACCAAGAACACGACGGCCACCGGGAATGTTCGATCCACCGGGTTGGCGTAATGTTTTTCGATCGCGGCCTTTTCTTCTTTCCGCTCTTCCGGAATCCGAGCCAAACGGGCTTCCAGGGCGTGGACGTCTTTCTTCACCTGCGCCATCTCCTCGGGCGAAAACCCGGGCAGATAGAGCTGGCCACCTTGGCGATCCGACTTCAGCTCCTTGCGGATGCTGGCCTCGAGTTCGTCCAGAACCGTTCGGACGTCGGCGATTTCGCTTTTCATGCGCCTGTCGAGTGTGTTCTCGAGAAACTTCAAGCGGTCCCTGGATCTCGCTTCGACGGCGGCCATGAGAGCGTCTTCGTGGCGCTCGAACCTGTCCTTCAGAACGTCGAACAGCGCCCGGTCGGGTTCGATTGGCGAACCTTGGGCGACCAGAGCTTCCAGTTTGCCGACCTGGGCGATGCGGGCGAACCGTTTGTGTTCGAGTTCGCCACCGGCGAGGGTGAGCTCTTCGTGAAGGCGATGGTGATCTCCGCCGGTGATCACCAAACGCGACCAGACCGCTACCGCCGGGACTCGCAATTCACTGTCGGACACGGTTCGGACCGCCACGCGGTGAAGTCGCTTGACGTCGTCGAGCTTCCAAATCTCCTCGCGAAGCAGGCGCAGACACATCTGCACCAACCGGTGGTTGAGATGGGCCAGGACGACATCGTCTCTACCTTTGGCGACATCGTGATCGAAGGTGATCGGGCGGCGAACGCCGGTATGGGGATGTTCCAGTCCGACGGTGGCTCTGCCCCATGAGCCGGGCAGGACGGGTACTTCGAAAACGCTTTCCTTTTCGCCCTGGGTCGATCCGGTGGGCCTGAGTGACGGTTTTTCCGCCAGATCCAAAGCGACCTCGACCGCACGCGAAATGTGCTCGGGCGACAGATGGAAATCGTTCTTCGCTTCCATGAGTCTCTCGTGCAGGCGGGCGATGCGCTCCTGAAGACGCTTCTCCGCCGTGACGAACTTCCTCGCCTTGGCGGCTTTGGCTTCCGCAGAGGCGGTATCCAGGCCGCTGCGCCTGCCGAGCATGGCTTCTTCGATCTGCCGGGCGATGACCGGTCCGACGCTGCCGAGATCCTCCCGGATGGTGTCGATCTTGAGGACGGCACGCATCAGATACTCGTGATCTCCCGCGACATCGCCAGGTTTGACGGAGCCTGATCGTTCATTGGCGGCGGCTCTCGCGGAGAAACCTTTCCCCACCGGATGCCAGATGAAGACGGCGTCTTCCTTCTGCCCGTGGCGGTCGATACGGCCGTTGCGCTGCTCCATGACATTCGGATTCCACGGAATCTCGACATGGATGAGGTAGTTACAGTGGTTCTGCAGGTCGATACCTTCCGAGGCCGCGTCGGTCGCGAGCAGGATGCGAACCGGTGAAATGTCCGGATGCGCCTGGAACGCGGCTTTGACCGATTCGCGCTCGTCCGGCAGCATGCTTCCATGAAGGTACATCAGGCGATCGCCGCCGTAGCCGTTGGCGGTGAGAATCTGATGGAGCCACGAATGGGTGGCACGGTATTCGGTGAACAGAATCACTCGCTTTCCGTTCCACCGACCATCGGTCATCAGATGGCTCTCGAGCCAGTCGAGAATGGCCCTGGCTTTCGAGTCGACGCGGTTGCGTGCTTTCTCAGACCACGCGGTGAGACGGTCGAGCATATCTCTCTGCTCTCGTGACAACGGTGGCGCGAGTTCGCCTACCACCTCGACCGCTTCGTGCTGGGCTTCTTCCACCAGCGAATCGTCCGAATATTCCTCTTCGGTTTTCAGGATCGCCTTGCGCAGAATGCGATCGTCCATGGTGTCGCGATCGCCTTTTGGCTTGCCTCGTTCGAGAGTTTCCCGATGTTTCGCCAGCGTGAGCGCGAAAGCCATGGGCGAGGAAAAGAGGCGCTTCTTGAGAAGCATGTGAACGAAATCGGTTCCATATTCGAAGCGCGTGCCCTTGACGCTCTTCGAACGGTCGGCCGTGTACTCTCCGAGCAAGGCGTGGATCTGCCGCTCCTCCTCGGAGTAGTCGACTTCGAGACCTTCGAGCTTGCGAACAGGAAACACCGGCTTGCCGTTCGCGTCGACGATGTCGCTCTTCAGTCGGCGAACCATGACGCGGTGGAGTTGTTTCTCGTCCGGCATCACCGTCCTGGCGAACCGCTGATCGTCCAGCAACTCCAGCAACGAGGTGAAGGACTCCTGGTATCCGTTGTGGGGTGTGGCGCTCAAAAACAGCCGATGGGTGAAGTGAGGAGCGAGCGAGCGGATCAGCCGCGTTCTCTGGCTTTCCAGGGCATACATGGACGCCGACGCCGGTGCGACGTTGTGGGCCTCGTCGACGACCAGAATGTCGAATTTCCGCGGATAGGTAATGTGAGGAGGGAGTACGTCCTTCAGCAACCGGAAACCCTCGCCGCTCTTCATCCAGTCCATCGAGGTGACGAGACGTGGATAGGACGTCCAGGGGTTCACGTGGATGCCCCGTTCGCGACGGAGGCGCTTGACGTACTCGGTGTCGACGATCCGAAACTCGAGGCCGAATTTCTCCTGCATCTCGGTCTGCCATTTGACCTGCAGACTGGCGGGGCAAACAACGAACACGGTCCTGGCGCGATGACGGACGAGCAGCTCCTGGATGACCAGTCCCGCCTCGATCGTTTTACCCAAGCCGACATCGTCCGCGATGAGGAGATTGACGCGGGCCATCTCGACGGCTCGAACCAACGGATCGAGCTGGTAGTCCTCGATGGTTATCCCGCTCCGGAAAGGCGATTGCAGAAAAGAGCGATCCGCGTTGGTGACGGCTCCCCAGCGAACGGCGTCGAGAAAGGCTTCCAGGCGATCGTTGCTGTCCCAGCCGGTGATCGACGGCAGACCCGCCTTTTCCAGGACCTGGGCTCCGGCCTCCATCTGCCAGACGACCTGGATCTCTTCGCCCATGGAATCTTCGTCCAGGGATGACAGGCCGACGAGGTGTTGGTCACCGTTGCTCGCCGGTGACAAGGCTCCACTGGAAACATCGGTGACCACCCATTGACGACGTCGGACTTCGACGAGTTGACCGGGCTCGGGAACGGCACCGAAACGAACGACACCGTTCGCCGAACTTGCGTTTGTGGTTGTCATTGTGACCGGCTCCTCCGTCTCGACCGATACGCTTTCTTGGTCGCTTCCGATACGTGCGACAGCAAGCTGGCTCCGATGACCTCTCCGAGGGTGACGGGAACGGCGTTGCCGATCAGCCTGCCGATGGACTTCTGGCAGACCTGTTCTCCCGGTCGAGTGAACTCGTAATCCGGTGGGAAACTCTGCAGGATCGCGCCTTCTCTGAGTGAAATCGCTCTGTCTTGCTCCGGGTGGCCGAAACGTCCGTTACCGAACCCGAAGAACTGAGTCGTCATCGTCGGGGCGGGATCGTCCCAGGTCATGCGTCCATAGACGCTGGGATAGGTCTTTCCTGAAGATTTCTTGTGGCAGTCGGCCACCAACTCCCTGGGCCAGTCACGCCATGTCCCCCCGGGCCTGGAAGCCTTTATGCGGCGCATATTGGTTTCGGAAAGAGCGGAGCACTGGTGCAGAGGGTCTTTCGGGTGGCTCGTTCCGGCCGATAGAGGAGGCAGGTTGCCGATGGCCTCCTTGACGGTTCTCGGTCTCTTGCCGAACTGCTCGGGAGTCAGAAGTGAGATCGGCCCGAGCTTGGATGCCAGCAACACCAGACGGTTGCGCTGTTGGGGGACGCCGTATTCGGCGCAATTGACGACCCGGTATGCGACCGAGTACCCATTGCCTTCGAGGTTGGCCACGAACTCGTCGAAAACGTTCTGTTCGATCAGTCGCGGAACGTTCTCCATGGTCACAAGATCCGGTGACAGTTCGTCCACGAGTCGCGAAAACTGCAGCAGGAGCCACCAGCGTTTGTCGGATTCCGTCGCCTTCTGGTTGTAGGTGGAAAAAGTCTGGCACGGAGCGCAACCGGCGAGGAGTTTGATCCCGTTCTTTCTGTAGTGGCGCTCCAATTCGCTGGCTTCCAGCGCCTCCACCGACTTGAGCAGGAATCTGGCGTTGTTGTTGGCGACGTAGGGGTGTTCACAAGCCGGATCGATGTCCACGCCCAAGCGGACATCGACACCGGCCTTCACGAGGCCATGTGTCAGTCCGCCCGCCCCGCAGAACAAGTCGACGGCATAGACCTTACGCCTATACTTTTTGCCGATTTTTGAGAGTGAGATGTCGGTCATTTTTTAACCTTACCTTGAACCGAACCGACGTTCGTTGGCGTTGATTACGCCGTGCACGGCAGGTTGCTTTAAAGCGCAGCGCAGCACGGAAGAGACTTCCACCTTCACCAGAACACCTTGCTAAGGTCAGGACACGGGACGTCTATGTTTTTATGTCGATCTCTCCCCCGAACATTTTTGCCTGCTATTCTGATAGGTTCAGTCTCAACTGCACTGCTTAATGCTGGCCCCTTCACCGAATTTTATGCCTCAACCGCTCAGTCAAATAGGCGAACGCTCCACCGAGTTCCTGAAAAATTGCTCTTGTACAGCACCAAAACCCCTTTGGCCACCTTGGTGCCGAATCCGAGGGCAAGCTATTGGATATTCCGGCTCAGGTGATCGCCGAAAAAATTGTGAAATTTTGGTAGGATCCGGCTGATCGATCATGGATCGAGATGATTGGTATACGTTAATCGAAGGGCATGAAGTTGAAACGTAGGTATGGTCTTCTGCTGCCGGGCGGAAGAAGGGCAAAACGACCTCATTCGTCTGTCAGACTGAGGTTTATCCACAGGCTGTTGTGGGTGCGTGCGGGCGTATAGTCGCAAACTGACGGAACCCTGTCAATGCATTCTTCGGCAGTTTCGTGGTGATTCTAAAGGGTTAAAATTGCCCCTGCGGGGTGTCCCGCGTAGCGGGACGTGGGTTGCTCGCTACGCGAGCGCGGGTTGGCATCTGCGATGCCGTGGGTTGTCCACTGCGTGGACGTTTGTATGCCGGCTGCGCTGGTGTTGGTTGTCCCGCTTTGCGGGACGCGGGTTGCTCGCTACGCGAGCGCGGGTTGGCATCTGCGATGCCGTGGGTTGCTCCGCGGTGCGGATCGTGGATGGTTAAACCTCACGGGCACGAAGTGCCCTACACACGGGTGCGAAGCACCCAACCCACAGGGCGCTCGTAATCCTGATCGGTCGATTTGTCGATTCGCGACAGGCCGCTGTTGCATTCTCCTACGCCGGGATAACGGGGGCTGGCCTGTTTCATTGCCGCAGGAATCGTTTAGAATCCGGGTGGCGCCTTGGACCAGGGGTAGCCGTCCTTGGCCATGTCGTAGCCCAATTGAAACAGCTTGCTCATGTAGACCGGATCGAAGTCTTCCTTCGATTGCGCTTCGAAGACTTCCGGAATATAGGCCAGGTGATAGTCGATGCCGTCCCGCTGGCAGTCGAGATAGATACGATACATGTCCCCGATACCCTGGGTGCGGATGAGCGAATTGATGGAAATCCCGGCGATGGGCAGGATCGAGGGCTTCACCGTTTCCCAGTCCGCCTGGAGGAACGAATTGCGGATCACATAGGCGCTGGGCTTCCCTTTCACGTCCAGGAACCGTTCGACTTGCCTCCAATCGAGAGCGGCAGGATAGAGGAAGACCTGCGAGGCCGTACCGCCGTCCACATGGATCTCGTCGTAGCGCCGGCCGTCGGCTTCGACCTCGATCAGCACCGGCGGGAAGACCGCCGGAATCGAGGCTGAAGCCAGGATGACCTTGTGAATCAGATCCAGCGCGTCGGGCCGGTCGCTGATCGCGATGAGACCGATGTTCCAGATGACCGGCCGCTTGGCATCGAGGTTGGTGGTCGACACGTAGAGCCTTCGGCCTTTTTGGTATTCAGCGGCGATGGCCGCCCGGACCTCCTCGTCGATGTACCTGGCCAGCATCTCGCGCAACGGCTTGGTACTGGCGGTCGAGGAGCCGGTGAGTGCGCTCAGGATGTTGTGCTTGATCACCAGATCCTTGGTTGAGTACTTGGTGTACATTTCCTCGATTTCGTCATCGTAGGCCGGACCGAGAAAAGCAAAGGGCGCCATAAGCGCCCCGGTACTGATGCCGGTGACCATCGTGAATTCCGGTCGGGTGCCGGCGGCGGTCCAGCCCACCAGCAGCCCCGCCCCGAAGGCGCCGTTGGCCCCGCCCCCGGAAAGCGCGAGGTAGTGGTGCTCCCGCCCCATGATGCCCGAAAACGACGCCTTCCGCTGTTCATGGGGCATGCTCATTATCGCCTCGAAGAACCTTGGGGTTTCATCCCCCCAGAATCTGGCCCGCGGGATGTCCGGAATTTCGGCCGTGTCTCCCAATGCTTCCGGTAAAGGATTGCGATGCGGTATCGTTCCGCACCCGTTCAGCATCGCCGCCATCGATACCAGAGTCATCAGCACCATGACCCACTTGATCTTGATCATCACATTCACCAGCCCTTTCGACACGTCCTTGTAAGCCGGGTACCCTTATGGCCTATTGTCTGCCATGCACCTGATTCAAAAAGGCTTCGAGGCGCTGGGCCCAGAACTTGAAGGCATCCTCAGCCGAGCCCCATTTCGTAAAGCGTTTGGTGAAGCCGGCCGACCGTTCGTCCTTGGCGACGCCGATGACCTCGTTGGTCGTGGAATCGATGGCCATCAACTCGGCACTGGTGGCACCCGACCCGGTCCACGACCCGGTGGCACCCTTCTTGAGGATGCTGACCCCCAGTCCAACCGGCACCACCGTGGTAACACCGCTGAGGACGGGATGGCTCTGTTGGAGATCCGTGATCGCGAAGCGAAGCCTGAGGACGTCGGGGCCCGGCTCGGTGACGATGGGGTAGCTGTCCTTGAGGCTGTCGACGAAGGCCTGATTGAAGCCGTCGGCCAGCTTTTTCAATTCATTCGGTTCGATGCCCTTGTATTCGGAGTCGCCGTCAAGGAAGAACACCACGCTGTCCAGCATGACCTTTTCGTACTTCTTCCATTCCACACCCGGTTTGAGCCAGCGCTCCCTGGCCCCGCCTTCGGGGCCAGGCTCCAGTCTGCCGTAGTAATCTTTGAGAAAACCGGTTTTGGCCTCATGGGCGACATCCATGCCTCCGTTCTTCGTCGTTGCACAGCCTGCGACCGCTGCCATTGCCACGATCAGAAACAATCCCATTGCCTTTTTCATTTGACATCTCCCTTTCACTTCACGGGCGATACACCAATGATGCGCCTTCGATGGCGAGGAAAAACTCAAAACCGCCATTCGATGACGAGGCTTACGACATGAAGTGCGATATCTTCATACGTTCCCGACACCCGGCCCGCCAGCGGTCCGCGTTCCACGTCCATGTCGATGTCGCCGCTCCAGGCAAGCGCGTAAGCGCCCGAGAGGCTCACGTCCGGCGACCAGGCGTAGCGCGTCCCCAGGGCAAAGCGCCAGGTGTCACCCGCGGGGAGCGCGGGCGTTACGTCCTCCTCCTCCATCATGGCGCTGTCGTAGGCCACGCCTCCGGTGAGCCACCAGACATCGGACAGCCGGTATTCGGCCCCGAGGGCCGCGTGCCAGGTGTCATCATAGTCGAGATCCGTGGTCAGACTTGTCGTGGTTTCCGAACTCACGCCGACGTCCACCCGCCCGAACCGCGACCAGTCCTGCCAGCCCAGGTTGGCCAGCACCGCCAGTCGATCCGTCACCTCATGGTAGGCGCTGAACATGACCGCCTGGGGTAGGGTCATGCCGAGATTGAGCTTGGCGTCGAGCAGGCCCCGGGAGACTAGCGCGGCCTGAAGCCCCGGTCCGAGGCCGCTGAACTCGACCCGGTCCGCGAAATCGAGGTCGGCCTCCGAGAGGTAGGTCAGGCCGAAGCGAGTCCCTTTCCAGGGTTCCACCAGCACCCCGAGGTTGAACTGGGCGGTCCAGTCGTTGTCGCTGAGCTCCAGCTCCCCGTCGGGCAGCGCCGGTGCAATGTTGTTGACGGCGACCTTCTCGTCCAGAATGCCGTAAACCGCAGCCACCCCCATTCCCACCGAAAGCCGATCGTTGACCTTCCAGGCCACGGCCGGCTGGATGGCGGCCGCCTGGAGGGTGCCTTCCCGGATGTAATAGCGGCCGACCCAGTCGTCCTCGTAGTCCAGTGCGAGGCCGAAATAGCCGTTGAGGGCCACCCCCAGCCTCAGCCGGTCGTTGACCGGATGGACGTAGTAGAGTCCGCCGGCCGGGAGCCACCCGCCGGCCTCGCCGTCGTCGGCCCTACCGCCGCCCGGCAGGTTGCGGCCCACCGCCGAAGTGTTGCCGTCGGGGTTGAATTTCAGATCCAGGTACATGGGCTGGGCGCCCACCATGAACGAAGGCTCTTCGATGCGGGTCATCCCGGCCGGGTTGGTGAAGACCGTGGCGGCATCATCGGCGCGGGCGGCATAGCCGGCTGCGGCCACTCCCGCGTCCGGGCTGCCGACCTCGTAGAGGTAGAGTCCGCCAGCCCGGGCGCCGGCTGCAAATGTGAAGCAAATCAAAGAAAACCACACCGTAAAGCGGAATCGCGACATGATCATGGCCCCTCCTACCGGTCTGCCGGCCCCTGGCCGCCTGGAGTCCTCTTCAGGGCCGGCGTCATTGGATGGTCGCTGCGCCATCAGGCGTTCGGCATGACCGATAATTCCATTTCCTGCGTCGCTCGAAACCGGTTCCCCTTGATCTTCGGAGACACCCCGCAATCAATCGCTCATTCACTCATGCCCACATCTCCAGGACGGCACTTGCCGTCACCCAAAACCCGAGCGCCGCAACCAAAAGCGCGCTCAGGACAGGCATGAGATGCAGCGCCGGATTGACCTTCGGCATCCGTTCGAGCAATTGCCCTCCCCTGACGAAGATCAAGCCCACTGCCACCAGCACACCGGCCAGCCCGAAGCTGAAAGCGAGGACCAGCGCCAGGCCCAAAAGAAAGATGGTCAGGGTGTGGGTGGCGGTGACCGTGAGGCCCAGATAGGCCGCGTGCCAGGCCGTGCTCCGCGATCCCACGAGATACGCCGCTACGATGGCCTTGCCGTGCCCGGGAGTGAAGGCATGGGCCGCGCCCCATACCGTGGCCCCCAGCACCGCTGCGGCAACGATTGCCGGACTCAGGGACCCGGTGCGGACGAGCATGGCAAGGGTTTGGTTGGAGGGAAGCCCGACGCTCCTTGCCCCAGATCCGCCGACGGCCCAGGGCATATCCACGATGAGAAACAATCCTGCCACCACGCCGGCGGCCCCGGCGGCGCGCGGCAGGTAATGCCCGAAGCACGACACCTTCTGGGGCACCCAGGCCGTCACCAGAACGAGCGTGATGAAGCCGGAAAGCCCGACCCCGGGAAGAAAGGGCAAGGCCACGCCCCCGTCGGCCATGTCCACGCCGCTGCGATATCCGAGCAGCAGCCCCACGGTCCCGGCGGTGCCCAATAGAACGGACGCGTCAACGGGCCGCCCCAGCGCCAGAAGACCGCCCATCACCATCAGCGCCAGCAGGCTTGTAAGATGCACGATCTGCGCCGGCCCCAGGAGGCGGCCTGCACCCACCCCCGCCATTAGGGCGGCCGGAAAGATGGCCAGGGTCCAGCGGGCCGCCTCCCGCCGGCACTGGCTGGCCAGTACCGCCAGCACCAGGATCGGCAGCAGGTGCTCCGCCGAGGTGAGGGGGTGGAGCATTCCCGCATAGAATTCGCCCACCTCGGTGTTGACGAGATGCGCCTGCGCGATGCGAGGCGTCATGGCACCGATGATTCCCGCGAGGACGGCCGTCGTCCTGTCGATCGTTTTCATGACGCAACGCCTCTCAGGCCAGCAGGTAGACAAATCGTTGGATAAACCAGAAGGCACCGACGGTCCCCAGAACATAGGCGGGGACGGGTTCCGCCCACCCCGGGAAACGCACCTTCAGCCGGTGCAGGGCCGCCAGAACCGACAGCACCACGAGGATAAACGCAACCTGTCCGATTTCCACACCCAAATTGAAGAAGAGAAGCGCCAGGGGGATCTGCGCCCCGGACATTCCCGCCGTCGACAACCCGCTGGCGAAGCCGAAGCCGTGGAGCAGGCCGAACAGGAACGCCACCATCCAGGGATAGCGAATGGTAAGACTCGTCTCCCCCCGGTTAACCCGGAGGACTTCAGGCGCCAGGAACAGGATCGACAGGGCGATGGTGGCGTTCAGGGGCGGCAGCGGGGCCCGGCCGAACCCCAGGGTCGCGATCCCCAGGGTGATGCTGTGGGCGATGGTGAACGCGGTGATCGTTTTGAGCAGCATGCCCGGAGCGCTCACGATCATGAGCAGGCCCAGAACGAACAGCAAATGGTCGAGCCCCGACAGGATGTGCTCGAATCCCAGGCGCAGGTAGTCCCTGGCCGCTGCGTGCCAGAGACGTTGGCCTTGCATTTCCGCATAGGGTCGTGAAGGCTTGGCCACCAAAGTCATGGTAGTGCCGTCCAGCCGGTTCAACCGCACGAAGACGTCCGTAAGGGTCTTTTCCAGTCCGGGAAACCGGATCCGGCTGCCTTCCAGGTCGCCCGTTCCCACCGCCACCACTCGCCGGACGACCAGTGAATCCGGAAGCGCGCGCTCGTTCGGCACCACCACATCCTTCCATTGCTCCGGCAGCGCCAGCCGGGCCGGGTGGGGCCGGCCGTAGTAGATGGGCGCCCGCCAGATCACCTCGTAGCGCTCCGGCGTGAGCTGCCGCAGCTCGAGGCTGGCGGGCTGGCTTTCGTGGGCTGCGGCTTCCGGGATCGCCGCCCAGCAGAGCAGGAGGGTGAATCCCAGGGTCAGGGCCGGCCTCATGGCGTCTCCTCCTTCATGCGGTCCATCGGCGTTTCCGCCACGATCGCGGCCGGAGACGATTCCACCACCACCTTGTAGCGTTCCCGAAGGCGGGCATAGGCAGCATCCCGTAATTCCTGCTGGCGGGCCCGGGCCCAGTCCTGTTCCACGACCTCCCGGATTTCGTCCAGGCCCGGCACCCACGCGTCGATCCGTTCCTCCACCCGGATCAGGTGCCAGCCGAAGCCGGAGCGCAGGGGGCCCGCCCACTGTCCCGGCGTCAGGGCGAGAAGTGCGGCCGCGAAGTCCGGGCCGAACCGCCCCGCGATGTCGGAGACGACCGCCTGGGGGAAGTATGTCCCCAGCAGGAAAGGGTCGCCCGCCACGTTCGGATCGCCGCCTGAGTTCAGTCGGCCGAGGATGGCGCGGGCCTCGGATTCTGCCTGGGCGCCCCGACGGTCGGCATCGACGAACACCTGCCGAAATCCCAATTGCGTCTCGTGGCGATAGGTGTCGGGATGGCGCTCCATGTAAGCCTGAAGTTCTTCCTCGGTCGGCTCGCGCTGGGCCGCAATGTCTTCATAGATGAATTCCATTTTGAGCCGCAGGCGCCGACGGATCACGCTGTCGTCCCGGTCCAGCCCGGCGGCCAGGGCCTCCCGGTAGGTTATCTCGTCCCGCACGAAGCTCTCGATCAGGCCTTGCAGTTCCGCTTCGGTGGGCGGGCGCTGCCAGGTTTTTGCGAAGGTTTCGGCCATCTGCCGAATGTCATTTTGCGTGACGACCACCTGCAAGGACGGTGATGCCGAAGATCCACCCGCCGGGAGAGCCGGACCGCCCTTCCATCCATAAAGGAGGAACAGCCCGGCGCCCAGGATCAGGAAATGCAGCAGGGGTTCCTTCAAAATGCGCTTCATGGCGGCACCTATTGGTGCGCTGTACACGCTGCCCCATTGAGTGAATTTCCAAGAGCTGTCTTTCCGCTTCAGCTCTCCGGAGTGTACCAGATGGGCGACGTGTAGGCCCGCTCCTGGAGGGTCATCGTGGTCTCGGGCAGGGGTTGGATGCCGAAGCGTTTGGCATCGTAAGCCGTCCAGCGTGGTGTCGGGATTTCGAGAACCCGGGCATAGTAGAAGGCACGCTGCCCGGGATCGAAGTCGGGATCCCGCCAGACCGCGATCAACTCCGGATCGCCGATGGTGTTGGTCCAGGTGGCATTGGCCACATCCACCGTGCTGCCCACGGACGGCAGCTTGCCGTCGGCCCCGGGCGTGCGTTTATCCGCATCCCCCCAGACCACGTCGTAGATCTTCTCCTGCACCTCACCTTTTTCGTCGAGCCAGCCCTTGACGATCTGGATGCGGTCGAGATTGGCCCCGATGGGATCCTTCAAGGCCGCCACCAGGAAGGCGGGGGCCTTGCCTTCGGGCGCTGCCTTCAAATCGCCGCCCATGGGCACCCCCTTGGCATAGCCGATATCCGCCGGAAGACGGTGGTGGGCGTCCTGCTCCTCGAAGTCCCAGCCGCCGAAGAAGCGCACGATCATGCGCGGTCCGGTGGTGGCGTAAGTCTCCCGGCGCTCCATGGCGTCGAAGAGCGCCTCGCGTGTGTTCTCTTCGGCCCAGACGGCGGCGTAGCCCGATGCCCCGACCTCCCAGTCCATGACCGTCACGCCCGTCTCGGGGTCATGGAAAAACGTCTTTTTCATACGCTCCGGGCTGGGCTCCTGGGGCGCGGTCTTGCCGAAGAAGTTCTCCTCCTCCATGGCGGCCAATCCGGTGTGGGCGTCGCTGCTGCCGATCAGGCCGAACTTGTAGGGATTGATTCCCAGTTTGGCCTCGAGCACGAGGCCGTTTTTATACGCCGAGCGGGCGTACTCGAATTCGAGCATCTCCTTCTGCTTGGCCACGCTGCCGTCCAGATTCCCTTTGTCCCAGATCTCGAAGTCGGCGAATTCGTCGTTGGGCGACAGGTAGGGATGGGCCTCGCCGGTGCCCTTGGTCTGGGTGGCTTCGTAGAGCCTCTCCCACCTGGCCCGTGTCTCCGCATAGGTCTTGTCGAGCTTCTTGCCGAATGCCTCGATGGTCGGAAACATCAAACCGTTGCTGAGATTGCCGTTGTGGGCGATGGCCAGCACATCGCTGCCGGTCTCCTCTTCGGCGGCCGCCATCCATTTCCAGAGATCCACCGGGTTGTCGCTGCCGAGTGGCTTCAGAGTGGTGTACGGCTCGACGAGACTCGCCTTGGTTCCGTCACCGCGGAAGATGACGTTGCGGTGCAGGTTGTTGCCGCCGGTATTCGAGGTCCATTCATAGCCGATGAAGGCGGTGAACCGGCCCGGGTCGTTGTTTTCCTCGGCGGCCTCGATGGTTTTGTGCCAGGCCGAGCGGTAGGCCTTGGTGCCCGGAAGCGGAAATCCTTCGGGGAGCCTGCCCTGGCCAAAGCTCCGGATGATGTCCAGAGCCGCCTCGACGCCCTTGCCGCTTTGGATTTGATCGTGCCAGCGCCGACCCTGTTCGGTGGCCAGCAGCGTCGGATCGCCCTTCATCAACAGCGGGAAGAAACCCATGCCGTCCGAATGATCCGCCACTACCAGGAAATCCAGCGGTCGGGAGAGCTTGACCGGCTGGCCGGTATTCGAGAGCAGTTCCTCGCCGCGCGCGAAACGGTAGGCATCGTTCGGCGTCAGTCGGGCACCGAAGGCTCCCGCATCCATCGAAAACCCGGTGTGCAGGTGGGTGTCGCCGAAATAGGGGCGCGTGGGAAATTGGCGTCCGGCGTAAGGTGAATAGGACGGTTTTTGCGGAAAGGCTTTGGCGGCGGTTTCCCGGGTCAGGGTGTTCGAGACGCCGACACGTTGCTCGGCAGCGGAGGCCGCCAAAGCCGCCATGATCACGAGAGACAGGCCTATGGCGATTCTGCGCAGGCTTTGTTGCATGGCGCTATCTCCTGATTTTTAATCGTGTCAGATTAAAGAGACAATAAATTCGGGATGATGTTGTCCGAATCCTGGATAGTCTTTCATGCGGATAATCACGTTCTTGTGATTTGCAACCTTCTTTTTACAGACACATTCGGAACTATTTTCGAACCGAGTTGCTGAAGATGATTGCCTTAAACCCTATTCTGCCGCCGAATATGTTATGAATCATACTCGCGGATTATGAGAATTCGCACCGCAACGGCGGGCGGATCCCGGTTATAGAGGAAGGAACGGCCATGCCAGGGAGATTTCCCTGATCAAGGCCGGCCGCATCCGGCTGAGCAAGCTTCTGGAAGACGGAACGGAGCTGACCCTGGATATCCGAAAGCCCTCCGATTTCCTGGGAGAAAAAAAGCGGGAAGGCTATGTCATTCAGTTTCCCCTGACCCATGAAGATCTTGGCTTTCTGTTCGGAGCGCACCGCGTCAGCATCACCCGGGTGATGAAACGGCTCACAACCCCCGTCACATCCGCAATCGATCCCCCAGGACTTTTTCGCCCAGCTCCGGGAAGTCATCCTTTACCTTGCAGATATTGTCCTTCTTGCACCCCAGGCAAGCGATGCACGGGCGGACTTCGATCCTGCTGAGCTTGACGAACTCGGAGGAAAGCCCGCTGCTTTCCAGAACTTTCCGTATCAACCGGTCGGTGTTGCTGTTTTGGATGGGCTACCGGAAATCCCGATGATTTGTGGTTTCATGTCCGTTGCTCCTTTTCATGGGTTTGAATACGCTCCCACCATAGAGCCTCCATTGTTGTCCGGCTGCGCGGAACGAGGGTTTACCAGCTGCGCTGGTGTGGGTTGCCCCGCTGCGCGGGACGTGGGTTGCTCGCTACGCGGGACGTTGGTTGCCCCGCTGTGCGGGACCTGGGATGTTACAACCCACGGCCACGAAGTGTCACACTTACGCGGCGCGCAGCGCTGCAACTTACGGGTGCGAAGCACCCAACCCACGGGTGCGAAGCACCCAACTAACAGGGCGCGCATGCGCCCGACCCACGGAGGCGAAGCGTCCAACCGGCGCGGTGCGCAGCGCCGCAACACACGGACGCGAAGCGTCCAACCTACGGGCACGAAGTGCCCATACACACGGGTGCGCAGCACCCAACCCACAGGGCGCGCATGCGCCCGACCCACGGACGCGCAGCGTCCATCAAGTACAAATGTAGAGTTTGGATCTTCCGGTGACGGTGGCGACCTTTTCGACTGTCGTGAAATGGCGCTTCAGGAATTCCTTCTCTTGTTTCAGGATCTGGACGGCCCTTTTTCGGCCCATGGACATGAGGCGGACATGGAAGAGCAGGCGGACGAAGCGGTTCTCGGGCACCTCGTGCTCCATCATCAGAAACGGCCTTCCCGGCTGGAGGCACCGCTTGATCTCGAGGAGGGTGTCGAGCTGTGTTTCGCCCTTCAACTCGTAGAAGGCATGGGAGCAGGTGACGGCGGCGAACGAGCCGGTCCTGAAGGGCAGCCGGCCGCAGTCCGCCTGGACCAGGCAGACCTGGGACAGGTGCCGCGTCTTGTCCCTGGCCATCCCCAGCATTCCCGCGGAGAAATCGAGGCCCACGACCAGGCCCTTCTCTCCCACGCGGCCGGCAAGAGGCCGGAGTGTCGCGCCGGTGCCCGTGCAGATGTCCAGGACCCTGTCGCCGGGCCGTGCGGCGGTTCGTTCCGCAAGGATGTCGCGCAATACCCCCCGCTTGTCGGCGGCGTGCAGCGCGATGAACCGGTCGTAGAAACTTGAGAACAGGTCGTAATACTTCTGTCTGGCCTTTCGCATGTCGCCCTCCGATTGCCCCCAAAACCGCAAGGGGTCGAGGGGTCCAGGGGTCAAGGTTTCGAGGGGCCAAGGGTCCGAGGGAAGTGAAGGAACACGACCAATGAAGGGGCCGAGAGGTCAAGATTCCGAGAGGTCGAGGGAAGGCAGGAAAACGACAGAGCAATCAAACCATTGGAACGATAGTAAAACCTTATGAAGATAGATGCTTGACCCCTTGATCCCTGGACCCCTCGACCCCTTGACTCCTGGCCCCTTCACCCCTCGACCCCTTCTCTTCAATCCCAACGCTTTTGAAGAAACGCCTCAACCCAAAAAACGGCATCATTGATCGACAGGCCCCTACGGCACATAGATCATCTTGCGCGTCATGCCGCCGTCGACGATGAAATTCTGCGCGGTGACGAAGCTCGCAGCTTCCGAGACGAGGAACGCCGCCATCGCGGCGATGTCATCGGGGCGGCCCACCCGGCCGGCGGGGTGCTGGGCACGGTCCTGGGGCGAGTGTCGGGGCGTCCGGCGGTCGCTGCGCTTTTTCCAGTCGCCGGTTTCGATCCAGCCCGGGCTGATGCAGTTGACCCGGATCTCGGGGCCCAAACTCATGGCCAGGGCGTGGGTCAGGGCTACGATGCCGCCCTTCGACGCCGAATAGGCCTCGGTGTGGGCTTCGGACTGGACGGCCCGGGTGGAGGCGATGGTGACGATGCTGCCGCCCTGCCGGCGAAGAAGCGGCGCGGCGTACTTGGCGAACAGAAAACAGCCGGTCAGGTTGACGTCGATCACCCGGCGCCACTGGCCGAGGGTCAGGTCGGTCACGGGCACGCCGAAGCCCCCCGACAACCCCGCGTTGCAGATCAGCACGTCGAGCCGGCCGAAGCGCTTTGCGCTGTCGTCCACCGCGCGGCGCACGTCCTCCTCCTCCGAAACGTCGCCCACGCTCGCCGCGATATCGCCCGCTGCGGACAGCTCCGCCACGGTCTCCTCGCAGGCCTCGGCGTCGCAGTCGACGATCATCACGGCCATCCCGTCCTCCAGAAGCCGCCGGGCCACGGCCTTGCCGATGCCCTGGGCACCGCCGGTCACCAGTCCCGAGCGTCGAACCCGATCCGCCATGGTGCACCCCTCTTTCCTTGAACTCCTGTTCCTCGAGAATCCTTCACGACGGGATGTTTGACATTGGATCCCGCCCCATTACCGTTCGGAGAAATCAGGTTGGAAAAACCCTCAAAAAAAGTCAACCCGAAGAGGTCGTATGATAATCGAAAATGAGTCGTTGAGAGACAAAGTGTCGGGCGACGTATTGACGCCAGCGGACGACGGCTACGACGCGGCGCGAGCGGTTTGGAACCTTTTTATCGACCAGCGGCCGGATCTTGTCGTTGTGGCCGAAAGCGAGGAAGACGTCATCGCCGCCGTACGATACGCCGACCGGATCAAGGTTCCCATCACCGTGCAGGCGACCGGTCATGGTCAGCCGAAAACCTGCGCCGGTGGCATCCTCATCAATACGGCAAAGCTCAAGTCGGTTGCGATCGATGCCGCCGGAAGGAAGGCGCGGGTTGGCGGGGGGGTCCGCTGGCGGGACGTGATCGAAGCCGCCTATCTCCACGGGCTTGCCCCTGTCTCCGGCTCGTCGCCGAGTGTCGGGGTGGTGGGATATACCATCGGCGGCGGATACGGCATCACATCGCGGATGCACGGCCTGACCATCGACAATGTGCGCGAGGTTCGCATCGTCATCCCCAACGGAGATCTCAAAGTCGCTTCAGCCCGGGAAAATTCCGATCTTTTCCATGCCGTGCTGGGGGCGGGAGGCTCTTTTGGGGTTGTAACCGAAATGACCATCGATCTTCACGATCATGCCGAGGTTTTCGGCGGGTCGGTCATGTTCGATGCGTCACGCGCGCCAGCGGTCTACCGCGCTTATGCCGAGTGGACCCCGGATCTTCCCGATGCCGTATCCTCTGCCCTGCACCTCATGACCTTTCCTCCGGCTCCGTTTGTGCCGGAATTCCTTCACGGCCGGTCCATGGCCGTCGTCATCGGGAGTGTTTGCGCGTCCCTGGAGCGGGCGGAGGGGTGGTTGAGCCCCATGCGTTCACTGGACGGCGCGGAACTGGATTCATTCCGGCGGATGCCGTTCACGGAGTCCGGCACCATATTCCAAGACCCCATCGATCCGCTTCCCATAAACGGACGCGGTGTCCTGCTCAATGATTTTACCGGGGAGACCGCCAGAATCTTTTTGGACGCCATCGGCCCGATTCCCCAGTCACCGAACATCATGATTCAACTGCGCCATCTCGGCGGGACCATCTCCCGCAATGGCAGGTCGCATGCGTGTATCCTGCGCAATCGGCAGGCTAAATATTTCACCTATTTTCTGGGAATACCGTCGCCGGAGACTCCCCCGGAGGTGATTGCCGCGCATGCCGAGAAGGTCTTCGGCGCGATCAAGCCATGGGTCATGACGCGCGGCCCTCTGAACTGGCTCGGCGAGGGCTTCGTCGATGCCGCACACATCCGGTCCGTCTTTTCGGACGAAGAGTTCGCGCGTATATGGAAGATCAAGCAGGCCTTGGACCCCGGCAATCGCTTTTCAAATGCAGGCCTGGGGATTTGCTGATTCCATGGGCATCGACCCGGATTCCGCTCGGGGGGTTGCTCGAGCGGTCTGGATAACAACCGCGATTCTGCCGATATGTTTTAAGAAGAGGATCTTCTTCGAACGGGTTGGTGCGATCGAAAGGTTTCAAGGGGCCAAGGGGCCAAGGTTTCAAGTAAAATGGGATAATGCAACAAGCCGTTACACCTTCGACCTCTGGACCCCCGGAGTCCTCGAACCCTCTTCTCCAATCCAATTGGAGAAGATCCAAAGAAGAACACACCAATCCTGAATAGGGCCTTGCAGAGTGGACTTCAATCGTGACGTACCCCCCTGGTGGAAATCCAGAAGCTTTCTGATTGCCGCATCCCTGATCGCCTTTCTCCATGTCGGAGCCTTTGGGCTCTACTTCTTGTTCGACGACGATCACAAGGCCCTGTTCGCCAGGGTCAAAACGGCTCCGGTGAAGAATGACCGGCAAGATGTCCGGCACCTGCCTCAAAGGGAATTCACTCCACAGGCAGAGCCCCGGGAATATCCTCGGTCAACCCGTCACCATCGCAGGCTGCCGCCGCCCGAAGCGGGTCCCGGCCTTGATACCGGCCCGCGTCAGAAAATCTACTCCTGGAAGGACGAGAACGGGGTTCCGCACTACTCGACCGAACCGCCAATAGAGCCTGTTGAAAATCTCCGGGTGTCCAATGCGATCGTATCGGACGATTTGGGTGACAGCGAAAAGGTGGCCGCCATCATCGATCCGGCGCCCACCGATTCGCGGAAGACCAATATTCTGGTTCATGGGAACAGGGTAATGGTGCCGGTGCGGATGGGATATCGGGGGAAGGAAGTGCAAACGCTTCTGCTTCTGGATACCGGCGCCTCAATAACCTCCATTCACCGGGCAGTCGCCAATCGCCTCGATTTCCGGGATACGCGGAGGGCAAATTTCATTGTAGCCGACGGGAGAACGGTGACTTCCGGTGTTGGGAATCTGGACTACATTGCCGTAGGGCCGCATAGCATCAGGAATTTCAAGGTATCCGTCATCGATTACGAAGGACGCTCGGACCTGGAAAAGGGGCTCTTGGGAATGGATTTCCTGAAACGCTTCAGCTACTCGATCGACCTCCAGGAGCAGAGGATCACCTGGAGGTGACCTCACTGAATTCGCCAAGTCGTGTGGTCCACCAAAAGCGCGTGAGAAGTTCCCCGGGCTCGATACCCTGCCGTTGATGTAGACGATTCTTCTCCAAAATGGTTGGAAGAAAGGGGCCGAGGTCTCCAGAGGTCCAGGCGTCAAGGGTTGGCGTGCTTGAATGTCGTCGGCGCCTTGAAGATTTGGATTCGTTGTCGTGCTCTTGCGCCTACCTCCTTGGGAGTCCTCATCGAAATCGGTATCGGTATCGGTATCGGTATCGAACGCCAAATCGATTGAGGTTTCCACCCCGACCGCCATCCCATTTGCGATGTGGGCAGCTACAGCCGCTCTTGCGTCCCGCTAAACACCGTGGTCGACAAGGCGGACCGGTCTGGCGATGTGGCGCCTTGTAGGGGCGGTTGGCAAACCGCCCGGCATGTTCCTCGATGAGGCGCGCGGGAAAACTGCTTGCTTTGTGATCGCCAACCTCATATTTTAGAAAGTGCGTTTAAGATAAAATAAAGTTGAATCTTATTTTAGGATCACGGCAGGCGGCATGAAGCGAAAACTCCAAGGCAAATATGTGACCCTATCGACAGTGGGTGAGAAGACCCGGGCCTTCGTGCCCGCGCCGCTGCCACCGCGTCCGCCCATCGACTGGACCCCGGAGCTGCGAACCAGGTTCGACCAGGCGTTGCTGGCGCTCGGCAGGCTGGATAGTGTTTCGACCCTGCTGCCGGACACCTCGCTGTTTCTCTACATGTACATCCGCAAGGAAGCGGTGCTGTCCTCCATGATCGAGGGAACGCAGTCGTCGCTGGCGGACCTGCTGCTGTACGAGCTCGACCAGGCGCCCGGCGTGCCTCTGGATGACGTGCGGGAGGTCAGCAACTATGTCGCCGCCCTCGACCACGGCCTGCGCCTGCTGAAAAATGGGCTGCCGTTGTCGCTGCGGCTGTTCCGGGAGATCCACGGCGTGCTGCTGGCCAAGGGCCGTGGCGGCAACCGGACCCCGGGCGAGTTCCGGCGCAGTCAGAACTGGATCGGCGGCACCCGGCCGGGAAACGCGGCATTCGTTCCGCCTCCGGCCGAAAACGTCCCGGAGTGCATGAGCAAGCTCGAGCTCTTCCTCCACGACGAGCCGGAGCCGACCCCGGTGCTGCTGAAGGCGGCGCTGGCCCATGTGCAGTTCGAGACCATCCACCCGTTCCTCGACGGCAACGGCCGTCTTGGGCGTCTGCTGATTACGCTTCTTCTGTGTGAGCAGAAAGTGCTGCGGGAACCGATGCTCTACCTCAGCCTCTATTTCAAGACGCACCGGCGGTATTACTACGAACTGCTCAATGACGTTCGTCTGACCGGTGACTGGGAAGCCTGGCTCGATTTCTTCGCCGAGGCGGTCATCGTCACCGCCACCCAGGCGGTGGAAACCGCGCGGCAGCTTCTCGACCTGTCGAACCGGGACCGTGACAGGATAGGCGATCTCGGCCGGGCGGCGGCGTCCGCCCTCCAGGTCCACAGGGCGCTGATGGAGCATCCCATCGCCACTTCGGGTTCGTTGGTACAAAAGGCCGGCATCACCCCGGCCACGGTCAACAAGGCACTCGGCCACCTGGAGCAGCTTGGCATCGTCAAGGAGCTGACCGCCCGGAAACGCAACCGCCTGTTCAGCTACACAGGCTATATCGACATCATGAGCCGCGGTACGGAGCCGCCGGGGAGATAGAAGAGGCGGTTTCCAAGTGCGGCAGAAAGCTATTGGATATTCCTTTTCAGATGATCGCCGGTAAAATGGTGAAATGTTCGAAATCGGTATCGGTATCGGTATCGGTATCGGTATCGAACGCCTAATCGATTGAGATTTCCACCCCGATTGCCACGCCATTTTCCATGGGGGCAGATTGCAGGGGCGGTTCGCGAACCGCCCCTACGGGAAGGCGTCAACCCATCGAACAATGGATCGGCGCATAACAAACCAGAGAGGCCCGGGAACGCCTATGTTTTTATGCCGTTCCCTTCCCCCAGGCGAACGCTCCACAGAATTCCTGCAAAATCTCTTTTGGTCAGCGCCAAAACGCCTTCGGCCACCTTGGTGTCGAATCGCCGATGAACGCGCCGGTATGGTCGAGTCGTTTATGTGGTTGACGCTCAAAGGGGTATTTGATCAACGTGAGCCGGACAGGCAACAGGCGTCAGGGGAGTGTGGATCTGAATGGCTCCGACGTATCCATCCGGTAACCGATGGTCTGTCGCTCCTTGAATCGATAGTACCCCTTCTCGGTGATCCTGAAGAAGGGAATCGCCGCCGAGGTCAGCGTGCCCAGAGTGCGAAGGGCAAAGTCAAGGGACGAGCCCAAAGACTTCATCAGTGCCTGAAAACGACCAAACCCTTCGGCCAGGTCAGTCATGGGAAGCGTTGAGACATATCCAGCAACCGGAAAGGGCATTGAAAACAAAACCGTGCCATCCACGGCGACCGCGACCCCGCCACGCATCCGGGCAACGGTGTTCATCGCCAGAGCCATATCCCCATCGTCGGCCCCCGCCGCGATCACGCCGCAGGCGTCCCAGCAAAGCGTCGTGGCGACAGCACCCTTCCTTGCCCCCCATCCGCGGATGAAGCCGGTAAAACACTCTCCGTTTCCGGTCACCCGTTCCATGAAGGCCAGTTTCAGCAAGTCATGCTCAGGATCCTGGACGAAGGCCCCGGACAGGGCCGGCGCTTCACAGATCGCTTCGCGCGCGACCAGGCCGCCGGCGTCGATATTCAGGCACCGTACCATCGCGTCGTGGCCTATTTGGGGCGTCCGCAACCGCTCGGCCGTAACCTCGGGGATCCTGACGGTGTCCAATAGAAAGGTTCGGGGAGGCTGCGACGGAAGCGAAACGGCCGCACGGCCGTTTTCCGCCACCACCTGCCCCTTGGCGATGACCACCTCCGGCCGCAAGCGATGCAGGTCCGGCAAGATGAGGATGTTTCCCATGCGCCCCGGAGCGAGTCCTCCCACCTGGTGATCGATACCCAGGTAGGTGGCCGGATTGAGGGTTGCCATGCTGACGACGCGAACCGGGTCGAGGCCCATATCCACCGCTTTTTGCAAAACATCCACGAAATAGCCGTGCCTGACCAGTGCTTCGGGGTTCGTTCCATCCGTGACCAGAATGACCCGACGCGTATCGATGGTATCGATGATCGGCGGAAGGATTTTCAGATCGCGGCGGATATCCCCCTCTCTCACCATGGCGTACAGTCCCATTTCGAGACGTTGCAGCAGGTCGCCGGGCGTAATCGCCTCATGGCAGGATCCAACGCCCGTTGCCGTGTATGCGGCGAGTTTTTTATCGACGGCCCCGGCCCCGTGGCCTTCGATGACTTTGCCTGCCGCTTCCACCGTTTCCATCAACTTTAAAACACGGGCCCCATCACCGTTGACGAGCTCCTGCCAGTAGGATTCGCCGATCCCGATAACCTTCTCATCGCGCAAAAGCGCGGCCAGCCCATGATGATCGATGCATCGTGATCGAACGGCGGGGCTCAGGGAGACCAGCGGCGGCACCAGGCAACGGATGTCTACGGGAAGATCCTCGATTTGCGAAAGAAAGGCTTCGATGCCCTTCCTCCCGGCGAGTCCATAGGAGCTCAGGTTGGTGATGTAGCTGGTCGTTCCGCCGGGCATCGCATATCTTAAAAATTCCGTCGTCAACCAGTATTTGTCGATATGGGTATGGCTGTCGATGTAACCGGGTGACAGAACCCGGCCATCGGCGTCGATGATGTGCGTATCTCGTCCGATGGTATGCGACGCGTCGGGCCCTACATAGGCGATCGACGGGCCGCAAAGGGCAATACTCCTTCGGGGAATTACCCTTTGGGTGTAGACATCGATCAGGGTTCCGCCGGTGATGACCAGATCGGCCGCCATTTTACCAAGGGCGGTCAGCATCAGTCGCTTTTTTTGGCTCTCCGGCATGGACCTGCCCCCCGGATCGAGTCATACAGCGCTCCCGATCCTTCTGCCGCCCATCCGGGCGGCTTCGATGATCCTTATCCACTCGCTGCCGAATGGCGACAAGGTGTATCCCAATTCCCGCTGGAAGCGGCATACGCCCTCATCGGTTATAGACCCGGAGAATGGCTTCCAGCACGGCGCCCCCTAGTGCCCGTGACTTGTCCGAGATCCGGTGGCACGCGACGGCGTCTCCCCGTGGGTCGATGTCGCCGATTTTCAAGCCCTTGGTTACCATTGTCCCGTCGCGCATCAGGCCGCGCAGAACGCCGCCGATGGATGCGATCACCGGCCGGGTGTCCACCCGCGCTACGACATCGCCCGCGGCGACATCATCGCCCGGGAATTTTTGGGCAATGAAACGGCCGGTCGCAGGCGATCGCAATATGCGTTCAATCGTATACCCGCCGATATTGCCCGGAATTCCCGTATTGGCAGCAGCGCGCCCACGGGTCAGCACCCTGCCCAAATCATGACCTCGCTGGGTCTCCACCGCCATGTGGACATCCTTGCCCGCCTCGAAGCCGGGCCCGAGCCCAACGACCAGGGGCGCCTCTCTGATCACGGTGCCGAGATTTTTTTTGGCCAGGATGGCATCCACTACAACATGAGGCGGGCAATCGGCCATGGACCGCCACTGTGGATCGACACGCACGGCAATCGCATGCTCCTGCCAGATTCGGGGGATATCCCCAACCGGTCCGGCCAGGACCGCGGTGATGTCCTCGACGGTCTTGCGCCCCTCATAGACCGCATCACTGAAGGCAACCGTGCGTCTCACGGCGAGCGGAGCGGAGTTTTCCAGCATATAGATGCGCCGGATATTGGCATAATACAGCCGCGCTGCAATGCCGGTCGCCACGTCGCCGGCGCCCTTGATGCAGACGATCAGATCGCCCAACCGTTCGACAGGCGGCACCATCATTGCGCCTCGTTTGCCGTCAGTCGGCGGTAATCCTTCCAGGTATCGATATCGAGATGGATACCGTTGTGGGGTACGGTCACGCGCATCACCTCCGCCTCATGCCGGTGGAGGATGTGGCGTCCCCCGATATCACCGTGCAAGGCCATGAGCTGGTCGAAAAACAGCCGCCCGAACAATACCGGATTCCCCGGTTTATCTCTGTAGACCGGCACTATGATGGGGCGGTCTCCGGACCGGTATCGGAAAATCATGTCATCGATGATGGTCGTATCCACCCGGGGTTGATCCCCCAGTAGAAAAAGGGCGCCGTCACAGGCCTGGGGAACTTCGCGCAGGCCGGCCTGCAATGAGCGGCTCTGCCCTTCACGGAAATCCGGATTCATTACCACGCGGGTGTTTTCGAAATCCACCTGCCGCAGGATCGCATGCGCCCGGTGGCCCAAAACGACAATGACCGGGTCCAGGGAACTGTCTCGGGCGGCATCCACGACGTGCTGCAGCAAGGGGCATTTCTGGTAGGGCATCAGCAATTTCATGCGGCCCATGCGGGATGAGAGTCCCGCGGCCAGGATGATTCCCGCGATGGGGCCTTTGGGGAGGGCTCCGTGGGTGGTTGTCATCATCGGGTCGGCGGCTGTCGTGTTATCACCCATTCACCACCGCCAGCTTGCCGGCGGCTCCCCGGCCGCGCCGATGATGATACGATCCGGCGGTTGGGCCGAAAGGTGTCGCAGACTTTCCACCACCGCCATACCAGACTTCTCCAGGGCCGGCTGCCCGGCCGTATTCAAGAAGATGATGCGTTTGCTTCCCGGCGGGGTCCCTTTGAGGATGCCGTCCTCCCGGAGGAGAGCCCTGGCCACCGACGCGGGGGTGACGGCATCGCCCGGGGCAAGCCCGGTCCCCTTGGCATAGCGTTCCGGCCGGTGCACCATGGTGTGGTCCAGCGGTTTACCCACCGCCCGCAACCCGACCACCGCCACCACATAACGGGTCACCCTGCCGACCACCGGTTCGTGACCCGCCGGCCATTTCAACGGACGTCCGGCCGATCCGTCGGCTTCCGCAATCACCCACGCAAACAGGCCGGACTGCCATAGGGTGGTGATCATTTCCGTCGTGTAGCCGCGCAATTTGTCTTCGGCCGTGAGATATTCGGCACCGGCAGTGACATGCCGAAAGCGATCCGGGAACCCCTCCAAGCCCTGGACGAGATCGGTCATGGTCCGGGCTATCACCATTCGAGGGCACTGTGACCGGGCAGGCGGCCTGATTTTCGTGGTCGTGGTCGTGAGGACCGCTTGCCTGGCTGCGGCCATGATGGCCGCCATGTTGAACATCAGGGTGGTCTTGCCGCCGGCACCCACGATGGAAATGACGCCCGGTGTCGTGAGCCGCAGGGCTGTTTCAAGCGTCCGCCACCGATCCTGGTCATTGCGTTCCGACGGCGCCGTCGTTTGCGTCACGTGCTTTACGCGCATTCAGGCAACATCCAGACCACATTGCGCGGCCATTTTGCTGGTGAAGGCAACCATCCCGCCGGCGGCCACCAAGGCGCCCGTGATGATGCCGCGGGACGATAAATCCTCGGCTTTTCCCAGGGCGCGTTCAATGGCGCGTCTGTAACTTTCCGGCGGCAGGGGGCCGATGGTGACCGTTACGGGAATGCCGGTCATATCCGTATTGGGATCGATCTCCTCCGCCGGCAGCTGAAGGATCCTGCTGTCCTCGATCATACAGGTGTTGGCGATGGCCGTGGCGGCGGCGTCGGCAATGGCGGCATGGGTTCCTACCGCCGAAACAGCCGATGCGATGCCGCGGGTAAAACTGCGGCCGCCGAATCCGCTGGTGGCCACCCCCCAGGAGGACCGCCGTCCGTCCAGCCGGAGAATATGGGACAGCGCGGTGGCGCGGATATCCGAGCGGACGCCAACCCGAACGGTTTCGGTTGCCGCCAGACGGATGGCGATGTCTCCCCCGTTGTCGACGATCACACGCGTCATCCCGCGGGCGAAAAGCTGGTCGGCGACCGCATCCGCCAATGTGCCGGCAACGGCCGCCATCGGCGTCAAATCCGCATCCCCGATAGCGGCAACGCTTCGCACCATACAGGCTGCCAGGTCGTCGGCCGGCAAGGTCGTCGACGCCTGATCCACGCGGCGGGCCAGCAGGTGTTTGTGTTGCACCACGCGATCCAGGTAGGCGGGTGCCGCCCGAGCCGCGTTTAGAACGGTTTCCGGTTCGGGCCGGCCATGCGCCGACGCCTGAATACGCAACCGCATGGGGCCGTAATCCACCACGGTCCAGCCTGCGGGGTGCCAGGCGCCGGCGTTTTCCGACGAAATGCAAATCCTCATGGCGCGTCCTCGACATCGCCTGGAAGACACTGGCGCGGGGCGATGACCACAGGTGACAAAGGTCGGGGAATCGGCAGGCCTATGTCTCCCGTCTGCGGGAGGCCGTTCACTCTTTCGCAGGTGTTTTGACCTTAAAAGGTTTCATGGCCTCCACGTGGCCGCCCATGCGTTCGTAATCCACGCGTTCCATCGTGTATTCCAGGGGACAGATCGTGGCCGGTGTCGGGGTCCAATAAAAACTGCCCGCCTTGACCTTTTCGACGTCCGCCATGAACGTTATGCCCCCACCGGGCAGCACGTAGGCCTCACACCCGCCAATGGTCAATTGGGCGCGGCCTTCGTGGACGGCATCGGTCAAGCGGATGGGATAGCGGGTCACACCTGCCCGTGCGCTCCCGCCGGCGCCGCCGGTATAGACCGCTGAGACGCGTGTCGGCTCGCAGGTGCTGCTGACGGCGGCGAGGGCGGCTTTGGCCTTTTCGGTCATTTCCATGGGAGATAGCCCGCCCTCATCCGTGACGCGGAACATGGCGCCTTTTTGACCGGTGGTTTCCGTGATCAGGAGGGTCATTCCCGGGCGGGCCGCGTTCATGTCGATACTGGAAACGATTTTCGCCGGATCCGTGATGGTCGTGCCTCCCCAGCCATCGCCGTGGTCGCCGAAGCAGCGTCCCGGGGTGCTTTCCTTGAAGCGCAGAGTGATGCCGGACGGTTTGGCGCCGGCGTACTGCCCGGCGACGTGACGGCTCATCTGACCGGTGATATGAGCGTCGAGCACGATGACCTCGTCGGCGGCTGCCACAAAAAGGGGGGCGAAGATACCCAACGTGGCGCTTCCGCAACCGACGCGCATTTTGTCCATCGTCCGGCTGCCGATGACCGGAGGGCGCCCCACCTGTACGGTCAAGCGCGTACCGTTTTCGATCTTCAGTTTGACTGCCTTGCGGTTGGCGATGTCGGTGATGGTGCGTGCCACGATGAAGCCGTTTTTACCGGTGAGCCGGTTCACGCCGCCGATGTGAAGCATTTTGGACCCATACTGTTCGGTTTCCACCATCCCGACTTCCCGCTTGCCGACGAAAATACGCTCGCCCTCCTTACCGATCGGAACATCGGTGTCCACCTTGACAAGGATGGAGCTATAGCTCAGCGGCACCTCGGTGACAACGGTGACGACATCCACGCCGTCCCTGTCTTCGCAGGCGATGACCGGCGCCGGTTTACAGTCCGGGTAGGTGGTGCCGGCCCCGATGGCAGTGACCACCGGGCGGCGAATACGATCGGCGGGCCGGCGGCCGACAATCTCCCTGACGTCTTCATAGGCATGCAGCGGCGTCGTGCGGACCAATTCCCCCGCATCGTTGCGGTACCGGTGGCAAGCGCCGATATACCCGGCGTTTATACGGCACTTGATGGGGCAGGCGTCGCACTCCACAACCGGTGCGCCACTTGCGGCGGCGTCGCGGGATTCGTCCGGAACAACGGCGTCATGCTCGCAGACCCTCAGGCACACTCGGCATTCGGTACACATGTGGTGGTCGATGACGGCAATTTTCTCCCGCATGGCGATAGCCCCCACCGGGCAATCGCGCAGGCAGAATCCGCAACCGGTACATCTTTCCTTGTCTATGCGCATCCGAGCTGCTCCTCGATCCGGTCCGCATCGACACCGTCGCTCAAGCGATCCGGCTGTAATTGCGTTTCGGCGGCGGCGTGTTGCGGCTCTTGGAAACCACGACCTTCCCGTCCACCATCACCAATGAGACCGCCGGCACGTCACCGGCAGCAATGGCGGAGAGGGCATCGTCGCCCACCGATCCCATGGGGGCGTCCATGATGACCAGGTCCGCTTCCCGGCCGCTCGCGATGATGCCGCGATTGAGCCCGTAGACCTTGGCCGTATTGCCGGTGGCCATGCAGATGACCGCCTCGGGCGCCATGGGGGTGAGGCTGGATAGATGATTGATCACCCGTAGGATGCCCAGGGGTACGACTCCGGTCCCGGAAGGGGCGTCGTTGCCGATTATGACGCGGTGAAGGGCACCGGCCTCGATACACGCCCGGGCGGCCTCCACAGCGATTTTAGGATTGCCGCAATGCACGATTTCGAGGGCATATTCGGTGGCGGTCACCAACTTTTTCATCTCGTCGTAAGCGATGGCGGTGGGGCCTCCGTTGATGTGGGAGACCACGTCAGGGTCGGTGCGCATCACCATGTCCGCCGTGACCGTGCTGGAACCGGGAATTGAGGTGCCGCCGGTATGCATCATGACCGTCATTCCCGCCGCTTTGGCCCAGCGCACCATGGGGGCGGCCTCATCCGGATCCTTGATCGATCCCAATCCCACTTCACCCACCACCCGAACGCCCTCGGCCGCCAGCTCCCGAAAATCCGCTTCGGTCAACCCCTTCTCGAGGATGACCGAACCCCCCATCACTTTCCCCCCGCCGGGTCGATACGCGGCAAAGGACTTCGCCGCCAACATCGCCAGTGCCTTGACGCCGGCCGGGTCCTTGGGCCGTCCGGGCAGATGGACCTCGCCAGCTGAAATGAAGGTGGTCACCCCGCCGTGCACAGCACTCTCTATGAAATCCAGCATCTTCTGCCGGGGCGTGTAATCACCGAGGACATTGTGACAGTGAGAGTCGATCAGGCCCGGCGTGACCGTCGTGCCGGCGCAATCGATCACGGTTTCCGCAGCGTCGACCGGCATATCCATCATGGCCCCAATCCGACTGATTTTATCGTCTTCGATCAGGATCGCATCGCCGTCGATGATCGGGTTTGAAATATCTCCGCTGACGATCGTACCGATATTTTTCAGGATCACTTTAGGCATGCCGATTTTCCTTTCGACGGGCAGATAGATTTTGGTTGATCGGCAGGGCCGCCGGAGCCGGGAGGTCCACCCTTGCGCTCCGGCAGGCCGCCGCCGACGGAAACGTCATGTCCAGCGGGCCGTGACGGTTTTTTCATCCAGGAACAACCGCATCGAGGCCAATCTGCTCTTGGCGCCGCCCATGAAGGACTTTCGTTTGGATCCCAGCGGGAAAAACGCATACGGCTGCGGAACGCCGACATTGATGCCCACGTTGCCCACGTTGACTTCGCGGGCGAACTTCCGCGCATGACGGCCGCTTTCGGTCATGATGCAGGCCGAATGCCCCAGGTCGGTGCGTGTATTGATCCACTCGATCACTTCATCCAGGCTTCCGGCGCGCATCAGCCCGGCAACGGCGCCGAAGGCCTCCTCCCTGGCGACCTCCATGTCCGGATGCAGGTTCTCCAGAATGGTGGGGCCCATGAAAAAACCGTTGGGGATATCAGCGGGCAGCACGCGGCCGTCCCGCACCATGCGGGCCCCCTCGGACAGGGCCTTTTCCACCCAGGCGGCGACCTTGTCCCGGCCAGCGGCCGTGCAGTAAGGTCCCATGACCGTTGACTCGTCCAGTCCGTAACCCAGCTTCATGCGGCCGGACTCGGCAACGAAGCGCTCCTTGAAAGCGTCGTAGATGTCGCCGACAACCACCACGTTGTCCGACCCCAGGCACCGCTGGCCGGTCATGCCGAAGCACCCCTGGCGAAGGAAGGGCACGACGGTCTCCAGATCGGCATCGGGCATCACGACGACGGTGTTCTTCCCGTTGCCGTTGATGGACGAATTTTTCCCCAACTCGCCGCACCGCTTGAACAACTCCCAACCGGCATGGGTGGAGCCGATAAATCCCAAGCCCTGAATCTCAGGCTGTTCCAGAATGTATTTATTGATCTCCCTGCCGCCGTGTATCACGTTGATGGCCCCTGCCGGCCAACCGGCCTCCAACGCCACGCGGCTCATATAATCCGCGGCCACCGGGTCCTGCCGGCTGGGGCTGACCACCACCGGACAACCCGCCGCCAGGGCATAGGGCACAAACGAGGACCAGGCGTGCATGGGGATGTTGCTGGGCGTGACGATCAAAAAGGCGCCCAGCGGCTCCCAGGTCAGCCACATGTCGATCCCCCGGGCCAGATCATCGATATGCTCGTTGCGGGCGGCCATGCCGTAAGCGGCTGAACAGGCGGATTCGATGTTTTCGATGCAGCGGCGCACCGATCCGCGGGATTCGCCAATGGCGCGGCCGTGATCCTGTGTCAACACCCGGGTGAGTTCATCAAAGTGGTTTTCATATATCTGACGCATGTCGAAGAGCATTTTGGCCCGTTCGCGCAGGGCAATGTCTTTCATGGCCTCGAAACCCCGCTGGGCAGCCTCGACGGCTGCCCGGGCCTCCTCCAGGGTGGCCGTGGGGAATTCGGCTATGACGTCGCCGGTGGCCGGATTGACGGTCTCGTGGACCACGGTACTGCGCGAATCCACCCACTCGCCGCCAATCAGTAGTTTCAACTTCCCGTAATGTTTCTTGACCTCGGGTAAAATCGCCATCGCTGCTCCTTTGATCATGAATAAGAATTCGGTTCTTCTGCCATCCGCGGTTTGACCGGCATACCCGATACGCCGGATATCCCCGCTGACGGCTAATCCGCTTTCAACTCCGGGGCGACAAAATGGCCGGCTCGCATCGCGGCCTCCAGGACGCGTTCGAGGCTGGCGGGAAGCGAATAGATGCGCTCACCCAAGGCATCCGCCAATCCGTTCAGGATGGCGGGCGCCGTCGGGATCAATGCGGGTTCTCCCACGCCTTTGGCGCCGAAAGGACCGGTCGGTTCGGGCGATTCGATGATGATCGGATCGACCGCGGGCATATCGTCAGCCGTTGGTATGAGGTAGTCCTTCATGGATTCCGTCACCCCGGGCTTGAACTCTTCCAGTATGGCCAACCCCAACCCCATGGCGGTACCGCCGACGATCTGGCCGATGACATTCTCCGGGTGAATGGCTTTGCCCACATCGTGGGCGGCCACGATGCGATCCACGCCCACCTCGCCGGTGAGAACGTCGACCTTCACCCGGGCCATCTGGCAGGCGAACGCATAAGTGGCGTAAGGCGCCCCCTGTCCCGTCGACGGATCGAGGGGGATGGTATCCGGATCGAAGTACCCCTGCCAGGATAAGTTTCCCCCCTTGGCATGGACCCGTCGGGCCAGTTCGGCCAGGGGGATCTTCCTGGAATCTGCTGCGGCCTCCTTGAGGGTGACGAAACCGTCAGCCAGCGCCAGGGACGACTTGGGGGCGCGAAGCCGATTGGCGCCTTCCGTGAGCAATACGTCGGCCAACTTGGAGGCGGCCTCCCGAACGGCATTGCCGGAGATGTAGGTCTGACGACTGGCCGACGTGGCCCCCGCATTGGTGGTGAATTTGGTGTCGGCGACCACCGCGTGGATGTCAGCCGGCCGGAGGCCCAGAATTTCGGCGACCATCTGCACCAATATGGTGGTCGATCCTTGTCCGATGTCCGCACACCCGGTAAACAGGGAAACCTGTCCCTCGGGCGATATGGCCACCCGTGCCGTGGAGGGGTTCTGCACGCCGGTATTACCGATACCGTACCACATGGCACCAATCCCCACGCCTCTTCGCACATAAGGAACCGTGCCCCCCTGGGCCAGCTCTCGCCGCGCCGTTTCATAATGGGGCGCGATCGCTTCCAGGCACTGACGCATGCCCACACTCGCCGTGAGCACCTGGCCGGTGCCGGTGGCGGAACCCTCCGTCAGGGAGTTGCGAAGCCGTATTTCGAGGGGATCGAGTCCCAGATCCAGCGCGTGAAGGTCGATTTGACTCTCATGGGCGAAAGCCGCCTGGGGCGCGCCGAAACCCCGCATGGCGCCGCAAAATGGGTTGTTGGTATAAATGCATCGGCTGCGGACATCGACATTGGGAATTTCATAGGGGCCGGTGATGTGTACTGCGGCCCGGGAGGCTACGGCAATGCCGTAGGAGCCATACGCACCGGTGTCGCAAATGATGTCCGCCTGCATGGCCAGGAACCGACCGGCTTGGTCGGTGCCGGTCTTCAGACGGATGATCAGGGGATGGCGTTTGGCGGTGGCCAGATAGGCCTCTTCCCGGCTGTAGACATAACGCACCGGCCTTTTGATATGAAACAGGGAGAGTCCGATGAATCCCTGCACGTTCAAGTCGAGCTTGGAGCCGAATCCCCCTCCCGTTGCCGCCTGAATGATGCGCACCGTCTCATCCGCCACACCGAGGAAAGAGACGACCTCCTTGTGATCATAGTGGGGGTTTTGCGTGGAGGCGTAAATCACCATCGTGCCGTCCGTGTCGATGAAACCGGTTCCGGCATCGGGCTCCAGGTAGGTGTGCTCGATGAAAGGCGTCCGATAGACTTTCTCGACAATACTGGCACAGTCTGCAAAGGCGGCCTGGACATCGCCCTTTTTCACCACCCGTTCCACCAGTAGATTGCCCTTTTGGTGAATGCGGGGGGCGTTCGGGGCAAGCGCAGCCTCGGGATCGGTCACCGCGGGCAGATCCCGGTATTCCACCTCTATGGCCGATAACGCTTTTTCCGCGGCGGCTTCGCTTTCGGCCGCCACCAGGGCGACGGCGTCGCTGCTGGAACGCACCTTTCCCGTCGCCAGAAGTGGCTGGTCCTTGTTGATGATGCCCATCAGGTTGGTGCCGGGAATGTCGGCTGCCGTAAATACGCGAATCACGCCGTCCACGGCCTCGGCCGCCGTCGTGTCGATCCTCGCGATCTCCGCATGCTGCCGGCCGCTTCTCAGGGCGCGCAGACACAAGGGGGCATCCATTTCGATGTCGGCACAAAAACGGGCCGCGCCGGTAACCTTTTCAATGGCGCCGAAACGTTCGATGCTGTGGCCGATGGTCCGATACGGTATCTTCATTCCTTCACCAGGGGGAGTAGCGTCCTGACCAGCAACCCTTGAGCGGCGGGCTCCTTGTAGACCGCAGAAGAGCGCCGGCCGGTGATCTCGATCGTTTTTTCGGCCAGTACCCGCCCGGCTTCCCAGAGCAGCGACAAGGTCGGGCGTCGGTGAAGCAGCATTTCTTCCACCGCTGCCACCCGCCAGGGTGTCGGCGTGCAGGACCCCAAAGAGAGTTTGATGTCCTCGATGCGGCCGTCTTTCGCCTGTCGCGCCATTGCCGCCAGGCTTATCCTGGCGATGGCCAAGGCTTTGCGACGGCCGATTTTGCGAAAATCGGCAAATGTCGGTCCGGTTGGTCTTTTCAGCTTGAATTTCAGGATCAATTCCCCGGCCGGCAACGCACAGGAATAGGGTCCGTCGGCGATGGCGGCTACGGGAACCTCGCGAGCCCCTTCCTTGCCGACCAGGACGGCCGCGGCATCGTGAATCATCAGCGGCGGAATCGTATCGCCGCACGGGGAGCAGTGGGCGACGTTTCCTCCGATGGTCGCCATGTTGCGGATCTGCCGGCTGGCGAATGTCTGGGTGCACTTTGCGAGGGCCGGCGCGTGGGTGCGGACGAGTTCGGAGGCGCCGATCGCTGCGATCGTCACCCCCGCCCCGACGCAAAACGCGTCTTCGTCGATTTCGATGACTTTCAACTCCGGCAAACGGCTGACGTCGAGAAGATAACGCTTCTTCAGACTTCCCGATCGCAGGCCCACCATGACATCCGTGCCGCCGGCGAGGATTTCCGTCTCCCCTCCCCGTTCATGCAGGAATTCGAGGGCTTCCGCCAGATCCCGGGGACGATGATAGGTGATGCCCGCATCGGTCATGATGAGGACTCCTCCCCTCTCTGCGAACGGACGGCAGCTGCTACCGAAGCGAAGATATGCTGATAGCCGGTACAGCGGCACAGATTGCCGGACAGGGCTGTTCTGACGGCTGTTTCGTCAGGATTCGGGTTCTCATCGAGCAGGGCTTTGGTGCTCATGATCATCCCGGGGGTGCAGAATCCGCACTGTACCGCATGGTGCTTTACGAAGGCTTCCTGAATGGGATGAAGCTCTCCCTCGCGGCCGAGGCCTTCGATGGTCTCGACACGACGGCCGTCGAGCTGGGCGGCATGCATTAAGCATGCGTTCACGGCCAGGCCATCGACGACAATAGTGCAGGCGCCGCACTCTCCTATGCCGCAGCCCTCCTTGGTGCCCTTCAGCTTCAACCTGTCCCGTAAAAGCCGAAGAGCCGTCATATCGCCGGTGATCTCGACCTGCTGTTCACGCCCGTTGAGGGTGAACCGAATGACGGTGGTGATGCCCGGTGAGGATTTCATCGTTCGCTTCCCGTCAACGCAATCCGTCTTCGCCTTTGACACCGCTGATCTCCAAACCGCCCACACGCGCCAGGGGACGGCCGGTATCGGTCACCACGACAATCAATACCAGTTCATCGGCACGCGGTGCATCGGGGATGCGAACTTCCATGGCATCGAAATGGGATCTGACAAACGCCGCATCCTTGTAGCCCAGGGGCACGTCCAGCGCCGCGCCGGGATGTCCCAGCTTCTTGGCCGAGGGGATCAGTGCCTTGCCGCCCCCCACGTTGGCACGCATGGGTTTGCCAAGCGCCGGGTGCATGAGCGCGGCACCGTGTTCCAGCTCTCCCTGCTCCCCGATGATGGCGCCCTTACCGTAGCTTTGCACCGACTCGGGCGGGATGCCCAGCGCCGCTACGGCCTTTTTCGTGAGGAGTTCCCCCAGCTGCTCGCTCCATTGATAGAGAAGACTCAAATCTTCCTGATAGGTGCCGGCGTAGGGATTCTTGAAAACGGCCGCCGCCGCCGATTTGCGGGTCGGATGCGCCAGTGTCTTGACACCGTCGGCGCGGGTTTCCTCGACAGTGGTGTAGATTTTTCGAATCTGCAGTGTATCCATGATCACGAGCCCCTTTGCATTAGGTTCTTTCATCACCAGGGCGGCGCACAGCCATCGCCCCTCGGGACGATGCCATGCCGCCGGCCGATCCCGTGTTACCGCGCATTGGCCGCTTCCTCGCCGTTAAAGGCGTTTGCTTCTTCGAGCCCTTTTAAAGCCTCCAGGACATGTGTGCGCATCAAGCGTTTGGCAGCGGCGGCGTCGCCGTCTTTGAACGCTTGAACGATTTGCTTGTGATAGGTGAGGGAGGCGCTCAGATGGTCACGATCCTGCAGCGTGAGATAGCTCAATCTTCGCACTTGTTCGTGCAGGATGGTGGCAAACGTTTTGAGCCGGCCATTGCCGGCCACATCCAAAATGAGCCGGTGATAGGCCTGGTGCACCTTCTGGTAGCCGATGATATCCGGGCTTTTGCGAAGCAGCGAAACTTCCATCTGGCGCACCATCTCATCGAGCTTTTCGATCTGCGTCTTCGATATGACGTCAACGGCCAGCCCGGCGGCCATTTCATAAAGTACCGCCTTCAAGGTGTAAATTTCCCAAGTGTCCTTTTCGGTCACTTGGGTGACGAATACGCCGCAGCGGGGCTTTCGCACGATGAGCCCCAGGGCCTCGAGCATTTTGAACGCTTCTCGAACAGGCGGGCGGCTAATCGACAGACGTCGTGCGATTTCCTCTTCCTTGAGTCGCTGGCCTGGTTGAAACGCTCCAGTGGCGATCCAGTCCTGGATCTTGGCCTGCGTCATTTCGGCAAGCGATTTAACGTGCATTCTTATTTTCCTAACGCAACATCAGTTTGGGCAGAAAAAGCGCCAGCTGCGGAAAAATGGTGATCAGGGCAACGACGACGATAATCGACGCGAGAAAGGGAAAAACACCCCTGAAAATGATGTCGACCGGTACGTCCCTGCTGACACCGGCCACCGTGAAGATGTTGAGACCCATTGGCGGTGTGATCAGTCCGGCTTCCATCATGAGGATGGCAATGACGCCGAACCAGATGGGATCGAAGTGAAGTGCGAGGATGACCGGAAAGATCACGGGCAGGGTGAGCACCATCATCGATATGGCATCCAGAAAACAGCCTAGAAAAAGAAAAACGATCAATATGATGATGTGGATCAGATACCGGGAGACGTCCAGCCCCGCCACCCATCCGGCCACCTGCATGGGTATGGTGGACAGCGCCAGGAAATAACTGAACACATTGGCCCCGGCAACCAGCAGCAGCACCATCGCCGAGATGCGCACCGACTCGAACAACGCCGCTGTCAGGTTTTCCCACGTCAGACGTTTTTTGATCAAGGCCACGATGAACAGGGCGGTTGCCCCCACCGCACCGGCTTCGGTGGGGGTAAAGAAACCGAGATATATCCCTCCCATGACGATCAAGAAAAGCAGCATGGGTTCACGAACGCCGGCCAGGGACCGGAATTTGTCGCGCCAGGAGACCGGTTCAGGCTTGACCGGCGCCAGAGCGGGATTGATCTTCACCCACAGCACGATGGTGGCGGCATAGGCGGCGGTGAGAAGAAGGCCGGGCACGATTCCCGCCACCAGGAGTCTACCGATGGATTGTTCGGTGAGCATGCCGTACACCACGAACCCGATGCTCGGCGGAATCAGGAATCCTAGGGTGCCACCCGCGGCGACGCTGCCGGTCGCCAGCCTGGATAGGTAGCCATGGCGTTTCATCTCGGGCAAGGCCACAGTGCCCATGGTCGCGGCCGTGGCCACGGACGAACCTGATACGGCTGAAAAGCCCGCACATGCACCAATGGTGGCAAGGGCCAGGCCGCCGGGAAGCTTGCGCAACCATTTGTCGAAGGCGCTGTACATCTCCCGCGTCAAACCGGAACTGCCGGCAAAGCCGCCCATGACGATAAACAGCGGAATGACGGTATAAGGGTAGTAGGCAGCAACTTCATAGGTCGTGCGCGCGATGACCGGTAAAGCGGCATCGAAGGAGGACAGGTACCCGATCCCCAGAAAACCCACCAGCATCAGCGCAAAGGCAATGGGCATGCCGATGATCAATAACGCGAAGACACCGACCGTGCCGATACAGCCCACGACAACGGGATCCAGCATACCCCTATCTCCTTATCAGCCCGCAAACTTTCTCGATCAGCTCCACCAACAGCGACAACCCCAGGCAAACCGCCGCAAGCGTAACCAGAAGCCGGAACGGCATCTCCGGTATGCGCATCTGCTCGGAAACGGCGGCCTCTTCGATCCCCACCACCCATCCCTGCCAAGCCAGAATGCTGATGATGAACAGGCTCAACAAGGTGGTGAGGACTTCCAACACCGCCTTGACAGTGGCCGGCAGCCGTTGGGTGAACATGTCGATCTGCACATGGCCGCCGACCTGGTAGGTGTACGCGATACCCAACAGGATAAAAACAGACAGAAGGTAGCTCGATAACTCATAGGTGCCGGAGACGGACCGATGGAAGAGACTTCGGGCGATCACATCGGAGGTGGTCAGCAGCATCATGGGGATCAGGAAGAACATGCCCACGAAAGCGAACCCCTTGTTGATCTTGCGCACCACGGTTGCCATCGAGTCCAGCCAAACCATCCCTCACCTCCTGCACCTAAATGGTCGAAACCGGTGTCATTGCCACTCCATCGGGTAGGCCGGACACTGAATGCCCTTCTCGTCCAGGATCTTTTTGTACATCTCGACCGCTTCCCGGGCCGGTTTTCCCTGGCCCTCCATTTCGGCCACCCACGCTTTGGTCACCTCCTGAAATCCTTTGGCCCAACGATCGGCTTCATCCGCCGGAAGCGTATACAGCTCTGCGCCCTTGGCTTGAATTTCACCGATCAGGTCGCCATAGACATTGTGGTCCAAGCCACCCGTGGTTTCAAAGGGATTGCTCGCCACATCCAAGATGATCTGCTTGAGGTCGTCCGGGGTGCGCGCCCAGGTCTTCTCATTCATGATGACGCCCTCGGTTACGCATCCGAAGGGGGTGATCACACCGTATTTGGTCACCTCATGGAGCTTGAAGCCTATCACCAGGGGCGGGCAGGTCACGACGCCGTCGAGGGTGCCGGTTTCCAGGGCCAAGTAAACGTCACCGAGCGGCATGAAGACCGGCTCCGCCCCCAGGGACTTGATATAGTTGGTTTGGAAGCCACCCGGGGTACGTATCTTGAGACCCTTGACGTCTTCGAGGTTGTGCACCGGCTTTTTGGTCCACAGATACGATGATATGCAACCATTCAGCTCCAAGACCTTCACGCCGGCGAACTCCTGCTCCAATTTCTTGTCGTGCATCTCGTTTCCGATATCCACGGCAATGTCTTTCCCCTCGATTGCTGTGGCCAACGACAACACATCCGACAGGGGAAAGCGGCCGGGCGTCCAGGTGCTGGTGAAATAGCCCATATCCGAAAGCCCGTCTTTGACGATATCGAAATGGGCAGGCCCAGCGCCCAGAGCGCTGCCGGCATAAAGGGTGTAGGTGATCCGACCGTTGCTGCGCCTCTTCATCTCTTCCAGCATGGGCTCCCAAACCGTTTTAACTTCCCGGCCGGCAGGCGGATGCCACGTGCTGAATTTGAGATGAATGCCCTTTTCCTGCCCGGCGGACAAAGGCGTTGCGAAGAATCCGAAGCCCGAAACCAGCATGATTGCCAAAACCAATCGCCACGCATTCCGTTTCACTGGGGGACCCTCCTGACTTAGAGTAATGGGTTAGAGCATTACAGGGTGGTGGTTCCTGTCTTTTGTATACAAAAGACAATTACACTGTCAACCGATATTATGGTCACTGCTCCCCACTGATCGCCGGAAAAAGGGTGAGATGTTCGCTATCGCAATCGGTATCGGTATCGGTATCGGTATCGGTATCGCTATCGCTATCGGTATCGAACGCCGAATCGAATCGATTTTCATTTCCACCCCGATCGCCACGCCATTTTCCATGGGGGCAGATTGTAGGGGCGGTTCGCGAACCGCCCCTACGCGACGGCGTCAACCCATCGGACAATGGATCGGCGCATACCTCACCAGTTCGCCTGGGCCGCGAACCAGGCCGCTCCGGCTGACCGTCAAAAATTTCATGGACAACGCAACCGAAAGGCTCTAATGGAACCTTTCATGCTCAGGGCAACCTTGAAATACCGGCGGTGGATCGCCTTGGCCTTCCTGCCGGCGCTCATGACCCTGTCGGCTGCCACCGACCTGACGGCGACGGAAGGTTTGTCCGACCTCGGAGGCGGCCCGAGAGCCGCCTTCTGTACCTACGCAACGCCGATCAGTCCCGTCGCAGCCTTCGGGAAACATAGCCAGCAGCAATCCCTCCATGGGCTGCTGGCGGCATTTGACCGACCGGCCCCCCTGCCCCGCGAGAGGGAATCCTTTCCCTTCCGTTTTCTCGATCACCTCGACTTCTACCGCTGCGCCGACCGCACGGTCATTGTCATCCGGGCGCCTCCTGCCTGCCAGTCGTAGCCCTATCGGAACTGAAGTAAAACTCCATTCGTAACCGTGCCACAATTGATTCGGCAGCGCCGTTCACCCGAACTGCGGCCGACTCCTGATTTCGGAAGGCCGCAGGCGTGAGGGCCTGCTACGAGATGGGGTTTGCGTTCGTTGTCAGCACTCCGAGACTCCGTACTCGCTGGGGGAAGTGCCCCAACCCGGAGTGGAGACCCGCTGATGAGCGATGCAATTCAAAAGGCGATCCCAATCGCCCGGATTTCGTTTCAAGTCATGAGGAGAAAAGATAATGGGATGGAAATTCTGGCAGAGCAACAACGATAAGGACCCGTCGAAAGTCAAACTTCCGAAGCCCACGGATATTCCAGAGAGGGTCGGACGACACCTGGTGGTCAACAAGGGGATGGATCCGGATTCCGTGTGGCATCTCAAGTGCGTCCTGAAACCGACTCCGGAAGGCCAGTCCGTTTTCGAATTTCGGATATACGGCGACAACGCCGTTCACAATGCCGGCGTGAAGGTCGTAAACTACGAATCACTCGATGCCCATCCGGAACTGGTCATGTTTCACGGTCGGCTCGACAAAAAGTCAGACCGCATGGAGGTTCACAAAGGCGCCTGAGACGGGCTTTCCCGGCTTGTCCGGTCGGGTCGCCCTGCGATTCACCAAGAAAGAAAGAGGAACACCCTATGTTCGGCATCGGCATTTCGGAGATGGTCGTTATCCTGGTGATCGTCCTGCTTGTTTTCGGCGTCGGGAAACTGCCTGAAATTGGCGGTGGCATGGGCAAGGCCATACGAAATTTCAGACAGGCCGCCCGTGAGGAAGAGAGCGCCACCCCTCTTCCTACAGGAGAGAAGAGCAAGACGAACCACTAGGTCAACCCGGAAACCCGCAGGATCGGGGCCGGCGCCGCTACTTGCGATCGCAGGGCGGCGCCGGCAATCCGACCGATCCGAGCCCACCCATGTGACGCCATCCTTGGTGCCAAAGCGGTTGGAATTCGCACGAACTCCTGGTAGTCTATTTTCTCTACCGCGGTTGGATGAGGCTTTTTTTCATGAGACCGCACCAGGCTCTCTCGAAATCGGCTTTGGATGTCATGCGGGATATGAACCATGTCAGCGGCTAAGAAGACAAAAGGCCTCACCATTTTCCTGCTGCTGGTATCCTTCCGGTTTTTCGTCCTTGCACCTCCTTTGCCGATAGATCTTCAAGAAATCGCACCAGGCCGCAAAGCGATTCTGTTTACGCATCCCGTTGCAGCATGTGCGGTTTCAGTCCTCAAGGTCGACAGACGAAGCCTCTCCAATTCTTCTGACGGACTGTTTGAATCCATACTGATTCCCCTGCAAGTTTGCTCGGGTAGTGCCAAGGAATTTTCATCCTTTCTTTCCGAAAATATCGCCAGCATCCTGTACAGTACAGACCAGGCGACGGTTTCCATTCGAGCTCCTCCTTCCTTTTAGCCGCGAAAATCGAGCACTTTTATTTTTTGCCTGCTCAACGGCAGCCTGATGCCGATGGCGGGCGTGTCTAAATGGTGCGAGAGGAGACACAAATGCGGAATCACCACAGGAAACCGTTTGATACACCGGAAAAAGCGCCGACCTTTCGGCCGGCATCCGAATACATCCCCAAGACATTGACCCGGCGTGAACAAATACGCTTTGGCATAAAGCTGCTTGCGGTTGTTGGCGCTGTCTTGCTGGTCCTTTGGCTGTTCGAAAGGATGTAGATCGTAAATCTGGCCGCTTGGGGGCCCTGCCCCCAAGCCCGAATGCCAATGGTATCGAAGCATTTACAATATCGATCTCAATTCACCGGCATGGTCGGTCAATCAATGAGCAAAGAAGGGAATGTTATCTGAATGACTGAAAACAAAAGCCATCTGCACCAGCCGGTTGTCACCTTCGCGCGCAAGGAAGTCGCGAGGCTCAACAAGGATTCAACCGTTCAGGAAGCATTGGACGACATCAGGGGAAAAAAGGGACTGGGCGACAGAATCGTATATTTTTACGTAGTCGACAGCGACGACCGCCTGGTCGGTGTTGTGCCGACCCGGCGTTTGCTCGGTTCTCAACTGGAACAGCGAATTTCCGAAGTGATGATCGGTCCGGTGATTACCATTCCGAAAAATGCGACTGTGTTCGAGGCCTACGGATTTTTCATGCAGCATAAGCTTCTGGCCTTCCCGGTGGTGGATGACCACATGCATATATTGGGTGTGGTGGACATTTCCATGTTTACGGACGAAGTGTTCGATGTGGCCGATCAGACCAGCATGGACAGGGTGTTCGAAACGATCGGCTTTCGTATCCAGCAGGTGCGGGACGCATCGCCGCTGCGGGCGTTTCGTTTCCGGTTTCCATGGCTGCTGGCCACCATCACCAGCGGTACCATATGTGCTCTGCTGGCCGGTGTTTACGAGATGACACTGGCTAAAAGCCTGATTCTGGCGTTTTTCCTCACCTTGATCCTGGGCCTGGGCGAAAGTGTCAGTATGCAGTCCATGACCGTCACGATTCAGGGACTCAGGTCAAAGGTACCGACGATGGGATGGTATGCCCGGGCGATCCGGCGCGAGGCGGGAACGGCCCTTTTGCTGGGAGCGGCGTGTGGTATTCTGGTGAGCCTGATCGCCTGGATATGGCGGGGGAACATCGCGGCGGCGCTTGCCATCGGGTCCAGCATCCTGATCACGATATGCGCTGCCAGCTTGTTTGGATTGAGCGTCCCGGCCCTGCTGCACAAACTGAAGCTTGACCTGAAGATCGCGGCCGGCCCCATGACTCTGGCCATTACTGACATTTCCACGCTTCTGATCTATTTCGGCCTCGCCGATGCGTTGCTGTGAGGTGATCGGGCACAGGCCCGTAACCCTGTTGAAACCCTCCACCAAAAAGAGGCGGGGTGGTATGAAACCATTCAAGGACATTCTCTACGTCACCGAAGACACTGTCGATCAAGCATCGGCTTTGGAACGTGCTGTCGTCTTCGCGGAGACCAACCAGGCCAGTCTGTCGGTTATCGATGTGATCCCCGCTGTCGACAACGAAAACAGAGCTGATGCCATAAATTCCCATAAAAAAAATCTCGAATCCCTGGTCGGACCCTACCGAAGCCGCCTGAGAATCCGGGAGGATGTGATCATAGGGACTGCCTTCCTGGAAGTCATTCGCGCCGTCCTGCGAAATTCCCATGACATAGTGCTCAAACCGGCGGAAAAACCCATTTTGATGAGACGGTTGTTCGGCAGCGACGACATGCACCTCCTGCGCAAATGTCCGTGTCCGGTTTGGCTTATGAAGCCCCCCGAAAGACAAAACTACCACAGCATTCTGGCTGCTGTTGGTTTCAACCCATTGAATCCCACGCCATTGGAGAAGGCCCTCAACAGGCAAATCATGGAGATTGCCGCCGCGTTCGCGCTGTCAAACTCCGCCACCTTGCATGTGGTGCACGCCTGGGAGGTGTTCGCGGAGAGGACCATGCTTTCGAGAGGCGATTTTTCGCTCGAAAGCATCGACGCGCATGTCGAAAAGCAACACGCGCTCCATCAAAAAGGACTTGACCAGTTGGGTGGTGCCTTACGGAACCGGATCGGCGACGAGTCGTATGATCGACTTTGCCCGCGTTTTCATCTGCCCAAGGGACCGGCAAGAACCGTTATTGCGAACCTGGCGGAGGAACTGCGGGCGGATCTTGCCGTCATGGGAACGGTCGCCCGTACCGGCATACCCGGCCTGATCATCGGCAACACCGCGGAAGCCATTCTGAACCAACTGGAATGTTCGGTGCTCGCCATCAAACCGCCAGGCTTTTCGACACCGGTGACACTTTAGACGTAATGCCCTCGTATGCGAATCAGGTGCTTCGCGATTATCGCGCGAATCCAAATGCCAATATTGCGCAGGCGTCAATCAGGAAGAATTGTAATAGGTAGTGCCCATCCACAATAGAACCCTTTCAGTGAACAAGCGAGGCGATGGGGAATGGTGGTCGTCAAAATGCCGGAGCGGAAGATGCCTGCTTTCAGACGCTACATCGGTATCGACTATTCCGGTGCCGAAACTCCGACATCGAGCCTGAAGGGCCTGCGGGTTTTCGAGGCCGGCCGAGAGTCCTTGCCGGTGGAGGTTCCGCCGCCGCCCAGCCCGCGCAAGTATTGGACCCGGCGCGGCCTGGCCGAGTGGCTGGTAGAACGCTTGTCCGAGGAGGCGCCGACCATCGTCGGCATCGACCATGCCTTTTCCTTCCCCCTGCGCTACTTCGAGGTCCACTGGCTGGAGCCGGACTGGCCGGCCTTTCTCGACGATTTCCAGAAACACTGGCCGACCGACGATAAAAACACCTACGTCGATTTTGTCCGGGACGGCGCGCGGGGCGACGGCGAGGCCCGATCCGGCAGCGCCCGCTGGCGTCGGATCACCGACGAGCGCGCCGGGGCCAAGTCGGTCTTTCATTTCGACGTCCCCGGCTCGGTGGCCAAATCGACCCATGCCGGGCTTCCCTGGCTGCGCTACCTGCGGCGGCAACTGGGAGATAGGGTTCACTTCTGGCCCTTCGACGGCTGGGAGATCCCCGCGGGCAGATCCGCGCTGGCCGAGGTCTATCCGTCGCTGTGGCGAAAGAGCCATCCACGCGAAGGCCGCACGCCCGACCAGCACGACGCCTATGTGGCCGCCGCATGGCTGAGGCAGGTGGACATGGAGGGCCGGCTCGGCGAATACCTCAAGCCCTCGCTGCTGCCGGGCCAATACCCCGTGGCCCGGGTCGAGGGGTGGATACTCGGGGTGATGTGATGGGAAACCGATAGCGGGAATCCGGGCGCGGTGAATACACAGGCGCGGATTAACAGCCCGTGGATAGACAAGCATCGGGGGGAAAGGCACCTGTCTCGGCGAAGCCTGCTGGCGAAGCCGGAAGGCGCGGCCCGGAGCGAAAAGCGCAGCAACCACAGGGGTTGTGAGCATTTTCGCGAGGCCAGCAACGCCGCATTTCGGCCCGAGGCGCCTTTTATCCACGGGCTGTCTAAAACAGCTTCAACTGTTCCCCGGGAACGATCGCCGGCAAGGACGTCCGCACCGTCTCGAGATCCTCTTCCATCTCGGGAGGCATGCCCATCCCTCCGAGCACGAGGGCCAGAAAGGAAAATCCCCTCTGAAATCCCCGGCTGAAGGCATAGTCATAGCTGGCGGTTTTCCTCCTGAGCTTCTCGACTTCCCTGCCGAGCACCTCCGCCGCCGATTCATCGGCCATGGCTTCCTCGAGCGCGTTTTCCACGAATTCGAGAAAGCGAATGCCTGTCCGGTCGCAATGTTCGCGCACCCTCAGGTAAAGTTCGGTGTCGATTCGAATGGGGTCGCTTTTCCGTTCCCTCATCAGAGTGCGCCTCCTCGAATATCGGGTCTGCCGGATTGGGAGATGATGGCTTCAATTGAAACGGCTGTTTGGACGCCGCGGGATCGACACCTTTCCGCCGATGGACCGTCCGCCGCGCCATTCCTGGTATTATGGGGCAGTATAGCGAAATGGCGGAACAGATCAACACGTGGGCCGACGCTCGTGCCGATGTGATTGGTCGTGAATGGGCCGTATCCCACACCCGGCGAACTGCCGTTCGAAGGCGATGAGCCAGGCATGCCTGCACGGGAAATCGGCGGCAACGAAGCTCCGGGGATCGATCCGGGGTGGTTGATACACCGAAGACGACCCGATCAGGCTGCAAAGCTTAGGGCATGAAGGACGTGAAGGCAAAAAAACAGCATCTCGACTTCCTTCACGGTCCCAAACAAGAACTCCGACACCGATATGTTTATCCCCCGCCCCCAAGGCAAAGCCGCGATCTGCGTACTCGTACTCAGTCCCGCAGGGACGGTACTCGTACTCGTTCTCGAACCCCCGAGAGAATACACAAAACAATCAGAATAAAGCCGAGTACGAGAATGAGTACGCGTACGAGTACGAAAACCCGAAAAGGTCCTGCCCGCCTCCAAATCGAAATCGGGATCGGGATCGAAATCGAATCCTTTCGCCGCCGTCAACGCCTACGTGTCCGACGATCCACAAACCCCACCCCTAGATTTATCTACCCCCTTTCCTTCGATTGGAGAGGGCCGGGGTGAGGGTAAATTGAAAAGGATTTCAATCCGTTTTACCCCCTCCCCTTGATCCCCTCCCACCGGGGGAGGGGAAAAAACAGGAAGCGGCGCGATCCTCCTCTCGCCAAGGGAGAGGAAGAACTGGCTGCGACGAAACCCCTTCCCATCAGTGGAGGAGAAAAACAATGTCCACCATGAAGGGCATGAAGGACATGAAGGCAAAACAACGGCGTTTTGCTCTTCTTCATCTTCTTCATGTCCTTCATGGTAGAAAAAACACCAACACCCGCCGCCTTTCCCTTCCGCTTTTACGCCAAAGCCGCGGTATGCGTACTCGTACTCAGTCCCGAAGGGACGGTACTCGTCCTCGTCCTCGAAATTCCAAAGGGATTCACAAAAACCAACAGAAAACAGCCGAGTACGAGAACGAGTACGCGTACGAGTACGAAAACCCGAAAAGGTCCTGCCCGCCTCCAAATCGAAATCGGGATCGGGATCGGGATCGACATTAAGGAGTCAAGGAATTGAGGGTTTGTTCATCGCGCAGCAAAGACCGACACCGGCCTCTCGAGAGAGGGTTTCAACGGATTGACCTTCGCCATTCCAGAATGGTGGACCCATGTCTATTCCGCCTGTGAAAGCGCGAGATGAATCCCCAGCCCGATGAAGACGGCGCCGGTGATCCGTTTCAGAACGCTCCCCATTCCGCCGCCGGACCGGTATTTGCGGGTGAGCCATGAAGATCCGTACACCAGGCCCATGCACCAGATGCTGCCCGTCGTGAACAAAATCATGCCCAAGGCAACAAACGATCCAATCGCGTGCTCGGTCCGAGGATCGACGAATTGCGGGAGAAACGAAAGAAAGAAGAGCGCGACCTTCGGATTCAGAAGATTTGTGAGAAGGCCCTGCCGGTAGGTTTTCCAAAGTTCCAGTTGACCGGTTTCGGCATCCCGGACCGGCACCTGGCGGCCGCTGCCGCGAATGAAACCGATGCCGATCCAGATCAGATACGCGGCCCCCATGTATTTGACCAGGCGGAACGCCAAGGCGGACGTCGCCAGGATCACTGACAACCCCAGCGCGGCCATCAGTGTATGCACGAGCACACCGGACATGATGCCAAGGACGGAAATGATTCCGGCTCTTGTCCCTTGGGAGACGCTCCGCCCGACGATGTAGAACGTGTCCTGGCCGGGCGTGATGTTCAACAGAATGCACGAGATCAAAAACAGGGGTAAATTTTGCAGCCCGAACATACGACGATCTCCATCCGGACGGGTGCGCTTCCCGGTCCCCCCGGACCGGGAATTCCGTCCCTCCATTTCAGGGTGCGATCTTGTCTCCGGCAATATCCCGATCGAAGATTTCCATGCCCTTCTTCATCGCGCAAAAGTCACCGCACATCGTGCAGGTCGTCTCCTGTTCGGGTTTACGGCTCTCGCGGATGGCCCGGGCCGTTTCCGGGAAGAGCAGCAGATTCTCGAGATCCCCCCACCGCATGTCGCGCCGGGCCATCGAGGCCTGCCTGTCCCTGTCCCGACGGTCGGGATATTTGCTCAGATCTCCGATGTGAACGGCCAGGCGCGTGCACCGGACGCCCTCTCGCACGTCGTCCACGGTCGGAAGAGCGAGGTGTTCGGCGGGGGTGATGTAGCAGACGAGATCGGCGCCGTGCCGGGCCGACGCGGCCGCGCCGATGGCGGCTGTCACGTGGTCGTAGCCGGCCCCGATGTCGGATGGAAGGGGCCCCAGCACGTAGTAGGGCGCGCCGCCGCTCATCCGCTTTTCCAGCATGATGTTGCCGGCGATCTCGTCCAGGGGCACGTGCCCCGGCCCCTCGACCATCGTCTGGCAACCCATCTCCCGCCCGGTTTCGGCCAGCTCGCAGTTGATGATCATCTCCGCCATCTGGGCCCGATCGTGGCTGTCGTGAATGGCGCCGGCGCGGATGCCGTTTCCGAGCGAGAGCACGGCATCGTATTTCCTCATCAGGGTGCATACCCGGTCGAATTGTTCGTAGAGCGGATTTTCCTTCCGGTTCATGTCCATCCAGGCGACCATGAACGTGCCGCCCTTGGACGCCAATCCGCCGTACCGGAATCCCTGCCTTCGGAGCCGCCTGATAGTGTACTGGTTGATGCCGCAGTGAATGGCCATGAAGCTCAGCCCGTCCGCGAGCTGCCGTTCGATCAGGTCGAACAGGTACTCCGGATCGAGCCGTGCCGGGTTCCGGTATTTCCGGATGGTCTCCTTGAAGGCCTGGTAGAGGGGAACGTTGCCGACCGGCCGATGCGTGGCAGAGAGCACTTCCCGGCGGACCGCGTCCAGGTCGCCCCCCGCGGAGAGCTCCATCAGCGTGTCCGCCCCTTCCTTCTCGGCCGCCCTGGCCTTTTCCACCTCCAGGCCGATGTCGCAGATATCCGACGAGGTCCCGATCGAGGCGTTGACCTTGGTGCGAAGTCCCTGCCCGATCCCGACCACCGCCTGCCCTTTTCGGACCGGATTGTTGGGAATCACGATCCGCCCCCCGGCCACACGGTCCCGGATCACTTCCGGATCGATCCCTTCGTCCAGCGCCACTGCCTTCATCTGTTCGGTGACGATTCCTTCCCGCGCCAATTCGATCTGTGTCTTCATTCGCGTCTTCCTTTCACGTGCGGACCGGGCCGGAATACAAGAAACCCCGGACCGAAAAAAATTTTCAGCCTGGGGTTTTACCGTCACCACCAAGACACGATTCCCTGCGGCAGGTCTTCTGACTCGCGGATCGTCCTACCGGCCGCCCCTTCCCATGCCGCCTCGAAGCCTTCCAGGCGGCACAGTGGCAATGGCAGCTTTCGTCCCCGCTCACAGCGACGGGTTCGTCCCGGAATCGCACCGGGTTCCCTATTATCCCCGGGCAGGCGGTCGAACGCGCCGAGGGGTTTCAACAGCCTGCCGGGGCACCGCAAGGGTCGATTACGACTTGCGTATGATTTATGGAATCGGAAGCGGACAGTCAATGAAAAGTTGACCCATGCCGGCGTCCGGGGAAGGCTTCGACCGCGCGGCCCCCAGGCCCCGGCTCCGGCATGGCCGGCGGCGTCAGACGCGCTGGGGGTCGTCGATCGTCCGCTCGTTTTGAACGTTTCCGGTGTTCAGCGTGCCGGCCGGCTCGAAGAGCAGCACCTGCACCTCCTCCTCCGCCACCGGCTGATGCTCGACCCCCCGGGGGATGATGAAGAATTCGCCTTCGTCGATCTCGATGTCCCGGTCACGCAGCCTGATCTTCAGGCCGCCCTTGACCACCAGAAACATTTCGTCCTCGTTTTCATGATGATGCCACACGAACTCGCCCTTGAGCTTGGCGATCTTCACGACCTGCCCGTTGAGCTCGCCCACGATCCGCGGGCTCCAGTGCTCGGAGAAGAGACTGAACTTCTGAGAGAGGTTGATCTTTTCCATTTCGAACTCCTTTGAGATGAAAGGGCCGAGAGGCCGGGGAGATGACGGAGATCCCGACCCGGATCGCTTCAAGGGGGAAATACCCTTGTCTTCCTTAGCGGTCAATGATTCCTCTGATTCAATCGGTTTCTTTTCTGTAAGCGAAGACTCATTTTCCGTCACGAGGAAAAAACGAACCCACAGCATATTTTCGGAGGCAGGGTTCCATCTAAATTCGATTTCGCTATCAGTATCGGTATCGGTATCGGTATCGCTATCGGTATCGCTATCGCTATCAGTATCGGTATCGGTATCGGTATCGAAATCGGTATCGGTATCGAAATCGAAATCGAAATCGAATCCTTTCGGCACTGGCAACTACATGTCCGCCCTCCCACAAACCTCACCCCAACGATCTATCTTCTCCTTCTCCTTCGATGGGAGAGGGCCGGGGTAAGGGTGAGGGGAAAAACAGGAAACGGCGTCATCCCCTTCCAACCGGGGGGAGGAAAAATAATCCCCACCATGAAGAGCATGAAGGACATGAAGACAAAAAGAACACCAACACCCGCCGCCTTTCCCTCCCGCCCTTACGCCGAAGCCGCGGTCTGCGTACTCGTACTCGAAATCCCAAAGGCATTCACAAAACCAACGGAAAACAGCGGAGTACGAGAACGAGTACGCGTACGAGTACGAATACCCGAAAACTCCTGCCCATCTCCAAATCGGTATCGGTATCGGGATCGAAATGAAGGGGTCAAGAGGTCAAGGGAGTCAAGGGGTCAAGCTCTTGGTATTATAAAGTAATTTTATGACTTTCTTGGGTGGCGAGCCCTATCGTGT
>JBMNCP010000061.1:57212-97415 GCA_049366795.1 Desulfobacterales bacterium
TCTTGGTATTATAAAGTAATTTTATGACTTTCTTGGGTGGCGAGCCCTATCGTGTTTCTGCACTTCCCTCGACCCCTCGAAACCTTGGCCCCTCGACCCCTTCCCGGTTCCCCCAACCCTTTTTGGAGAAGAACCTATTTTTTTGACAGGTAGCTGGTGATCAGGTTCCGGTAGTTCGGAATGTACTCAGAGAAAAGCGCGCCCAGACCTTCGATGTCGTTGCGCCAGTCGCGGTGGAGTTCACAGGCGACGCCGAACCAGTTCATCAGCTGTACACCGGCCGCCGCCATGCGCGCCCACGCCGTGTGCCGGGTCACCTCGTTGAAGGTGCCGGAGGCATCCGTGACCACGAATACGTCGTAGCCCGCTTCCAAAGCGGAAAGCGCCGGAAAGGCCACGCAGACCTCGGTCACCACGCCGGCGATGACAAGCTGCCTGCGCCCGGTCTCCCGCACCGCGTTCACGAAATCCTCGTTGTCCCATGCGTTGATGTTTCCGGGGCGTGCAATGTACGGCGCATCAGGGAACATGGACTTCAGCTCCGGAACCAGCGGCCCGTTCGGGCCGTTCTCAAAACTGGTCGTCAGGATCGTCGGCAGCTTGAAATACCGTGCGCAGGCAGCCAAAGCCTGTACGTTGTTCTTGAATTCGCCGGGCGAAAAATCCTGCACCAGTGATATCAGGCCGGACTGGTGATCTACCAGGAGGCACGCGGCATCGTCCTTGGACAATCGGGTGTATTGAAATGATCGGTTCATGATGAAAGCCTTTCTCGGTCGACGGACCCGGAGTGGTTCTGATTTGGAGCCCGCGGCAATCCTTCGTCCTGCCAGACGGTTGATTTCGAAGGTCGATGCAACCCGGGCCTTCGCTTTGCCCGACGCCCGCGACCTCTCCCGCCAGTCGCCCCGGGCAACTCGGCCTCTCGCTACGGCACCGTTTGGATAACGAAAGCCACCAGGGCCATGGAATGGGTTGAGTATAAGCAGACCTTGCCGTTGTCAAAATCCGTTGACGGATCGCAGCCGGCTGCCGCGAAGAAGGTCCGGCCTTTTTTCTTGACAGAAGAAACACCCTGGCATTATTTATTAAATTGTCCTATCTTAACAACGTTACTAAAATAGTAACGAAAGATCGGAAAATGCCCTCCTCGTCCAATCAGTATTTTTCGACGACCCTGGAAAAAGGCCTTTCCATTCTGCGCCTTTTCGATCGCGACCACACCCGCCTGACGCTATCGCAAATCACCCATGAGTGCGGTCTCAACAAGACGTCCGCCTATCGGCTGGTCAATACCCTGGTCTGCCTCGGCTATCTCAACAAGAACCCCCAGAGCAAGATATTGCGCTTGGGGCTCAACGCCTTGGCGCTCGGCCACAATTTCCTCCAGGGCTTCGAACTGCTCCAGACGGTCAAGCCGCTCATCGACGAGACCTTCAGCCAGTGGAAGATGACCATCGACACCGCGCTGGTGTCCGACTTGAGCCTGTTGGCTCTCTATCGGCGGGAGGCGCCCGGCACCATCTTCTTCCGTCATCCCCTGGTCAGCACGGATCTCCACGCGCGCGCCATGGGCAAGGCCGTCCTTGCCCGCCTTGCCGCCGGAGATCGCGAACGGGCCCTCGAAAAGATCGTCCTGAAGGCCCACACGCCCAATACGATCACCGACCGAAGCTCGTTGGAAGCCGAATTGGAAGCGACCCGGGCCAGGGGATATGCGGTGAACAACGAGGAGTTCTTCCCGGGGCTGGTGGCCATCGGCGCCCCGTTGATGAACTTTCAGAGCGGTGAGGTGATCGGTGCGATCAGCTTCGATTTCGCACTCGGAGAACACACCCTGGACAGCGTCGTTCGACAGTATGCGGCCGTTCTCACGAGATTGGCCAATGACCTGTCCGAGATCGTGACCATCACCGAGCATTGACGGTTCACGGTCTCGGCGTAGAGGAGAATTCGCGAAAAGACCGAACGAACCCGGCGGCATCCGCGGTCCCGCGGGATGCCGCCCGCAACTCCACAAACCACGAGAAAGGGAGGAAGCCATGAAAAGGTCCGTTAGCGCGGTGCTCGGCGTCATGCTGATGTTGTGTTTTGCGGCCGCAGGATATCCCGGTGCCCTGGACGAGATCGAACAGAAAGGCGAATTCGTCGTAGGGGTTCGAGACGGCGCCATTCCCTTCGGGTTCTTCGATGCCAGCAACCAGCAAGTGGGCTTCAGCGTCGACATCGCCAAGGAATTCCACAAGGCGCTGGAAGCCAAATTCGGCAAGACCATCAAACTGACCCTGAAAACCATCAACCCCAAGACCCGCATTCCCCTGGTGGCCAACCGCACGCTGCACATGGTGGCCGGCTCCTCCACCCACACGGTCGCCAGGGAAGAGACCGTGGATTTTTCCATCACGGTGTTTCTGACCGGGACCCAGCTCCTGGCCAAGAAGGCCAACGGATTCACAAGCTACAAGGATATGGCCGGCAAACGGGTCGGGGCGGCCCAGGGATCGACCAACGAAAAGGCCATTCGCGATTTGAATGCCGAGGGGGCGATCGACCCTCCGGCCGACATCGTGGTCTACCAGGAGCACAGCCAGGGAATGCTGGCCTTGCAGAAGGACATCATCGACGCCTACTGCACGGACGGCATACTGCTGGCGGGCCTGAAGGCCAAGGCGCCCAATCCGGAGGAGTACGAACTGGTGGGGGATTTGATCACCTATGATCCCTATGCCTACATCGTGCCGGAGAACGACTCGAAATTCCGTGATTTCATCAACATCGAGCTGATCGGCATGATCAAGGACGGCCGCTACGAACAATACTATGAAAAATGGTTCGGCCCGGAAGGAACGGTTCCCTATCCGATGACCAAGGAAGCCGCCATTCTGATGAAGCTCCAGGCCTGGCCGTGATGCATTGGCCCGGTTGCGCCACGCGCCGAAATGCGCCCGGCGCAACCGGCCGCCTTTTTGCGGATGCCGATCGTCGCGGATCCCGTGGATCCGCCACACCGACAGGCGGCCCGGCGGAAACCCGGCCACGACGTGACGACCGGAAGGGGGGACCGTGCTTTCCTACAACTTCAATTGGTCCATTATCTGGACCGAACCTTACGGGCAGTGGATGCTCCAGGGCATCTGGACCACCATCCGCCTCGGGTTGATATGCTGGTTCATCGCCCTTTTTCTGGGCATCATCATCGGCACATTCCGGGTGACGCCCTTCCGGCCCCTGCGAATCTTCGGAGCGGTCTACACCGAAATCTTCAGGGACATTCCCCTGTTGGTGCAGCTTTTCTTCTGGTATTTCGCAGCCCCCTCGATCCTGCCCAAACCGATCGAGATGTGGCTCTACCGCGGGTTGCCCAATTCGGAGTTCTGGATCGTGGTGGTGGGCTTGTCCATCTACACATCCTCGCGGGTCGCGGAGCACATCCGGGCCGGCATGCAGGCCATTCCCGAGGACCAGTTCAACGCCGCCCTGAGCACGGGGTTCACGCATTTCCAGACCTACCGCTTCATCATCATTCCCTTCGCGGTGCGACTGGTGATTCCTCCGTTGACCGCCGAATGCCTGACCGTTTTCAAGAACACGGCGCTCGCAATGACGGTGGGGGTGCTGGAAACCACTTTCATGAGCCAGCAGATCGAGGCGTATACGTTCCAGGGAATCGAGGCGACCACCGCGGCGTCCCTGGTGTACATGGTCATCACGCTGACCGTGGTGTTGATCATGGGGCTGGTGGAAAAACGGCTGGCCGTGCCGGGTCTCATCACGCGGAAGGGAGGGCAGTGAGACCATGGAAGGTTTCGACTGGCAGGTCATCGCAAACAACCTCCACTTCCTGATGCAGGGTCTGACGACCACTTTCCAGCTCGCGCTGGTGTCCATCACCGGCGGGATGCTGCTGGGCATCCTGGTGGGCATGGCGCGGTTGAGCTCCATCAAGGCGATCTATTATCCGGCCACCGCGTTCGTCAATGTCATGCGCAGTCTGCCCCTGATCCTGGTCATCTTCTGGTTTTACTTTCTCGTGCCGGTGATCGCCGGCCGCCCGATGGGGGATTTCTTCTCGGCCTGCGTGGCCTTCGTGGTCTTCGAGGCGGCGTATTTTGCCGAAATCGTGCGCGCCGGGATTCAGTCCATATCGACCGGACAGATGCAGGCCGCCTATTCCACAGGGTTCACCTACGGCGACACGATGCGCTACATCGTCATCCCCCAGGCCCTGCGCAACATGGTGCCGTCCCTGCTGACCCAGTCGGTGGTCGTTTTCCAGGACACCTCCCTGGCCTTCGTGATCGGCCTGAAGGAATTCCTGCGGTCCGCCTCCATCGTGGATGCGCGGGAAATGCGCAGCCTCGAGCTGTATGCCTTCGTGGGCGCAGTCTACTTCCTGATCTGCTTCATGATGAGCAAGATGAGCAAACGTCTGGAAATCCAAAGAAAGCATGCCTGATGATCGAGATCAATAATGTGAGCAAATGGTTCGGCGACTTCCAGGTCCTCGACAAGATCAACGAAACCATCGAGCAGGGGCAGGTGGTGGTCATCTGCGGGCCGTCGGGATCGGGAAAGAGCACGATCCTCAAATGCCTGAACGGCCTCGAACGGTTCCAGGAAGGGGACATCATCGTGGACGGCCAGTCCCTGAAGGACCCCGCGACCAACCTGTTCAAGCTGCGCCAAAAGATCGGGATGGTCTTTCAGCGCTTCGAGCTCTACCCGCACCTGAAGGTGGCCGACAACATCACCATCGCCCCGATCAAGGTCAAAAAGGTGCCGGAGAAGGAAGCGGTCCGGCGGGCCAACGAGCTTCTGGAACGCGTGGGCATTCCCGAGCAGGCCGACAAATACCCCGGGAATCTTTCCGGCGGGCAGCAGCAGAGGGTGGCCATCGCCAGGGCGCTGGCCATGGATCCCGAGATCATGCTGTTCGATGAGCCCACCTCGGCCCTGGACCCGGAGATGATCAAAGAGGTGCTCGATGTGATGATCGACCTGGCCAAATCCGGAATGACCATGGTGGTCGTCACGCACGAAATGGGGTTTGCCCGCGAGGTGGCCGACGAGATCATCTTCATGGACGAAGGCCGCATCATCGAACGGGGGACCGACAAATCCTTCTTCCAAAACCCCAAAACCGAACGAGCCAGGGATTTTTTGAACAAGATCCTTTTTTAACCTTTTGACAACCAGTGCCCATCCACGATGGATGATACAGGCACCCGCGTGTCCGATTCAGAAATGAGGATTTCGGGTTCTGATCAAGGCCGCACAAGGGGTTCCGGTGAGGCGTACTTCGGTACGCCGCAGCCGGAAACCCGCGGAGAACGCAGAGCAGGACCCGAAAGACCATTCGTGTCCGATTCAGAAATGAGGATTTCGGGTTCTGATCAAGGCCGCACAAGGGGTTCCGGTGAGGCGTACTTCGGTACGCCGCAGCCGGAAACCCGCGGAGAACGCAGAGCAGGACCCGAAGGACCATTTCTGGACGGACACTAACCATCCACCCGTCGAGAGGATCCTATGAACCTAGCGAAATTCCCCCGCCGGCGCTACACCGCCGGCCAGACCCCGATCGAATACCTTCCCCGTTTCACCGAAGCGCTGGGGGGGCCCAACGTCTACATCAAACGGGACGACCTCCTCGGCCTGACCGCCGGGGGCAACAAGACCCGCAAGCTCGAGTTTCTCGTGGCGGACGCCCTGGCGCAAGGGGCGGACACCTTGATTACCTGCGGTGCGGTGCAATCCAACCATTGCCGGCTGACCCTGGCGGCGGCCGTCAAGGAAGGCCTCAAATGCCGCCTGGTCCTGGAGGAGCGCGTGCCTGGCAGCTACAACGAGGAGGCATCGGGCAACAACTTCCTTTTTCAGCTGCTCGGCGTGGAGGCCATCGAGGTCGTCCCAGCCGGCTCCGACATGATGGGCGCCATGGGGAAGGTGGCGGATACCCTGGCCAAGGAGGGCCGCAAGGGCTATGTCATTCCCGGCGGAGGGTCCAACCCCATCGGCGCCACCGGGTACGTGGCCTGCGCCCAGGAGATCCAGGACCAGCTGTTCGAGATGGGGCTGACGATCGACCGGCTCTGCGTGGCCTCGGGCAGCGCCGGCACCCACGCCGGACTGGTCACCGGCTTTGTCGGCTGCAACATGAACATCCCCATCGTGGGCGTGGGCGTAAGCCGCGATGCCGGCGACCAGGAGCCCATCGTCTTCGATCTGGCCTGCCGGACGGCGGAGCGCCTGGGAGTGAACCACGACATCCCGCGCGATGCCGTGGTTTCCGTCGGCGGCTACTGGCAGCCCAAGTACTCGGTGCCCAACAGGAAGATGGTCGAGGCCGTGACCCTGATGGCCAGGACCGAAGGCATTCTGCTGGACCCGGTTTACACGGGCAAGGCCATGGCCGGACTCATCGGGCTCGGCCGCGAGGGGTATTTCAAAAAAGGCGAGAGTGTTCTTTTCGTTCACACCGGGGGCTCCCCGGGTCTCTATGCCTACATCCCGGCCCTCCTCGGGCGTGAGGCGGTGGCGGACTGAGATACCCGCGCGATTCCGGGGCATCCGTTGAAGGGCCGGTGAACCCGCAAGGCGTTTCACGGCCGGAGGCCATGGGCATGAGGGAAAAAGTCGTCGGCATTATCGGAGGGATGGGGCCAGAGGCCACCGTCGACTTCATGAACCGGGTCATCAAGGCGACACCGGCCATGGACGACTGCGACCACATTCGCATGCTGGTGGACAACAACCCGAAGGTTCCGTCCCGAATCGCGGCGATTCTCGAGGGAACCGGTGAAAGCCCGGTTCCCTGCCTTCAGGCCATGGCCCGCCGCCTGGCGTCCTGGGGCGCCGATTTCCTTGCGATGCCCTGCAACACGGCGCATTACTACCACCCGGATATTCAAAAAGCCGTGGCCATTCCCCTGCTGGACATGATCGACCTGGCCGTACAGGCGATTCTCCACCGGAACCCCGGGATTGCCCGCATCGGCCTGCTGGCCTCGGCGGCGGTAATCCGCCTCCAACTCTACGAACGCCGGTTTGCCGGTGACAACGTCGATATGCTGAAACCCGCGGATACCCTCCAGGCGCGCATGATGGAGGCCATCAAAAAGATCAAGACGAGTCGCTACGGCAGGGAAGTCGTCGCGGCGATGCAGGCCGGTGCGGACGACCTGACCGGGCGGGGCGCCGAGGCCATTCTGGTGGCGTGCACCGAAATTTCCATCGTCGGCGGGGAGATCCGGACCTCCGTCGACCTCTACGACTCGGCCCAGATTCTGGCGGAAGCCGTCGTCAAAGAGGCCCGTCAGGCGGACTGACCGGAGCGATGATCTTCAAAGGCTGGGGACGCGGTAAGCTGAAAGTTCGCCATGGGACCCTACCCGACACGCATTCAGGGTGCGGCGAATTCCCTCAGAGCTCGAAGCGGTCCCCCGTCCGCATGTCCCTGAGACGGTCGTCCATCACCGACTTGAGGACTCCAAATGCCCTTTTGCCCGTGCAGTGGCCGGTGTAAGTCACATCGATCGGGTAATTCAAGACGGCCCTTCCAAGGTCCTCGACGTCCCGCCGCGTGCCCGACATGATGGGAAGCGGCGGCGCGGAAAGGAGATGGAACCCGCCGATCACCGCACCGATGTGACCACCCTCGAACGCCCGGGCGACCATATCGACCATGTTGAGCAGGCCATTGTGGGAGCATCCGGTAAAAACTCCATTTTCCATCCACATGTCAGCTTCCGGTCGGGCATACTTGAGACTTGTCCAACATCCTGAACAAATGGTTGTTGTCATTCGTAGGCATAGAGAACCATTTTCGATCCAGAAACAGCTTCGTCACTGAGACAATTCCCAGAACCGCCCCCCGCCGTTTTCTTTGGGTGTAAGTTTCCCAGGGTTATGATCGCACCGCGTGCCTGCTCTCATCGCTTTTGACAACAACATCTTGATATCGGTGACACCCGGCTCTTTATCAAAAATATAACTGTGTCGGGGCGTGAAGGGAAAAAATTGCTGGTCAATTTGCGCTGCATTGACAAAATCGAAATCGGAATTTCCAAGCGGTTTGGTTTCTGGTTCTATAAAAAGAAGGTCGCATTGCGTACTCCCCAATCGAGTGCATTGGTGGATTTTGTTAGATAGCCACAAGGCTCTGTCATTCTCGGAAAAATAAACCGTCACAATTCCGGACGCCTTTGACAAAAAATCCCTTTGAATCCGAAAATATTCAACTTGCGCGTCGGAGGCTGCGAAAGTGATGCTTCGATACTTTTCCTGGTTGGCAGAGCCTCCCGATAACATCTGGGTATGGGTGTAATCAAGGACGACTCGAGACCCCATGCTGTGAGCCAGAATGTTGACGGATGAGCGCGGTACCAAATCATCGAGAACCGCCATAAACTTGCTGAATCCAAGTTGTGTCGCGGGAATTCGATCCTCGTCGTGAAAATACAACAATGCCGTACCATCGCTGGGCCAACTGAACGCGATAACGGGGCCGGCAAAGTCGATGTCCGTGGCGAATTGAGCCGCACGCCGTATCGCATCTGGAAAACTGTTGTTGTAACCATGAACGAGAACGAGAAGTTGTTTATTTGCCGCGGTATTCAATTCCTTTTGGATTATCGAAACGAAATCTCCCGCAGCAGTGAATCGATCAACGGAGTCGATTATAGCAGCTTTTTCAAGGTCATCGCCGATACGCCGGCCTGAATTCAATGACACTTTTGCGATGCCGTAATAAGGTCCGTCGTCATAAAGCCTGTTTCCGAACTGCACTTCCGGTGAGGAACCGCCTTCATACTGGCGAACAGTCGCAAAGTACACAATCCGTTCCTGACGAACCTTGACCAGCACCCCAAGAGACGGCTCTCTTTTTGCCGATGTGGCGGCGAATGCTCTTTGAAGGATTTCGACATCCCGACTCTTATTTTTCCATATCGAGTATGACGCCTCTTGAAGTTTCGCCCTATCCCTTGCGGCGAATCGCACGACGTTGAGTCCCTTGGTGGAAATCGTTTGGAATCCTTTTTGAATCGATTCCTCTGAAACTCTATCGGTTTGCACGGCCGCCTCGCGCAATGCCTTTGCCATTTCCACCTGAGCACGATAGGGGAGAGCGATCCAAAAGGCTTTTCTCGCGACCACCACATGTTCCGAGGCCCCTGCAAGGTCACTGATAACAGAATTTATCCCGGCACCCGAAACCATATGGTAAAAATCATCGCCGATCGGCATTTCCGCCGCGTCCGCTGAGCCCTGCTGCATCGCCATAAAGACTTGCCCGCGAGGCACGGTCAAGGACTGCGCACCGATCGCGCTCAGAATTTCCTGTGTGGCTTTCGTAAAAGCAATGATCTTTTTCCCTTTTAAGTCCCCCAAGTCCGATATTCGACTTTTGGAAACGATTGGATTCGGGGCCGTGTTCCAGAAAGTGAGCCCCACTAGCTCATCTTTTTCGAGTTGCGCCAACTCATAGGCGCCCACCTCGCTGTCCTGACGACTTCGGGTTGCTTCCATGTCCGACCCGGTTACGTATCTGCCGACTGCCGCCGGAAAGACCGAGGCCGACAACACGGCGAATTCGATTTGGCCGGACTGAAGCGCATTGACTATCTCACGTGAATTGGCAAAAGGAACCTCTCGGATCACCAACTCATCGATAAGCCTTTCCCTGATCTCCTTGATCCTGGATAGAAATTGCGAACTGCTGTCTTTCAGGGTATCCCCCGCGTCAAGCGGGAAACCAAACTTAGCGGAGAGTGGTACGGCGTGCAAATCGTTGATCGTTGGCGGAACCAAACCGCCGCAGCCGATTAAACAGACAGCTAAGAAAAGGCCGGCATTCAACAAACGGTTCATAGCGCCCCCCTGTAGGCTATCAAGGTTTCGAGCAGTCGAATCCAGATTTATGCATCACCTCCCTTCCAACAACAGGCATGAGGTTTGCCGATAACCATGTCAGGTTCTGTGCAAAGACAAGGGCCTCAGGAAGTGGTCAGGGTGGAGCTGTGCGTTGGTGGGGAAAATGCCTTGGTGGTAACCGGATTTGACACAACAGGAATTTCTAATCGAGAATCCGGATTAGCGGGGATGCTGATGGATGTGAACACGCACGAAACATTCGCTTGAAGTAGGATCAGAAGAGCCGGATTCCGGCGGTTACCATGAATCGGTGCAACACCGGATCGTTACCGACGATATCCTTGACCACGTTATATTCCACGCCGACCAAAGCCAGCTCGTCGATGTTGAATCTGAGCCCGGCAGCCCCTGTGGCTCCCGTCCCGAACCGCGTTTCGTCCGGCAGCGGACCCAAATCCCCCAGTATCGCCCCGCCCTCGACATATGGCGCCGGAATCCAGATTTTCTGCGGATTCAACTCGAGGCCGGCGCCGGCCGTCAGGGATTTCACCGGGGCGCTGATCTCTGCCCGTCCGAGACCGTAAAGCCTCAGCTTCTCACCCAAAAGCGAGTAGAATTGGTGGCGATAGATCAGTTCGGCGCCGACAGACCCCGCTCCCGCCCCGCCCGGCGCCGAAGTGGCCGCGGTGACGCTCGTGCCGAGCACCAGGGAATGGGTGCGAATCCACGTGTCGAGCGCGTTGGGGCTTTCCCAGATCAGGCCGAAACCGCCGAACGAACCTTCTCCGGCAGCGTCGAGAATCCTCTTGACGAACTCGGTGCACTGCAATCCGAACAGATTGTATTTCGGCTTGTTGAGGCAATACCTCCGGGCGGTGATCAGGGCTTTTGCGAATTGCGCGGCGGTCAGCTCGAATCGCTGGGAGGAGGTGGGTTCGTGACTCGTGTCCGGATGGTGCACGCAACCGTCGACATCGGCCGTCGGATTCGATGCGTAATATCCCTCCTGGGGCCAGAATCCATACGTCCAATACTTCCCCTGGTCATTCTCCAGCCGCAACCAGGCGTGCCCGACCTTTTGGGTGGCGGGAAGCAGTAGAAACGGCCCGTCCTTGTCGGCATAGACCGTTATGGAAAACTTGCCGGTGGCTTCATCCTTTCCGTCTTCCCTGGCGCAGTCGCTGGAGCAGTCGCTCGCGCTCAGCCGGGCAATGGCAGGCGGGCCTTTCGACTGCTGGATGACGTGCGTCAGCTCATGGGCCAATACCTGCCGGCCCGAGTGGGTATCGGCTGCGGGCATCCCATGGCTGAAAACGATGTGATTGCCGACCGTGAAGGCTCGTGCGTGAAGGGCGGTCGCCAATGCCGCTGCATTGGCATCGGAGTGGAGCCGCACCCTGGTAAAGTCATGGTTGAAGCGCTCTTCCATGAACGAGCGGGTGGTCCGAGGCAGCGGTTGGCCGGGTGAGCGCAGGATATCGCGAACGGCGGAGGGTACCGGGGTTTCCTGCGCTCCACTCGATCCGGCGAGCTCCGCCCTCAACCGTTCCGGGTTCTTCCGCCCTTGCCGGAATGCGGGAATCTCGGAAGGCCCGGCGGCGCCCGACTCCCGCGGATCGGCCATGCGCATCACCCGGTCCGCGATATGGTCCGCCTCCCGCTCGTACGCGTCTACCTGGGCACCAACGGCCAGCTTTGGGCGAAGAATCGAACGCACTTCACCGCCCTGTCCAAGATGGACCCGGCCGGTCAGCGCAGTCATGGCGGTCGCCGGCTTCCGGCCCGCCTTCAGTTTTTGTTCGAAAGTGAGCACCGTCGACCTCCCTCGATGGCAGGATGCCTGAAGGCCCGCTGAGGCATTCACCCCGTTCCAGTCTATACGATCGGCAGCAGCGATTCAACCGCGATGATCGCCCAGCAGGAACCATGTTTCAGCCAGGATCGAAATGAACCGGGTGGCAGCCGCTGGATAGGAACGGGCACAACGGCTTAGTCAAATTGAAGTTCGTCCTCGAGCACGACTGACTGGACACAACCTTTGAATATACCTTGCTCGAAAATGGGCGACACCGTTACAAATATACTTTTCCCATAAGGTGTTGCCTTATAGCGGAAAGGAGCGTTTCTTCCATTTTGAAACGCATGGATCATCCGTTTGATCTTTTCATTCGACTCCGCTTTTTTATGGTATTCGAATACTTCAGTTCCTAAATACTCCGCTGTTCGATCAAGGACACTTGCTGCATGTTCATTGTAATACAGCAAAATACCATTCGGATCGAGAATGGTCACCGCCACACCCATTTGATCCATCGCACTGCAAATCAATTCCTTTGATTCCGGTTTGTTATTCATCGATGATCTTTTCCTCCGGTTTTCTCCACAACGTTTGCCCGGGCATCGCGCCGCGCCCTGATGGGAAACTCAAGGGCGCAAGCGGAACCGCTTCGCCGGCGAAGTGTCGTCGAAACCGCTACGGGTTCGCAATCGGTATCGGTATCGGTATCGGTATCGGTATCGAAATCGGTATCGAAATCGGTATCGAAATCAAAGCGTGCAGGGGTAAAGGATTTGACTTCATTGGATTTATTATGGTTTCCATGGTTTGTTCCGCTTTCGTGTTTCCTCGCTCTACCCGATCCCCTGGCGCCTCCCCATCTACTTCGACGTATCCGAAGAAAATCCTTGCCTTTTCAATTCTTATACGCGTTTCGCTTTGGACTCATCGGACACCGCCGGTGCCGGAAAGATACGGCGTGATATCCGCCACATCAATCTGCGACGGGTCCAGGTGATCTTCGGCGTAGGTCCGGTAGACCCCGCTTTCGAGGAACAGATCGAACAGGTCGGGGTCGATGTGCTGCTCCCGGCTCATCCGGTTCATGATGCGCAAGGCCTCGCTCAAGGGTTTCGGTTTCTTGTACGGCCGGTCCGCGGCGGTCAGGGCCTCGAAAATGTCGGCGACGGCGATGATGCGCGCGGCAATGGGTATCTGCTCTTTGGTCAAACCGCGCGGATAACCCGTGCCGCTCATCGTTTCGTGGTGGGCGCCCGCGATTTCCGGGACATTCTTCAGATACTCCGGAAATTCCAGCCGGCTCAGGATGAAAATGGTCTGGATGATGTGCTCTTCGATCTTGAAGCGGTCCTCGGCCGTCAGGGTGCCCTTGCGGATGCCCAGGTTGTAGAGTTCCCCCCGGTTGTAGTCATAATCCGGGGCCTTCATGATGAACCGGTGGGGGTTGCCGTCGAACGGATCCGGGTCGAGCCTGGGGATGAGGTGCTCGGGTTTGTCCGCCAGGACGTGTTCGACAACCGGAAGCGGCCGCTCCGGCTCCCGGCTCTTCAGCACGGTCTCCTCGTGGGAGATGCCGATCCGGTCGTCCAGATGACGCTGCCAGGTCTGCTCGGCGATCCGGTGCAGCCGTTCGATGTCCTCGTCGGCCATGAACTCCCCGCCGATGTTGCACCTGGCGACAAAGGCAAAATCCGCCGCAATCCGATCCCGGGCCTCCGCGAGCTCTTTCGCCAGGATCCCTTCGTCGACATCTCCGGCGAGGCGCTTGCGCAACCAGTCGATTTCGGCATCGCGCCAGAGCACCTCGAACCGCGTCCGGATTTCGTGGATCCGATTGTGGATGGTTTCCAGCTTGGTGGCCTTGTCCACCACGAATTCGGGGGTGGTGATCTTGCCGCAGTCGTGCAGCCAGGCGGCCACCTCGAACTCCCATCGCTCGTCCGGCGTGTTCATATCGAAGCCCGCCAGGGACCGCTTCCCGCTCCCGCACGCCGCATCGGCGATCATCTGGGCGAGAATGGGAACCCGGGCGCAGTGGCCGCCGGTATAGGGAGACTTGGCGTCGATGGCGCCGGCGATGAGCTTGGTGAAATCGTCGAACAGCTTTCGCTGCTGATCAAGGAGCCGGCGAATCCTGTTCTTCATGAGGAAGAAGGCCACGATGAGGGAGTGGATCTCCTTGATGTGCGAATCGAAGGGCTCCGAACCGGAAAAGTCGGACTGCTGGATCCTGATCGATTCCTTTTCCAGCCGAACCAGGGAGCTCGAGATCCTTCGGGCGATGAGGAGGGCAATCGGCAGCATCACCAGCATCACCACCCCCGAAAAGAGGAAGACCCGGTGCTGCATTCGCAGGAGGTGGCCGGTAAAATCCGAAACCGGTGCAGTGGACGCCAGGATCTGGTCGAGCTTCAACAGGGCCTTGAGCGGCGTGTAGCGCACAAGATGGGCGACGCCTTCGATCTCCATTTCGACGGTGTCGCCGACGACTCCGGCGGCGCGGCTGCTGTAGGCGGCGACAACGGTGCGGACGCGGGGGTCCGCGGACGCTTCTCCGGTGGGAAATTTCAATGCTTCGCCGGCCCCGAACTTGACCGGCACCTCCTTCGGATGGGCAAGGATGCGGCCGGAGCGGTCGAAAAGAAAAAGGGTGCCGTTTTCGGAGATGTTCTGTCCTCCGAGGGAGACTGCAAATCGGTCGAGGGTGATGTCGGCGCCGAACACCCCGCCGCCACTGGAAAGTTTTTCGGCGCAGGTGATGCCGGGAAGCTTCGTCGAACTGAAGATGTAGGGCTCGGTGAAGAATGCGGCTTCCTCGCTTTGGGCCTGGAGGTACCAGATCCTTGCGCGGGGATCGTAGCCCGGATCCAGGTCGTCCCGTTCACCGATGATTTTCCCCTCCCGGTTCAGGAAGCGCCAGCGCTGCTTCCGCGCGCCGGCCGGATCGGTCGATATGGTGCGCAATACATAAGCCGTCTCCCCCGGCGCCCCGAACAGCCCGCGCACCTCGGCCTTGTCCCTGACCGCCACGATCTGGATGAAACTGCCGTCATCGTATCCGCAATACATGGAAAACAGAAAGTTATGAAAGGAAAGCGCCTTGAGCATCACCTCCATCCCCTGATGAACCAGTTCGTCCTCGGAAGGGGTCCGGGTCATGCCGGGCATTCGAGCGATCGTTCCGGCGAGTATCGCCACCGATTCCAGGGTGTTTTCATAGCGCGCAAGGGTCTTGGCATTGATTTCCGTAAACAGGCGGTCGGCCATGTGGATCGCCGCCGTCTTGCTCTCACGATGGCTGATCCACAAAAAAAGACCGCTCAAGGTCAGCACGATGACGACCACCAGGGTCGTGATGCCGACATAGAACGGGATGCGCTTTTTCAGGAGAGACATGGCGGGACCTCGTTTTCAATGGACCAGTGACAGGCGAATGGGTTGCGCCTTCGATTCCGTCGAGATGGAGGAATGTCGGAAAATGGGTCGAAGGAGTCGAGGATTCATGGATCCAATTGTAATGATAAAGCATAGAATCCCGAAGGGGATGGGATCAAGCCGGAAAAAGCGGTCACATATGGTCAAGGGTCATATTTGATCCTTTGTGCTCGCCTTCAAACTCCATCCATCTGTGTCCTTTCAATCATTTTCCCTCGCTAAACCAGCCGCTCAGGCAATAATTCCCGACGCGTGATTTCCGGCACGACTTTTGACTCTATTGGATAAGCACGCATTGACACGGGCCATCGACAAACTGTCAGTCCGGAAGGCACTGGCTGGGGGAAGTCATAAAACAGATCTGAAGATCGGCTTTGCCGGAAAGCAACCGCCATGATCGTACTTCGAATCAATATGCACGTGTTGCCCGAAAAGCAGAAAGAAGTGGTGCAGACGCTGCTGTCGTTGATGGCCCCCACGGAAAAAGAGGCGGGCTGCCTCAGCTATTCGCTCCTGTGCGACCTGAAAAACCAAAATGTGATTTGCTTGCTGGAGGAGTGGGAAAATCGTGAAAAATTGGAGCGACATCTGAAATCCGACATGTTTGGAGTCCTGCTTGGGACTAAAAGTCTTCTGCACCAATCCCATGGCATCCATATTTACACTGTCCACCAGGCCGAGGGGATGAACGCCGTTCTCTCCGCTCGTGCCAAACAAGAAGGAAAGTGAAAATGCCTCCCAGCAATAATAACAGTCCTTTCGGTGACTTGAAGGATAAGCTGCGTTCCGTTCTTGGCTCCGGCAACCGCCAGCAGAACCATAGCACACGGCCGGGGCAGTCGCGCTTCCGCATCTGGTATTTCATCCTGGCCGTGTTGTCTATTTCTTATCTGCAGCAATTTTTCTTATCTCCCAAAACAGAAACGATTTCCTACAGTCAATTCAAGCAACACGTCGCCCAGGGACTCGTGTCCGACCTGGTCATCGGTCCTGAAAGTATCAACGGAACACTCAGCGGACAGCCCGGACAGAAGTTCACGACCGTTCGCGTGAACGACCCCGAACTGGTGAGGGAACTGGATGAACTCCAGATCAGCTACTCCGGACGGTACGACAACAAATGGCTGGGCAGTCTTCTCTCGTGGATTCTACCGCTGGGTATTTTATTCCTGATATGGCGATTCACCATGAAAAAGATGGGGGCGGGGATGGGCGTCATGTCCTTCAGCAAGAGCAAGGCCAAGATTTTTGCGCAAAGCGACACCAAGGTCTCTTTTGATGATGTGGCGGGAATCGATGAGGCAAAGGAAGAACTCGAGGAGGTGGTCGAATTCCTGAGAACGCCGGAGAAATTTCAGAAATTGGGGGGCAGGATACCCAAGGGGGTGCTGCTGGTCGGCCCGCCGGGTACCGGCAAAACCCTTCTGGCCCGGGCGGTGGCCGGGGAGGCCAAAGTGCCTTTCTTTTCCATCAGCGGATCCGAATTCGTGGAGATGTTCGTCGGCGTGGGAGCAGCCCGCGTTCGAGATCTATTTTCTCAGGCCGCGGCCCAGGCGCCCTGCATCATTTTCATCGATGAGCTGGACGCCCTGGGCAAAGCCCGGGGAATAAACGTCATGGGCGGTCATGACGAAAGGGAGCAGACGCTGAACCAGCTCCTGGTGGAAATGGACGGGTTTGAAACGAATAAGGGCGTCATCATCATGGCCGCCACCAACCGGCCGGAAATTCTGGATCCGGCACTGCTGCGCCCCGGGCGGCTGGATCGGCAGGTCCTGGTGGACCGCCCGGATATCAACGGACGGGAAGCCATCCTGAAAATCCATTCCCGAAACGTGGCCCTGGGCCGTGAAGTCGATCTCCGCAAGATCGCAGGTCGAACCCCGGGGTTTGTTGGCGCGGACCTGGCCAACATCATCAATGAAGCAGCGCTGCTGGCTGCCCGAAACGATAAGGAGGCCGTGGAGATGTCCGATTTCGACGAGGCCATCGACCGGGTGGTTGCGGGTCTTCAGAAAAAGAACCGGGTGATGAATGCCCGGGAAAAGGAAATTGTCGCCTTTCATGAGTCAGGGCATGCCATTGTGGCCGAGTCGGTCGAACATGCCGATCCGGTGCATAAAATCTCGATCATTCCCCGCGGTATTGCCGCGCTCGGATATACCCAGCAGCAGCCCACGGAAGACCGCTATTTATTGACGCGATCGGAGCTGCTCGATCGTCTGGCCGTTCTATTGGGCGGCCGGGTAGCCGAAGAGCTCGTTTTCAATGAAATCTCCACCGGTGCCCAGAACGACCTGCAACGTGCCTCGGATATCGCCCGGGCCATGGTCACGGAATACGGCATGAGCGATTCCTTGGGTCTGGTGAGCTATGAGCGTCCGCGCCAGGCGATGTTTCTGCCGGAAAGCTTCTCTCAGGGGAAAAACTACAGCGAAGCCAAAGCCACCCAAATCGATGACGAGGTCAAACGGTTCATCGATGAGGCGCATCAGCGCGTGCGCAGGATCCTCTCGAAACGCAGGACGATCCTCGATGATCTGGCCCATCTGCTTTCCCTGAAGGAAAGCGTGCAGGGCGAGGAGCTCAGACGGATGCTGGCGGCCGAGACAAACGAACCGGTATCCGCAGCCCCCGTCGAACCCGCACGGATTAAGGTCGAAGACGAAAATGAGCAACCGGTGGGAGGTGACAATGGATGACTTCATCAATAATGGAAGAACAGGTTCGGGCACAGGAGGATACACATGAATGCCAAACTCATCTTCGGCATGATCCTTGCCGGATTCTCGTTCGTCTTCATCATCCAAAATGTCGCGGTGATGGAGCTAAGGTTCTTATTCTGGACGCTGTCCATGTCCGGGGCGTTGTTGATGTTTCTGATCCTGGCGGCGGGAGTTTTCCTGGGCTGGCTACTGCACGGCAGCTTCAAAAGAAGGAAAGCCATCGCCCGCGATAACCGGACTGCCGCGAAACCCACCACGGTGAAAGGAGTACCGATCATGAAAACGAAACGCACGCTTATCGGCAGTTTGGTCTGTTTCATCGTTCTGTTCGTCCTGGTGAGCTGCTCATCGACGTCAAAGCAGGCGAGCACCGGGGAATATATCGACGACTCGGTCATCACGACCAAAGTCAAATCGCTGCTGGCAGAGGATGATTTTCTCAAATCATTTCAAATCAGCGTCGAGACTTACAAGGGCGTCGTCCAACTGAGCGGCTTTGTCAATACGCAGACTGCCGTGGACAAGGCGGGGCAAATCGCGAGCAGCGTCAAGGGGGTTCAATCCGTCAAGAACGATCTGATCGTGAAGTAGGCGATCGCTATCTTACACGACAAAGAGTCCCTCGAAGAGAATGTGGCGTGATGGGAATAGCGGGGTATGGTCCCAGGGACAAAGCCGGCCACAGTTTAGTCTTTAGGGACGCTGCTCGACTGCCGGGCACCTCAGAGGCAGCATGGGTCGGGTTGTGCAACGGCTTCTGAAACAGTGCTTTCCATCTGATACTTGGCCATATGTAACCACTGGTTGAATATGACCGTTTCCCGATGGCGACCGGCGCCGGTTTCGAACCCTCCGTTGTGATCAATTGTACCTGTATATCAACGGAGTGCAGGCGTTGTCGCGGCTCATAGAAGCCTGGCACAAAGATTGTAGTTAAATATGCCATAAACGCCGGATTATTTTGACTGGTGGGGGAACAGGCAAGGCTTCGAGAAAGTTTCATCGGCTTTTGTTCCCCAGGGCCGGCCAACCGTCATCCAATCAGGAGGCATCCATGAAATCGAGTACGAGGGACGAGACAGAAGGCAGTTGGAATAAGGTGAAGGGCAAGATCAAGGAAATCGCAGGAAAGATTATGAATCGTCCCGACCTGGAAGTCGAGGGCAGAAATGAAAGCAGAGCCGGCAAGTTGCAAGAGAAAATTGGCGATGTCAAAAACGTCATTGGGAAGTAAACACGGGCGTCCATTGGAGAACTTCAACGGACTTGGAAAGGAGGTCACCATGCTTTGGACTATATTTGTAGTTCTCTTGGTATTGTGGGGGCTGGGATTGCTGACCGGCTACACGATGGGGGGTGTCATCCATGCCCTGCTGGTGATTGCTATCGTCGTGGTGCTGATCCAGGTCATCCAGGGTCGAAAACGCGTTTGACCATTCGGGGAGATGACCCTATCATGAAGTAGGTCAGCGCTTTACCCCTGCCGGCAGGGTGATGGGCACCAATGAGCATAGCGTCAAACGATACGCCGTACCCGGCAGCTTGCACGGTCAAGGGTCCCCAGAGGAGCGGCTTGGCCATGGCTGTCCGGTGCGCTGTATCGTTCGCCGTGCTGGTCTTTGCCGACTTTCCCTCCTTCGCCGCGTCACCACCCGCATGCCCCGGCATTCACATAAAAATTGTGAACATCAGAAACAGCACGGGTACCATTGGATGCGCGCTTTTCGAGTCATCGGCCGGTTTTCCCGTCGAGTTTCTGCGTTTCGCGACCAAAATCATTGTACTGAAGATTGAGGACACCCAAGCGCGCTGCGACCTTGTGGACATACCGCCGGGAACGTATGCTCTTGCCGTCATCCATGATGAAAATATGAACGGCAAGATGGACATCAACTGGCTGGGGATTCCCAGGGAAGGATACGGCTTTTCCAACGATGCAAAAGCCCCGCTGGGCCCGCCTTTATTTTCCGCCGCCGAATTCCCCTACCATGGCCAGGTCATGACGATGTCGATCCGCCTGCACTACTAGGGGCCATCGCACCGATACTGAAAATTCATTCGTCCAAACCAACCGCTTCCACCCCCAAATGGATTGTGTCTCCACAAGGCCGAGTCGATCCCTATAGTTGTATATCACCAGGCAGCTGCGCTAAAGTATGATTATGCTCTTCGAGCAGGATCCTGATAGAATGGAATCGTCAAATGCCGAAAGCCTTTCTGGAAATTTTCAACAGCATCCTGGATTCGATTCGGGAACCCTTGATCGTGCTTGATCCGGATCTGAAAGTCGTGGCGGCCAACCATTCTTTTTACCGCACGTTCAATGTCAAGCCCGATGAGACAGAAGGCGTTTTGATATACGATCTCGGCAACCGGCAGTGGGACATCCCCAGGCTCAGGGAGGTACTGGAGGACATCCTCCCGAAGAACGCGAATTTTCATGACCTTGAAGTGGAACACGACTTCGAGACCATCGGACGCAAGATCATGCAACTGAATGCGCGGCGGATCTGTAAAGGGATCAATCAAACGCAGCTGATCCTGCTGGCAATCGAGGATGTGACCGAACGTGAATATTACAAGAGGCACCTCGAGGAGATTGTCGAAGAACGTACGGCTGAACTCAGTTCAGCAAGGGAAGCGGCCGAAAAAAGCGCCCGGGCAGCTGAAGCCGCCCTTTTGGAAATCAAGAAACTGAAAAACCAGCTCGAGTCGGAGAGAGCCTACCTTCAGGAAGAAATCCAGCTGGAATACAACCATGAGAACATTATAGGTCAAAGCGATGCGATCAACTATGTATTCTACAAAATCGAGCAAATCGCCACCACCGACACAAACATCCTGATTCTCGGAGAAACCGGAACCGGAAAGGAATTGGTTGCGCGCGCCCTTCACAGTCTTAGCCCGCGCCGGGATCGCGCACTGGTCAAAATGAATTGCGCCGCACTGCCCTCGAACCTGATTGAAAGCGAACTCTTCGGACACGAAAAGGGCGCTTTCACCGGCGCACATTCCAGACGTTTGGGGCGCTTTGAAGTCGCCAACGGGGCGACCTTGTTCCTGGATGAAATCGGCGAACTGCCGCTGGAATTGCAACCCAAGCTTCTCCAGGTAATCGACAACGGCGAGTTCGAACGTCTTGGCAGTTCCCGCACCCAAAAGGTGGATGTCCGCATTATTGCAGCTACCAATCGCAACCTGGAGGAGGAGGTCCGAAAAGGCGCTTTCCGCGAGGATCTCTGGTACCGGCTGAACATTTTCCCCATCACCATGCCGCCCCTTCGAGACCGTCTGGAAGATATCCCGCTTCTGGTCAATTTCTATGTCGACAGGATTTCAAAAAGGCTGGGCAAATCGATCAGAATGGTTCCGGTGAGCGTCATGGAGAAACTGCGGGAATACCACTGGCCGGGCAACGTTCGCGAACTCGAAAACGTTCTCGAACGGGCGGTGATCAACTCCTCGGGGCCCAAGCTGCGGCTGGTGGACGAATTGAAAAAGCCGCACACGGAAGCAACGAGATCCGAACAAACCCTGGAAAATGTCGAAAGGGACCATATCATGCGGGTGCTGGAGCAGGTTCAGTGGAAAGTAAGCGGCAAAAACAGTGCGGCTGAAATCCTGGGTCTGAACCGCAGCACTTTGCGCGCCCGAATGCGCAAGCTCAATATCAGAAAACCCTGAATATCCATTCCGATTCCAAGTTCTTCCCCGATTTCTGCACCTCCCTCGAATTCTTGAAATCCTGGCCCCCGGCCCCGTCACATCTGCCCCAACCCTTTTGCAGAAAGTCCCGCCCTGAAAGTGCAAGCGTTTGACTTAGGTCAATGCACTCCCGTGCGCCTCGGCGTAGAAAGGGCTCAAGGCATCCATGAATCCCGCAACCCACCTTGAATCCGCTTGAATGAATCGGACAACCGAAGGAGGACAGCCATGACTGAAAGAAAAGCCATCTCTCGACTGCTGGTGCTGTGTGCCGGAATCGGGTTTCTGTGGTTCGCGTCCGCGGAAAGCGCATTGGCACATTGCGACACGCTCGATGGCCCGGTTGTGCAAACGGCTCGAGCCGCGCTCGAAAAAGGCGATGCAACACCACTGCTCAAGTGGGTGCGGGCCGAAGACGAGGAAGAGATCCGGACCGCTTTTCAGAAGACGCTCGCCGTCCGCGCAAAGGGCGACGAGGCCCGGGAACTTGCGGACATGTACTTTTTCGAAACGCTGGTCCGCATCCACCGGGCGGGCGAAGGGGCGCCCTATACCGGTCTGAAACCGGGCGGAGCCGTCGACCCGGCGGTCGCCTTGGCCGACAAGGCGCTGGAAAGCGGGTCGGTGGAAAAATTGGCGCATGTGTTGACCGGAGCCATGGCCGGCGGCATCCGGGAGCGCTTTCAGCATGCATTGGAAACGCAGAGCCATGCCGACGACTCCGTGGCGGCCGGCCGGGAATTCGTGGAAGCCTATGTCGTCTTCACCCACTATGTCGAAGGATTGCACGCCATGATCAAGAGCGGCGGGGGCCACCATTCCGGGGAATCCGATGACCACGGCGGGCACGGCCAATGAACTCCGAATATGAAAAAGACGACGGTCACCTTCAGAGTTGATCAGACTTGATTATTGCGCCAGGTCATACGTCCCCGCCATGCGGTTTGCCAACAGAGTCTTGCGGTATTAATAAAGGACGTATCGCATTTGATCCGGCTGTAAATGTTTTTCAGCTCCTCAGCACGCCGGTAAGATCCGGCCATGCCTATGAGAATCCTATCGGTCCGAAAGGAAACAGAAATGAGAGCATTGTCCATCGTGCTGCTTGCCGGCTTGCTGCTGGCCCTGGCATCGCACCCCGTCCTCGCCGATGACCTCGAGGGGCGGGTGGATTCCGTGAACAGCAGCAACCGGTCCTTCACCCTTCAGGGGATCGAATTCTTCGTCACGCCGTCGACCGACTACGACGACGGGCTCGAGAGTTTCGACGATCTCAATGCGGGGCAGAAGATCGAGGTCGACTTCGAGTACCGGAACGGCAAACATATTGCGGTGGAAATCGAACGCGAGGATTGATAACGAAACACTCCGCTGGCATCCTCGATCCCACCCAGGATAGCCCGGCCGGGAATCGGGGTCGAGGCCAGACGCAGGTACGGCGCGCAGGCAAACCCGGAGGGCGCGGCCGGCTTGCCTCGCCAAATAAAGAATGGTATCGATTCGAACCAGGGAAGGCTTCCGGGATTCCCCGGGGGCGCCGCATTCTGTCCTCAGATACCGTCCATTCAGACCGGGGAGACCATGCAGATCGAAGTCCGCGGCGTGAGGAAACATTATGGGCGCCTGGTGGCCGTGGATCATGCCGACTTCTCCGTGGAGAAAGGGCAATTGCTGGTAATCCTTGGGCCTTCCGGTTGCGGCAAGACCACCCTGCTGCGGTTGATCGCAGGTCTCGATTCGGTGACCGCAGGGTCGATCCGCATCGCCGGCGGCGAAGTCACCCACCTGCCGCCGGACCAGCGCAACATCTCCATGGTTTTCCAGTCGTATGCCCTTTTCCCCCACTTGACGGTGCGGGAAAACATCATTTTCGGACTCAGGGTCCGGAAGGTCCCTCGCCACGAAATCGAGAAGCGCTTGGCCCGGGTGATCGACCTGCTCGGACTGGGAAACCGGCTCGGAAGCAAACCCGGAGAGTTGTCGGGAGGCATGCAGCAGCGTGTGGCACTCGGACGGGCGATCATCGCCGAAAAGCCCGTCACCCTGATGGACGAGCCGCTGTCCAACCTGGACGCCAAGCTGCGCAATTCCATGCGGCGGGAAATCTGCGCCTTGCAGCGGCGGTTGGGCATCAGCATGGTCTACGTCACCCACGACCAGGTCGAGGCAATGACCATGGCGGACCGCATCGTGCTCATGCGGGAGGGGCGCATCATACAGGAGGACGTTCCGGAAAACTTCTACGAGAAACCGGCCAACATTTTCGTGGCGCGCTTTATCGGCACTCCGCCCATGAACATCATCCCCCTTTGCAGGACGGCCGCCGGCGCCGCCCTCACCCCCGAGAGCCCCGCCCTGTTCCCCGGCCTGGACGGTTCCCGCTACAAACTTGGCATCCGTCCGGAGAATGTGCGTCTGGCCGAGACCGGGCAGACGGCAGTGGTGCTCGGCCAGGAATATCTGGGGTCGGACACCTTCATCGCCTGCGAGGTCAACGGCCACGAACTGATCGTGCGGACACGCGGCCGCAAAACCCTGGCGGAAGGTTCACGGGTTCATCTGGTCTGGGACCCGTCGGCCCTCTGCCTATTCGATGCCGCAACGGAGAAGCGCCTCGATTCGCTTCCGGAGATGCGCGTTCCCGACTGACAAACGGCGGCCGAACCGGCCGTGAATGCCCGATGCCGCCGTCGAATCCTCTGCGGTTTGAGGACCGCAGACCATTTCAACCGCTTCAAACCAAAGGAGGCCGTCGTGGGCAAATCCAGATTCAGGTCGGTCCTGTTGGCTGCGGCGTTGGTCGCGCTTGCGGTGGGATATGCCGCCGCCGAGATCAACATGACCATGTACTACCCCATTGCCGTAGGGGGAAAACCCTACGAGATCATCAACGGCCTGATCGGGGATTTCGAGGCCGCAAACCCCGACATCAAGGTCAAGGCCGTCTATTACGGCAACTACGACGACACGCGGACCAAGTGCCTGGCCGCACTGAAAGCAGGGGAGCCGATTCAGCTCTCCGTACTTTTCTCCATCGATGTATTCGATATGCTCGACCAGGACGTCATCCTGGCCTGGGAGGACGTGGTGAAAACGGATGAGGAGCGCGAGTGGCTCAAGAGCTTCTATCCGGCGCTGATGGCCAACAGCATCGTCGAGGGCAAGACCTACGGCATCCCCTTCCAGAGGTCCACTATCGTCATGTACTACAACAAGGATGCCTTCCGGGAAGCGGGCCTGGACCCGGACAAACCGCCGGCCACCTGGGAGGAGTTGGTGTCCATGGGTCGTAAACTGGTCAAGCGCGACGCGGCGGGCCAGGTCACCCGCTGGGGGCTGAGCATTCCCTCCACGGGCTACCCGTACTGGATGTTCCAGTGCCTGGCCATTCAGAACGGCTTGGAGTTGATGAACCGCGACGGCGACGAGGTCTACTTCAACCGCCCTGAATCGGTGGAAGCCCTACAGTTCTGGCACGACATGGCCTACGAACATGAAATCATGCCCAAGGGCAGCACCGACTGGGGCACGCTGCGCCAGCAGTTTCTGGGGGGAAGCACCGCCATGATGTGGCACACCACCGGCAATCTCACGCCGGTGCGCGAAAATGCCACGTTCGATTTCGGCGTCGCCATGCTCCCGGCCAAGCAGCGCCGCGGCAGCCCCACCGGCGGCGGCAATTTCTACATCTTCAAGCAAACTTCGCCAGAAGAGCGGGAGGCCGTGCTCAAGTTCGTCAAGTACATGACCGAACCCGTCAACACCGCCAAGTGGTCCATCGGGACCGGCTACGTCGCCACCCGTCCCGCCGCATACGAGACCGACCTGCTCAAGAGCTACGTGGCGGAGTTCCCGGCAGCCGTCGTGGCCCGGGACCAGTTCGAGTTTGCGATTGCCGAGTTTTCCACCCATGAAACCGCGCGGGTGAAAAAATTCCTGGACGACGCCATCCAGGCCGTGCTCACCGGAAATGCAACTCCCCAGGAAGCCCTGGACCGCGCCCAGCAGGGAGCCGACCGCATCCTGAGGCGCTACCGCTGAACCCGTTGACCGGGCCCGGGGGCGACACCCGCTCCCGGGATCCCCGATCAGGTGGCCAATGAACCCTAAATATGCCCGGCACGTTTACGGCTGGCTGCTGTTCGCCCCGGCCGCCATTTTTTTCATCCTCTTCACCCACTACCCGATCGTGCGGTCGTTCTTCCTGAGCTTTTTCACCAACCCCAGGGGCAGCCGGCCCTCTGAGTTCGCGGGTCTGGAGAACTACAACTACCTCATCCACGATCCCATTTTCTGGCAGGCACTCAAAAACAATCTGATCTATGCCTTCGGCACCATCCCGATCACCGTGTCGATCGCCATGGTCATGGCGATCTGGGTCGACCGCAAGATGGCCGGCCGGGCCTTTGTGCGCGCCGCCTATTTCACGCCCACCATTCTTCCCATGATCGCCATCGCCAACATCTGGCTGTTCTTCTACACGCCAGGGGTCGGCCTTTTCGACAACATTCTCAAAAGCATGGGACTTCCGGGGCGCAACTGGCTGGGCAACCCGGACACCGCCCTTCCCTGCCTGATGGTGATTGCCGTCTGGAAGGACGCAGGGTTCTTCATGATCTTCTATCTGGCGGCCCTCCAGGGCCTGCCCCGGGACGTCATCGAGGCGGGGCGCATCGAAGGGGCGGGGCGGTTCTATTTCTTCCGCAGAGTGACGTTTCCGCTGCTGATGCCCACAACGGTGTTCGTCGTCTTCAATGCCCTGATCAACACCTTCCGGATCATCGACCACATCTTCATCCTGACCAAGGGCGGGCCGGACAATGCCACGGAGCTTCTGCTCTACTATCTGTTTCAGACCGCCTTCGAGTTCTGGGACACCGCCTACGCCGCCGTCCTGACCGTGGTGATCATGGCAATCCTGATGACCCTGGCGTTGGTCCAGTTCAAATTCATGGAACAGCGCACCCACTACCAGTAGGAGACCCACACCGCCGATGACGCCACACCCTTTCTGGCAGCGAGTGGAAACCGTCGCCGCATGGCTGCTGGGCATCCTGTGGGCTTCGCCGCTCCTGTACGCCTTTTGGGCTGCCTTTCACCCGCCGGCGTATGCCGTGCGTTTCGACCTCACGGCGCCGCTGACCCTGGGCAACTTCGTGGAAGCGTGGACCACCGCACCGTTTGCCCGCTACTTCATCAACACTATCCTCTACACCACGATGACGACCGCCCTCCAGTTCATCCTGTGCACCCTGGCGGCCTATTCCTTCGCCTGCTATGACTGGAAGGGAAAGGACATCGTCTTCAGCCTCATCCTGGTCCAACTGATGGTCATGCCGGATCAGCTGCTGGTGGTGAACTACCAGACAATGACCGCCCTGAACCTGGTGGACACCATTCCGGCGATCTCCCTGCCCTACATCGCATCCGCCTTCGGGGTCTTTCTCCTGCGCCAGAACTTCAAGCAGGTGCCGCTGGCGCTGGCGGAGGCCGCCCGCGTAGAGGGCGCCGGTCCCCTGCGGATCCTCTGGAAGGTCTATGTGCCGCTCTCCAGGTCGGTCTACCTGGCCTACGGCCTCGTCTCCATCAGCTGGCACTGGAACAACTTCCTGTGGCCCCTGGTGATCACCAACTCCGTCACCACGCGGCCGATTACCGTGGGCCTGTCGATCTTCGGCTCCCCGGAAAACGGCGTGAATTTCGCCATCGTCTCGGCCGGCACCCTGATGTCCGTGGCGCCGCTGTTGGTCGGATTCCTGCTGTTCCAGCGTCAATTCGTTCAGAGCTTCATGAGGGCCGGCCTGAAATAGAACGGAACCATCCTTCCTCTTTTTCCTCGGGCAGTGCCCCGACGCCGCGATCACGCCCGTCCAGCGTTGAGCTTGTGGTGGTCGATCGCCCTCTGGATGGCGATCCCCGCCTGTTCCGCCACCGCCATAGCGAAGTTGATTTCCGCGGTAGAGAAATAGCGGATCTCGGTTGTCAGAAGTCTTAGGATCCCGATGATTTCGTCCTGAATGCGGACGGGCACGGCCAATATGCTGGCGATGCCTTCGGACTCGGCTTCCTTGTGGTAGATGGTGTGGATGTCTTTTCTGGCATCCGGAATAAAGACCGGCTCTCCCTGCCGGACGTAGTAGGTCGCCAATTCCTCGTCCAGCGGGCCTCTTTCCAGATAGGACTGGCTCAGGCCGTATGCGGCCTTCAACTCCAGAGTGCCCTTGTGCTCCTCGATGAGCCGGATGGTCGCCGCTTTCAGGTTCATGACGGACGGAAGCCGGGTGACCACAAGGTTCAGGATCTTGTCGAGCTCATGCGTCGCATTGATCGCCTTGCCGATCTCATAAATGGCCTTGAAGTAATTCAACTGGGCGGTCTGCGCTTCGAAGATCCGGGCATTCTCGATGGCAATGCCGCACTGCTCGCCGATGGCCGTTACGAAGTCGATCTCCTCCTGGCGGTAGCTGCGCGGACTGCGGGTCAGCAGCCGTAAAATGCCGTTGATCCGGCCGCGAATGGGGATGGGAACGACCAGTATGCTCCGGATGCCCTCCTGTCGGGTCGCCTCCGGATAGTTGATCCGGGGGTCCTGCCCCGCATCCGCGATAACGATGGGTTCGCCCCTCAATGCCTTGAAGATCGGCTCTTCCGTGTCGATGGTGCCGCGGTTCAGATACGCATCGCTCAGACCGTAAGCCGCTCTCAGCTCCAGATTTTTCCCGGACGCATCCAACAATCGAATCGTTGCCGCATCGACTTTGAGGACTTCCGGGATTTTCTGCACGATCCTTCCGAACAATTCATCCAGATCGAGGCTCGATGTGATCGCCTTGGTGATGTCGATGAACAGCTCCAGAAATGTTGCCTTGCCTTCCGCCGTCATAGTCTCGAACTCCTTGTCAGCTTTTGGGTGCATGTTCCCGTGAAATCAATACGTCATTTCAGTGTGGACACTATCCCAATTTGCAGGCCCGTATCAAGCTGCGGACCCTTGTCGTGCCCTTCAGCGCGAACCAACAGCCTGCGGACAAACAAGCATCGGGGCGAAAGGAAAGGCGCGGCCCGAAGCGAAAAGCGCAGTAACCATAGGAGTTGTGAGCATTTTCGCGAGGGTTGAACGCCGCATCTCGGCCCGAGGCGCCTTTTATCCACAGGCTGTTAAAGCAGATGCCCAAAACCGCCGAATACCATTTATCCGAAGAACTTTTTAACCCCCTCATCTATGGAAAGGAATGTGACGATGCGGAAATGGGTGTTTGCGGTGGCGATGGCGTTCATGACGATGGTGGCGGTGAACGGTTCGATGGCCATTGCCGCCGAAGGCTTCTACATGGGCATCCAGGGCGGGGCCGTCGACCTGGAGGACGCGGAAGCCGAATTTGCGGAAAGCGAGATGGACACCGGCTACGCCGTATCGGGCGTTGCCGGATACGACTTCGGCTATTTCCGTCTGGAAGCGGAGGCCACGTACCGGGAAAACGACATCGACAAGGTGGCCCTCGTCGGCAATGAGACGGAATCCAGCGGCGAGGTCGCCTCCGCCGCCTTCATGGTCAACGGCTACCTGGATCTCGAAAACCGCACGGCCCTCACCCCCTATGTCGGTGCAGGCATCGGTTATGCCCGCGTGGACTTCGAAGGGTCCGCCCGGTACCGCGATGCCACCATCAAGTGGGACGATGACGACAGCGGCCTGGCCTACCAGTTGATGGCCGGGATCGCCTGGGACGTGCTCGACTCCCTCGTTCTGGATCTCTCCTACCGCTACTTCGCCTCCGATGACATCGAAGCTGCCGGCACCTCGAATTATGGCGTCACGCTCAAAGACGACATCGACTATGAGAGCCACAATTTCATGATCGGCCTCCGGTGGTATTTCTGATCTCCCGGAGGCCGCGGCCGTGGATACGATCCCGCATCCTACTGGCCGTCGACGCTCGACCTCAGCGCCGGGGCGGAGGGGCCATGAATTCGGGCCCCACGGGCTCAGGGATGTGGGTGCGGACGATCGCGTCGATGTCGTCCAGGTCGCGTGGGCTCAACGACCAGTCGAAAACCCCGGCGACCGGGTCCAGCTGATCGGGGTGGCGCGCCCCCCAGAGGGCGATAGCACCCTGGTCCAGGACCCAACGGACGGCGAGTTCCAGAACGCGCCGTCCGTGCCGTTCCCGGGCCAGCCGGTCGAGTTCGGAAACGGCCTTGAGATACCGGGAATATCGGGGCTCCTTGAACTTGGGATCGTGCCGCCGCAGGTCGTCGCCTTCGAACCGGGTGTCCGGGGTCATCTTCCCCGAAAGGAGGCCCCGGCAGATCGACCCGTAGGCCAGGATCGCCACGCGGTTCTTCTTCGCGTAGGGCAGCACGTCCTGTTCGATCTGCCGCTCGAACAGGTTGAAGGGCGGCTGAACCGAGTGCAGCGGTGCGGCCTTCCGGAAAGCCTCCATCTGTTCGGGGCTGTAGTTGCTGACGCCCACGGCCCTGATTTTTCCGGCGTCGAGAAGTTCTCCCATCACCTGTGCGGTCTCCTCGATGGGCGTCCGGGGATCCGGCCAGTGAACCTGGTAAAGATCGATGTAGTCCGTCTGGAGCCGCCGGAGCGAGTCGTCGATCTCCTTCAGAATCCGCTTCCGGGTCGAGTTCCGGAAAACCTTCCCGTTGTCGTCCCATTCTAGTCCCGCCTTGGTGGCGACGACGACCTCTTCTCGTTTCACGTATCCATTGATCGCCTTTCCGACGATCTCCTCGGAACGGCCGAACCCGTATACCGGGGCGGTGTCGATGAAGGTAATGCCCTTGTCGATCGCGGCCCGGATGGTCCGGATCGACTCATCGTCCTCGGATCCGCCCCACATCCATCCACCGATGGCCCATGTGCCCAGACAGACCCTGGTGACGGAGATGCCGCTGTTTCCCAACTGAGTGTATTCGAGATTCTCTGAATTCATAAACCGCCTCCTTGTCTTCGAAGGTTTCGAGATCCTCTTCGGCTTGACTTGGACTCGTACCCCTCCTCTTAACCAACTTTTCTGATGTTTCCATGCCTCGGCGCGGCAACAGCCGCCCTATCAGCCTGCTATCTCTCCCCCAATCGCCGCCGGGATCGGGATCGGGTACGACGACCGAAGCAAAGTAGTATTGACGCGTTGGGTTCAACATGGCAATATGCCGCGAAATTATACCCTTAGAAAAAGCCAAACCTGCCGAGAGACAGGGACGGAAAGCCACGGGACTCTTGGAGTCAGCCGGGTTGCCTGCGGGTCGGGCGGCATAGAGCCGATCCACCTGCGACAGGTGGATCGGCTTTTTTTTGACGGATGCCAAACAGCCATGACACTTTTCAAGTCCACACGACGAATTGCCGGAAAGAACCCGATCCGTGGATGATTGCAAAGGGTTGCCAATGATTCGGACCCCGGACACAAGGGCCGCAGAGGCGGCGGACATCGTTCGACGTTTCATGGGGGGAGAGCACTCTCTTCGATTGAACGAGGATGGACCCAACGGCCCCATCGCTCCCCTCATCCGAACCATCAATGAACTTCTGGTTCGATTTTCCGAAATATCGGCCCGGCAGGTTGAGATCCGGAAGGAGACTCGGTTCGATCACCGGATTATCGACTGGGCTCCGATCGGAATCTTCCGCATCGATGCGGAGTTTCGCATCGCGGCGGTCAATGATCGGGCCTGTCGGAACCTGGGTTACTCCCGCGACGAGCTTCTCGGAATGACGCTTTTCGATATCGACCCATCCCTTTCCGCGCGGAAGCCGAAAACACGCCGGATCGATCTCTTCGGCCGCGGTTCACGCACAACGGAAAGCTTCCATAGACGAAAGGACGGCAGCATCTTCCCGGTCGAGGTCACCACCCGCCGTTACGAGTCCGGTGATGATCCGGCCGTCCTCATGTATGTCACGGACATCACGGTCAAGGAAAAGTCGCGGAAAGATCTGGAGGATCTCAAAATCCAGCTCAAACAGGCGCAGAAGATGGAAACGCTTGGCCGTCTTGCCGGAGGGGTCGCTCACGACTTCAACAACATGCTGGGCGTCATCATCGGGTATGCCGATCTGTTGAAAACGAACATTCCGCCCGAGTCTCCATGGATCCGGGATCTCCTGGAAATCGAGAAAGCCTCGGTTCACTGCAAGGAAACCGTGCATCAACTTCTCGCTTACGCTCGAAAACAGGAGATCTCCTCGAAAGTGATCGACCTGAACCGGATCATTGCCGACTTCAAGACGGCGCTCAGCCGGTTGATCGGAGAAGACATCGAGATGGTCTTCGCCCCCGGCAGGGGGCTTTGGAGCATCGAGATTCATCCGGCAGAGATCAAACAGATTCTGATGAACCTGGCCGTCAATGCCCGCGATGCGATCTCGACCGGCGGCAGGATCGTCATCGGGACCCGGAACAGGGTGATCCATCCGTCCGACTGCATCGAAAACGGCGATCTCCCCCCCGGAGAATTTGTCGAGATCACTGTCACCGACAACGGCATCGGGATGGATGCGGAGACCCTCGCATCCATATTCGAGCCCTTCTTTACGACGAAGGAAAAGGACAAGGGAACCGGCCTCGGGCTTTCAACGGTGTACGAAATCGTAAAGCAGAACAGTGGGTCCATCGGGGTGACCAGCACACCGGGCGGGGGGACTTCCTTCAGGATCCTGTTTCCGAAGTCGCGAACCTCCCGCCATGCCCCCGAAACGCGGAAGCCGGCGAACAAGCCGGCATGCTCCGGGAATGTCATGCTCGTCGAGGACGACGAGATGGTTCGTCGAATGACGAAATCCATGCTCGAGACGCTCGGCTACACGGTAAAAATCGCCTCCACCCCCATGCAGGCCCTGTCGATTCTTTTGGAACAGAACGAAACGCTCGACATTCTCCTGACGGATATGATCATGCCCGGAATGTCGGGAGTGGAACTGGCGCAACAGGCGAAGTCGATCCGCCCTGGATTGAAGGCGGTTTTCATGTCCGGGTATGATCAGGATTCGGTCGGGCTTCCCTGCGCGGACATCGGGAAATCCTATTTCGTCCAGAAACCGTTCGGTGTTCTCGAACTGGCCGAAACGCTGCATGACGCATTCAATGAAGAGCCCCGCGCTCGAACCACTTCTCACGGGCAGAACTGAATCGCAGCAGATCGATCAAAGGACAAGCCTAGTCCGCCGCCTTCTTGGCTTCCTCCTTGACCTCCTCGGCCTTCTCCTCGACAGCCTCGCCGGCATCTTCCATTTTTTCCGCGGTCGTCTCCGCGGCCTCGTCGATTTTTTCGCCGGCCCTTTCCGCCGGTCCCTCCTGTTCGCAGGCCGCAAGGACGAATACCAGTGCCAGCAAGACCAAAATCGTGGCGAGCCTTCCTCTCTTCGTTCTCTTCCTCATCGCTTTCTTCATCGCTCCTCCGTTTCTGCCTGAGGCGCCATTGATCCACAGGCCGAAAAGGTAGGCGGCTCGTCCCGGGATTCAAATGGGGTCGTACACGTATTGAAGCCGGATCAGGGCCGTATTCTGAGATGGATGACCTTCTCGCGCTCGCGCCGCAGCCGTCACAGGAACCATTCCGGTTTCCTTCGTTCCCGGCAATTTTGGTTCAGCCGCTGCCTGATCTCGAGCAATTCCGGGTCACGAACGCGCCGCGCCGCCTCGGGGCAGATCTTGACGCAGGCGCAGCAGAAAATACAGGCCTCGGGATCGGTCGCCACCTGCTCTCCGACGGTGATCGCCGCGGTCGGGCAAACCTCCGCGCAGCTCCCGCACAGGGTGCAGGATTCCTCCAGGGTCTCCGGCGGTGCGGCGTTCATCACAGTCCGCTCCCGGTATGGAAAATTTCCGGGGACGGCCAGCGGGCCGAGGTCCTCCGGAGATCGAAGACGGTCCAATTTTTTCAGAATGCTCCGTGCGAACCGATCGGCGTCGATCACGTCCTGCGCATCGGGCCTACCCGGCGCAATCGGAAGATCCGGGTGCGAATACGAGTGTTCTCCAATGAAGGCAGCGCCGGCGATCGGCTTGAAGCCCATTTCAAGCGCTATATCCCTGAGCTCCAGGAGAGCGTCGTCGTAGGCTCGGTTGCCGTAGACCACGACCAGCACCGCCGGTGCCCCGCCGGCGTCTATTCGACGGAGGCGCGCGGCGGCGGCAGGCGGTATCCTTCCGGCGTATACCGGTGCGCCGATAAGCGCGAGGGCTTCCCCGCGTATTTCGGCATCTCCCCGCACGCTATCGGGCAGCGTCAGGTCGAATCGATCTCCCTCTGCGAAACCGAGCCCCCGGACGATGGCGTCGATAATTTTTGCCGTGGTTCCCGTCGGTGAAAAAAAGATGGTCGTTGCGGTTTCGATGTGCATGAGTCCTCCCGGCCCCACCCTTGCCCCGGCAGGCGCCCGCACGCCGGCGCCGACACGGGTGCTGAGCCTGTAATGGGGTGGGACATACCCTCCCTGCGACCGATGGCCGCATGAAGGCAATGCAGGTTGTCGATGTGCATCGATTACGACAATTTCGGCGGTCAGGCAACCACCCGGCAAGGCGCGTCCCAACCGCTGTCATATCCCGGTCTACCCATCCACCACGGGTGGCGTCCGCTTGACGAAGCTCAGCATTCATCTTCCAGGATATCTTCCGAGCCACAGGATGTTTTGATGCATCCTATGAAATATGGAAGCAATCCTATCTTCCTTTCGATTTTCGAAACCAACACATTTAATCGTAATTTCTGTGCTTTATAGCTGTTTGCTTTCAGCAGTAATATCAATTTGAAAATCCGTGGCGTCGATAAAATCCGAAAAAACATTTGACAAATCATTTCATTCCCGTTAATCAAACAGACGATTCCACGTCACACGTTGTTTAATTTCTCAACAATTAGCTGAATTTATACAGAATCTATCTGAATGTATTCTTCCTGATCGAGTGTCGAGCGCGTCGAGCTGAGTTTTTTCCATAAGTAAATAAATCTACACAAAACACTTTTCAAATCGCCCCATCCCATCTGGCGTCGTGTCCATGTTTCTTTTCCGGAAGCATCGATCCAGCCCTGGATTGACGATGCCCTGATCACAATACGGTAGTCGATTTGCGATGATTTCCCTGCCGCCTCGGCCCGATGGCGGCTGCTGGAAATCTCTATTCTAACAGCGTCCCTCCGCGGACCGCAGCCCCGGTGTTTTGCCGGTGCCTATTCATGTTCTGAATCGGCCGCGGATGGACGGCGGAGGAGTTGGATATGAACCCTTCATCAGTTCACGTCATGGGCGTCGGATCGCCCGTCGTCGATTTCGTCGCCGAGGTTCCCGAAGCCGTGCTTCAAAGTGTGCCGGGGGTCAAGGGGGGGATGGAGTTGGTCGATGCGGACCGGCTCGAATCCCTGATGACCCTTGTGGAAGGCTTTCCCGTCAAGACGCCCGGCGGCTCCGCCGGCAACACCACCTTCGCCCTGGCGCGTTTGGGGATGAGCTGCGCCTTCATGGGGAAGCTGGGGGATGACGCCAACGGCGTCTACTACAAGGAGCATTTCCGCAATATCGGCGGGGACTGTTCCAGGTTCAAACGCGACGGCGGCCGTCCCACTGCCAGCTGCCTGAGCCTGGTGACCCCCGATTCGGAACGGACGATGCGCACGGACCTGGGGGCGGCCATGGGTTTCGGGCCGGAGGATGTCTCGGCATCCGACTTCGAAGGCTGCCGCCACGTGCATGTGGAAGGCTATCTGCTCTTCAACCCGGACCTTTTGCTGGCCGTTCTCGACGCCGCGCGCGCCGCCGGCTGCAGTGTCAGCCTCGATCTCGGATCATTCGAGGTCGTAGAGGCGGCCGGTCCCGCCCTGCCGGGTATCCTCGACGAGTATGTGGACATCGTGTTCGCCAACGAAACCGAGGCCGCCGCCTTCTGTGGCGCCTCCGATCCGGATTCGGGTCTGTCGGCGCTGGGAAACGCGTGCGGCGTCGCGGCGGTAAAAATCGGCAGCGCCGGGGCCTGGCTTCGCAGGGGAACGGACACGGTCCACGTCCCGGCCATTCCCGCCGCGAAAGTGGTGGACACCACCGGAGCCGGTGACTACTGGGCCGCCGGGTTCCTGTTCGGACACCTGAACGGGTATTCGCTGACGACCTCCGGCCGCCTGGGGTCATTGCTTGGAAAACACGTCGTCGAAACCATGGGCGCCTTTCTCGCTCCGGAGAGTTGGGACCGGATCATACTGGAGGCGACCCTGCTTCTGAATCACAAGGAGGAAATAGATGCTGATGAACCGCAGTGAAGCATACAAGATCAAGGACATCGGTCTGGCCGGATTCGGGCGCCGGGAGATCGAGATGGCGGAAAAGGAAATGCCCGGTCTGGTCGCCACCCGGGAAAAATACGGACCGGCCAAGCCGCTCAGAGGCGCCCGGATCACCGGAAGCCTTCACATGACGATCCAGACGGCGGTGCTCATCGAAACCCTCACGGCATTGGGCGCCGACGTACGCTGGGCCTCCTGCAACATCTTTTCGACGCAGGATCACGCCGCCGCGGCCATTGCGGAAGCCGGCATCCCGGTCTTTGCATGGAAGGGCGAAACCCTGGAGGAATACTGGTGGTGCACCCTTCAGGCCCTCACGTGGCCCGACGGGAAAGGGCCCCACCTGATCGTCGACGACGGGGGAGACGCGACGCTGATGGTCTACCGGGGCCACCAGATCGAAAACGACCCCGCCCTGCTGGATGCGCCGACGGACAACAAGGAGCTGGCCATCATCAACGACCTTCTCAGGGCGAAGCACGCGGAAGAGCCCCGGTTCTGGCAGAGTGTCGTTCAGGAATGGAAAGGTGTTTCCGAGGAAACCACGACCGGCGTCCACCGGCTCTACCAGATGCATTCACGGGGTGAACTGCTGGTCCCGGCCATCAACGTCAACGACTCGGTGACCAAGTCCAAGTTCGACAACATCTATGGCTGCCGTGAATCCCTGGTGGACGGCATCAAGCGGGCCACGGACGTCATGATCGCCGGCAAGACCGCCCTGGTCTGCGGCTACGGAGACGTGGGCAAGGGGTGCGCCGAAGCGCTCTCGGGCCTGCGGGCGGAAGTCTGGGTCACAGAAATCGATCCCATCTGCGCCCTCCAGGCCCTCATGGCAGGCTATCGGGTCGTGACGGTCGAGGATGCCCTCCCCCGCGCGGACATCTATGTCACCGCCACGGGCAACCGGGACATCATTACCGCCGATCACATGTCCCGGATGAAGGACAGCGCCATCGTCTGCAACATCGGCCACTTCGACAACGAAATCCAGGTGGACGCCCTCAACGAACTGCCCGGGGTCGAGAAGATCGGCATCAAGCCCCAGGTGGACCGGTACGTCTTCCCGGACGGGCACTGCATCTACCTCCTTGCCGAAGGGCGTCTGGTCAATCTGGGCTGCGCCACCGGGCATCCCAGTTTCGTGATGTCCAACTCCTTCACCAACCAGACGCTGGCACAGATCGACCTCTGGCAAAACGACCGGGGCATCGGCGTCCACCGGCTCGACAAGGAACTCGACGAGGAGGTCGCCCGCCTGCATGTGGACCAACTGGGTGGCAGACTGACCGAGTTGACGGCGGATCAGGCGGACTACATCGGAGTCCCGGCCGCCGGCCCCTTCAAGCCGGAGCACTACCGCTATTGATGCCGGCCGGTTCCGGACCTTCGGAACCAGTCGCGCACCAGAGAGTATCGCGCGAACACCGAAAGGAGAAAAGATCCATGATGACCGACAATCCAACCCTGAAGAAGGTTTATACGGCCCGGAACTCCGAGGAGCTCATGAACGCCTACAAGGACTGGGCCGCCAACTACGAAAACGACACGGTGGCCTCTTGCGGCTACGTTGCGCACATCGCATCCGCGCGCGCGCTCGACCGGGTGCTCGAGCGATCCGATGCGGTCATCCTCGATGCGGGATGCGGCACCGGGCTGGTGGGCGAGGCGCTTCGGGATATGGGCTACGAGCGGATCGATGCCCTGGACTACTCTCCTGAAATGCTGAAGCAAGCCGAACGAAAGCGCGTGTACCGCAGGCATATCCAGGCAGACCTGAGCCGGCCCCTTGAATTCGGGGACAACGTGTACGACGCCGTGGTGTGCACGGGAACCTTCACCTATGGTCACGTGAAGGCCGATGCATTCGCCGAGCTGATCCGGATCACCCGTCCGGGGGGATATATCTGTTTCACCATCCGAGAAGGGGCATACGAGGATTACGGGTACCGTCAGCGAATGCTCGAGCTGGAGCAGAACAATGCCTGGGAACTGCTGTCCATGCAGGATGAAGATTATTTCAGGCAGGAGAAGGTCAGCTGCAAACTGTGTACTTACGTGGTCAAAAACTGACCCGCCGGGCGCAGGACTTCGAATCACCGCACGTCCAAACAGAAGGAGGAGATATGCAACAGCATAGGAACTTCAGCATCCGGTTCCCGGATGTGGACGCCATTGAACAGGGCGAGGAATTCTTCATTCTCGAGCACAATGGGCAAACGGAGAAGGTGCGGTTTCACGACTACGACCGGATCTACCAGATCCCCGGCCTTTATGAACATCTCTTCTACGAGCGATACCGCTGCAACAGCCCCGAGGTGGTCTGCTCCCTGCTGGAATCGCAGGTGAAGGAGACGGACGAGGATTCCAGTGCGCTCCATGTACTGGATATCGGCGCCGGCAACGGCATGGTCGGGGAGGAGCTCGCCAATCGCGGCGCGGCGTCCATCATCGGCATCGACATCATCGAAGAGGCTGCCGAGGCGGCCGAGCGGGATCGCCCGGGGCTTTACGATGCCTACCACGTGGCGGATCTGACCTGCCTGCCCCCGGACCTGAACCGGTCCCTCGAGGCGCGCGATCTCAATTGCATGACCGTGGTGGCCGCCCTTGGCTTCGACGACATTCCTCCCGTGGCGTTCGCGCGCGGATACAACCTGGTCTCCTCGCCGGCCTGGGTCGCATTCAACATCAAGGAGGATTTCGTCTGCGAGGACGACAAGACGGGCTTCTGCCGCATGATCGAGCTTCTGGAATCCGACGGTGTGCTCGACATCCAGGACCGCCGCCGCTACCGGCACCGCTTCTGCCAGGACGGCACCCCGCTCTACTACCAGGCCGTGGTGGGCCGGAAGCAGGAAGACATTCCCGAATCCATCGTGGAAGCATTCATGTGACCGGCCCGACATCCCGCGCAACTTCAGAGTCCCCGCTCAGCAAACGCGCGGGAGCAAAAATAGAAAGGAAAATCGAACATGAGTCAAGACAAGACCAGCTATCTATTCACCTCCGAATCCGTGACCGAGGGCCATCCGGACAAGGTCGCCGACGCCATCTCCGATGCGGTGCTCGATGCCATTCTCTCCCAGGACCCGCGGGGGCGCGTTGCCTGCGAGACCCTGGTCACCACCGGTATCGCCTTCGTGGGCGGCGAGATCACGACCAACTGTTATGTCGACATCCCCCAGATCGCCCGGGACACCATACGGGAGATCGGCTACTGCTCCTCGCAGATGGGCTTCGATTGGCAGACCTGCTCGGTCATTACCAGCATCGACCAGCAGTCTCCGGACATCGCCCAGGGTGTCAACGAAGGCCAGGGACTTTACAAGGATCAGGGAGCCGGCGACCAGGGCCTGATGTTCGGCTACGCCACGGATGAAACCCCCGAGCTGATGCCGATGCCGATCATGTACGCCCACAAGCTGACCCGCCGCCTGGCAAAGGTTCGCAAAAACGGCGCGCTCGATTTCCTTCGGCCGGACGGCAAGTCCCAGGTCACCATCGAGTATGCGAACGGCGCCCCCCGGCGGGTGGACACCGTCGTGGTCTCGGCCCAGCACAAGCCCGACGTCACCCACGAGGAACTCCGGGAGGCCGTCATCGAAGAGGTGATCAAAAAAGTCGTTCCCAGGGATATGATCGACGGCGACACGCGCTATTTCATCAACCCCACCGGAAAGTTCGTCGTGGGCGGCCCCATGGGCGACTGCGGCCTGACCGGCCGCAAGATCATCGTCGACACCTATGGCGGCCAGGGCAGCCACGGCGGCGGATGCTTCTCCGGCAAGGATCCTTCCAAAGTGGACCGAAGCGCCTCCTACATGGGGCGCCACATTGCCAAGAACATCGTCGCCGCGGAGTTGGCCCGGAAATGCGAGGTCCAGATCGCCTATGCCATCGGGGTGGCGGAGCCGGTTTCCGTGCTGGTGAACACCTTCGGAACCGGCCGGGTATCGGATCGTCAGATCCGGGAAATCATTCTGGAGACCTACGACCTGAGACCGGCGGCCATCATCGAATACCTCGACCTGCGAAGGCCGATCTACGGAAAGACTTCAGCCTATGGCCACTTCGGCCGAAGCGAGGCCGAGTTCACCTGGGAGGGGACTGGGAAGGCGGAAGGCATGCGCCAAGCCGCCTGACAGAGCACGGCTGATCGGCGCAGGTGTGCGAAATGCGGCGTTGCAGGGTTTGCGGGGGTGCTCACAACCATGCGGTTGCTCCGCTCCCCGCTTCACCCTGCGCCTTGCCTTTCACCCACCTGCTCGATCAGCCGCGCTCTGTCCATGACATGCCCGATCGGCGTATCCGCCCGAAAGGCCGCGTTGCAGGGTTTGCGGGGGTGCTCACAACCATGCGGTTGCTCCGCTCCCCGCT
>JBMNCP010000061.1:97515-149027 GCA_049366795.1 Desulfobacterales bacterium
TCACCCTGCGCCTTGCCTTTGTCGCCGCCGCATTCCGCGGCCGGGATGTTGAGTCGGTGGATCGTGCGACTTAGATTTTTGAATGGCACTCGTGGATGGGCAATAGTCCAGTGCCCCCACGATGGTCATTCAGATTCCAGCATGTCCGATTCAGAGATGTATGAACGATGCCTTCCAAAATCGACGACGGGTGTCCATCGACGCGATGCGCGGCCTGATAATGGTCCTCATGGCACTGGACCATGCCTCCTTCTTTATCGCGAAGACCCATTCCAGCGAGTTCTGGGGTGCGGCACTGCCGACGTATGATCGTGCACTGCCGTTTATCGTAAGAGCCGTGACCCATCTGTGTGCGCCGGGGTTCTTTCTTCTGATGGGGATCGGAATGATTTTGTTTGTCGAAGCCCGCGCCCGTGACGGATGGCGTCAGTGGAGGATCAGCCGGTTCTTCCTTGTCCGGGGAATCCTGCTGATCGTGATTCAGCAGGTTTTGGAGAATCCGGCCTGGTTGTTGGGCTCGCTCGGCACGGCACCCGGTGCGTTTACATTCAGAGGAGGTCCGGTTCCCGGGGGAGGCGATCCGGCGGAGTTCTATCTGGGCGTACTGTTCGGGCTGGGAAGCACCATGGCGGTCTGGGGGATCCTGATCGGGCTGCCGTCATTGGCGATCATATCGATAAGCCTTGCGGCAATCGTCTCGACGCAGGTGATAATCGTATTGGCCGACCCCCGGGCGCTCTATCCTCCCATTGTTCGAATGCTGATCCTTGCCGGTCACACGAACGACTGGATGGTTTTCTTTCCCACGATACCCTGGATGGGCGTCACCGGATTGGGCATCGTTCTGGGGCGTTGGATTTCAGAGCAAAGAACCGGCGTGTTCTGCGGATTGTGGCTTGCAGGCGTTGCAGCCCTCGCAGTGTTTGCCGCAGTGCGCCTGCTTTTCGGGCATGGAAGTCATCTCTGGGCGAATTCGGGCTGGATCGACTTTTTCAACGTCACGAAATACCCGCCCGGCGCCGCTTTCCTGTTCCTGACGTTGGGGATGAATCTGCTGCTTCTGCATCTATCGATGCGCCTTGAAAACAGTGCTCGTCCGTTGTGGAAGCCCCTGGTCGTCTTCGGTGCCTCGCCTTTGTTTTTCTACATTGCGCACTTGTACCTGTACGCCCTCATGGGTTGGGCTTTTCCCAGAGGCGTTCGGCTGGAGCAAATGATTCCCGTCTGGTTGGCCGGCCTGCTGGTCCTCTACCCGTTTTGCCTCGGCTACGGACGCTTCAAGAAAAACCGCCCGCCGGGTTCCTTGTGGCGGCTGTTCTGAATCGGAGAGGTTCTTACCATCGCTATCGCTGCACCATTCCAAGAAGCGTTTTCTGCCCGGAAGGGCTCAGTCCAAGGCGATCCAATTCCTGAAGCAGCCGGTGTCTGCTGCCGTTGCCGCCCGCGTATCCATTGAGCCGCGCAACGGCGGTGGAGTCCACGAAATCCGCATGATGCGGATAGATCCGCACCATTTCCTCCTTGAGAACCGCATTCCGCTTGAGGATATATTTCTGGTGGTGCGCTTCGGCCATTGTAAAGGAGCGCAATGGCGCCACTTCAGTTTGTATGTCGGCTCCCAGTTTCTGCTGCCATTCGGTTTTCGAAGCCAGTGCAGCCTTCCGCTGGGATTCATGGTGGTAGAACACGGCGTTCAGATACTGCCGCCGAGATGACTGGCCCGTGGGCCGGTGGCTTCTCCAGAAAATTTCCAGCAGTTCTTTGTAGGTGATGTACCCGGGGTCATAATCCACCTGAACCGTTTCCGTGTGATCGCCGATATGGCGGTAGGTAGGATTGTTCATCCGGCCGCCGGCGTAACCGACGCGGGTTCGAATGACGCCATCGATTATCCCGAACCGGGATTCGATTCCCCAGAATCACCCCAGACCGAAGGATGCCGTCTCGAACCGGGAAGGTGCCGCCGCATCGATGGGCGGGATCTCGGGATTTTGGATTTCAGGTTCGTTTGCGAGTTTCACGAACTGCTCCTTTGGGTTGGATGCAGTGCTCTGATCCGCTGCCATCGGCGGTGAACAGCCGAACAGGTACAGAACCAGGCCTGAGAAGAATGCACGCCGAAGGAGATCGGGGCATCGATTATTCTTCATGAAAAGAATCCTATCTTACACCGGGATCTTCATGGTTTCGCAAAGAAATGATACGCTTTGCACGACTGCGTCACTGTTCCCATACGTACGAATCATCCCAGGTTTGTCAAAAGCAAACGAACCTGCAAGGAGGTGTCCATTGTCGGCTAAAACGCAAATTCTCGTCTATCTCATCGTCCTGGCCGTCTTCGATACCGTGATCCCCATCCCGATCACAGCGATGGTGCTGATGACAGTGGTGTTTCAAAAGCCGAGGTGGTTCAGGGACATGGTAGAGGACATTTACGGATATTGACCTTCCCGACGCCCATGCCGCGCAATGATGAGAATGATCGATGATACCAGCGGAATGGTTTCGTTGGGGAGTTTCAATCGGTATCGCCATCGGCGATCGCTGTCGGATTCGAAATCGGAGGCAAGGTGGCATTCTGATCTTTCATCGCGCCGCCACTGGGAGTTCGCCTCGCCGCGGTCCAACCCGACCGCGAATCTAAAAGGATCATGGACGAAAAATTTGACCGAACCGTGTATTGCGCTTATTTTTGGTGGAGTCACCGGACGCACCCGGTGGCGAGGCTACATACCTCACGCTGTAGGCGGGAATCCAAAAGGATTCCCGCCTTCTCGTCATGGCAGGATCGAATCCACAGACCCAACAGAAAACAGCTCAACCATTTCGCCAAACGAGATCGACCGGGTTCCCGTCGATGGTCAGTTCGATCCGGCCTCCCTCCACGGACAGGCTGACGGCATGAGCGGTGCCGCCCGAAAGTACCGGGTATCGGGTCCTCAAACATGGGAAATCCAGGGATTCCAAAGCGAACCGGCAGGCCTCCATGGCAACTTCGAGCTCCGCCGTGTCGGAACCGGGCCGGAAATACGACGAGACGCAGCGCTCGTGGTGCTGTCTGAGAGCGGTCTCGATACAGTGTCTCGTGAGATTCAGTCGAAGCACCAACCCAACGCCTCCCTGCAGGCAAATACAATCTTGGACCATGCTCTTTACTTTTGATCGGTTCGTTCAAAACTTCAATGGGAAATGACGAACACGAAAATCTCCGACACAGGGACAGGACAATGAGAATCGGTGTTCCCAGAGAAACGGATCCCACGGAAACCAGGATCGCCCTCACGCCGGAATCCACCGAACGGCTGGTCGGGCTTGGGCTGGAAGTCGTCCTTGAACCCGGACTCGGAGAAGGGCTCCAGTGGGAGGATGGCCTGTACACCTCGGCCGGCGGCAAGGTGGTCGACCGAGAGGAGCTGATCGGCTCTTCCGACATATTGCTCCGGGTTCGCAAACCGCCATTGGACGAGGTGAAACGCATGCGATCCGGAGCAGTTCACGCCAGCTTTCTGGATCCATTCAATGAGCGGCCTCTCATCGAAGCGATGGCGGCAAGCGACATTCGGGCGTTCAGCATGGAGATGATCCCCCGAAGCACCGCGGCCCAGAAAATGGACGCTCTCTCGAGCCAGCACTCGCTGGCGGGCTATTACATGGTCGTCCTGGCAGCCGAACGCCTCGGCAAGGCGCTGCCGATGATGATGACCCCGGCCGGGACCATACAGCCGGCCCGGGTTTTCGTGATCGGCGCCGGGGTTGCCGGGCTTCAGGCCATCGCCACGGCCAAGAGGCTGGGCGCCCGCGTGGAAGGGTTCGATACGCGGCCCGTCGTGGCCGAGCAGGTCGAAAGCCTCGGGGCCCGGTTCCTTCGGATCGACCTGGGCGAGACGGGGCAGACCGAGCAAGGATATGCCAGGGAACTCACACCGGAGCAGAAACGCCTCCAGCAGGAGGGAATGACCGAAGCCTGCGCCCGATCCGACATCGTCGTCACCACGGCGCAGCTGTTCGGAAAACCGGCCCCCCGGGTGATGACCCGCTCCATGCTGAAGGCCATGAAGCCGGGGGCCGTGGTCGTGGATTACGCCGTTGAAAGCGGCGGCAACGTCGAAGGGTCGGTACCGGGCGAGGAGGTCCGGATCGAGGGCGTGCGGGTCATCGGGTTGAAAAACTACCCGGGGAGAGTGGCCAGGGACGCCAGCCGGATGTATGCGAACAATCTGTTTTATCTGGTCGACGCGCTGTGGGACCGCGAAAAAGGGGTGCTGGACTTCGATCGAAACCGGGAGATCTCGACCGGCGCGCTCATCACGGCCGACGGGAAAATTGTCAATCCGGTACTCCAAAAGCACTTTGGTCTGGATCGATAAAGGACGCCCTATTGCGATCGATCATTGAGGCGCAAACGGATCCGGACCGGGAATGAGGATTTCCGGTTCCGGCCAAGACCGCAGCCTCGCGGAGAACACCGATCTGGGCCCAAAAGACCTTCCGGGCGTACACCAGGGAACTTCGTACAACCGCTTCCAGGGGAGACGACAGAATGGGAGAACAAATAGAACTGCTGGCGTTCCTGTTCATCATTGCCATGTTTTTGGGCCTCGAGCTTATCTCCAAGGTGCCTTCCACACTCCACACGCCCCTCATGTCCGGCTCCAACGCCATTTCGGGCATCACCGTGATCGGCGCCATCACCGTTGCCGGTTACGGCGCCGGAACGATGCCGGCGAGCCTGCTGGCGTTTCTTGCGGTTGCGTTCGCAACGGTCAACGTAGTGGGGGGGTATCTCGTCACCGACCGGATGCTGAAAATGTTCAAATCCAAAACCCGAACGGACAAGTGAAGCCGCCATGACCGCCGCTAAAATCGTTCTTTTCCTGCTTGCCGTCGTATGCTTCGTGATAGGGCTCAAGATGCTTTCCAGAACCGAAACCGCCCGCACCGGCAACAGGGTATCCGCCATGGGAATGCTGTGCGCGGTCCTCGGGGCGTTGTTGTCCGTCTACGGGGACGGCGATGCACCGGTAGGCGCATCCTTCGCCGCGGTGGTGGCTGCCGGCCTTGCGGTGGGTGGGCTCGCGGGGGCCGTCGCGGCCCAGCGGGTCAGAATGACAGCCATGCCCGAGATGGTGGCTCTGTTCAACGGATTCGGGGGCATTGCCAGCCTGCTGGTGGCCTGGGCCCAGTTTCACCATGCCCGCCTTTACACCGGCGTGCCGCTCGCCCCATTCGACGCCGCCACCATTTACCTGGCCATGCTGATCGGCGGCGTGACCTTTACCGGCAGTCTGGTCGCCTTCGGCAAGCTCTCCGGCAACCTCCCGGGGCGCCCCATCCTTTATCCCGGGCAGAACGTGGTCAACGGAGTGGTGATGACACTGCTCGTGGCCGGTCTCGCGGTATTCACTCTGTCACCGGATTGGTACGGGCTGTTCCTGATCACTGCCGCCATCGGTCTGGCCTTCGGCATCGCCGTTGTCATCCCCATCGGCGGCGCCGACATGCCGGTGACGATTTCGCTCCTGAACTCCTGTTCCGGGCTGGCGGCTTGTGCGGCCGGATTTGCCGTCTCCAATGTGCCGTTGATCATCACGGGCGCCCTGGTGGGAGCTTCCGGGATCATTCTGACGCGGATCATGTGCCGTGCCATGAACCGCAGCCTCGCCAATGTGTTGCTGTCGGGATTCGGCTCCGGCGCCGCCCGGACGGGAAAGCCCGGAATCCAGGGCGAAGCCAGATCCATGACGCCCCAGGATGCTTACTACATCCTGGAGGCCGCCCAGAACGTGGTGATCATTCCGGGCTACGGCATGGCCGTCGCCCAGGCCCAGCACGCCGTGCGCGAACTGGCCACCCACCTGGAAAACAACGGCACGGAGGTGGTGTATGCGATCCACCCCGTGGCCGGCCGCATGCCCGGCCACATGAACGTACTGCTGGCTGAAGCGAATGTACCCTATGAGCAGCTGGTGGAGATGGAAGCGGCAAACCCCAGGATGTCCAACATGGACGCCGCCATCGTCATTGGAGCCAATGACGTGGTCAACCCGGCGGCAAGAGAGGAGAAGGACAGCCCGATCTACGGGATGCCCATCGTCGATGCCGACCGGGCTCGAACCGTTTTCGTGCTCAAGCGGTCCATGAATCCCGGCTTTGCGGGAATCGAAAACCCCCTCTTCTTCAAGGACAACACCTACATGATCTTCGGCGATGCCAAGGCCACCCTGGAAACCTTGATCGCCGAGTTCAAGGACGCGTCCTGAACCTTTCGACCCGATGCGGGTTTATCCACCGGCCGCCCACCAAGGAGGTTTACGCGGATGAAACGGGTTCTCGGCATTGTGGCCTCGCCCCGCCGGCTCGGCAACTGCGAGATGATGGTCAAGGAGATCGCACGCGGCATTTCAATTCCTCACCAGCTCAAGCTTCTGCGGCTTGCGGATTTCGACATCCAACCTTGCAGAGCCTGCTATCAATGCCTATTCGGGGACCTTCGCTGTCCCGTTGAAGACCATTTTCACCTGGTCCTCGAGGAAATACTGGCCGCCGATGCTCTCATCCTCGCCGCGCCCACTTATTTCCTGGGCGCAAACGCTTCACTCAAGCGGTTTCTCGACCGGGGGCTGTCGTTTTACGGCCATGTGGATCGTCTGTGGGGAAAGCCTTCCATAGGGGTCGGCATCGCCGGCATCGAGGGCAGGGAAGGCCAAACACTTCTGAATATTCAAAGTTTTCTGAAACTGCTGCTGACGGAGATCCGGGGCACCCGCATCCTCTACGGTGCGCTGCCGGGGGAGATCTTCCTTGGCGAGGCGAACCGACGCCTGGCGGCATCGCTGGGCGGCGCGCTTTTCGACGGGGCTGTCGAGCATCATGCGGCAACCTGCCCCTTGTGCGGGGGAGACACGTTCCGGTTCCTCGGAGAAAACCGGGTGAGGTGCATGTTGTGCAGCAACAGCGGGACGGTGAACACAACGGCGGAAGGGCCGGTTTTCAGGATCGAGAAAAACCCGCATGAACTGTTCCTGACGCGGGAGGATGTCTAGGCCCACATGGAGTGGCTCAAAAGCATGAAGGCGCGGTTTCTGGAGATGAAGGACCGGCTCAAACCGATCAGTTCACCCTATCGAAGCGGGTGGGAGTGGGTGAAGCCCGAATAGCGGCTTTCCCTCCGCGTTTTTACGCCGCACACCGGCACGCGGAGGGAAAGCGGATTCCGTCTCTCACCCACAAGAGCGAAACGGGCTTCCAGTCTCATCGATTGAAGACGAATCGGCGGCGGCAAACCCGTCAGCCACTGCAGGCTTCAAAATAACATGGCAGTTCGCCATTCCGGATCTTGACCAGGCTGGAGGCCAAAGCATGGGTGACGATTTCGTCCAGGTCGTCCATGTTGAGCGGCTTGAAGAGAACATGATCGACGCCGCTGCCCGTAAGCCGCTCCATGACTTCCATTTCGCTTTGACCGGTCAGCGCAACGACCGGCACTTCGGGGGCCAGTGACTTCACTTGCAGCGCCAACTCCCAGCCGTTCATCCCGGGCATTTGAAGATCGGTCAACACCAGATCGAAATCGCCTTGTTCGAAGCGTTTGAGTGCCTCAAAGCCGTTTTGGGAGGGCACGGTTTCGAATCCCATTGTCTCCAACATCCTGGAAACCAGGATGAGTACGTGCGGGTTGTCGTCGGCCACGAGAATACGCGCTTTTGGGGAACCAGCCATTTTCAATCTCCTTAGGCCAGAATCTGAACCAGGGTCCGGCGGCGATGCTTCGCTGCCACCGCGTTGACGAGCGTTCTCAGCGCTTCGGCATTCCGTCCGTGTTTCCCAATGAGCTTACCCGTGTCGGTCTGGTCGACGCTGACTTCGAAGATGGAAACGTGGTCGCTCTCGACCTCACTCACCACGACCTTTTCGGGCCTGTCCACGAGTGCCTGTACAAGAATTCGGATCAGATCCTGCATGAGCTCACCTCTCGATTTGGGGTTCGAATTGGATCAAAGCTTTCGGTTCGGGTTCAACCGGCGCCAAGGCGGATTCAGGTCGGAACCGCGTCGACGTCGGAAAGTCCGCGGCCGCGCTCCGTGTTCTGAATGAATCCAGCAATCTCGCCGATCATGGTATCTTCTCTCAGCAGTTCCGCTGGAATCGTCATCCCGAAGCGTCGCTCGATAAACGAGCGAAAAGTGTCCGCGGATGCTTCATCCCAGACGGGAATAGCGCCCAATTCCGTGGCGGTCGTGACGGCGATGACGCCCACTTCGGGAAAGACCTCCTGGATCCCGTCTTCAAGTATGCTTAAGATCTCCTGCATCAGGGGCTTCCGTAAGGCGTCAGCGTCAATATCTCCGGTTGCCCATCCCGATCGCCCGGGATCGACTCGTGCCTTTCGACGCGGACCGCTGTGTATCCGTTTATGTGCGAAATGAAGCCTGCGATGGATGGAGGGAAGACACCGGCATCCGGCGCCATCGACCTCCAATGGTGATGTTCATGTTATCGATTCGGACGAGAAGATCAATCTGGAAAGAATGAGGCCGTAATAAGGTATTTTTCTCCATATTTTCCTGCAGGATCCAGCATGGATGGACGGCATTCAGGATCTCATACGCAGCACAGCCCTGGGATGGGAGACGACTACCACAGGGCACGGTGCCCGAAGGCTGACGGATGCGACCAGGATTTTGTCAACCATAACGCCTCCTTCCATATCCTGGCAGCCGGACCGGGAAAATCCCGTATCGCAATCGACAGGTGGTCCTTGGCGCCTCGGCTGAAATCCTTCGAAAGGCCCGTCCGAATTTATGGGTAATAAATTCAAATTAAGGTCGCATTCCTGAAGGGCAAAGGGGCCCCACCCCCGGAATGAACGGGCAGGACACCGCTGCTTCGGATTATCAGGAAATGGATGTCAGGTAGGATTTCAGGTTGATGCCCTTGTTGCGCAGCCCCAGCTTGTCCCGGATGCTGTTTCGGTAGGAATCGATGGTGCTGGTGGCCACGCCCATGAGCTCGGCGATTTCCTTGGTGGTCCGGCCCTGCCGGACCATGTTGGCCACCTGGGTTTCGTTGGGGGAGAGTCTGGCGAAATCGAGGCTCATCCGACGCGCAAGGGGTGACGTGATGTCCTCCAGGTTCGATTCGATGACTTCCAGAAGCGTCCTTTCCGGGTTCCCCAGCTTCCGCGCCGCCAGTTTGCTCAAGTTGGGCATCACCAGATCCTTGACATTGCAAAGGACCTTTTCCTCGAGTTCCTTCCGGTCCTCCTCCCGCTGTTTGAGCAGGACCCGCAGCGCCGTATTGACTTCCACGAGGCTGTCGGAGTGCGCCTTCAACTCCTCGGTTTTTTTCTGAAGCGACTTTTCCGCGGCGTGGCGCCGCTCGATTTCCGCCCGCAGCGCTTCGTTGATTCTCTCCAGTTCGGCGGTGCGCTCGAAGACCCGATGCTCCAGAAACTCGTTCAATTGCCGCAGATCATTTTCGGCCTGTTTACGGTCGGTGATGTCCGAGAACACCACCGCGAACTGGCCCGGGGCCGTTCGATAGGCAAAAACTTCGTACCACCGGCCGAGCTCGGAGGAGAAGTTTTCGAAGTGGAGCGGCTCACCGGTGAGAGCGACCCGGCCGAAGCCTTCGACCCAGTAAGGCTCGGTGTCGGGCATCACGTCCAGGACGCGCTTTCCGATCAGGTCGGGGTGCTTCAGGCCCGTAAGCCGTTCGAAGGCGGGATTGACATCGAGGAAACGGTAATCGCACGGCCGGCCCGCCTCGTCGAGGATGGTTTCATGCAGGGCGAACCCTTCGGTCATTGTCTCGAACAGTGTGCGATACCGCTGCTCGCTCTTGTGAAGCGCCGCCTCCGTCCGCTTGAGGTCCTCGATGTTCATGGCCGCGCCGAACCAGCGCACGATCTCCCCTTTTGCGCTTCGGATGGGCCTTCCGATCACCTTGAACCATTCGTATTCTCCATCCCGGCGCCGGACCCGATATTCGAGATCATAGGGACCGCTGCCCTCCACGGCGGCCTCCCAGGCGGCCAGAGCGCGGGCCCTGTCCTCCGGGTGCAGCAGTCGGGCCCAGCCGTGACCGAGGTGCTCGGACATCGGAACGCCGGTGTAGTCCACCCATTGCTGGCTCTGATAGTCGCAGTAGCCGTCGGGGCGGGTCGTAAAGACCATTCCCGGAATGGACTCCAGCGTCTGGCGGAAGAACGACTCACGCTCCCGGAGCGCCCTATCGGCTTCGGCGCGCTCCTCCTCGCGCAGCCGTTTCTGGATCCATGCATAGAGCTGAGGGGCGATACGCTCCGCCATGGATTCCAGCAGCACCCGGTCTCGTTCCTCGTAGCCGCCTTCCTTGTTGGCCAGGTTCAGCAGGCCGATCGCCTTTCCCTTGAAAAGGATGGGCGCCGCGAGGTTGTTGTGGATTTCCGGGTGTCCGGCAGGCACCGGCATCGGGGAGTTGGTGTAGAATGAGCGCTTCTGCCGGATGGCGCGCGCCCAAAGCCCTTTCCATTTCTCTGGCGGGTAATGGATGCACTTTCCGGGAACTTCGCAGCTGTCGAGCATCTTCGTCAGACTCGGGCACATCAGATGGCCGGGCTCGGCAATGTATCCGAACACGCCGTGCCGGCTGGACAGGCCCTCCAGCACGATTTCCAGCACCTGGTCGAACAGGTCGTCCTCGGTCGCTTCGGTAAATACCCGCAGAATGCGGTTGACCAGCGCGATCTCGCGGTTTTCCTGTTCCAGCCGCCGGGCGGCCTCCTTGCGCTCGGTGATGTCGCGGATGATGGACAACACCATCGTCTGCCCCCGAAACTCGAAGACGGTGGAGTTGATTTCCGCCGGGAAGCGTCTGCCGTCCTTGCGGACGAGCGTTTTTTCGTACAGAAGCTTTCGCTCGCGCAGCATCTGTTCGATTTCGGCGGTCATCCGGCTTTCATCGTCGGGTGCCTGGATATCGATGGGGCTGAGTCGAAGCATCTCCTCCGAACGGTATCCGAGCATCCGGCGCGCGATGCTGTTGGAACGGACGAACCGGCTGTGTTCGCGGTCGGCGTTCAGGGGGTGGAGCACCAGGCCGTCGCTGGCCGCCTCGAAGAGAAGACGATACTGTTCCTCGCTCTCCCGCAACGCCTCCTCGGCCTGCTTCCGCTCGGTGACGTCGTGAACGATGGAATACAGTAGCGCCCGGCCCTCGACGAAAATGGGGCCGCTGAACACCTCGACGTCGCGGATCCGCCCGTCGGCCAGCCGGTGCTTGAAGAAAAAGCGCCGGCGCTTGGTGGTTTGGGCCGACTGCATCTCCAAATGAACCTGATCGGGCGGCAGAATGTTGATATCCGTGACGTTGAGATGGATGATCTCATCCATCGTGTACCCGTAGTAGTCACAGGCGGCGGAATTGGCGTTGATGATCTCCCCTGTGGCCGGATCGATCAGCAGCATGACGGCATGATTGTTCTGGAAGAGGCTGCGGTAGCGTTGTTCGCTTTCGCGCTGCGCCGCCTCGGCGCGGCGATGCGCCCGGCGGATCCCGGCTTCCTTCAATTCCCGGGAAATCGCGGGGGCCAGCCGGGCGAGGTTGTCTTTCATCAGGTAGTCGTGGGCACCGGCTTTCATGGTGGCAACGGCGATTTCCTCGCCGATGGCGCCCGACAACACGATGAACGGCAAATCCGGTGCATGTTGCCGGACGATCCGCAAGGCGTGCAGTCCATCGAATTGCGGCATCTGGTAGTCGCTGATGACGATATCCCACTCCCGGTCGGCCAATGACGCAATGAGCGCCCCGGCGGTGTCCACCCTTTCGGACTCTACCGCCCAGCCGCTTCGGTGGAGCGCCCGCAGCAGCAGCAGGGCATCGTCCTCGCTGTCTTCGATCACCAGCACCCGGAGGTTGCGATCCGGCGCCACCCCGCTCTCATCGCACCCAAGGGTTTCGTCCGACGGAGACCGTCCGTCGGCTGCCGTGTCAGTCCGGAATGTCGAATCAGTGGTCATCCGCTTCTCCAAATGGCATCAGCGTAAAATAGAAAACCGCCCCTTTGCCGACGGTCGCGTCGGCCCACAGACGGCCGCCATGACGTTGAATCGCGCGTCTCACGGTGGCCAGGCCGACGCCGCTGCCGGGGAATTCCCCAGGTCCGTGCAGGCGCTGAAAAGGCGCAAACATCTTCTCCGCGTATTTCATATCGAAGCCCGCGCCGTTGTCGCGTACGAAGAACACGCTGGGATCCGAGCCGGCCTGCATGCCGACCTCGATCACGGCCTGATCGCGCTTGCTGGTGAATTTCCAGGCGTTTTCCATCAAATTCCACACGGCAACCTGAAGCAGCTGCCGATCACCGACGGCTTCGAGAGCCTCGGCGATCCGGAACCGAACACGTCGGTCGGGATCGATCTGCCGCAATTCATCGGCCGTCCGACGGGCCAAAGCGGTCAGATCGACGGTCTGTAGATCCATGTCGGCGCGCGTCAACCGGGAAAGTCTCAACAAATCGTCGATCATCTGGGTCATCCGGCGGCACCCCGCCCGTACCCTCCGAAGGTAATCCTTCCCGGTGGCATCGAGCTGGTCTCCGCAATCCTCCAGCAAGGCCTGGCTGAATCCGTCGATGTTCCGCAGCGGTGCTCGAAGGTCGTGGCTCACCGAGTAGCCGAAGGCCTCCAGCTCTTCGTTGGCGGCCTGGAGCTGGGCGGTCCGCTCCAGCACCTGATGTTCCAGGCTGTCGTTCAGTCTCCGGATCTCCGCCTCGGCCTGTTCGCGCTCCACAGCGACGGCGACATGGTCGGTGACCGTCTTCATCAGGGCGAGTTCGTCGGTCGAGAAGGCGCACTTCGACCTCGAGCCGAATGAAAGCGTCCCGATCACCCTGTCCCGGGAAAGGAAAGGATGGCATGCAAAGGCCTGGATGCCGTAGGGTTTGACAAACTCCGTGCGGGGGTCTTCGCTCTGAAGGATATTTTCGGCAACGAAGGGAACGCCGTCCCTTGCAACCCAGCTGCAGGCCATCGATCCGCTGTCGAGGCTTTCGAGGGAATGGATCTGCGCTTCACTGATGCCTCCGCAGGCATTGAGGCGCAGCCTTCCGCTTTTGGGATCGGCGAGGAAGTTGAAAAAGCAGTCACACCCCAGGTGCTGCATGACAGCGGTGCACAGCTCGTCCACCACCGCCATCGGATGCTCGGTTCGCAGCAGCTGTCCCGCGGTTTCAGACAACAGCCGGAACCGGGATTCGCTTTGTTCGATCCTCCGACGGGACTCGACTTCCTGCGTGATGTCGACGACCGTGGCCGCAAGACCGATGGACTGTCCTCCCGCCGTCACCGGATACCAGTTTTCCAGCCAGAAGCGTTCCTGATCGGGGAAGGCCGGGGTCCGACGGCTCAGCACGACATTCAATTCGGGCACACCCGTTTCCTGGATCCGCCGCCATTTGTCTGCAAGTTCCTTGACGTCGCCCCGCCCCGGAAGAATTTCATCGACGGCCCGGCCCAGGTGCTCCGAGACCGGAAGGCCGTGCAACTCGGCCAGGGCCTTGTTGACCCGGACATAGCGCAGATCCCGGTCCCAGAAACCCAGGCCAATGGGTGCGGATTCGAACAGGGCGTCCAGCAGCGCCAGCGCCTCCTCCTTCTGGCGGACTTCATCCCGGAGCACCATCCGGTTTTTTTTGCGCTCCGTCACGTCGGCCGTCATGCCCACAAGCGACTCGAGGCGCCCCGATTCGTCGAAAAGCCCGACCCCGTTTTCCTCGAGAAGGAGCATTTTGCCGTCGTCCGGCTTCAAAAACCGGTAGAACGTCCGGTATCGGTCCGCTTCCGGCGTCAACCGGGATACCATCGCCGCGAAGCGCTCCCGATCGTCGGCGTGAATCTGCGCGAGCCGGCGCTGGCCGGTGCTCAGGAAATCGCTTCCCAATCCAAGAATCGTTTCGGCCTCCGAGGACCACACAATTTGGTCGGTGTCCGGGTTCCATTCGAAGGCAAACATGCGGGCGGCTTCCGCCGCCAGCTGAAGCCGCCGGGTGCTTTTCTGGAGCTCCTGATCCGCCTGCCGGGAATTCTCCAATTGCGCGCGGGCTTGGCGCAGCGCTTCGTCCCGGGCCGCCAATTCGGTCCGGCAATCCTTCAGATCCGAGGCAAGCTGCGTCAGGACGTCCTTGATCGACGCCGACACGTCATCAGGTACATGTTCGAGGGCAAGTTCCAGCCGACGAGGCCATGGATTCACGGGCGCGGGCATGACACCTCTCCATCCAGTCCATCCAGGAAGGTCGAAATCAAACGTGTTGTCGTGTTGGGGGGACCCGGTCGCTTATACCAAAAAACCCGGAAGCCATCCATGCCCTATTGACAAAAGCTGCGGATTCATGTGCGACCGGCCCTTGCGTAAAACCATCATGCGGGTTATGTTCAAGCCCGGATATCGTTTCAGAGGCGCTACAAGCGCGAGACTGCGCTTAGCGATCAGCGACGGCGAGGGTATCGATGCCGTCGCCACCTAGTTTCTCAGAGCGGGCCTTCTCTCCAGAAGGGAGCGAAGGCCCTTGTCATTATCTATCCGGCTCCACGCGGCCGGATTTCCGGTGAAACGCCGGGAAAGGGGGGCGCCCATTGGCAAAATCCAATTATCAGTTTCAGAAACGCCAGAAGGAATTGGCAAGGAAAAAGAAGAAGGAAGAAAAACGACAACGGCGGTTGGAGAAAAACCAGCCCTCAGAATCCCCGGACGATCGCACCGACGCGGATGAAGGCGGCGATGCGGCGGAAGCGGAGTGAAACAAGCGCGCCGGCAGCCCATTCGGCACGTTCGGCGACGGATCCACCGTTCGGTAGGACGCCGGATCCCCCATCGCCGATCGCAACATCCCCTGATAGACGCATCATTGAACCATGCTCACCCGATCTGGACGCATCGCGGCGATGATAGTGCTTCTCGCCGCGGCGGTCGCCGCCCCTTGCAGGGCCGATTCGCCTCTGGAAACATTCGAAGCGCATGTCGAACAGGTGATCCGCGTTCTCCGGTCGCCCGACTCCGCTGCCTCGAGCGAGCGCCGGCGACAGTTCGACGAACTCAAGCGAATCGCCCTGAGCGCCGTCGATTTCGAGGAATTCTCCCTCAGGACCCTCGGGGTCCGGGGGCGGCAATATCCACGCGAAGCGCGGGCGGCCTACGTCGAGCTGATGACCGAATTTCTGACGGCATTCTACCTGAGGGAGCTTCAGGAACGGTATGCCGACGAGAAGGTGATCATTACGGGTCAAAGCAGGGTCGGCGACGACCTGGCCGTCGTCCACGCAACCGTCGAGCTCGAGGTCATGACCGTGCCCGTCGATGTCTTCATGATCAGGCGCGGCAACCGCTGGAGAGCCTACGACGCAGCCGCGTTCGGCATCAGCGCGATCGGCAACTATCGGGCCCAGGTGGGCGAGCTCCTGACCAACGATGATCTCGCCTCCCTGAACCGCCTGCTGGAAAGAAAAATCGCATCCGAGCGGAAGAAATGGGAGTGACCCCGCCCGTCGCCGGGCGAGGCACCCGATGGATGGACCGCCGTCCGCCGCCTCAGAAATCCTGAAAACCGTCGTCATCCAATGGCAGAACGGACTTCGGACTCCTTTCAACCGGTTTTCCGGTTCCGATTTTTAGGCGGCACCTGCACCCCCGGCGGCTTCGGAAGCCGTCCACGGCGCGGCCGGATATCGATCGGGGGGAAAGCTTCGACGCCTTCCCTCCCGCCCCAACGCCGAAGCGTACGGTCTGCGTACGAGTACTCAGTCGCGCAAGGGAGGGACTCGTTCTCGTATTCGAACCCCCAAGGGATCCAGAGAACCAACAGAAAACAGCCGAGTACGAGAACGAGTACACGTACGATTACGAAAACCTGAAAAACCCCTGCCATCTCTAAATCGATATCGGGGTCGGAATCGAATGCTTCCGGCACCGGCAGCGACAACGAGCCCTCCGATCCAAAAACCTCACCCCCGCGACCCTTCTTTCCCCCTCTCCCTCGATGGGAGAGGGCCGGGGTGAGGGTGAATTGAAACCGATTTTATTCCTTTCTACCCCGTCCCCTCGATCCCCTCCGACCAGCGGAGGAGAAAAACAAGATCCACCATGAAGATCATGAAGAGCATGAAGGCAAAAACAGTGTTCAGCCCCTCTTCATGTCCTTCATGCCCTTCATGGTAGAAATAAGAACACCAAGGCTCGCCGCCCTTCCCTCTCGCCCCTGCGCCCATGCCGCATTCTCGTACTCGCACTCAGTCCAGAAGGGACGGTACTCGTTCTCGTCCTCGAACCCCCGAAAGGATCCACAGAACAACCAGAAAACAGCCGAGTACGAGAACGAGTACGCGTACGAGTACGAAAACCCGAAAAGTACCTGGCCGCCTCCAAATCGGAGTCGGGATCGGGGTCGCTATCGGTATCGCTATCGCTATCGATATCGGTATCGAAATCACGGTACCAGAAATTTGTATGCATAAAATTCTTATTTCCTTCCACCGGGCGGCTTGCCCTGTCGGGCTTCCGCACTTCACTCGAGCCCTTGAGCCCTTCGCCCCCCGGTTTCTTCACATTGACCCAATACTTTTGGAGAAGAACCCTATGGGTCAACCCTGTCTGTCATCCTTTGAGCGAAGACAATCTACTTACGAGACATCTCTTCTCTTCCGCCGTTGCGGTGTTGGGGCTTGACATTATCCCGGTTTTCCTCTACATTTCCGCCATTCACTCCAATCTTCAACCTGCCGCAGCACTAATATGAAATCTGACAATTGGAAGCCCTGGGCACTTTTGTCCCCTTCACTGAGCGCAGTATTTCTTCTGCTCGTTGTCCCCGTCTGCTTCATCGTCGTCTACAGTTTCTGGCTCAGGGCGCCGTCCGGAGCCGACATTCCTGCATTTCAATTCGGGAATTACCAGAAATTCTTCGCTGATTTCTTTTACTCCAAAATCCTGCTGCGAACGATTCGCGTATCACTGGAAACGGTGGGGCTCTGTGTCGTGATGGGTTATATCCCGGCCTATTTCTTCTACCGGAGCCAAAGCCGCTTCAAGTCCGCGATGCTGCTGCTGATCATGTTGCCGTTCTGGATCAGCTTCATCATCCGAACCCTCAGCTGGATCAACATTCTGGGCGACACCGGACTGATCAACCATGTACTGACGGGTGTGGGGATACTTTCGGAGCCGATGGGGATGCTCTACAACGAGGGCGCGGTCCTGCTGGGACTGATCCAGTATCTGCTGCCCTTCATGATTCTCAACATCTACGTGAGCCTCGAAGGCATCGACAAAAGCCTTCTCGAGGCGGCGCGCAGCCTGGGATGCACCGAATGGCAGGCCTTTCGCGAAGTGACCCTGCCGCTGAGCCTGCCGGGCGTCAGCGCCGGATGCCTGCTGGTCTTCGTGCTCACCGCCGGCACCTATCTGCCGCCGATGATCCTCGGAGGCCCGGGCAACGACATGATCGCCAACCTGATCTTCAAGCGGGTCATCGGCACCCTGGACTGGCCGTTCGGGTCCGCGATCAGCGTAATCCTGCTGGGCCTGCTGTGCCTCATCATCTTTACGTACAATCGATACCTGGGCATCAACCAGATCTTCAAAAGCTTTCAGGGAGACTGAACCCATGAAGTTTTTCTCCGGGTGGTCGCTCATCAGACTTTACACCATCCTGGTCTACATCTTCATGTTCGCCCCGATCGTCGCCGTCATCATCCTTTCCTTCAACCCGGAGCAGTTCGGTTCATTTCCCATGAAAGGCTTCAGCTTCCGCTGGTACCTGAAGCTCGCCCACAACACCTCGATCCTTTCCGCCTTCAAGAACTCCATAATTCTCGGCGGTCTAACGGCTCTCCTGGTGACAGCCATCGGGGTTCCGGCCGCCATGGCCTTTGTCCGCTATGACTTCCCGGGAAAAAACACCCTGAACACGCTCCTGCTGACGCCCATCATGATACCGGAGGTCGTGCTCGGCGTGGCGTTGCTGCTTTTCATCCGGTGGCTTCAGCAGCCCAAGAGTTTCGTGATGCTGTTGGTGGGACACGTTGTGATCACCCTGCCATATGTGCTGCTCGTAGTGCAGGCCAGGCTCGTCGGCATCAAGCGGGAATTTGAGGAGGCCGCCCTGACATTGGGAGCGAACGCCTTCCACACCTTCAGGGAAGTCACGCTTCCCCTGCTGATGCCCGCCGTCCTGGCCGGGATGCTCTTTGCCTTTACGATATCCTTCGACGATGTGACGGCGACACTGTTCTGGGCCACGACCCGAAATCAGACCGTGCCGGTCAAAATCTTCGGGATGCTCCGGAATTCCATCAGCCCCGAGATCAATGCCCTCGGAACGGTCATGATCGTCCTGACCGTCTCGATACCGCTCCTGGCGGGGTATCTGTCGCGGCGGTTTACCAGAGGAAGAAGCCAGGGAAACAGACAGCGGTGAGAAGTCGGAGAGGGCGAGAATCCGGATTTCGCCAGCAGGAGGGGCAATCACTAGAAGAAAACCTTATGCACCAACCCAAAGCCAAAAGGAGGGCACCATGTCGAAACCATTGACCGGGCAACTGGAACGTCTCATTGAAGGATACCAGGAGGGCCGAATCGGCCGCCGGCAGTTCATCAAGTCCATCGGTCTGCTCGGCGCCTCCATCGGCCTGATGGGCGGGCCCTTCGGCTATGCGGTTCGAGACGCATGGGCCGCCGGATCCATCCGTTTCGACGGCTGGGGCGGCATTGTCTCGGAGGCCTTCCGCCAGCATGCCTTCGATCCCTTCACCAAGGCGACGGGGGTGGAGGTGGTCGACGGCGAATTCGGTGACATGGACACCTACCTGACCCGGGTGAAGGCGTCATTCCCGCCTGGCGGTGAATTCAACCTCGCCCACCTCAGCGGCGTCTTCGACTACGCCCGCTACGTCGGGCTGGGCTTCGGCGTCGAACTCGACGAATCCAAGATCCCCAACCTCGCCAACGTCATGGAGGCGATGACCACACCCTACCGCGCACTCACCAACGGCAAGCTTTCCGCGGTACCCTACGACCTGGGCCAAACCGGCATCGCCTACAACACCAAGCACATCACCAAGGAGAGGGCCGAGAAGCTCGGTGCCGGCCTCCTGTGGGACAAGGACCTCGACAAGAAACTCGGCAGTTGGGGAGACTGGCGGACCAACATCTGGTACGCCGCCCTTCACACGGGCCAGAACCCGAACGACATCAAGGACCTGGAGGCGGTGTGGGAAGCCCTGCGCGTCCAACGGGACATGGTCAAAAAATACTGGGGATCCGGGGCCGAGCTCATGAGCCTGCTCGCCAACGAGGAGATCTACGCCACCGTGGCATGGTCCGGACGCGTTGCGGCCCTGCAGGCCCAGGGGCACCCCATCGGATTCCTGGCCCCGAAGGACTGCTACTCGTGGCAGGAGTGTATTTTCGTCCTCAAGGGAACAGACCTCGATGTCGCCCACCGGCTGCTCGACTTCATGTTGTCGCCGGAATGCTCCATCGCGGTGGCCGTCGGCCAGCAGTATCCCCCCAGCCTGGATCCCACCAAGGTCGAGATGCCGGAGGAAGTAAGAAAGCTGCCGGGGTTCGACCCGACCGGAAAGCTCGAAGGCTATCTGTTCGCCGATCCGGAGTACTGGAATTCCCGCCAGGTGGAATGGGCGGAGAAGTGGGACCGCGTCAAGGCGGGCGCCTGATGGCGGTTGAGAAAGTTGAGAGAGTTAGGATAGTTGGAATCGTGATCGCGGCACCATTCTGAGTTGATTGAAGGCGATGGGTTTCGCTCCACCATACCCATCCCACAGGCTGCCGAACTTCCTCCATACATGCCATTGGTTCCGGTGTGATGGTATCGGGATCGAAATCGCTTCTGCAGTTGACATTGATGCGATGATTTCGATCCCGATCCCGATATCGATCTGGACAAGTCTTCCTCTCATCCGAAGGCGAGCAAACAGGAGAACATCGATCTTGCCAACCGAAAAGAAACCACCGCTGGTTCAGTTCAGGAGCGTGCGGAAAACCTTCGGGAAAGTGACCGCCGTCGAGACAATGGACCTGGACATCGAGGAAGGCAGCCTGGTCACACTGCTCGGTCCGTCCGGCTGCGGGAAAACCACACTTCTGAGAATGGTCGCCGGCCTGGAGAATCCTACCGGGGGCGACATCTTCATCAAGGGGCGGCGGATCAACGACATGCCCATCCACAAACGCAACCTGGGCATGATCTTCCAGAACTACGCGCTTTTTCCCCACAAGACCATTTTCGACAACGTGGCCTTCGGTCTCAAATACCGGTCCGTTCCCAGGAACAAGATCCGGGAAAAGGTAAAGCGCGCCCTGGAGATGGTCCGCCTGCCGGGGGTGGAGCACCGCATGCCGGCGCAGCTCTCCGGCGGCCAGCAGCAGCGCATCGCCCTGGCACGGGCCATCGTCATCGAGCCGGACGTACTGCTCATGGACGAGCCGCTCTCGGCCCTGGACGAGAACCTTAGGGAGGAAATGCGCCGGGAGGTGGACAACCTCCAGCGAATCCTGGGAGTGACCACGATTTTCGTCACCCATGATCAGCGGGAAGCCCTCAGCATGTCCGACAAGATCGTCGTGATGAAGGATGGGAAAAAACAACAGGAAGGCGCACCGGAGAACGTCTACAACCGCCCGGCAAACCATTTCGTGGCCGACTTCCTCGGGCATTCCAATTTCATGCCCGGTGAGGTGGTCGGAACCGAGGGCGGCCGGGTTCGGGTTCGCATCGAAACCGGAGACGTGCTCCTGGCCGAGCAGGAGGGCGCGTGGTCCGCGGGCGACGAGGTGGAAGTCATCGTTCGGGCCCAGCGGTTCGAGGTGGATCTCAAATCGGAATTTCAACCCGGAGACGGGTTCAATCATTTCGAAGGTCGCATCAAGGATTTCAGCTACATGGGCGGAGAGGTCAGCTATTTCATCGAAATGAGCTCCGGCCGGGAGATCCATGCCATCAGCATGATGCGAACGCGCGTGTACCAGATCGGGGACGAGGTGGGCATTCAGGTGTCGCCCCACCACTGCCACCTGATTTCCATGACCTGATCCGTCGGGATTTTGCCGACGGGTGAACTCACCGGCGCCAGCCTCAATTCAAGATTCAGTTCAGGAGCGACAATGACCGTTTCACAACCGACCGAGGACCGGTTCCTCAGACGCTTTCCGGACCCGATTCTGACCGTCGATTCCCACACCCACGGCGAGCCCACCCGGCTCGTGGTCGACACTTTCAGAGACCTGCCGGGGACGACCATGGCCGAAAAGCGGGATTATTTCATGCGGCATTTTGACCGTGTCCGCTGCCTGTTGACCCGGGAACCCCGCGGTCACCGCGGCATCATGGGCGCCGTGGTCACCGGCCCGGTCACCCCGGGCGCCCGTTTCGGGCTGTTGTTCATGGACGCCCGACGGTATCCCTACCTCTGCGGCCATGCCACTATCGGGGCGGTAGCGACGCTGGTCGAAACAGGTTCAATCGATGTTGGCGACGGCACCCACACCCTCACCGTGGACACTCCCTCCGGGCCGATGGACGCGGTCGCGAAAATCTCCGGAGGCCGCGTGGATACGGTGGCCATCCGCATGGTCCCTTCTTTCGTCCAGGCGGCGGGGGTCGATCTCGGCGTGGACGGCTATGGAAACCTTCCGGTGGACCTGGTGTGCGTGGGGGGATTCTTCGCGATGATCTCGGCGGATGCAGCCGGTATTTCCCTGGAGCCTGACAACCGGCGGCGGCTCGTCGACCTGGGAATGGCGGTGATCGATGCGGCCAACAGGGCTTTCGAGGTCCGTCATCCCCTTCGCTCCGAGGTGGCAACGGTCGATGTGACGGAATTCCATGCCGAGGACCCGGAGAGGCCTCGATACGGCCGAAGCGTCGTCATCTACGGCGAATCGCACATGGACCGTTCCCCCTGCGGCACCGGGACGACCGCCAAGATGACGCTTCTCCACCACCTCGGACGGCTGGCGCTTCACGAGCCCTATGTCAACGAAAGCCCACTGGGCACAAGTTTCGAGGGCCGCCTGGTGGCGTCGGTCCCTGTGGGGAACTTCCAGGGCGTGGTGGGGGAAATTCGGGGCAGCGCCCAGATCATCGGCCGCCACGAGTTCGTGCTGGACCCCCGGGACCCATTTCCCGAAGGATTCCTGCTGTAGGGCGACGGTCTTCTCCAAAAGTGTCGGGAGAAATGAAAAGGGGCCGGGGGATCGAGGGAGGTAGGTGAAGGGCGGAAACACCGCAGGGATCGCACCAAGGAAAATCATAAAAATACTTTATATAACCAGGCGCTTGACCCCTTGCCCCCTTGACCCCTTGACCCCTTGCCCCTTGACCCCTCGCTTTCGACACTCACCTGATATCAATCCCGTTCAAAAAACCATGAATCCGTCTCCGGGCTCCAGACCGGCGACGGGAAGGACAGGCGATCCGTCCTCATCCTCGAAAACGCCTTCCGGCCACTGGAAGTCCGGCTTCATCCTCCGGTAGTATCCGATGCGGTAGGGCGACAACTTCGCGGACATTCCGCCGTTGCGGCGAAACAAAACGGACGTCAGGCCGAAGTCGACTTCGCCCAGCGGCGTCTGAAGTATATAGCGGGGGATCTCCCGCCCGCTGCCGTCGCGGCGCACCCGCGTCGCGATGTCGATGGCCCTTGAAACGGTCACCGGCCGATCACGCCCCCAGTCGTTCTGCATCGGCTGCCCGGCCACGTAAAGGTGATGGAACTCGATGCCCGCCGCCCGGAGGCGATAGGCGAGATCGTTCATCACGTCCGGAGAGTCGTTCACGCCTGCCAGCAGCATCGTATTGGCATAGACGGTCACTCCGTGGTTGCGAAGCTTTTCCGTGATCCTGCGATGTTCGGGGCCGACTTCGGTTCCGTGAAGAAACTGCGTTTCGATCTCGACGCGCAGAGGCGCTGCCACGGTCAACCGGTTCATGCGGCCGATCCGTTCGATCAGCGCCCGGGTGAAGCCGGAAGGGTCTGAGTTGAAGCGGAGGCTTCTCAGCCGCACGGCGTTGATGGATTCCAGCGCTCCAATCTCCTCCACGATCCTTTCGATCTCCCACAGCCGATCGAGGATATCGCCTTCGGCGGCCAGGACGACGTCGGTCACCTCCGGGTGCCGGCGCAGATAGTCGAGATTCCCGTCGAAAAGATCCAGGTCCAGCAGAACACGGGTCAGGTGGAGGCGCCGGATGCCCGCGGCCCCCGTTTCCACGATCGATTCCGGCAGGCGGCGGTCCGACAGCATCCGATCGAGCGCCTCTTCATGCCGGGCAGGCTCGCAAGGCGATGGTTCCGTTGAAACCGAGAGCCTGCGGCTTCCCAGGAAAAGCGCCTCGTCGCCCATCTCGGCCATGAAGCGGGCGTCGATGGTGCCCTCGGCATTGAGCCGAACCATGTCGTAGTCCTCGGCCAGCGGGGCGAATGCCTTGAAATACTCCGGCGTGTAGGGCGTCCGGATCCATATGAAGCGGGAATTGTCGGTATCCCGCTCCACGGCCCAGCCGCTGGAATGCCAGTCGATCTTGCCGATGGGGGTTGCGGTACAGATCCTGGGGATCACCCGGTCGGACAGGTTGGCCCGGAGATAGTGGGCGACATCGATGCCCTTGGAGATCGGGGTCCAGTAGATGCTGTTGCCCTGGATGGGGCTGCAGGGAATGTAGATGTAGTGCAGCTCGGCCCCCGCTCCCCGCAACAGATGATAGAGCCGGACGAGCTCGGGTCCGCGGTCGTTGCAGTCCTTCAGAAAGGGCGTCTGGATGTAGACGGGGATGCCGTGGCCGGTCAACGCGGTGATGAGTTCGAGGCTCTGGATCGACACCTCGTCGGGATGGATGAAGTGGGTGGCGATCTCCATCCGCTTTCCCCTGGCCTGGAGAGCGTAGTGCCGGGCGACGACGAACTTGAGGAGGGAATCATCCCCCGCGGTGAAGAGCTGGGGATAGTAGGCGATGGACCGGGTGGCCAGGCGAAGCGTCTGGACATGGGGGACTTCCATCAGGCCGTCCACGGCGCAGGCCAGGTTCGCCCGGTTCATGAAGGGATCCCCTCCGGTGATCACGATTTCCTTGATGGACGGCGTTTGGGCCACGTAGTCGACGGATCTGCGGATGTCCGCCACGGCAGGATTGGCCTGCCGCCGGGAATCCTTGTGTTTTCGGAAGCAGAACCGGCAATACACCGGACAGCTCATGTTGAGCAGAAAAATGACGCGGTTGCGGTACATCTGCTCGAGCAGCCCCTGGTGGAACTGGCCGATCCAGGTGTTGACCTGTCCCACGGGATCGAGCTCCTCCACGAAAGGAAGATACTGGTAGGCCACGTTCCGGGAAAGCCGCATCTGCCGGACCACGTGCCGAGACAATCGGACCGGATAGAGGTCGAGAACCTTCTGAAGATCTCCGCGATCGCCCTCCCGCACGGGAGTCCCGGTGAGCGACTCCAGTTGATCGACGGTCCGGACCGAAGTGAAGTTGTCTCCGGGTTCGATCCGCTCCAGCAGCGCCACCAGCAGCAGGTACGGGAACCGGATACCGCCCAATTCAACGGTCCTGTCTTCCTCGCCGGAAAGATTAACCAGCCGGTCCGCCAGCTTTCGGATCAGCGCCTCCGGATCTTCCGGAAATCCGCAGCGTTCCGCGAGGCGGAACAGCCGTGTCCTGCCGTCGCCTTCGCCGATCGCATCGACGAATTCGTCGCCCACGAGGCTCCGGGTGACGTATTGCTCCAAAAAAGCTTCCAATGTCTTCCGGCAGCCGTCGACGGTCTTTTGTTCCTCGTTTCGGTATTCGGTTGCCGGGGCCGGGGAGGATAGGGCAATCGTCATGGGAGGGCACCTCGCTGAATGGATTTTTCCGACTACCGAGCCTGTTAGGTCATAGGGCGCGGTGTGTCAAGCCACTTCGGCGTACGCAAGGGATTTCCTTCCATCATCGCCCTCACATCGGTCCCGCCCTGCCAGGAGAGGTGAAATCAGTTTCTACCATGAATGGCATGGTTACAAACAAGAACACCGGCCCCAGCCCGTTTCCATCCTCGGCCACGCCAAAGCCGCAATCTGCGTACTCGACCTCAGTTCCGGAGGGAAAGTACTCGTCCTCGTACTCGAACTCCCGAAGGGATCCACAAAACCAACAGAAAACAGCCGAGTACGAGTACGAGTACACGTAAGAGTACGAAAACCTGAAAACTCCCGCCCACCTCCAAATCGAAACCGGGATCGCTATCGCTATCGGTATCGCTATCGGTATCGCTATCGGTATCGGTATCGGTATCGGTATCGAACGCTTTAGGCACCCTAGAGGACACCGTGTCCACCAACCCACACCCCCCACCCCCACGACCGATTTTCTCCCTCTCCCTCGATGGGAGAGGGCCGGGGTGAGGGTGAATCAAAAACGATTTCGATCCCTTTTACCCTCTCCCCTCGATCCCCTCCCACCAGGGGAGGGGAAGAACTTGAAACGACGAGACCCCTGCCACCAGGAGAAGAGAAAAACAAGATCCACCATGAAGGGCCTGATGAACATGAAGTTAAAAACTCCGCTTTGCCCTTCTTCATGTCCTTCATGGCCTTCATGGTAGGAAAAAAAACACCGCATGGATTCGGGGTTGCCCTGCCCGCTCGATTCCGCTATGCGGTTCATTCGATATCGGCCCTCTCCCAACCCCGACCCGGAGACAAAAATGAAATATCCCTATCTTCTCTACCAGACGGATCTGAAGCACGCCTCCATCTTTCCCGGCCTTGCCGGCAATCCCTACGTGGCGGACCTGTCCTTCCGGAACCCGATTCTCGACACCATCGACGTGCGTGACCAGAAGCGCTACCAGGCCATTCTCGCGAATGAGATGGCACCGCATCACTCCTGGGGACTCTCCGGCTACCTGGAACGGAGGGACTCGCTGCTCCGGGACTGCGAGCAGATGGTGAGCGAGAAGCGCTTCTACCACCTGGGACTCGACATCATCGTACCAGTGGGAAGGGAGCTGCACGCCCCGCTCGACGCGGTCGCGGTGGGGGCCGGCTACGAGACCGGAGAGGGCAATTACGGCGGGTTCGTCATTCTGAGGCACGAGAGCGCGGATTTCGACGCCTTCTACAGCTTCTACGGCCACCTGAACCGGTCAAGTCTGCCGGATACCGGGCGTCGTTTCACGGCAGGAGAACCGTTTGCCCGGGTGGGCGACTTCCACGAAAACGGCAACTGGTTCCACCACACCCACCTTCAGGTGATCACAGAGAAGGGTCTTGCCGCGGGTTACGCCGCCAAGGGCTACTGCGCGGCAGAGGATCTGCCTGAGATGAACGATCTCTGCCCGTCCCCGATTCCCTTGTTCCGGCGATAATCGGAAACCGGCGATCGGGAATGCGCGGTTTCAGGTGAGCTCGAAGCGTATGGCCAGCCGGATGGTCAGCCGATCCCTGGAGAGTTCAGGCGGGATGGGTGGAAACGGCGCCGCCGTGGAAACCGCCCTGAGTGCCGCCTGATTCAGCGCCTCGTAGGGACAGGCATCTGCGATGTCGACGGACACCAGATGCCCGTCAGACATCAAAGTGAAGCGAACGGTAACCTTTCCCTCCTCCCGCCGCCGCCTGGCACTCTCCGGGTATGCCTTCCGGGCATCGATCCGGACGCGCAACAGGTTGTAATACTGATCCGGAGAGACGGCCGACGGCACCGGATCCTGTCTCGCGGGGCCTTCGGCCACGACGGCCGGCAACGGATCCTGTCTGACGGGATCCGCCTCCAGGACGGCCGTTACCGGCATTTCGCCGGGATCCGGCGGGACCGTATCGATGGTCGGCGGCTTCGCGGACATCGGTTCCGGAACCGCCGGATAAGGCCGCGCATCCGTGCGAAGGCGGCTTCCGGAAACCGGGGCCTGGGGCGGAGGTGTCGGTATGACCGGCGGGTCCAGGCGTTGTGGCGGCTGCGGGATCGCCCTTTCCGTCCGCTGGAATGTCTCCTGGAGACTCAACTCGATGTACTCCTGCGAATGCTTCGGCAACAGTCTGCCGGCATGCAGGAGCAGAAAGAGGTGAAGCGCGGCCGACAGGACCAGCAGAATCATCAGAAGCCGATGGCTCCGTGGTACTTCATGACCTTTGTCCGAGACCGCCATCATTTAAAAAGGCCGCTCCGTGGCCAGCATCAACCGATCCGCGCCGGCGGCTTTCACCACGTCCATGATCTCTACCACCCGGTTGACCATGACCGTCCTGTCGGCCTTGACCACGATCAGGCGGCTCCCCTCGGAGGCCAGCATCCCCCGAAGCCTGTCGAGAAGCTCCGGCAGGTTCATTCTTGAATCCTGGAGATAGATCGCGCCGTCTTCATCCACCTGAATGGTGATCTCGGTGACCGTCTGGGGGGCGACCGCCCGGGCCTGAGGCAGTTTGACCTTGATCCCTTCCTCGGCGAGAAAATTGGTCGTGAGAAGAAAATAGATCAGCAGAAGGAAGACGACGTCGATCAGAGGCGTCAAGGGCATTTGAACCCGGTCTCTCGTGGACCGCTTGTTGAACCGGAGCATGGCGAACCTCGCATTCGGGACTCGATGACCCAATCACTTCCCCGCCAGGGTCTTGAGGAAAAGGACACACCCGTTCTGGAGCCGGGCTTCGAACGCATCGACCCGACCGATGAGATAACTGTGCGCCACGATGGTGGGAAGCGCAACAGACAGTCCGATGGCCGTGGTCAGCATGGCCTCCCAGATCCCTCCGGCCAGGATCGCGGCATTGACCTTTCCCCCCATTTCCTGGATGACCATGAAGGCTTTGATCATTCCGATGACCGTGCCCAACAGGCCCAGGAGGGGAGCGATATTGCCCACGGTCGCCAGCACATTGAGATAACGGGACAGGTACCGGACCTCTTCTTCTGTGGCGTGAACCAATACGGTTTCGAGGGTTTCCCGATCGTTCGGCCCCACCTCCATGGCCTGGGTGAGAACCCGTCCGATCGGGCATCCGCTCTCTCTGGCCAGATCGACGGCGGTCTGTTCCTGTCCCTGCCTTAAAAGACCTGTGATTTTTTCCGCAAGCCCCCTTCCCCGTCTGCAGAAGGCGGCGTACCGAATCAGGCGCTCAAGAAATACGGCTGTGGCGACAATTGAACAGAACAGAATCGGAATCACCAGAACTCCGCCCTTTGCAATCAGATCGATCATGGTGTTGCCCCCCGCTCACTTGAAAATCACAGATGAAAATACCCGCCATGCCGGAATGCCGACGACTCATCTCTCCGGCAAATCTTCTATGTCCGGGTTTCCGTCAAGGTTCAGGTCGCGGCCTCTCCAGATCATGGTTTCGGTATCATCATACCGCTCCCAAAGATCGGGGCGCCCGTCTCCATTGCTGTCGACCTCCACTCGAGACAGTCTCCCGGTTCGGTAGAAGTACCACGTGTCCACTGCTCCGTCCCGGTTGGTGTCGGATTCCGCTCGTTCAGGATTGCCGTCCGGGTCGTAGTGCCAGGTGAAGACTGCATCACCGGGGTCCATCGGCAACTCGACGCATCGGGCCAGGCGCCCGGATGGATCGTAGTGTTCGATCCGGTCCGTCTCGCCATCCTGGTCCCGGTCCCTTTCCGTCAACTTGAGGACTTCCCCCGCAAAAAAGGAGCGGTGGTCGCAAACGCCGTTTTCGTCGACATCCACCTCGACGACCATCGACCATTCGGGGTGGTCGAGCCAGGTGACGGTTTCGAAGCGGCCGTTACCGTCGTCATCACTTTCACGATGGGTGGGCTGGCCGTTTTTATAGAAAATTCGTTGATCGATCCTTCCGTCTCCACGGGTGTCCATCCCGACGGAGACGGTATCTCCCTTGGAATCAAAGATATGGAACCGATCCATTTTTCCATCCGCGTCCGTGTCGAGTTCCTCCAGATGGGGCCGACCGTCCTGGAAGCGGATCACCGCCTCGAACCGGCCGTCACCGTCCTTGTCCACCTGTTGGGTGACGGGCGTCGATCCCTCATAGCGGATGACGGACTCCGGCCTCCCATTGTGGTCGGCATCGGTTTCCTCAATGTGAACAACGCCCGATCGATATCGGCGGCGCACTTCCATACGGCCGTCGCCATCCGCATCGTGGCGGCTTTCGATTGTCATGCCGCCGTCGTCATACCGGTACCATCGATCGAATCGGCCATCGTGGTCGGCATCCTCCCGACGCTCGAACGGCTTTCCGTTGCGGTAGACCTGGATCAGCTCCGGGCGGCCATCGGCGTTGGAATCCTGCTCCAACTTTTCGACGCTTCCGCGGGCATATTCGTAGCGGGCATCCAGGAAGCCGTCCTGGGTCGTGTCTTCGTGAATCCCCGCGACCTCTCCAACGGCATCGAACCGGACGACACGAACGATCCGGCCCTGCGGGTCGACGGTTTCGAGCCGCACCCGCCGCGGCCCCTCATAATACTCGCGCAGCCGCCGGGTGCGGCCGCCCCGAACGTCGTCCCGTTCGACCCTGACCAGCTCCCCGTTTTCGTAGAACTGCCGGGTGTCGTACCGTCCGTCGCCGTCGGTATCCGCCTCCAGCCGGAGAAGCGTGCCGCTTTCGTCGTAGTGCGAGATGCGGTCGATTCGACCGTCTCCGTCCGAATCACCGGTCTGCACTATTCCGTCGGCCGGAACACCGGCCGGAAGGAGCCAGGGCGACAGAAACACGGCCAGAAAAAGAAAAGCCCTTGCGATCGCATTGAAAGAGATCGACGTCATGGTGATTCGGCATTTCGTCCGGGCAAACGGAGGCGCGGCCGGCAGATGGAAATTCCGCCGGCCTTCGCATCCGGAACTCCGACGATTCTAGAATTCCCAGCGCACACTGGCATAAAAAGTAATTCCGGGAGCCGGAATCTCGTCCCCGGCTTCCAGATCGCCCTCGGCCAAAAACGCCTCGCGGGTCAGATGTTCATTGTAGTCCCTGTCGAACAGGTTCTCGATTCCCAGCTCAACCTTCAACGCCTCCCGCAAGGTGACACCGCCCCTCAAGTGAAACACGGCGAAACTGCCGGTTTCATCCTCCGGAAAGGCCTCGTCGACCTTTTTCTGCCGATCGGCAAATCGTCCCCCGAATTCAACCCACCAGGGATGATCGATACCGTAGTCCGCCCGAACGGCGCCGGTAAGTTCGAGAGGGGGAATTTCGGGAAGATCCCGGTCATCCGAGGAGTTCTTCCCCCTCACGAAGGCGGCGGTGAACGGAAGGCTCCAGTGATCGCCGGCCTTCAGCAGCAGACCGGCCTCGAAGCCGTAGAGTCTGGCGTCCACGTTGCGGAAGCCTTTCACGACATCGGGCGTCCCGTCATTGTTGACATCGAACCGGTCGATCTGGGTTTGCAGGATGTAGTCATCGACCCAGTTGTGGAACAGGCTGAAAGAGAAGTCGAACCATCGCTTCTTCACGTCGACCCCCCACTCCAGCTCGTACTTCCGTTCGGGATCCAGCGTTGGGTTGCCGACGAGAAAGCCGCCGGGGGCCGGGGCAAACGCAAAGTAGCGCTCGGTCACGCCGGCCGGTCGCATGGTGACTCCGGCGCCGATGTGGGTCTCGATTCCATCGGCCGCTTTCCAGGTGAGGACGATGTTGCCGGAGCCGAGGGTTTCCTCCTCTTCCACGTCCGCGGCATCCTCGCCATAAAATCGCACATACTGCTCTCGGACCGTCCGCATCATGAGGCTCCGCGCATCGACGGCATCGGCGTCGCTCGAAACGAAGTCGACCCGACCGCCGACCCGAAGGCTGAGCGACTCCTGGACCTTCGCCTGCACCTCCGCGAAGCCCCCGATATCCCACTGGGTCGCATCGGGCCAGATCCTGTCCTCGAAGGTCTGGTTCGTCATGGGAAGAAACCGGGTTCGGGTCGCATCCCGCTCGAGGTAGTAAATGTCGGCACCCGTGACCAGGTCGATCCCGGGCGTCAGATTGAAGGTCAACTTCGCGCTTGCGGAGTAGTTGTCCGAATCCGAGGGGGTCTCCGCCTGCTGCATAATTCGGTTGGGCTTTCGGCGGTTGCTCATGGTGTGGTCGATGTTCTGCAACCCGAAGGAGAGATTCAATTCCTCCAGAACCTCATTCTCGGGCCGGATCCGGTAGCCCGTGGTGTACACCCAGAAATCCGTCTCGTCGATGTCCATCGGAAGGGAAGGATAATCGACATCTTCTTCCCGGACATAATTGATATAGTTGGACCACCGGTGGCCCTCCGCGGGTCTTGCACCGAGTGACAGGGCGCCGCTGTAGCCTTCCTGGCTGGCGGGAACCTTGTCTCCGCCGCCAGTTTCGTAATCCGAATAATCCAGAATCTCGAAGGCGGCCTTGGCATCGACCCATCGGTTGCCGCCCTTTACACCGAATTCTCCCGCCTTGCCTTCCCGGTTGCTCTCTCCGCCAGCTTTCAACCAGCCGCCAAGTTCCGGAGGAGCTTCGGCGCTTCGCTCGTAATCCGTACTCACGAGGATCCGGCCGCCGGTCCCCCCCGGCCCAAGTGTCACCGAAGGCAATCCCTTGATGATCTGCATCTTTTCAGGTGTATGGGACCGGATATAGGTCATGGGCGGATCCATCCGGGAAGGGCAGGCGCCGTAGAGCGGCAGGCCGTTCATTTGCGTTGCGACACGCTCCCATCCCGCCCCCCTGATCACGGGCTCGGCCGAACTCGCGCTTCTTTTGACGGCGCTCACCCCGGGCACCTCGGTAACGGCCTCGCTCATGTTGGTGAACCGGCCCGATTCGATAACTTCCCGAGGTACTACACCTCCCTCTTCGGTCTCTCCGGAAGCCTGGACGGTGATCTCTCCGATCGCCACCTCGTCGTCTGCCGTTTGCTCCTGGGCAAGGGCTGACATCGCGCCCCCAAACAGGAACAGGATACAGGCCATTGGCAGAATCCATCGCATCGCAGCCTCCCTTAGTGGTTGGAAATTGAGGTGTAACGGATCCGGTTTCCGGCCGGATCCCCATTCTCTCTCCCGTCCCGGTCCTTCATAGGGAGAATAAGAGACGGTTTTGACCCGTCAGGGCAAATCGTCGCGCTGAAAATCGAACCCGCAGGGGGCGTCGTAACCCTTCGGCCACGGACAGCCGATGGATCGGACGCCGCGGTTCCCTGAGAATCCACCTCGTGCCATGACGAGGAAATCGCCTATCCTGGAGGTGTGGAGATGAACGGGGGCAGGGAGTTCGGGGAAACGATCGGGGAGCTTGGGGCCGGGGCGGAGTTCACCATCAAAACGCAAACCGGCGCGGAAGCGGTCAGATAAAATTTGGCGCTCTGAAGATCGGCTTGCGCCTGGTCGTGGATGTCGCAGTGTTCACGGCCTGAAGGATCATGTGGTTCGGCAAGGCAACCTCGATGGGGCCTTGGAATTTCGCCCCGGGCATCCGCGCTTCCGGCCATCCTGGCCGGTACGATGACGTCTTCCTGAACCGGAAGCCCGCACGAGCCCGATTCCTGCCGGGCTTTTTTCAGAACCTTGATCGAAACGCAGAAGCTGCACCGGCATTGGCAGATCGAAATGCAACCGGATAAAGGGAAGCATTGCGAACTGAGACCGAGTGCGGTAAATCCCAGGTTCACAAGCATGTAAATGCAGAACAGCAACCAGATGATTCGAATCCGCATGGCACTGTTGCCGGAGTCAAAAGACGGTTGAAGCCATTGACGGAACGACCCCTGTCCGGGTGAAATGATGCTACGGCAAGGCACACCTGAGAGTCAAGTCATATGTAAGGAACCGAGTCTGTATGGAAGAATTCACTCCGGTTCCTTTTGTCTTCATGCGATCGGCTGCGGTGATTCTCATCCTGCACTATCAACCGAAACTTCGGCAACCGGGCCGCAGTCTCCCCTGGCAGCGGTGGTCAGTGCAAGGATCTGACGAACATCGCCACGCCCGGAGACTGGGCCTGCCGCCGGGAGAATTCGGCAGGGCTCCGGCGCTCGAAGCCCATTCGGAGATAAAGGCCCTGGAGGCGCGGATTGTTGGTCAGGGAGATGATTCGCCGGCATCCGCGGCGGCGGGCCTCATCCGTAAATGCTTCGACCATGAAGACGCCCACCCGCTGGTTGCGGAACCGTGCCGAGATAGCGAGCGCCCCCAATTCCACGGTTTCGTCGTCCACCGGCTTGCACTCGACGCAGCCCACGGCGATGCCGTCGATCCGGGTGATGAAGAAGCGCTGACGGTGGCGGGAGAGATACTCCCGGCTCCGCGGCCTGAGAAAACCCTCCCGCTTGTAGAGTTCGAGAATCCCCGCCACCATCTGGACATCCGCGTCGGTGACGACCGGCAGGAACTCCTCCCGGAAGTTGTTCGCGATCAGGGTGCCGGTACCTTCGATGGTGAAGAGTTCGTGCTTGATGCTGTCCTTCCGGGCAGGAAGGATGTGGACCCGTTCATAGGCGCCCTCGTCGATCCTGGCGCAGATCTGGGCGAGGACCCCGGCGAGGTTGACATTGCCCAATAGCTCGCCCATGTGTTCGACGGCGTCGCGCGTGGTCAGGGTGTTGATCCGGTGCCCCTTGGGATCGCAGAGATATTTGCGTTCGAGAAAGATCAGCTTGAAGACGCGCTGCTCCCTTCCGAGCACGTGAGTGTAGAAATCCGCCTCCATCGGCACCCGCTCCACCGTGGTTTCCGGAAGTCGTTCCTCCAGCAGGCGGAAATGCTTCTGGTTGGCGAAGCGGTTGGCCATGTTGTGGTAGAGGGTGGTGCGGATGCCCTGGCGGGAGAGAAACTTGATGTCGGCGAGGATGTGGCTGAAGTGATCCCGCAGGATCCCCTCCCGACAGGCAATGCTGACATGCCGGCCGGCCAGGGCCTGACGATACTCATCCAGATACAGCCGCGGCATTGAGGTCCCTTCGACGTAAACTTGGTTGCGATATCGCCCGTCAGAAAATCACGATATCGGCCGACATTCAACCCCCGAGAATGGATAGTGCCTCGCTCCGCCCTACCCAGCGCACCTCGTTCTCGTACTCAGCCCGCAAGGGCGGTACTCGTTCTCGTACTCGAACCTCAAAGCATCTTGAAAAAAAGGCAGAAAAACCGAGTACGACGATGCGTACGAGTACGAGTACGATCCCGGCGGGAAGTCAGATCCAAATCGCTATCGCTATCGCCATCGGTATCGGGTTCGGGATCGGTATCGGGTTCGGGTTCGGGATCGAAATAAACGCTCAGAATTCGATCCCGATTTCGATCCTGGTGGAATCAAACGACCGCTTACCCCGCCGGCTCACCCTTTCCGCACCGCCAGAAAAATCCCCAGTGCGATCAGAGCAATCCCGACGCCGTGAAACCACTCGAAGGCCTCGCCCAGAAAGCCAATGGCCATCAGGCTTCCGAAAACCGGCATCAGGTAGAGAAACAGTCCCGCGCGGTTCGCTCCGATAAGTTCGACCCCGCGGTTGAAGCACATGTAGGAGACGACCGATGGAAAGATCCCGACATAGGCGACCGCCAGGAGCGTGGGGCCGTCGAAGGTCATGCGCCGCACGAAAATGCTTTCCCAAATGTAAAAAGGCAGGATGAGCAGCGCTCCGCCAAGGAAGGTGACCGCCACGAAGGAAAGAGGATGGACCGGAGGCCGTATTTTCAGCAGAACCGAATAGCCGGCGTAGCAGATCACGGCCAGTAGCACGAGAACGTCACCCGGATTCAAGGAGAGTGCCCCCAGAACCCTGGGATCGCCCTTGAGGATGATCGTGAGAGCACCGGTCAGGCAGATCGGGAGGGAGACCTTTTGCAGGGGCGTCGCCTTGTCTCCGAACATCAGAAAGGAAAGGACGGCAATCAGGACCGGCATCATGGCTTGCAGAAGAAACGCATTGATGGCGATGGTCCACTGGAGCCCCGTGTAGACCAGGGTGTTGAAGGCGGCGACGCCGATGGCGGCAAGCAGCAGAAGGATCCGCCAATTCATGACCAGTGCGGTTTTATCCCGACGAAGATGGGGAATGGCCTGAACGGCCACGATCACGAAGGCGACGGTCCACCGCCAGAAAGCCAGCGCCACGGGGGGCACATCGCCGCGGACCGCACGGCCGACGATGAAGTTTCCGGACCAGAACAGCACCGTGAGGGTCAGCAGCAGATAAGGGGAGTCGTAAATGAATTTCAGGCGCTTCATGGCCATGGGCTACCACAAGCCGGCCGATGCCGCCAGCTTCCAGCCGTTGGTACTCCTACTCAGCCCGCAAGGGCGGCCCTCGTCCCCGTACTCGAACCTCAAATCGTCTTGAAAAACAGACAAAAAGACCGATTACGACGACGCGTACGCGTACGAGTACGACGCCAGGAGGAAGCCGGATCGAAATCGCTTTCGCTATCGGGATCGAAATCGGAATCGCCTGATAGCCGCTTCGACCACGACAACCGCTCCCCAGCCGCTCCACCGAGAACGACAAGGCTGCTAAGTGGCGCTACGAAACCCCATCCAATCGGCAAAGATAGGATACTCTGGCGGAAAGAGCGCCACGCGGTCTCCGGGCGACACGATCGTTTCAGGATGGGCCGCCCGGTGGTTGACCATGGCCAGTTGAATACTTCCGGGCGGGATCCCGATCCGCTCGAGCAACGACCGCAGAGGCTCCGGCCGATTCATGACCGGAAGATGCGATGACTGCGAAAGCGTCCGCTCCAGCGAACCGTAGCCGACGATCTCGATATTCTTCTGCATAGGGTGTTGTCTCCCAAAATCGTACGCGTACTCAGCCCGCAATGGCGGGACTCGTTCTCGTACTCGAACCTCAAAGCATCTTGAAAAAAAGGCAGAAAAACCGAGTACGACGACGCGTACGAGTACGAGTACGATCCCGGCGGCAAGTCAGATCCAAATCACCATCGCTATCGCTATCGGTATCGGTATCGGTATCGGTATCGCTATCGGTATCGCTATCGGTATCGAAATCGAAATCCCCCCCTGCCTTATCCGTTCGCTACCCCCCCACCTCGACCATGAGCCCACCCCGCCGGTCATCAACTCCGTTGCCGGCCGGCCGCCACGTATTGCCGGAAAAGGTGCCGAATCATCCCGGTGAATGTGACGATCCACGCCGCGATCGCAATGAATACAAAACCCTTCGGAATCGCCACGATCACCGGGAGGGGGAACAATTCCCCGAGCCGGTAGGTACAGGCGGTATACATCCCCAGCGGAAAGACCGCTCCCCAAAAAAGCGGGCTGTACTGCAATGGGAATCGCTTGACGCCGTGCCGCCAGACCCCCAGGATGACGAGCATGGGGATCCACCAGGTTGCGGTGGCCCAGAAAAAGAAAGTGAAGCCTTTCAGGAATGGCAGCAATTCATGGAGAAAAGTGCCCGGGTGCGCATCCATGATCAGGCCCGTCCCGCCGAGGGTCGAAATTGCAACGGCCCCCATGTTGATCCAGTATGGCGGAGTGAGGTCCAGGGGAGAAAAGTGAAAGAACATATACCGGTAGAAGATCAGCGAAATGACCCAGATGTACAGCATCCCGCCGAACAGCCAGGCAACGAACGCGAGGAGGAGCACCGATTCCCGATACAACTCGAGACGGGGCGCTATCACCGTGCTCAAAACGGTGATCGCTTGCGTGGCCACGATGGTGAGCAGCCACCCGCCATTGATGCCCTCTGCGATGCCGGGCTTATCCGCTTTGGTGATCAGTCCGGTGAAGACGCCGTAGATCAGGCAGACCCACGTCGAGATCGTCACACACCACAATGCCGCCGCCAGGACGAAGCTGCCCCCGATAATGAGCATCTGGCTTCCCAGAACTCCCGAGGCGGCCACAATGGTGAAATATCCCGGGCTTTGCGTGTGATCCAGGAAGTCGTGCCGAAATTCCTCCGGGAAGCAAATGCCGCGGCTGATGTACATGACCCACAAAATCAGGTAGGCGATCCCGTTGAACCAGAACAGGGGAAGGGATACGAAATGAATCTCGAGGAGATGACTGGCAATGGAAACGATGCCGGTCGACATGACCAGCGAGAAGTACGCGGGATGAAGCTGACGCAGCGATTGGCGCCAGAGCGCCCGCGGTATGCCTTTCTTTTCGTTCACGATGGAAGCTTCGCCTTTCATCCGACCCATCGAAGCCGGCTCCGGTTCCATGACGGCCCCGGATGGGGCGTCAACGGCGCCAGGGCCGAAAAAGCATCAGCAGTGCCAAGGTAAAGAGGACGATCAGTATCAGGACGGCCGGGAGCATGATCCGCAGGAAAAAAAGATCTTCCGGAAGAGCTGCCGTCGAATCGATCGCGGCTGCAACCGTGCCGGATCCGGCCCAGCCGATGCCGCCGCCCGCCGGCATGAGCCGCGTCAGAACCATCGCGAAAGCCGGGCCGGCGGCAAACGCGAAACGGTGAATGGGCCGTCTCTTCATTTCCCTCCAGCCGGCCGGACAGCCGCCGCCTGCCTCCTGAAAACGATCCAGGACCGGAAAAAATAGAAGAAGGGCGCGCTCCAGATGTGCACCAGCCGGCTGAAGGGCGAGTAGGCCAGAAGCGCCCATGCGGTCAGCACGTGCAACTTGTAGCTCAACGGAACGCCTCTCATGAGTTCCGGCTCCGGCGTGAACGTCACGATGCCCCGGATCCAGGGTGCAATGGTGTAAAGGACGTCGTAGTGGCCGAAGAGCACGTTGAAGAGCCCGAGCCCCACCACGACCACGATACCGCCGATGGTCACCAGGTCGTTCACCGTCCCCGCCGCCTGAACGCGCCGGTCCGTCATCCGGCGCCGCATCAGGAGAACCGCTCCCACGAGGGCGGCGATACCCACAACCAAACCGGACCAGTAGGCAATGGCGGTGTGGCCATCGGCGTCGATGCCGACGGCGTCGAATATCCGCTGGGGAATCAGCAGCCCGCCCGCATGTCCCAGCACGGTCCCGAGAATCCCCCAGTGAAAGACGACGGAACCCGGGGCGAGCCGCTTTTTCTCAAGGAATTCGCTCGACCGGGCGTTCCAACCGTAGGCGTCGGTGATGTAGCGATACCCGTGTCCAAGAACGAAAACCGTCAGGCACAGATACGGGAAGACCGTGTAAATGAGCTCATAGGCCAGGTCCATGGCAGTCTCCTTTGACTTCCGAAGCGGCGGTCTCTTTCTCTCCGGCGTGCGCCTGCCAGACCCCGACGAGAGGGTGCAGGAGATCCGCATACATCGGAGCGGTCGGCCGGAGGCGTTCGACGAGACCCTCCAGCCCGGCCAGGCTTTCCCAGATCCGGTCGGCGCCACGCGCCTCCGGACAAGCGCCGAGAAATTCGAGCATCAGGGGCAGATGATCCGGCAGCTCTCCGGTCAGGGGTTCGTAGCCCGCGTCGAGGTACACCTGCTGGAGACGCACCAGGGCCTGGGCCCGCTTCTCGGTATCGCCCCAGAGGTGATACGTCATGTTCAAGGTCGTGGCCGGCGACAGAACGAACGCGCCGGTGTACATCTCCCGGAGCTGGATTTTCGGACGCTCGAACGCGGCGTGGAGAAACCCGGATAGGGCGCGGCGGGCGGGGCCTTCCGGGAGGCGGCTGATTTCGGCTGAAAGACCGGGCCAGTCACCGGCCGCCGGATGTCCGGGGTCCGCCAGGAGAAGGGAATAGATTTTGAGAAGCGTTGCCTGCATCCCCGATGCCTCCCTCCCGCTCAATCGACACCGCTGAAGCCACAGCGTCCCTGGGCCTGGAAAAGCCCCTTGTCTTCCGAACGGCCGACCGTCGGCACCACGTATCGGTCTTCGATCCGGGCCAGCGCGAGCAGCCGGTACATCGCCTCCCCATCGGATTCCGTGAGCCCGGTCTCCTGGAGAGCGGCGGCGTCGCCCTGGCGGTCCACCCGCTCCGATCGCATGTAGCGGCGAAGGGCCGAGAGGCGCTTGAGTGCGAGCCGCACCGGTGTTTCGTCTCCCGCGGTAAGGAGGTTTGCCAGGTAGGCGACGGGGATCCGCATGCGGTCGATGATGTCGATATCCGGCTCTTCCGGGTCTGCCTGGGCGGCCCGGATGGGACTGAGCGGCGGGATGTACCAGACCATTGGAAGGGTCCGGAATTCCGGGTGGAGCGGCAGCGCCAGCCGCCAGGTCTTGGCCAGTTTGAAAACCGGGGAGCGGACGGCGGCGTCGAGGACCGCCGGGGCGATACCGGCTGACCGGGCCGCCCGCCGAACCTCGGCGTCCGCCGGATCGAGCATGATGTCGAGATGCGCCGGGTAGACCTCCCGGTCTTCGGGGGCCGCGGCCGCTTCCTGGATCCGGTCCGCGTCGTAGAGCACCACGCCCACATACCGGATCCTCCCGACGCAGGACAGCGCGCAAAGCGTCGTCGTGCCCGCCTCTGTCCTCGGGTAGCAGAAGATGCACTTCTCCGCCCGGCCCGTCTTCCAGTTGAAATAGACCTTCTTGTAGGGGCACCCGGAGACGCAAAAACGCCACCCGCGGCATCGCTCCTGGTCCACCAGGACGATGCCGTCCTCCTCCCGCTTGTAGAGCGCCCCCGATGGGCACGACGCCACGCAGGCCGGATTCAGGCAGTGCTCGCAGAGCCGCGGCAGGTAAAAAAGAAAGACGTTGCGGAACTGGAAATAGGCTTCCGCGTCGAGGTCCCGGAAGTTCGGGTCCCCGCCGCCCGTTTCACCGAGACCCGCCAGGTCGTCCTCCCAGTTGGGCCCCCACTTCAGTCGGATGGGCTCGCCGGTGACCTGGGAGACCGGGCGTATCGACGGCTGGTGTTTTTTCACGGGGCTGTCGATGAGCTTGCCGTAGTCGTAGGTCCAGGGCTCGTAGTAGTCGTCGATGATCGGCAGATCCGGGTTGTGGAAGATGTTGAGCCCCTTGTGCAGGCGGCCTCCGGCCGCCAGGGTCAACCGCCCGCCCTTGAGCATCCACCCGCCGCGGTGAATCTCCTGGTTCTCCCACCGCTTCGGGTAGCCGATGCCGGGTTTGCTCTCCACGTTGTTGAACCACATGTACTCGGCGCCCTTGCGATTCGTCCACACGTTCTTGCAGGGAATGCTGCATGTGTGGCAGCCGATGCACTTGTCCAGGTTCAGCACCATCGCCATCTGGGCTTTAATCTTCATACCAGTCCACCTCCCCGGCCTTGCGGACGACGATCATCTCGTCCCGTTGTGACCCCACCGGCCCGTAATAGTTGAACCCGTAGCTCAACTGCGCGTAGCCGCCGATCATGTGGGTGGGTTTGACCATGATGCGGGTGACGCTGTTGTGGGTGCCGCCCCGCTGCCCGGAGCGCTTCGAGCCCGGCGTGTTGATGAGCCGTTCCTGGGCGTGGTACATGAAGGCCTTGCCGGGCGGAATCCGCGGGCTCACCACCGCCTTGGCCATCACGACACCGTTTGCGTTGAAGCATTCCAGCCAGTCGTTGTCCCGGATGCCCGCCTTTCCGGCATCTTCGTCGCTGATCCAGATGGCCTCGCCGCCCCTGAAAAGCGTGAGCATGGTCAGCGTGTCCGAGTAGGTGCTGTGAATCGACCACTTGGAGTGGGGCGTGAGGTAGTTGAGCACCAGCTCCGACCCGTTTCCGGAGGAAGGCTCGATCGACCCCAGGTCCATGATGTCGAGCGGCGGCCGGTAGACCGGAAGCTGCTCCCCGAAGTCCCGCATCCAGGGATGGTCCTGGTAGAACTGGGCCCTGCCGGTCAGGGTCCGGAAGGGCACCTTCTCCTCGATGTTGATGACGAAGGGCGAATAGCGCCTCTCCTCCGACTCGATGCCGCTCCAGATCGGGGAGGTGATGATCTTGCGCGGCTGGACGGTCAGGTCCGCGAATGCGTATTTCTCGCCTTCCCGGGCCCGGCTCAGGTGCCGGAGCGACAGGCCGGTTTTCCGCTCCAGGCCGATCCACGATTTGACGGCGGTCTCGCCGTTGGTCTCCGGCGCGAGCATCAGGATCGCCTCCGCGGCCTGCCTTCCGGTGTCGAGCGACGGCATTCCCTGGGAAATCCCGGGCTCGGCAACCGTTCCGAGCTTTTCCCTGAGCGCTTCGTACTCCGCCTCCGCCTTCCAGAGGACTCCCTTGGACCCGACGCCGGCGGTCTTGGACAAGGGACCCAGGGCGGTCATCATCCGGTAGGTGTCGGCGTAGTCCCGCGTCACCACCGTGAGGGCCGGCATGGTCCTTCCGGGCACCGGCTCGGTCTCCCCCTTGCCCCAATCCGCCACTTCGGGCTGCGCGATCTCCCCGGGGCTGTCGTGCATGAGGGGAGTGGCCACCAGGTCCTTTCGGGTTCCCAGGCGGCCGGCGGCGAGCTCGGAGAATTTCCGGGCGATCGTCTTGAACTGCTCCCAGTTGGTCCGGGTTTCCCACGGCGGGTCGATGGCCGGGTTGAAGGGATGGATGAAGGGGTGCATGTCCGTGGTGTTGAGGTCGTGCATCTCGTACCAGCCTGCGGCCGGAAGGGCGACATCGGCGTAGAGGGCGCTCGTGGACATGCGCAGTTCCATGGTGACGAGAAGATCGAGCTTTCCCTCGGGCGCCGGGTCCCGCCAGCGGATCTCCTCGGGCCGGCGTTCACCGTCGGTGTTGAACACCGCGTTTTCCACGCCCAGCAGGTGCTTGAGAAAATACTCGTGCCCCTTTCCGCTCGCACCGAGCAGGTTCGCCCGCCAAAGAAAGAGCACGCGGGGGAAATTGGCCGGATGGTCGGGGTCCTCCGCCGCCATCCGGATCTCCCCCCGCTTGAGCCGCTCCACCACGTCGGCGGCGATCTCCGCATCCGATGCGGCGCCCCGTTCGACGGCCTCCCGGCACAGATCGATGGGGTTGCGGTCGAACTGGGGGTAGTACGGCAGCCAGCCCATGCGGGCCGCCTTCACGTTGTAGTCGGCCATGTGCGCGGGATGCGAGCCCTCCGCGAAGGGCGAGAGCAGGCGCTCGGGCGCCATGCAGTCATATCGCCACTGGTCCGTGGCAAAATAGTAGAAGGAGGTTCCGTTCTGCTGGCGGGGCGGGCGGCGCCAGTCCAGCGCGAAGGCGATTTGGGCCCAGGCGGCCTGGGGGCGGACCTTTTCTTGTCCGACGTAATGGGCCCATCCGCCGCCGTTGACACCCTGGCAGCCGCAAAGCGTCGTCAGGTTGATGATCGTGCGATAGATCATGTCACTGTGGTACCAGTGGTTGGAGCCCGCGCCCAGGAAGATCATGGATTTTCCCCTGGTCTTTTCGGCATTTTCCGCGAATTCGCGGGCGACGCGGACCGCGTCCGCCGCCGGAACCCCGGTGACGTTCTCCTGCCAGGCCGGGGTGACACCCGAGGGATCGTCGTAGCCTTCCGGATACTCTCCGATGTCGGAGGGCATTCCATTGAGCCGGACCCCCAGGTGGGCGGCCATCAGGTCATGTACGGTCGTCACCTGCAAGTCGGTGGTTCCCGCCTGAAGCCGCCGGAAAGGGACGCATCCCGTCCGGCTTTGGGTCCCCGCGGCATCGAAGCAGGGAAAGGACACGGCAGCCCAGCCATCGGCCGAACCGGCGAGGCTCAACAGCGGATCGAGGACGGTCCCCTCCTCCTCCATTTTCAGATTCCAGCGTCCCTCCTCGTTCCAGCGAAATCCGATGCTGCCGTTGGGAACCGCCGGGACCCCGCCCGCGGCGTCGAACACGACGGTCTTCCACTGGGCGTTGTTCGTGTTCCGCCCGATGTCGGCGGCCCTCAGGAGACGTCCGGCCACATGGGCGTCCCCCCGCTTCTCCAGGACCACCAGGAACGGAAGATCCGTATACTGCTTGGCATACTGGATGAAGTAGTCCACCTGCCGGTCGACGTAGAACTCCCTGAACACCACGTGGGTCATGGCCATGGCGAGCGCGGCGTCCGTTCCGGCCCGCGCGGGCAGCCAGGTGTCGGCGAACTTGACGTACTCGGCGTAGTCCGGGGCCACGGCCGCGACCCGGGCGCCGCGGTAGCGCACCTCCGTGAAGAAATGGGCGTCGGGGGAGCGGGTCATGGGCAGATTGGTGCCCCAGACGATCAGGTAGGTGGCGTCGTACCAGTCGGCGCTTTCGGGAACGTCGGTCTGTTCCCCCCAGATCTGGGGAGAAGCCGGGGGCAGGTCGCAGTACCAGTCGTAAAAGCTCAGCATGGCGCCGCCGATCAGGGAGAGGAACCGGGCGCCGGATGCGTAGCATACCATGGACATGGCCGGGATGGGCGTGAACCCGAAGATGCGGTCCGGGCCGTGGGTCTGGATGGTGTGGACCAGCGAGGCGGCGACGAGTGTGGCGGCCTCCTCCCATGACACGCGGACGAATCCGCCCTTTCCCCTGAGACGCTGGTAGGCGCGCCGGCGGTCCGGATCCTCGACGATGCTTTTCCAGGCCGACACCGGATCCCCCTGCCGCTCCAGGGCGTCCTGCCACAACTCGAGCAGCCGGGCGCGGATCAGGGGATATTTGAGCCGCACCGGGCTGTAGGTGTACCAGGAATAGGTCGCGCCCCGCGGGCATCCCCTGGGCTCGTGGTTGGGAAACCCTTCGCCGCAGTCCGGGTAGTCGGTCTGCTGGGTTTCCCACACGAGGATGCCGTTCTTGACGTAAACCTCCCACGAGCACGAACCCGTGCAGTTCACCCCGTGGGTGGAGCGGACCTTCTTGTCGTACTGCCAACGGCGGCGGTAGAAATCCTCCCACTCCCGCTGGCCGCAGCGGACCTCGCCCCAGCCGTCTCCGGTCTTCTCTTCCGCGCAGTCGGCGGCTTTTCCCTTCGGTCGAAAGAATCTCAGGGCGGACAGCAGAGAACGGTCGGACATGCAGCACCTCCATCGGCGGGTGATCGACATGCCGGGCCCCTTCGTCGAACCGCGGCAGTCGGGGTGTCACGGGTGCGGCCCCCACGCCGCACCCTTCGCAAGGTCTGAACCGCGGGGAGCGGGGGCGATCGGCCGGAGGCGGCGATGAGCTCGTCGGGGGATTGGAGAACGGATACCCTACTGCATACCCCATGTCCTTGACCTAGATCAATTCAAAAGTCGAGGGCTACCGGTTCGCTCCCCCGCCGCCGTATTTCTTTTCGAAGTCGTCGAGCATCCGGTGCAGCTCTTCGTGCTTTCCGGGCCCTATCTTCTCGTTCTCCAATCGCTCGAAGTCCTTTTCCAGCGCGATCAATTGATCCTCTGAAAGGCGCTCCGAGGCGATCCGGAAGAGAACGTTGTCCTCCTTTTGGATGTGCTGTCGAAGAAAGTCCCGGTACTGAAGCGCATGGGCCCTGAAGTCGGCGGCCGCCGACCTGTTGCCGGCTCTGCAGCTCTCCAGGGCCTGCTGAAGATTGCGGATATGGGACCGGCCCTCGTCGTGCTCGGTCAGCATCACGCCGATCGGGCCCCCCTTGCGCGAGACGCCGATGGCCTCGAGCACCGGAAAGAGATGCCCCTCCTCCTTGCCGTGGTGGCAGGTATCGGTGAAGGTGCGGAAAAACGCCAGCATGCGGTCGGCGTCGGCGGCCGTTTCCTCATCCGGGGATTCGACCAGCCGTCCTGCGAGATTCACGAATATGTCGAGGGCCGCCTCGATGGCCCGGTGTTCGGTCTTCAGTTCGTCGATGGGATTCATGATGGATTCCTTTCCTTCGGTTGCCGGCGGCGGTCAGAATCCGCCGCCGGACCGTGCGATTCAGAAGCCGGGGGAGGGGGCCTTCTCGGGCCGCCCCGCCCCGTCGGGCACGGCCTGACCGGCCTCCGGCACAAACGACCAGCCGGTCTTGAGGCCGAGGACGAACCAGACCAGTGCGCCCACGCCTACTATAAACACCGTATCGCCCATCAGCCGCAGCCACCTCAGGGTTTCCAGAATCGGCAGTTGGAGGAAATCCGCGCTGCGGGCGTACCACAGCCCGTGGGTCATGCTGGCCCAGGCCTGGGCCAGGCCGATGGGCAGAAGGCTGAACGCGATCATGAGCCCGAGGCCGATGTTCATGGACCAGAACGCTAGCCGCAGCGGGCCCTCGCGCCACACGCCCTCCGGACTGATCCGGCGCAGCACCACCAGCACCAGTCCCAGGGCCAGCAGGCCGTAGACACCGAAAAGGGCCGCATGCGCGTGGACCGGCGTCGTGTTCAGCCCCTGCATGTAGTAAAGGGCGATGGGCGGATTGATGAGAAATCCGAAAATGCCCGCGCCGACGAGGTTCCAGAAGGCAACGCCCATGAAGAATCGCACCGGCCAGCGGTATTTCTCCATCCACGGTGCCCGGCCTCCCAGCCGATAGGTTTCCCAGGCCTCGAAGCCGATGAGGGCGAGAGGCACCACCTCGAGTGCGCTGAAAGCGGCCCCGACGGCCATGATGGAGATCGGGGTGCCGGTGAAATACAGGTGATGAAAGGTGCCTGGAACGCCGGCGAACAGATAGATGGTGGAGGTCATCAGAACCGCCGCGGTCGCGCTGCCGGACCGGATCAGCCCCATGCGGGAAAAGATAAATGCCAGGGCCGCGGTGGCAAACACCTCCATGAAGCCTTCCACCCACAGGTGAACCACCCACCACCGCCAGTATTCCATGACGGACAGGTGGGTTCTCGCTCCATAGAAGAAGCCCGCCGCGTAAAAAAGGCCGATGGCGCCGGCGGCGCCGGCGAAGAGCAGCACGATTTCACGGCGGTGGCCCTTCTCCTGGAGCGCGGGCCGAAGCCCCCGCAGGACCAGCACCAGCCAGAGCAGCAATCCAACGAAAAGGGCGATCTGCCAGAAACGGCCGAGATCGATGTACTCGTAGCCTTGGTGTCCGAACCAGAAGCCCGGATCCAGTCCGAAAACCTGTCGGATGGAGAGCCATTCCCCAAGCATCGAGCCGCCCACCACCAGCACCAGTGCCGCGAAAAGAACGTTCACCCCCAGACGCTGGAACCGGGGCTCCCTCCCGCCGACGGCCGGCGCCAGGTAGAGGCCCGCCGCAAGGAACGCCGTGGCGATCCAGAAGACGGCGAGTTGAATGTGCCAGGTTCTCGCCGTGGCGTACGGCAGGATCTTGGACATCGGAATGCCGAAGAAGCCGTCCCCCTCGATGGTGTAATGCGCCAGGAGGCCGCCCAGAAGCACCTGAACGGCGAAGAGGGCGACGACGATGAATGCGTATTTTTCAACCGCCTTCATCGAGGGCGTGGCGACCAGCTGATCCAACGGGTCCGCGGCCGGCGGCTGCGGGAGCGGCTCCTCCCGGTCACGGAAAAGTTTCCACCACACCAGCGCGCCGATGCCGGCCAGAAGCAGCGACACGCTCACCAGGGACCACAGGATGTTGGCGGCGGTCGGGCGGTTGCCGATCAGGGGTTCGTGGGGCCAGTTGTTCGTGTAGGTCACCGATGTATCCGGACGTTCGGTGGCGGCGGCCCATGCGGTCCAGAAGAAGAAGCGGGTCATCGCCTCGCGGCGGCCGGGATCCGGCACGGCGTTCTCATGAAGGGCGTAGTCTTCGCGAAGGCCCGACAAGGCGGGCTCTTCTCCGAAGAGGGCCAGGTAATGACCGGCGGTCCGGTCCATGGCCTCGGCCCGATCGGCACTCACCACCAGGGTGTCCGTTTCAGGCCGATAGGTGTTGGTGCGCATCTCCCGCCGGACCGTCTCGTTCACGGCGGCCTGCTCGGCCGGCGGGAGGCTTTCGAAGGACTGCCCGTAGGCTCGGTCGGACAGGATTTCCCTGAGGGCGATCACCTCGCGATGCAACCAGTCCGCGGACCAGTCCGGGGCCTGGTAGGCGCCATGGCCCCAGATGGAACCCACCTGCTGGCCGCCGATGCTCTGCCAGACCTGCTGCCCGTTCAGGATGTCGTCCCTGGTAAACATCGTCTCACCGCGGTCCGTCATCACCCGGCCAGGAATGGGAGGCGCCTGCCGGTAGACTTCCCGGCCGAACCATCCGAGGATGAAAAATGCGATGAACAGGGCGGTTCCGAATACCATCCATAAGCGCTTCGTGTTGTCCATGGCGATCCCCTTTCGATGTCGATAGCGATCCCGGTTTCGATTCGGCCGCGACGGTCCGAATGCGGTGAAGCTGCGAGTGGATTCAGCAAAGGAAGTGCCAGGCATTTATTCTGCATTCACAGCGAGTTGCGAAAGGCGTTACCGTTTTGACAACGATCTTCCGTTGTGGATTCGACAACGATGTTGTACAAATTACCCATGGATCCGATCGACATTCTCATCCGCATCGCCATGGACATCACTTCCGGCCTCACGGCCGAAGCCCGTTATCAACGTCTGCTGGGCGCCCTCAAGCGGGTGATTCCCTATGATGCAGCCGCCATTCTTCGCCTCGAGGACCGAGAAATGACGCTGGTGGCGGCCGAGGGTCTCACGCCGGACGCCATGGGCAGGCGTTTTCGGCTCGAGGACCATCCCCGCCTCGACATCATCCGCAACGCCGGGGAACCGATCAGGTTTGCGAGCGACAGCGACCTGCCGGATCCCTTCGACGGTTTTCTGACCGGCCTGCCCGCTGCGGCCGGCCGGATTCACGCCTGCCTGGGGTGTCCGCTTTTCGTGGAGGACCGGATCGTCGGAGCCCTGACCGCCGACGCGCTGACACCGGGGGCCTTCGACGGACTCGACATGCGGTTCGTTCAGGCGGCCGGTGCCCTGGCCGGAGCGGAAATGCACACCATCGACCTGATCCTGGCCCTCGAGCACAGCGCCGACAAACTGGGCCGGATCGCCAGGGAGCTGATCGACGACGCCCGGAGGGCCAAGGGACAGGAAATCGTGGGCGCGGGAAGGGAAACTACCCACCTCCGGCGGGAAATCGACCTGGTGGCGCCATCGGATTTCAGCGTACTGGTCACCGGTGAGACCGGGGTGGGAAAGGAACTGGTGGTGCGGGCGATCCACGCCGCCTCCAGACGCCGGGAAGCGCCGTTGCTTTACCTCAACTGCGCCGCGCTGCCCGAAACACTGGCCGAAAGCGAACTCTTCGGCCACGCACGGGGGGCATTCACGGGCGCGGTGTCGGACCGGGCCGGAAAGTTCGAGCTGGCCGACGGCGGCACCCTGTTTCTGGATGAGATCGGAGAGCTGCCCCTGGCGATCCAGCCGAAGCTCCTCCGGGCGCTCCAGGAAGGAGAAATCCAGCGTGTGGGCCAGGACCGCGTCCAGAGGGTGGACGTGAGGCTGCTCGCGGCCACCAACCGGAACCTGGCGGCGGAGGTGGCCGCCGGGCGTTTTCGGGCGGATCTCTACCACCGTCTCAACGTCTACCCGATAGAGGTCCCGCCCCTGCGGGAGCGGCTGGAGGACCTGCCGATGCTCGCCGGCCACTTCTGCGAGCGGATTCAGCGGCGGCTGGGCCTGGGACCGGTGCGGCTGACCGCTGAAGCCCTCGGCCGGCTGACGGGCTATCACTGGCCCGGAAATGTCCGGGAGTTGGAGAACGTCATTTCCCGGGCCGTGCTCAAGGCCTCGACCGAACACGCGCGCGGAGAACAGGTCCCCATCGAAGCCCGCCACTTGTCCATGGAGACCGGCGCCGGCATCGATGCGGCCTGCACGCAAGATCCGGCCGGCTCGAGGCCCATCCCCCGGGAGAAGACCCTGCGCGAGGCGGTGGAGGCGTTTCAGAGAAGCCGGATTCTGGAGGCGGTCGACGCCTCGGGCGGCAACTGGGCGGCCGCCGCCCGGCTTCTCGGCATGCACCGCAGCAATTTGCACAAATTGGCCCGCCGGCTGGGGATCCTGGGCGGATAGACAACATGCGCAGACGAAGGCGCGAAGGTGTCTGCAAAAACCAGGGGCGTTCCCACGCAGGAGCGTGGGAAAGAGAAGAAAAGTTCCACGAGGAAGAATTCCAGCGCAATAGCTTCATCGAGGGGATTTCAGTCGAGATCGAAATCGGGATCGGGGTTGGGGTCGATTCGGCATTCGACAAGGAACCCGATTTCGATACCGATACCGATACCGATACCGATACTGATACTGATACTGATACTGATACTGATTATACTTCTCGTTCCCGCGCGGGAGCGCGGGAACGCATACCCGGGTCTGGAAACCGCTTCGCTGCCGTCAATCATCCGGAAGCCGGTATTTCTCCCTGAGTCTTCGGGAAAGCCGGAGCACGGACGCAAAAGCCTTCTCCACCGTCTTCTCCCGGTCGGGATTGACCAGGCAGCAGGTAGCCGGGGACAGCAGGCTCCGGCTCAACAACCAGTCCCGGTCGATGCCCTTCCCGTCCAGTTTCCGCCACACTGCTTCGAGCTGCACCGAGAGCGTTTCCAGATCTTCTCCGCCAAAAGCCTCGAAACCCGTCGGAACGATCCCCCATACGATCACGCCTCCCCGGTCGAGGAAGCGCCGGATGGCGCCGGCATAGGAGGAGAAGACTTCGCCGTTCGTGTAGATGTCCATGGACAGCACATCCATGTCCAATGCCAGCAGAAAATCCCAGTCCGGGTTGCCGCAGAGATGGATGCCGCTCGGCCGATCCAGAGCGGCGAAAAATCCGTCCATGTCGTTCCTGGCCTTCATGTCCCCGTAACCGGACAGCGCCGAAAAGATGAACTGAAGCCCCGGTTCGTCGATGAACATGAAAGCGTTCTCGTTCATCCGCTTCAGGCGTTCCAGCTGAACGTTCACCCGCCTGGCCATGAACTCGAAGAGAAAGGGGCGCACCGTGTCGTCGAACAGAATGGGCCGCTCGTCCTGGTCGAGAACGTTGAAGCCGAAACTGACGGGCCCCTCGAGCTGGCCCCGGATTGCCGGCCGATCCTCGAGGTCGAGCGAAAGGAACCGGTGGTAGACCGCCGAGAAGTCCTCCGAGACATCGAAGGTGGCGGGATCCTCCATCCGGGCCAGCGCGTCCTCGAGTTCCTCGCCGAATTTGTCCATGGAGAAACGCAGAGTGCGTTTCTCCAGGTCCAGCAGAATTCCCGGGAAGTGTTCGGCCGCCTGAACGTACATGTCTTCGCGATAACTCAGGTTGGGGAGCTGGGGCCAGAAGGGAATGTCAAGACCGAGCGCGGCCGCCAGGGCCCGGTCCACGTCGGTATGGGGCATCACCGCCATCGCGGTGGTCAGAAGATTTCCGGGGATGGACATACGAAATCCGCCTTCACTTCTATGGGTTAACGGCTTCAACGGATGCCGGATACCCTACCGGCATTACACCCTTAACATTCGTACTCGGAATCGTCATTTTGCTGAATTCTTTCATTAACGAATCATACCCGGCCCCATTGAAACGAACCTTAGGTTCAACCCGCCGCCCTGGCGGACCAGAACTCGATCCGATGGCCTTCCGGGTCGCGGAAATAGAACACCCGGGCACCCCACCGCTTCCGGATCCCGCCGACGTCCACGCCCTTCTCCTTCAGCCGATGCCATGCCGCATCGAGGTCGTTCACCTGCCATGACAGCGTAATGCCGTCTCCTCCCGAGGAAGGCACCGTGGCGCGGGCCGCATCGGCGATGCTCAGGTGGGCGGGACCGGAGAGATGAAATTCCACGAACCAGTCCTTCTCGAGCCGCGCGGAGAGTTCGAGCACCTCCCGGTAGAACCGCACGGTTTCGTGCCACCTCCTGCAATACAGGATCGTATTGGTCCGGTTTGGATCAAGGTGCGTCATGCCCGGCCTCCAGCCGCCGATCGGCCTGAACGGCTCTCAGAATCTCCTCGGGAGAAGGATGGTCCGCCGGATGGCTCCCGTAATGGCTGAAAACCGGCCGCCCGTCCGTTCCGATGACGAACACACCCGGAAGCTGAAGCACATCCCCCACGGGTTTTCCGATGACGTGCCCTTTTGCCATGGCAAAGACGCCGCGAACCACGGTCCGGGGTGACAGCATCCCCAGTGCGGACATCCGCTCGAGATCGAAGGCGCGGTAAAGGCTCCGCTCCGGGTCGGCGACGATGGAAAAGGGAACATCGAGATCCTTGCGGAACGCCTCGGATTCCTCCGCCGTGCCCATCCCCACCAGAACCACCCGCACGCCGGCGTCGTCGAATTTCCGCTTTTCGCGGCGCAACTGCGCCACCTGCTCCCGGCAGAAGGGTCAGCCGTAGTGTCGCAGAAACACCAGCACCAGGGTTCCCGTCTTCCACAGATCGCCCAGGCGGCTTTCGGAACCGTCCGAAAACCGCACCTGGCGATCCGGCGCTGAGAATTTGGCGGTGTTGTCCATATCATTCACCTTGCACCTCCTGCGAAAGCAACTTCGTCCCCAATATGCTTTACTTACCGTACTCGAAATCCCAAAGGGATCAACAAAAGCAACAGAAAAAGCCGAGTACGAGAACGAGTACGCGTACGAGTACGAAGACCAGAAAAACTCCTGCTCACTTCCGAATCGAAATCGGGATCGGGATCGGGATCGGGATCGAACCCTTTTCGTCAGCCATCCAGTCAATTTCAAAGCGAACCCAAAGGACGCTGGATTAACCCCCTCTCCCTTGATGGGAGAGGGTTGTAGTGGTCAAGAAAAATCGGACACAGACTTAAGCGGCTTTTTTAAGCAGTTC
>JBMNCP010000062.1:0-75787 GCA_049366795.1 Desulfobacterales bacterium
GGTGAATCGTGAAACGAGGTCATTGTGATAACAGAGTGTTCCCTCTGACATGCCGAGAGGGGAATTCATTTCCTATGCTTGCCCACATACCAGAAAGCGGATGAGCCGGTCAAGATGAAGCCGATCTCATAGAATATATCGACAATATTGACAGATAGTTGAGAAATTTGGATCTCCTTCAAACTCGTCATTGCGCGGCCTGGGCGTCGAGGCTGTGGCCCGGGGCGGTCACATTTCGCTTCCAGGATTTCCAGGGCAAGGCGAAGGGGCGGGCATCGGAGCCCATAGTTGTCCCCGCTCGTCCAAAGGCGTCGTATCCTTGACGCCGCAGACCTCGATGCTTTCGAGCCCGAGAAGAAATCGCCGGACCAGGCCTTCGCTGACCCTGTGGGTGATGAGGCTGCCGTGCCCGTCGACTCCCCTGATGCTTCCGTCATGGAACAGACATGAAAGCAGAACCTTGCCCACCTCGATGCGATTTTCGGGCAGGATGCCGTCCGCGTCGGGCAGTGGCGCCGCGGGGGGGATGGTGTCTCCAGAATCCAGCAGGTGTTTCATGAAGTTGACGATCCGGGAAAGCCGCAGCAGGGTGACGGCGTCGAGCCGGCTCGTGTGGTGCGAGAGCGGCAGGGCGCTGGAACGCATTGCTTCCACGGTCGTCGGGAGAAGGCCGATCCTGCGGCAAAGTTCGTAGTCCGCGCTGCCCGGTGCCGGGTAGAAGATGGAAACGGCCGCCAGAACGCTTCTTTGGAGGAGGAACAGCAGGTCGTCGACGGAGGATTCGGGGCTTTGATAAGGAGCCCCTGCAATGACGTAGGCGACGCTGTTCAGCCGATATCGGGCTGCCAGGCGGAGGCAGCGGTCCAGGGCTGCTGTCAGATCCGGTCGCCCAAACCGACTGATCTGCTCCTGGCACGTGGTGCCGAGAGACAGGTTCAGCGCTCGAAATCCAGCCTTTTGCATGGCCAGGACAGTCTCGTCGTCCAGAGAGGAAGGCATCAGGCCGTTCATCGCTCTCAATTCAACATCTTGGCCCTTGAACTCATTTTCGATGGCTTTCAGGAGCTCCAGAAACCAGCGTCGGTCGAGGGACAGGTTCTCGTCCTCGAAGTCGATGAATCCGACGTCTCCAGCCGAGGCCGCTGCCCGGATATCCTTCATGACTGATTCCACCGTGCGGCGGCGGTAGGGGATCGACGACCGCTTGCCCATGCAGCAGTAGCTGCAGTCCATCGGGCACCCCCGGCTGGCGACGACTACGGTTTGCCTCCGGCCGTTTCGGCGGTAATAACGCCCGTGAATCCGCTGGAAGGCCGGTGTCGGAAGATCCTCCGCCGCCACATGGGTCGGAGGCCGGATCGTCAGGGATCCCGTGGGATTCCGGAAGACGAGCCCCGGAACCGTTTCGATGCCGGAACCGTCCCTGAGCGCCCGCGCCAGCATCGGGAGCGCCTGCTCGCCATCGCCCCGGACAACATAATCCACGAAGGAATGCGCCATGATACGCTCCGGATGGGCGGTGGGATGATGCCCGCCCAGAACGATCGGGCATTCCGGCAACACCGAGCGAATCCGTCTTGCCGCCTCCAGGGCCTCGGCTTCGTATGGGGTGAACAGGCTCGATATGCCGACGAGCAGGGGGCGAAACCCTTTCAGAAGCCGGGGGAGATGATCGAAACTGTAGCCGTAATGGCGATAGGCCGAGAACAGTCCGAACGGAGACCGGTCGGGCGGACCGAAAAGCTCCGTTGCAGGCACGAGGGCCGGCGGCGGGTCGATCGGCCGGGATCGCGCGGTGGCCAGGGTGTCGATGATTTCCACCGAGAACCCCTCGGCCTCCAAGGCGCCGGCAATACTGGCGAGTCCATAGGGAAGGGTCCGTTTTGCCGTGAGGTAGAAGTCGCGGATCGGTGGCTGAACGAGGAGAATATCGGTCATGGAAAGCGGGGGCAGGCCGGAGTGCCGGGCGTGGGAGTCCGTTGTGGATGTCGACCCTTGACCCAGCGGTTCACAAAAGAGGATGTCTTGTCGTCAATGGCATCCACAGCCGCAGTCTCCACCGGAACCGCATCCTCCGGCGGATACGGCCATCGCCTGAATGATCTCGCGCTGCCCGGCAGGCGAGACGTGCTGCACTCGAATTTTCAGCGTAAAATCTCCGGCGGTTTCCAGGGCTGGAAAGACCGCCAGCACCGGCCGTGCCAGGTGGCCGAAGAAGGAGTGAAGCTGTAATGCGTCCAGCGGAAACGTCCGCTCGGCGCCAGGGGAAAGCCCGTTCAGTTCGTATTCGATGGGAGCGAGCCCCCGGCTGCCTATGCCGAAAATGAAGCTGAAGCCGACGGGCCCGGGTTGGAGATCCAACCGCTTCGAATCGGCGCCGGCTTCGAGGCTGAGAAGGATCTTCTGAAACATGTCGATTTTTGGAATCGCGGCCATGTATGGACTCCTCGCTCGATGCGACAAATGCTCCGTCGACACCTTACAACGCTTGCCCTTTCATCCACTCCAGGAGGGCTTTGACCCGGCTCCTTTGCAGATGCGAAAGCGAATTGAACTGAACCCCGATTCCCCGGTTCGTAGTCCTTCGGACAATGGCCTGGAGACGGAATACGTCGGGAAACCCGGGAAAGGAAAAGGCGATCGAAATCGGTTCGCCGGTGTCGAAAGCGGCCCGGGTCTGAATGAAGGCGCCGTCTATGCTGAGATCCTGTATCGTGCTGGTGTAATAGCGGCTGCCGCTGGAAAAGTTGACCACGATGGTGCAGGGCTTCCGGGGATACCGGCGTTCATTCTGAAACTGGTCTGCCCGGCGCGCCGGGCGTTGAAGCATCTGAGCCTTCGACCGGATCAACTCCTCCGCCTTTTCCAGCAGGATCCGCTGCTGGTCTTCGGACATCTCGACCACCAGTTTCATCAATTTGGAAAAGGTGACACTGTACCGGCTGTTCCGGCCCCTGCCGAACGTCGTTTTGACGGAGGGATCTCCCGCATCGGCAGGTGACCGAGGGTCTTTTTGTCGTGTCGCCAAGATTCAATCCGATCTCTACCTTCCATCCGTGCTGGAGGCCGATGAGCGTTTAAGAACGATCCGTAAACCTGACCTGAACACCTTGGTTTTCTTGTTGAACAATAAACACAAAAGAGAGGGTATTTCAACGTCTCCTTCGGGAAATCGACGATCCTCGGCGGTATCGACCCATCGACATTTCGAGGCGTTCCACGACGATCGAGCAGGACATCGTGAGCACCAGGTAGAGCAGCGTGATGGTGATCCAGATCTCGAATGTCATATAGGTGGCGGCCATGAGTTCCATGCCCTGGAAGGTCAGTTCCTGAACCGAAATAACCGAAACGATGGCGGAATCCTTGATCGTCGAAATAAATTGCCCCGCCATCGGCGGGAGAATCCTCAGTATGGCCTGAGGCATGATGACGTGCCTGAGCTGCTGCATTCGAGTGAAGCCCAAGGCGGAAGAAGCCTCCCATTGCCCCTTCTCGATGGACTGGATTCCCGATCGGACGATCTCCGCGATGTAGGCCCCTTCGAACAGGGAGAGTGTCAGGAGGGCGGAAAGAAACGATGGCAGCATCGACGGGGGGCAGAGAAGATAGCCGATGAGGCTGCGGACCCGCTCGGAAGCCTGGTCTGCGAATTCCTGAACTCCCAGAAGGGGCATGAGCTGATCACTCACGAAAAAATAGAAAATGAAGATCAGCACCAGAGGGGGCGTATTCCGAATCAGCTCGACATACAGTGCCCCTACCATCCGACGAAACGCCATCAGACTGGTCCGCGCCAGGCCGATGAAGGCCCCGAAGATCGTCGCCAGGATCATGCCCCAGAAGCTCAGCCGAATGGTGGTGAAGAATCCCTGGAGCAGATAGTTCGGAACCCAGCGTCCGGTTTCGTCATCGAACCGGACCAGATACTGGGGGATCAGGTGCCACCGCCACTTGTAGTGGAGGTCTTCGGAGACCCGTCCGGCAAGGTAGACGGCTGCCGCGATCAGCGCCAGCCCCAGAAGGATGTCCAGCAGCGAGATGGGGTAAATGCGTCTCCGCATCGCAGTCACGGCTCACGCTTCACGGTTTTCGATTCACGACTCACGGTTCACGACTCACGGCCCAATTGCTATTCGATCCGGCTCTTCCAGTCCTTGGTTTCGAACCAGTAGTGCTTTCGCTCCTGAAACCAGCCTTCGTTTTCGACGTATCGGATCCAGTTGTCGAAAACATTCAGCGTGTCCGGATCCCCCTTTCGAACCGCAAAGGCGATCGGCTCCTTCGTGAAGGTGCCCTGGATGGGAAGAAAAAGAACTTCGGGGTTGTCGAGGGCCTGAAATGCGGGCGTCGGGGCGGAGGCCACGGCCGCGTGGGCCCTGCCGTTGATCACCTCCTGGTAGATCTGAAACTCTCCGTCGAATTGTCGAAGCTGTGCTTTGGGAAAGAACTTCTTGGCGGCCATGACGGAGGTGGCGCCCAGCTTCACCGCCAGAATCACCTCCGGTTTGTTGAATGCTTCAAGGGACGTATAGCCGTCGGCAATTTTGCGGCTGGCGACGATGGACATACCGGAAAAATCGTAGGGAATGGTGAAGTTGACCTTCGCGAGCCGGGAGGGCACCGCTCCCATTCCCCCGATGATCACATCGAATTTGCCTGTCAGAAGGGCTGGGATGATACCGGACCATTTGGTGGGAACGAACTCCACCTTGACACCGAGGTCAGTGGCAAGGCGGGTGGCCACCTCGATTTCGAACCCGATCAGTTCTCCGGTCTTGTCGCGCATGGCCCACGGGACGAATGTGTCCATGCCGACGCGAAGCACGCCTCTTTCGAGAACCTGCGCAACCGCGCTGCCTTCCGCGAGTTCCTGCTGCACCGGGCCGGCCGATGCGCCGGCGGCCAGTAGGCATAAGCATGCCGCGATGAGAATCACGGCGGATCGATCGAATGTCATGGGAACCTCCTTCTTTGGTTTGCAGGTAAACGGATCAAACGGGTCGGTACCGGTCGGCGGGGATCAGCCGCTGCCGCCTCTCAATCGCCGCTCCATTAGGTTGACGCCGAGCGACAGGCTCACCGTCATCAACAGATAGATTCCGGCGACCGTGAACCAGAGCTCGAAGACCAGAAACGTATCGGCAGCCAGGCTTTGCGCCTCCATGGTGAGGTCGTAAACGGCTATGGTGCTGACCAGTGCGGAATCCTTGATCAGTGAGATGGCCTGGCTGGTCAGCGGCGGGAGAATGCGCCGGATGGCCTGGGGCAGAACGACGTGCCGATAGGTCTGGGGAAGGCTCATGCCGAGGCTGAAGGCCGCTTCCCACTGACCCTTGTGTATGGAAATGATACCGGCGCGGAAGATTTCCGATGCGTAGGCGCCCTCGAAGAGGCTCAAGGCGAGCACCGCGGAGGTGAACCGATTCATGTCGAGAACGGGCGCCATGACGAAATAGACAAAGAAGAGCTGCACCAGAAGCGGTGTGTTGCGAACGATTTCAAGATAGCCGCGGGCAAGGGCCCTGGCGAGAAATGAATTCGACAGGCGGAAAAACGCGGTCACCAATCCCAGGAGCGTAGCCAGGACCAGGCTGATTCCGGTGATCCGCAGGGTGACGGCCAGCCCCCGGAGCAGCGGTCCGGCGGTGATCCGGCCGGATTCGGCTGTCAGGATGAAGTCGGAGACCCGGTACCACTGCCAGTGATAGCCCATTCGGTCGGAACCCCGCATCAGAAGCCAGATCACGGCCGTACACAGCAGAAACAGCTTCAGTAGATCCGTCCACTGAACGGGGGGTATCCAGACTGTTTTTTCTCCGGAGCGCATCATTGATTTGGCAATCCGTCGGTCTTCTCGTCCGCCGTCGCGTCAATGTCGCGGATGGCCGGGACGAAAGACTGCTGCTGGATCTCCGAGATAGGGCAATGGGAGCCTGAATTTTCCGGATGGGTCAGGGCTATGGGTACGGTTTCGATCGGCGGTCGGCACGACTCCGGCCCGCGGGCGCCGCGAGGCAATCGCGAATGCCCGGAATGCTCGCTGCTCGCGCCATGCGAACCGGGTTCCCTTCCAATTCGATTCGGCACCGCGTCGACGACCTTGACCACGGAAGGCCGGATGACAACGGTTCTGGGCGTTCGCATCACCGACCGGTCGGGCTGATCGGTTTCTGAAAGCGCCGGGTCGTGGGAGGACACCTATAAAAATACCAGCCGCCTATCGGATTGTAAAGGCAGGCAGGGTGCTTACAGGTGCTGGCGTTTGTTTTTCCGGCTGCGGAGACCGGAAGGGTTGGAGCCTTTGGCACGGCGGTCGGGCTTTCCGGTGATGAGCTGTTTCTGACGGGTTTTGCCCTTGAGGGTTTTCTCCACGAAAACCGGCTCTCCTGAAAAGGGGTCGCGCCCGGTGTGGTACATCAGCGAGGACCATGTCGAAGGGGTCGGGGTGAAAATCTGCACCTGCTTCGGGAGCACCCCGAACCGCCCCAACAGTTCTTTGCGCATGTCGTGCATCCGCTTTTCGTCGCATCCGGGGTGGGCTGCCATGAGGTAATAGGTGAGGAACTGCGGCTTGTGGGCTTTCTGTGAGGCGGCGTCGAACATGACCTTGAAACGCTCGAGGACTTCAACGGACGGTTTTCCCATGAGGCGGAGGACCGTCGGATCGAAGTGTTCGGGCGCGACCTTGAGCTGACCCGACACATGATGGGCGGCAACTTCCTTCAGATATTCCGCGGCCGAGCGCTGGTCGGCCAGTACCAGGTCGTACCGGATGCCTGAGGCGACGAATATGGATCGGATTCCGGGCAATGTGCGAAGCGCCCTCAGAAGTTCGAGTTGAGGGCGATGATCCGGTTCGAGTTTGCGGCAAATCTCCGGGAAAAGGCATTGACGATGTCGGCAGCTGCCCGAGACGGCCCGTTGCCGGCACTCGATCCCATACATGTTGGCGGTCGGTCCGCCGACGTCCGCGATTACCCCTCTGAACCGCGGGTGAGCCGTCATCCTCTCCGCTTCGCGGACGATCGAAGCCTGGCTCCGCCAGTGAACCGCCTTTCCCTGATGCACGGCGATGGCACAGAAGCGGCAGCCACCGTAGCAACCCCTGTGGGATGTGATCGAGAACCGAATCGTATCCAGGGCCCGCACCTCGCCTCCGGTGCGGTGATAGGGGTGAAGTTCGCGTTCATAATCCAGCTCGTGTAGACGATCCAGTTCGGGCGTATCCAGCGGTTCGGCGGGCGGATTCTGGATCAGCAGGCGGTTCCCGTGAGCTTGGAAAAGTCCCTTTGCACCCGGTATTTCCGCATTGGCGTAAAAGATCTCGAACATCCTCCCGAAGGCTTCGGGATCGGAAGCGGTCCTTTCGAATGCCGGCATCTCGATGTAGCCGGATGGCGCGGATGCGGCCCGGTAGCAAACACCGGGAATGTCCCTCGGGTCGGATCCTGCCTGGATGGCGTCGGCCATGCGGACGATCGATCTTTCTCCCATGCCGTAGATCAGGTAGTCGGCCTTGGCATCGAAGAGAATCGACCGCCGGATCCGGTCATCCCAATAGTCGTAGTGGGCAACGCGGCGAAGGCTGGCCTCGATGCCGCCCAGTACGATGGGGGCCGTGTCTTTGAAGAAGCGGCGGATGAGGTTGGCGTAAACGATCACGGCCCGGTCGGGCCGGCGGTCGTTGACGCCTCCGGGAGTGAAGTCATCCTGTTTCCTGCGCTTCTTCGTTGCGGTGTAGTTGGCCACCATGGAGTCGACGCTGCCCCCGGTCACCCCCCAGAACAGCAACGGTTCGCCCAGCCGCGATATGTCCGCACCGGAAGAGACGTCGGGCTGGCCGATGATGCCGACGCGAAAGCCCCGTTCGAGAAGTACCTTTCCCACCAGGCACGCACCGTTGAACGCCGTGTCGACGTAGCTGTCACCGGATACGATGATCACATCGAGCCGGGACCAGCCCAAACGCTTCATCTCTTTCTGGGTTGTGGGAAGAAACATGATGTCGCCGACGCTGGGGTTTTATCGAATCGAACCTGCTGATCATCCGGAGTCAGCGCCGGATCCGTTGGCATGACGGCTGGAAGGGACAGACGCATGGGCTTGAAGCGTGAGCATCGCGGATCAATCATCCATTTGGCAGGAGAGTAGGGAAGATGTTTCGGGATGTCAACGCGTCGGCGCAAAAGTCCGCCGGCTCGTTCGCCAATCTTGACACTCCCGGGCATTGCGGATAAAAGTTCGGATTTACATTGGAGACATCGATCCCATCGTCCATTGGGGATCACCAACCCGGAGGCCTACATGAACTACAAGACAACGCTGAATCTTCCCCAGACGGGATTCCCAATGAAGGCCAACCTCGCGCAGCGGGAGCCCGAACAACTCCGGAGCTGGGAAGATCAACGGCTTCACGACAGGGTCCGTGAAACGTCCAGGGGACGCGAGCCCTTCATTCTTCACGACGGGCCGCCATATGCCAACGGCCACATTCACATCGGGACCGCCCTGAACAAGATCTTGAAGGATTTCATCGTCCGCGCGCGCCAGATGTCCGGGTTCGACGCCGTCTATGTGCCCGGATGGGATTGTCACGGGCTGCCGATCGAGCACAATGTGGACAAGGAGATCGGTCCTCGAAAAAAGGACATGACCCTTCCCGAGATTCGGGAAAAATGCCGGCGTTATGCCGAGAGATTCATCGACATCCAGAGAGAGGAATTCAAGCGGCTCGGCGTCATGGGGGACTGGGGGAATCCCTATCTGACCATGAACTACGCCTACGAAGCCACCATCGCCGGTGAGTGCTGCAAGTTCGCGCTCGACGGCAGCCTCTTCCGTTCGAAGAAGCCGATTCACTGGTGCTGCAGCTGCCACACGGCCCTGGCCGAGGCCGAGATCGAATACGCAGACGAGATCTCGCCTTCCGTATACGTCCGGTTCCCGTTGCTGGGAGACCCCGCGGAAGTGGCTCCCGAACTTGCGGGAAAGTCCGTGGATATCGTGATCTGGACCACGACGCCCTGGACACTTCCCGCCAACCTCGCCGTCGCGCTGCACCCCGAAATCGGGTACGCGGCGGTCGAGGTGCCGGGGGGCGACGTCATGATTCTCGCCCGGGAGCTGGTGGAATCGTGCATGCGAAAATTCGGGTTCGAGGACTACCGGATCCTCGTCGAACTCGATGCCGCCTCCCTGGAGAGGAAAACATGCCGGCATCCGCTCTACGACCGGGAATCGTTGATCATCCTGGGCGATCACGTGACACTGGAGGCCGGGACCGGCTGTGTGCACACGGCCCCCGGTCACGGTCGTGAAGACTACGAGGTCGGGCTGGTCTACGGTCTCGACGCCTACTCGCCGGTCGACGACAGCGGGGTGTTCACCGATCAGGTCGATTACTTCAGCGGGCAGTTCGTGTTCGATGCCAACAGCAGCATCATCGACCGGCTCCGAACGGCAGGAGTGCTGGTAGCCGAAGAAAAGATCGCCCACTCCTACCCGCACTGCTGGCGATGCAAAAAACCGGTGATCTTCAGGGCCACGCCACAGTGGTTCATATCTATGGAAAAAACGGGATTGCGGGCAAAGGCCCTTGCCGCCATCGATGAAGTGAACTGGATTCCCCATTGGGGAAGGGAGCGGATATACGGCATGATCGAGAATCGCCCCGACTGGTGCGTATCCCGCCAGCGAGCGTGGGGCGTTCCGATCGCGGTTTTCACCTGCGGGGAATGTGACGCCATCGTGATCAGCCCGGAGATCGTGGATCGGGTCAAACGGCTTTTCGAGGAACACGGGGCGGACATCTGGTTCAGCAAAACGGCCTCCGAACTGCTTCCGGAAGGAACGGTTTGCGGCAACTGCGGAGGGACCCGTTTTGTCAAGGAGACCGACATCCTCGATGTCTGGTTCGATTCGGGCGTGAGCCACGCCGCCGTCCTGGAAGGCCGGGAGGATTTGAGATGGCCGGCCGACCTCTACCTGGAGGGAAGCGATCAGCACCGCGGATGGTTCCACAGTTCGCTGCTGACCGCTGTCGGGACACGGAATCGGGCGCCCTACCGGTCCGTCTTGACCCATGGATTCGTTGTCGACGCCGACGGCCGAAAGATGTCCAAGTCCATCGGAAACGTCATCGCACCCGGCGAAGTCATCCGCAAGTACGGCGCGGAGATTCTCAGGCTTTGGGTGGCCGCCTCCGACTATCGGGATGACGTGCGGATTTCCGACAACATCCTCAAGCAGTTGAGCGACGCCTACCGGAGGATCCGCAACACCAGCCGGTTCATGCTGGGCAACCTCTTCGACTTCGAGCCGGAAAAGGACGCGGTTGCCTACGAATCGATGCCCGAGCTCGACCGGTTCGCCCTGCACCGGCTCGCCCGGTTCATCCGGCGATCCCTCAAGGCTTACGAGACCTGCGATTTTCACGTGATCTACCACGGACTGTACAATTTCTGCACCGTCGATCTGTCGTCTCTCTACCTGGACGTTCTCAAAGACCGGCTTTACACCTCGCCGCCGACATCCCTGGAGCGCCGGAGCGCCCAGACGGCGCTCTTCCGGCTTCTGGACGCCATGGCACGGCTGATGGCGCCGATCCTCCCCTTCACCGCGGAGGAAATCTGGCGGTACATGCCTGCCTGGACCGGCAAGGAGGAGAGCATTCATCTCGCCGCGCTGCCGGATTCCGAAGCGCTTCCTGAGGATGAAGCGCTTGGCGCGGCGTGGGATCAGCTGCTCGTGATTCGCGGCGAGGTCATGAAAGCCCTCGAGACCGCCAGGGTCGACAAGCGGATCGGACACCCCCTGGATGCCTCGGTCCTGCTGGCGGCCGATGGAGACCACGGCGATCTTCTGGCCCGTTACGAATCCGTACTGCGCGATCTCTTCATCGTTTCGAACGTCCGCCTGTTCGAGCCTGGCCGGTTGGAGGACGGCATCGCCAGCACGGAGATCGACGGGCTCCGGATCAAGGTCGAGTCCGCGGCCGGCCTGAAGTGCGAACGCTGCTGGGTGCACGACATCGACGTCGGCCGGAATGCGGATTATCCTACCGTGTGCGGCCGGTGTGCCGTCAAGCTGGATGTCATTCTGAAGAAACACTGATTCTGCAAAGGCTGAGAGACAGGGGACCGGAACCATGGCCGAGGCACCGAATGAAAAACCGAGTCCCGATTACCGTCTCTTGGCGGTGGTGACCCTGATCATCCTGGTGCTCGACCAGGCGACCAAGGCGCTCGTGTTGCAACAGATACCGCTCCATGGTTCGATTCCTGTGATTTCGGGGTTCTTCAACCTCACCCACATCCACAATCCCGGCGGCGCCTTCGGCTTTTTGGCGGATCAGAGCATCGGCGTCCGCCGCCTGTTCTTCCTGATCATCTCATCGGCCGCCGTCGTTCTTGTTTTCTGGTTCTATCGTACCACTCCGCGAGATCGCCCCTTTCTGGCCCTGGCCTTCGCGCTCATCTTCGGAGGCGCCATCGGTAACCTGATCGATCGCTTTCGATTCGGCAAAGTGGTGGACTTCCTCGATTTTTATTTAGGCCAATGGCACTGGCCGGCCTTCAACGTTGCCGATAGCGCCATCACCGTCGGCATCGGGATCTTCCTACTTCACCTGTTAAGCGGCAAAATGCCCGATTAATGGCCGAATTCAAGTACATCGATTTTCAAAAGCACCTGGCCAAGGCGGGTTCGGAGTGGCAGGAATGCCCGGCCTACCTGATCCACGGGGACGAGCTGCTCGTCAACCGCGTGCTGGACCGATTGATCCCCCGGCTTCTCGACGGCGCTTCGCTTCAGCACAATTTCGAGCCCATCGACGGCCGCAACGAAAACGTCAAAGAAGCGCTCTCGCGGCTCAACACATTTTCCCTGCTCTCGGGCCGCAAGGTCGTCGCCTTGAAGGATGCCAGGGTCTTCTACAGCAGGAAGCAGAACACGGATCTGTTTCGAAAGGCCAGGGAAGCGGCCGCTGCCGGACAGATTCCGGAAGCCGCCCGATGGCTCTGCGATCTGCTGGGGATTCTCGGGCTTCAGTTCGAGGATATCGATGATGCCGAATCCTCCGAGCGGCACCTCGACGGGTTCGATCCCGCGCGGGATCGAAATTGGCTGGATCGTACCCTCGCCCATGCCCGGGAGGAGGCCATGGCGCCGGGCACCGCACCAGACGTCCAGCAGGAGATCGAAAAGGCGATTGCCGACGGGTTCCCGCGCGGCCATTACTTGGTGATCACCACTGATTATGTCGACCGCCGGCGCACCTTGTATAAAAGCCTGGCTTCGGCGGGCACCGTCGTCGACTGTTCGGTGCCGGACGGTGAGCGAAGCTCGGGGCGGGGTGAACATGACGCGCTGATCCGCGAACTGGTGGACGGCAGGTTGGGGATGGCCGGAAAACGTATGGAGCCGGGGACGGTGTCAGCGCTGGTGGAGAGGACCGGGACGGATCTGCGGATGCTGAGCGGCAATCTGGACAAGCTGGTCGATTTTGCCGGCGGGCGGGAGTTGATCACCGCCGATGACGTGGTCCAGGTGCTTCAGCGGACCCGCCAGGACCCCCTGTATGCCTTCACCAACGCCGTGACGGACCGGAATCTGCCCCAGGCGCTCTTTTACATGGACTCCCTGTTGGAGGGAGGAGAAATCAACCACCCGCTTCCGCTCCTGTCGGCTGTCATCAACCAGGTGCGGAAGCTACTGGTGATCAAGGATTTCATGACCAAGCCGACGGGGCGTATCTGGAAGCCGTCCATGTCCTATCCGATGTTTCAGAGTCGGGTCTACCCGGCCGTTCAGGAGTTCGATCGGGGGCTCGCCGATCGCATCCAGAAGTGGCGGCTGGCCATCGAAGACGATGACGCCGCAGACGGCCCCCGGAAAAAGAGCGGGCGCGGGAAGGGTCCATCCTCGGACCTGTTGATCTGCCGGCAGTCGAAGAGTCCCTATCCGGTTTTTAAACTCTTCCTCAAGGCGGATCGATTCCGCATCGAAGAACTGATCGATGCGCTGCAAACCCTTGAAGCGGCCGACAGGCGCCTCAAGCGTTCGGGAACGAGCGGGCGCCTTGTCTTGGAGCAGGTCGTGTTTCGAATCTGCACCCCGAAGGAGAATTGATATGCCGAGAACCAAGATCGTATGCACCATCGGGCCGGCCAGCGGCACCCCCGAGGTCATCGAAGCCATGATCCACAACGGTATGAGCGTGGCCCGCCTCAACTTTTCCCATGGGACCCATGAACAGCACGTCGTCAACATCCGGACGATCCGGGAGGTGTCTTCCCGCATGGGAAAACCGGTGGCGGTCCTCCAGGATTTGTGCGGCCCCAAGATCCGCGTGGGAAGCCTGCCTGAAGACGGGCTCAGGCTGAAAACGGGCCAGACCATCCGCTTGACGAGCGAGCTGGTGGCGGGAGCCGCCGATCGTATTCCGGTCTCCCACCAGGCGCTCCACACCGACGTGAAGACCGGAGACCGGATTCTGCTGGCGGACGGCATGATGGAGGTCACGGTCGATCGGGTGGATGGCCTGGACATTATCTGTACCGTGGTGACCGGGGGACTGCTGACCTCTCACAAGGGCGTAAACCTTCCAGCCCGGACGTTGACGGTTGACGCGATAACCGACAAGGATCGGGAGGACCTGCGGCTCGGGCTGGAAAACGGCGTGGATTTCGTCGCCTTGTCCTTTGTACGTTCCGCCGCCGACGTGAACAAGTTAAAGGCGCTCATCCGGGAGCACGGCCGGAACACGCCGGTCATCGCCAAGATCGAAAAGCACGAGGCGCTGGAGGATGTGGACCGTATCGTCGACGCGGCTGAGGCCATCATGGTCGCCCGAGGCGATCTCGGAGTGGAGATCCCTTTGGAGAATGTGCCGAACATTCAGAAGATGCTGATCCACAAGTGCAACGCCGCGGGAAAGCCCGTCATCATCGCCACTCAGATGCTGCGATCCATGGTGGACTCGCCACGGCCGACGCGGGCCGAGGCCGCCGACGTCGCCAACGGCGTCCTGGACGGTGCCGATGCCGTGATGCTCTCGGAGGAAACCGCCAGTGGAAGCTATCCCGTCGAAGCGGTCCGCTATATGGCCATGATCGCCAAAAGTGCCGAGACCCGCTATCCCCACGACCGCTATTCCCGTCAGATTCCAAGTCCCGATGTATCCGAAGCGGTGGCGGCGGCGGCCTGCACGCTTGCCGACAATGTTCGGGCCGCCGCGATCGTCGCCACCACCCGTTCCGGCGCAACCGCCATCCACATCGCCCGATTCCGGCCCCGCGCTCCCATTCTGGCCCTTTCGCCGGATGAGCGGAGCATCCGCCGGCTATGCCTCACCTGGGGATGCATTCCCTGCCCGCTCAAGATCAGCGAAGACACCGACGAGATGGTGGAACGTGCCGCGGAGGCCGCTCTGGAAACCGGACATGTCGGCAGCGCGGACCGGGTGGTGATCACGGCGGGCCGCCCGTTGTGGGCGGAGGGCACCACCAATATGCTGTGGGTCAAGGAACTGTGACCATGAAAGGGTTTTTCAGGCTTCAGGAAGAACGATTCGCCCTCAGGCTTCTGACCTGGCAGTATCAGAAGAACGGACTTTCCGTGCCTCCCGAGCCGGAATTGAGCCAACGCGCCGCCGGTCTCGTGGACGAAGCGCATCGCATCGGGGCCGAAAGGGGACGAAACGTGCTTTCAATCCTAAAGGAACTGGCGGAATCCGTTCTCAAGAAAAAGCAGTGACCGACGATTTGAAAACTGAATCCCACTACAGTCGCCGAAGCCGACTTAGGGATTGATAAAAGACATTCGGCGTGCTATGGAGCCAGCGCAAATCAGCTTGATCGCAAGCGCTTGGCCCTCGTTTATCCCAACTGCTCCGCTCTGGAGAACGGAACCAAAGGAGGTCGGAATGCGAAAAGGATTAAGTGTTCTCGTAGCAATGCTGGTCGTGAGTCTGGCCGTTGCACCCATGGCTTGGTCCGCAATGCCATGGTCCAGGGGAAAATCCATCAAGATCGGCCTCAATGTGCCCATTACCGGCGATATTCCGAAAGTGGGCGAGGGATCAAAGTTTACCTCCGAGATGTGGCTCGAATCCATCAACAACACTCTCAAGGTCGGCGACAAGGAATACAAGGTGGAGGTCGTGATCGAGGACAACGAGTCCAAGGCGGAATCCGCCGTGCAGGTGATGACCAAATTGATCACCGAGGACGAAGTCCTTGCCGTGATCGGACCCCAGTCGTCGAAACAGGCCGTGCCGGCCGGCGAAGTGGCCAACAACTACGGTACGCCGATGATCAGCCCGTGGTCCACCAACCCCAACACCACGCTCGACCGGCCCTTCGTGTTCCGCGCCTGCTTCCTCGATCCCTTTCAGGGCCCGGTTCTGGCCAACTTCATCAAGGAAGAGTTCGGCTTCACCAAGGCCGCCGTGCTTTTCGACGTTGCCAGCGACTACCCGAAAGGCTTGGCTGAATTTTTCAGAATGGCCTGGGAGGAGAACAACGGTCCCGGATCCGTCGTCGCCTACGAAAGCTTCACCACCAAGGACACCGATTTCAGCTCCCAGCTGACCAACATTATCAAAAGCGGAGCCGAGGTACTCTTCACGCCCCAGTACTACAACGAGGTGGCGCTCATCGTCCAACAGGCGCACGAGCTGGGATGGAAGAATCCCATCGTCGGCAGCGACAGCTGGGGGTCCGCCGAAACGGTCAACCTTTGCGGATCGGACTGCTACGGTGAATTTTTCAGCACCCATTACGCAGCTGCCGGCGCCACTGGGGCGACCAAGGAATTCATCGACAAGTACAACACCAAATACGGGTATGTTCCGGATGACGCCGCGGCGTTGACCTGGGATGCCTTCAAACTCATTCAGACAGCCATCGAAAACACGGGAGGCCTTTCCGGCGACCTTCAGGAGGACCGCAAGGCCGTTCGGGACGCCCTTTCGAAGATCCAGGAATTCGACGGCATCACCGGCAAGATGAGCTTCACGGAAGGCAGCGGAGACCCCACCAAGTGCGCGGTCATCGTTCGCATCAGCGACAAGGGGGAGTTCGAATTCTATAAAACGGTATGCCCCTGATATTCGGCTGCATTGATCTCTGATTGAACCGCAAAGGCAATTGCTTTTCCCTCAGGAAAATAAAAGAGCGGGCCAGGGGTTGCCCCTGAGCCCGCTTTTCTGAGAGCGCGAGGAGCCCTTCATGTCCTTTTTCCTGCAAAATGTGGTCAATGCCCTCCAGTGGGGTAGCTTTTACGCCCTCATCGCACTCGGCTATTCGATGGTTTACGGCATATTGATGCTGTTCAACTTCGCCCATGGCGATATTTTCATGGTGGGCGCCTATATCGGGTTCGGCGTGGCAACGGGCATCACGGCCCTGGCGGCTGCCGGCGCCATCGCGTTGCCGAACTGGCTGATCCTGGTATTGACCATCCTGATCTCCATGCTGTTCACTTCCTTTGTCGGCATGCTGGTCGAGCGCATCGGCTATCGCCCGTTGAGAGACGCCCCGAGGGCCTCCGCCGCCATCACCGGCCTCATGATCGGCATCATTCTCGAGACCGGCAACCTGGCGCTTTTGGGCGCCCAGCGGATCAGTTTTCCCTCCCTGATTCAATCCACCACCTACAACTTCGGCGGCGTGTATGTGACCAACAAGAAGATCATGATCGTGGTCGTGTCGCTGAGCCTGATGCTGCTGTTGAACGAGTTCGTTCGACGCACCCGATGGGGGATGGCCATGCGGGCCATGGCCTACGACTACGTGGTGATTCCCTTGATGGGAGTCCCCCTGAACACCATCGCCGCCATGACGTTCGCGTTGGGATCCGCGCTGGCGGCCGCCGCCGGCATTCTTTTTGGCATCGCATACCCGGTTCTGGATCCGTACATGGGAATTGTCTTCGGCTGGAAAGCGTTCGTGGCCGCTATTCTCGGGGGAAGGGGATCGATTCTCGGAGCCTGCCTGGCCGGATTTCTGCTGGGATTCATCGAAATTTTCGTTGCCATGATCTTCCCCTCGACCTTGAGGGACTTGATCGCCTATTCGATCATTCTGCTGATCCTGGTTTTCAGACCCCACGGCTTCTTCGGGGAGCCTTACAGTGCCAGGTTGAGACTCTAATCCCCTTGCAATGAAAAAGGATGGAGGATCTTCAATAGAAACCTGACGAGGACGAACGCATGGACATGAGCGATACTACTGCGGGACGATGGAAGCGATTCGGGCGCTGGTTGCAAAAAAAAGGAGAGGGTGTGCCGATGTTGGCATGGCTTTCCGGAGGCCTGCTGGCGGTCCTGCTCGAACAGTTTTTCGGAGACCTCCTTGCCTATCTGGTCGGCTTGCCCAAGATACCGGTTCTCTTCGGATTTGTGATCATGTTGAAACAACCGGCACTGATTCCCAGCGCCGTGGTTTATGTTTTTCTCATCTATGTGGTCCCGATTTTCTTCATCGGCCGGTTGAACCGGCGCTGGGCCAACGCGGTGGCGGGAAGCCTGCTGCGGATGCCGAGTTGGATTTCGGTGGTGGTGCATGTGGTTTTCTTCTATCTCATCCTGCATCTTTGGGCCGATGTCAGCGCCTACCGCGTGCTGTCCCTGAAGCTGACGTTGATCGCGGTGATGCTCACCCTCAGCCTGAATGTCATCAACGGCTATATGGGAGAGTTCTCCTGCTCCCACCCCGGATTCATGGCGCTGGGAGCCTATGCGGCGTCGGTATTTACGGTCGGGCTCTTCGTCAATGACAAGCTTTATGGAAATGCCCTGCTGCCTCCCGCGCTGGGTCCTTATCTTTTCCCAGTGGGTCTGATCTTCGGAGGGCTGGTTGCCTCGCTCGGGGCGTTGGCCATAGCGATCCCATCCTTCAAAACGCGGGGAGACTATCTGGCGATCATCTCCCTGGCCTTTCTCTTCATCGTCAAGAGTTTGATCGAAAACCTCGAATTCGTCGGAGGCCCCCGGGGACTCAGCAGCCAACCGGATTACGCAGGGCTGCCGATCGTCTTCGGCTGGACCGTGCTTTGCGTCTGGGTGATCAACAACTTCGTTGGATCGACGCTTGGAAAAGCGCTGAATGCCGTTCGTGACGACGAACTGGCGGCCGAAGCCATGACCGTCGACACCCGCCGGACCAAGATGACCGCCTTCCTGTTTGCCGCCTTCTGGGCCGGGGTGGCGGGAGGATTGTTTGCCCATGTGCTGCGGTACGTGAATCCCAGCACCTTCGGAATTCAGAAGCTGGCGGAAGTGCTGGCCATGGTTTACTTCGGAGGACTCAATTCCGTCTACGGCTCGATCGTGGGCGCGCTGAGTCTCAGCCTGCTGGGCGAAGCCCTGAGGCCGCTGGAGATCTATAAATGGATCATCATACCGCTGATGCTCATCCTGGTGATGATCTACAGGCCGACCGGGCTTATCGCCTTCAAGGAGTTCGATGTCGTCGCCCTGATTCAACCCAAACGCAAACCTGGAGAAGAGGTGTAGAATGGCTTTGCTACGGGTAGACCACATGACCCACTACTTCGGCGGGCTGAGGGCCGTTCACGGTTTCAATCTCGACCTCGAGCCCGGTCAGATCCGGGGGCTTATCGGTCCGAATGGGGCCGGCAAAACGACCGTCTTCAACCTGCTCACCGGCATTTACACACCCACGGAAGGGCGGATCTTCCTGGACGGCGAGGACATTACCGGGCTGAAGCCCAATCAGGTCGCGTCGAAAGGACTGGGGAGGACGTTTCAGAACATTGCCCTGTGGCGGCACATGACCGTCCTGGAACACGTGAAAATGGCCCGCTATTCAAGAATCTCCTATGGCCTCGCCGGCGCGTTCTTCGGCACCTCAAAACGGCGGAAGCAGGAAGCCGAAAACGAGGCGCTGGCCCTCGAATTGCTGAATCTGGTCGGGATCGGACACCTGGCGGATCAGGTGGTGACCAACCTCCCGTATGGCGCGCAGCGTCGGGTGGAGATGGCCCGGGCATTGGCGACAGAACCCAAGGTGTTGTTCCTGGACGAACCCACGGCCGGCATGAACCCGGACGAACTCATCCAGATGATGAACACGTTCAGGCAGATTCACGAAAAGTTCGGCATGGCCATCTTTCTCATCGAACACCGGTTGAAAATGGTGATGGAACTCTGCCACCGGGTTCAGACGCTGGTTTTCGGCGAAGTCATCGCCGAGGGTACGCCGGAGGAGATTCAGGAGAATCCAAAAGTGATCGAGGCTTATCTGGGCAAGGAGGCGGTGGATTAATGTTATCAGTGGAGAATCTGCATGTTTCATACGGCAACATCCGGGCACTTCACGGCATCTCCTTCTCAATCGATGCCGGCGAGATCGTCTGCATCATCGGGGCCAATGGGGCTGGGAAGAGCACGACCCTGAGAGCCGTTTCCCGGCTGGTTCCCGTGCATGGCAACAGCCGGTTGACCTATGACGGAAAGGACCTGTTGACCTACTCCGCGGACAAGGTGGTCAGTGAATTGGGGATCACCCACGTCCCCGAGGGCCGCAGGCTTTTCGGAAATTTGACGGTGATGGAAAACCTGGTACTGGCCACCTTTGCCCGGAAGGACAAGGAAGGCATCCAGCGGGATCTGGAAAAGGTCTTTTCAGTTTTCCCGCGCTTGAAGGAGCGGGAAATCCAGAAATCCGGCACGCTGAGCGGCGGTGAACAACAGATGCTCGCCATCGGACGCGCTTTTATGAGCGGAAGAAAGATCATGCTCCTGGATGAACCTTCCATGGGCCTGGCACCGCTGCTCATGTTGAACGTGTTCGAGGCGCTGAAAGAGATCAACCAGCAGGAAGGGACCGCCATTCTGCTCGTAGAACAGAACGCTCGCCTTGCCCTTCAGTTTTCCCAGCGGGGGTATGTGCTGGAAAACGGCAACCTGGTGCTGCAAGGCAAATCGTCCGATCTGCTGAAGGACCCGGAGGTCAAAAAGGCCTATCTCGGCGGCTGAGACCTGTCCTTCTCCGGATTTTGGAAATATGCCCGCATTCAAATCCGCGACGGCCCATCCATACCCCGGTCTCGGATTGGAAAGATAAAAGTCTTTGAGTTTTCGCGGTCGGTCCGGGCCATCGCCGTTCTTACCACCCGCCGGATGATCCGCTGTCAAGGATCATCCGATATCTTTTCATTCGAAAGTTCCGCGGCTGGAATCGGCCCCCGATTCGATGCACTCGATGGGTTCCATCCAGCACCCATGCCATTTCCTCCCTGTCGATGGCCATCGAGTTCGGTTTTGACCTGCAGGACTCCTGTGGTTATTTTATTATGATCTCTTCCCAAGAGTGTTGGCGTAAATGGGAAGCGGCCGAGGGGTCCAGGTCTCGAGGGTTCGAGGCAGGTGCAGAAACACGGCAGGGATCGCCACCCAAGAAAGTCATAAAATTACTTTATATTACCAAGCGCTTGATCCCTTGACGCCTGGACCCCTCGATCCCTTTGTGTCGACCCCGATCACGATACCGATACCGATGGAGCCCTCACCGAAACGATTCCGTTGGCGTTGGCAATCTTTATGGGTTTCAAGGAACAGCTATGGAAGACAAGGCGCGTGCGGCGGTGTGGGGCGGATTCGTCGCCGATTCATTGGCACTGGGAGCCCACTGGATCTATGATGTCGATCGCATCGACCAGGAGATCGGGCGCGTCGATCGTCTGATGGATCCTCCGAAAGGATCCTACCACGCCGGCAGGGCTAAGGGAGATCTCACCCACTACGGAGACCAGATGCGAGTGCTGCTCGAATCGGTATCCGCGACTGGAACCTATGACCAGATCCATTTCTTCACGGCCTGGAAACAACTGTTTTCGGAATATGATGGATATGTGGATCGTGCCACCAGGGATACGCTCGGGAACATCGAATCCGGAAATCCCCCCGAGGCGGCAGGATCTGCTTCCGGCGATCTGAGCGGCGCATCGAGGGTAGCCGCATTGAGCTACCACTACCGCAACGATTCAACCGGATTCGTAGTTGCGGCGCGATCTCAGACCGCAATGACGCACAATCATCCGCAGGTTATTGAAAGTGCTGAATTTTTCGCCCAATTGATATCGGGGGTCGTTTCCGGAGGCAAGCCGGCGGCGACGATAGCGGCGATCCGGCGACGACTTCCTCCGGATTCACGGCTTGGGAAATGGATTGACCATGGGCTGGACAGTGCCGGAGTCGATACCCGATCCGCCATCAGAAAATTTGGCCAGATGTGTGACGTGACGGCCGGATTTCCATGCGTGATTCATCTGATCGCCCGATACGAGAACCATCTGAGGGAAGCCCTGATCGAGAACGTGATGGCCGGAGGGGATTCTGCGGCGAGAGGCATACTGGTGGGTGCGATTCTGGGCGCCGATGCGGGGACCGGGGGCATCCCCGGCGACTGGGTGACGGGTCTGCGGGGTTATGAGCGAATACGGGATCTCATCCGATGAAATGGTTATGGTGGGTCCTTGCACTCGCTTATCTGCTATTTCCCTTTGACCTGCTGCCGGATTTTGCGATCGGATTGGGATGGATCGATGACCTGATAATACTTCTTCTCATTTATTTCCTTGGCCTTCGGTCAGTCGGGAAACCCGACAGAGAATCCTTCCAAAATGACGAGAATCGCTTCCGGGAAGGCGGCGATCCAGCTGGCCAGCGAACCGACTCGAACAACGGCAGATGGACCGCCCAGGATCCCCATGCCATCCTGGGCGTAAGGCCGGGGGCGTCGTCCGAGGAAATCCAGAAGGCCTTTCACCGTCTGGCGACGCAATACCACCCCGACAAGGTGGCGCATCTTGGGGAGGAATTTCGAAATCTGGCCGAGGAAAAATTCAAAAAAATCCAGAACGCCTATGACCGTTTGAAACAACGGGAGCTCTGAGTATCGGAAATTATTTGTTTTTTAAGGTAATCGCTTTAATTGTGAGAGTGGTTTAATTTCCTTGACTTTTAAAATGCACCTTTCTAAGATATATAACATCTACAAAATATTAACTATTTCGATTTTCACAGGATAGCCTGCCCGGCTATCGAGAAGGTGCAGAGCCATTCGGGGATCGGCCTGCCAGGAGATGACCAGCGGTTGGAAAGGAGAAAGGGTTTTGGCAAACGGTACAGTGAAATGGTTCAATGACAAGAAGGGCTATGGTTTCATTGAGAGGGAAGAAGGAGGAGACATCTTCGTTCACTACTCGGCGATCACGATGCCCGGGTTCAAAACGCTCACTGAAGGGGAGCAGGTTTCCTTTGAGGTGGAGAATGGTGATCGGGGGCCGGCCGCCAAGAATGTGACAAGGATCTGATTCAGGGGAAGTTCAACAGGGTTGAAATTCGATGGAATCCCGTCCGGGTTGCCCCGGACGGGATTTCTGTTGCGGGGGTATCGGATACGGGCACGAATCCGAAGGGCCGGCAGGCGGCTCGGGCAGGGGAGCCATCAAGCCGGTTCCCGGGCCGTCCCGTTATTCACCAGCATGGTCGATGGATCCAGTCGGAGGTCGGTTTTGGCATTTTCCCGGCTGCCGCCGATCAATGCATCCACGTGGATATCCTTGCCGTCGGGGACCAGCTGAAGTGCCGCTTCGAACAGATCCGCAACCGATTCCAATTGAACCGGCACTCCGGAAGCGCCGGGCGTCTCATGGCGATGGGTGCGGACCGTAAACCAGACGTGGGTCTTGAAGGCACCCGCCAATCGCTTGAGAGCGGTCAATTCACCCCGAATGTTGGCGTCGAAAGGCATCCCATCGATGATGATCATGTCCGGGGTGAAAATGTTCTGGGAGGTGAGATCCGTCAGTCGCTCCTCCAGCTTGGGAACGCTGAAACCTTCGACCTGAAAGGTCATGATGAAACGATGGGGAAGCAGCGTCTCCCACAGCTGGTGAGCCTGCTTGACGTCATCTTCGCGGGTCAAATGGTGAAATACCTCTTCATACCAGAGTTTGACCTTGGTGACCGGATCGTGAAGGCTGATGTGGAGAATGTTGAGCCCCCTGAGCATTTCGTTCAGCGCAATTTGAACCACGAAGGCGGTCTTTCCGACGCCGGCACGGGCAAGAACGGCACCAAAGCCGCCCGTGGTGAGCGTTTCTCCGCCCTCCAAGCCGACGAGCTTCAATGGGTTACGAAGGAGAAGATCCTTGGTGAGCATTTTCAGACTCCTTTCCCTGAGTCGGATAACGGGCGCATCGGCACCGCAGTCCATCCGCTTGAAGGTGCGCCTTTCGACCGGGACCACCGGCGAAGCGGGCATTCTGGGCGTGAACAGGTGGTTTTCTGTCATCGATCGGCAGCGTCAGCGCGCAAGCGGCGATCCCGCATGGATCAGGCGACTTTCTTCTTTGCATCCGCGACCTTTTTGGCGATGTCCTCGGCCACGGATTGGGGAACTGGCCGGTAGGCGCAAAATTCCATGGTGAACTGTGCCTTGCCCTGGGTGGACGATCGGAGCACCGTGGAGTATCCGAACATTTCCGCCAGAGGCACCTGGGCTTCGATGACACACATTGGGCCTTCCTCCTGGGATCCGACGATCATCCCCCGCCGCTGGTTCAACGTACCCATGACCGGTCCCTGGAATTCCGTGGGCGTCTCCACGACCACTTTCATCACCGGCTCCAGAATGACCGGTTTTGCCTTGGGGTACACCTCCTGGAAGGCGCCTCGAGCCGCCGCCTGGAACGCCATGTCCGAGGAGTCGACGGAGTGCGACGCGCCGTCATCGACGACAACCTTGATGCCGGTCAGCGGGAACTCCAGCTTCGGGCCCTTGGCCATGCACGCCCGAAACCCTTTTTCCACGGCCGGAATATACTGTGTCGGGATCGCACCTCCCACCACCTTGTTTTCAAAAACGAAGTCCGCGTCCTCGATGGGCTCGATCCAGCCCGCCACACGGCCGTACTGACCGGCGCCGCCGGTCTGCTTCTTGTGGGTATAATTGAACTCGGCCATCTGGGTGATGGCTTCCCGGTACGCCACCCTGGGCTGCCCTACGATGACCTCCGCCTGATACTCGCGTTTCATCCGTTCGACATAGACTTCCAGGTGGAGTTCGCCCATTCCGGAAATGATGGTGTCGCCGGTCTCGTCGCTGACGAACGTCTTGAACGTAGGGTCCTCTTTGGAGAAGCGGTTGAGCGCCTTGGACATGTTGATTTCCGATTTGTTGTCCTTGGGCTGGATGGCCAGGGAAATCACCGGTTCCGGAACGAACATGGACGTCATCGTGAGCGAGGTTCCCGGGGTGACGAAGGTATCGCCGGAGGCGCAATCGATGCCGAACAGGGCGCCGATGTAGCCGGCCGGAATGGACGAGATGTCTTCCATCTGATCGGCGTGCATTCGAATGACCCTGCCGACCTTGACTTTCTTCCCCGTGCGGATGTTGACGACCGTATCTCCCTTCGCCAGGGTTCCCTGGTAGACGCGAATGTAAGTCAACTGCCCATAGGGGCCGTCTTCGAGTTTGAAGGCGAGGGCCACCGTGGGTTTCCCGGGATCGCCGGAAAGCGTGACTTCCGCGCCGTCCCGGTCCATGTCCATGGCGATGTTTTCGACGTCAGGCGGGGCGGGCAATAGGGCATTGACCATGTCGAGAAGCGGTTGAATGCCCTTGTTCTTGTATGCCGAGCCCATCAGCACCGGTGTGATCTGCCGCTTCAGGACGCCGGTCCGCAGAGCGGAGAGAATCATGTCCGGGGTCACTTCGCGTTCTTCCAGAATCGCCTCTGTAAGTGCATCGGAAGAAAGCGAGGCGGCGTCGATGAGGGATTCTCGAAGTTTCCTGGCATCGGCCATCAGGGCCTCCGGAACGGCCTCCTCTCGAACCGTCTCACCGTTGGCCCCGTCGAAGTAGAGCGCCGTCATGCGGACCAGATCGATCACGCCGCTGAAGTCGGCTTCGAGCCCGATGGGCATCTGAAGGAGCACGGCATTGTGACCGAGCTTTTCCCTGAGCTGATCGACAACCCGGTGGGGACTGGCACCGCTGCGGTCACATTTGTTGATGAACGCGATGCAGGGAACCTTGTAGCGCTTCATCTGCTGATCCACTGTAATCGATTGGGACTGGACGCCCCCAACCGAGCAGAGCACCAGAATGGCGCCATCCAAGACCCGAAGGGACCGCTCGACCTCAATGGTGAAGTCCACGTGCCCCGGGGTATCGATTATGTTGATTTCATGGCCCTTCCATTCACAGAAGGTGGCGGCTGAGGCTATGGTGATGCCCCGCTCCTTTTCCAACTCCATGGAATCCATTGTTGCGCCGACACCGTCTTTTCCCTTGACGTCGTGAATTGCATGGATGCGATTGGTGTAAAACAACACCCGCTCGGTCAAAGTGGTCTTGCCGGAGTCGATGTGAGCGCTGATGCCGATGTTTCTAACCTTCTGGATTTCCTTTTTCATCTGTGCCATTTCACTGTTCTCTTCTCTGGGTCCTTCCCTGTACGTGCCGGAATCGGTTGACGGCTTCCCCGCGACCCATTCGGTGCCGGCCATGAGGAGCCGGCGATTGAATGTCGGTTGTGCGGAAACGAAAACAAAAAACCCTTCACCCGACCCGCTACGGTTGAAGGATTGATAAAGCTCTGCCAGAAAAATTTATAATTTCTACTTCCTATCCGGTATCATGTCAACCCCTAAAATCGGATTCTAGTATTTTTTCCCTGAACGCCGACGCCGCCGCTGGAGTGGATTCGGACGCAAAAGGACATAGGTGGCTCCGGGTCCTCCATCACACGCCCTGGCGGAAGCAAACGCTGCGACCCACTTTCGCCATGGGCTGCTGGTCAGCCATTTGACGACGCCGGCTTTGAGCACCGGCTCCCCTCGAGAGGAAAGCCCCCGGCCATGGATGACCATGACCGCATTTTTCCGCGTTCTGACGGCTCTGCGCAGGAATTGATCCAAGGCCGTTTTGGCTTCCCGTACCGTCAGGCCGTGCAGGTCGATCTGATCCTGAACCGTGAAATGACCCTGATGCAGCCTTCGGGCAATCTCGGGGTGGAGGCGGTCGTCCGTCCCCTCGATGTACTCGTCGGTCTGAGCCCATGAGAACCCGGTGCCGTCTCCGATCAGGGCCCTCAGCCGTTCGAGGACTTGCTGCTCTTCGCTCGCGTAGGCCCTCTTCCCCGGGGACGGTCGACTGCCCCGGAGACCGGAGAGGCGGTCGTGCCGGCGGCGAAGCGGGGTGACGCCTTCCATTGCCTTGAAGAACAGCGTTCGGTCATCCATGCCGTCGCCATCGATATCCGGCGCCTGAAGCGCAGGACCGGACTCCAGGGGGATTTCCTTCTCCTGAAAAAGGGATTTCAGATGCCTGAAAGGCTTGAAGGCACCGGAGGATTTCATGAAACCTTCGAAATGTCGAACGTCTACGGGTTGATCAAAGCTCAGGATGCACTGAGGGGTTCAGGCCGGAATCCATGCTTTGGTGTGAACGGCTTTCATGATATGCGCCTCTATCTGGTTTTGGGACCGACCGGGACGAAGTAACCAGCAAACGTCGAACAGCGGCAGCGGAAGCAGGAGAAGATTGAGAAGGTCAACCGGCCTCCTTATTAACAGGTGCGATCGCATCGGTCAATGCCGTGAGGCGATCCCGTCATTCCCCGCCTTCGCCGCGGGGAACCACTTGACTCTCCAAGGGAATTGGGGTCTTATAGCCCGGCACGCCTTACTGAACCGGCTGCAGACAGCACATGCCGGCCGATCGGAATCGATGGCATTTTCGATCGGAGAGGATCGGGCAAGATGGGTCGTTGAGACCCCTCCGACCGCCGATGACTTGTGTTGGGATCGGTCAAGGATTTTCACCGGTACTTCCGAGAAGGGAAATTCCTGATGAGCCTTCGGAATGTTCATCCGTCCAAGCTGGTTTCGGCCGGCAAGGCGGTGTCGATGGTCAAGCGGGGCAGCCGGGTCTTTCTGGGGACCGGCTGTGGAGAACCCCAGGAATTGATTCGGGCGATGGTGGCGGATCCTCATATGCAGGACATCATGATTTACCAGATGCTGTCCTCGACGCTGGCCAAGTATGTGGACGATGCCTCGTTTCTGGCCCGTTTCCAGATCAAGCTCTTTTTCATCAGCAAGGCCATGCGGAAGGCGGCGTTCGAGGGAAAAATCGACTATATCCCCGCATACCTTTCTCAGATTCCTAGGCTTTTCTCCAGCCAGCGCATCGGTCTCGACGCCGCCTTGATCCAGGTGAGCCCACCCGATCAGTTCGGATATTGCAGCCTCGGTGTATCGGTGGATATCACACGATCCGCGATGGAAAACGCCAAGCTCGTGATTGCGCAGGTCAATTCCAGGATGCCCCGTACCTGGGGGGACAGTTTCGTTCATATCGACGAAATCGATTATTTCGTCGTCCACGACGAGCCGCTGGTGGAAATGCAGATGGTCGGCAAGGACAACCAGATTGCCCTGCGCATCGGCCATTTCGTTTCCCAGCTGGTGGAGGACGGGGCAACGCTTCAAATCGGATTCGGGTATCTGCCGAATGTGATCCTCAAATATCTCGATCGGAAAAAGGACCTGGGGATCCACACCCAGCTCATCACCGACGGCCTTCTTCCTCTTTTTGAAAAAGGCGTGATCACCAACAAGAAGAAGAGCCTGTTGCCGGGCCGCGTCGTGGCATCCCTGTGCATGGGAACCGATCAGCTCTACCGGTTCGTGGACAACAATCCGGCCTTTTATTTCCGATCATCGGAATTCGTCAACGATCCCACGCAGATTGCGCGCAACGACCATCTGATATCGATCAGCTCGGCATTGGAGGTGGACCTGACAGGGCAGGTCTGTTCGGACTCCATGGGTCACCATTTTTACAGCGGGATCGGTGACCAGGTGGATTTTCTCAGGGGCAGCGCCATGTCGAAGGGCGGCTTCTCCATCATCGCCCTCCCGTCCACCGCCCAGAACGACCGGGTATCGCGGATCGTTCCGCATCTGTCCGAGGGGGCGGGGGTCGCCACCACCCGCGCCGACGTGAATTTCATCGTCACGGAATACGGCATCGCGGAGCTCCAGGGCAAGGGAATATACCAGCGCGTGATGGAACTTGCCCAGATCGCCCATCCGAAATTCAGGGTGCAGCTGATCGAGGCGGCCAAGAAGCGGCACTACATTTTTCCCGATCAACTGCCGCCTTCACAGGAAGATCTTTTATTTTTGGAGGGTTACAAAAACACCTTGATTCTTCGAAACGGCAAGGCCGTGGATTTCAGACCCCTTTTGCCGTCCGATGAATTCGCCTATCGAAATTTCTTTTATTCCCTTCAAGAAAAAACCATTTATTACCGATTCTTTTACAAGATGAAGCTGTTTTCCCACGAGGTGGTCCAGAAACAATGGGCCAGCGTGGACTATCGCAAAAACATGTCCATCATCGGCCTGGTTCAGAAGGGCGGGCACCAGGAAATCGTGGCCATCGGAACCTATGCACAGGAAACCGAGGAGCGGGCCGAGGTCGCCTTCGTGGTCAGGGAAGATTATCAGAACATGGGCATCGCCTCCTACCTGCTGAAGACCCTGGAGGAAATTGCCAGAGAGAACGACTACCGGTATTTTTCGGCATCGGTGCTGAGAGAGAATTCTTCGATGGTGAGAGTGTTCAAGAAAAGATATCCCAAGGCCAGCGTAACCACCGGGGATGGCGCAGATTTGACGATCCTCATGGACTTTGAGGACGCAGTCGATTCAACGACGGAGAAAATGTCGAACGAGAACGGCGCCGATGCCGCCGAATGAACGGAACGGGGTGGGGGTTCCCGTCCCAGCGTTGTTGCGAATGTCGATATTTCGGTTGATAACCTTGGAAATTTTCTGATAATCGTTCAGGCTTGCCGGTTGAAACCGTGAAGCTCCCAAGGGCCGACGGATTGCCGCAGGGGATCCCCGAAGTGCAATATGCCATCGAGCGCCTCCTATCGGACGATTCACCCGTTATCAAACGAATGCCCGGATTCAGGGCCAAGATCATCAAATAGGGAGGATGGGCTATTGTCTTACGCACTGGGTCAAAAACAGCTGGATGGCATCGATGAGATTCTCAAGAACGATCTCGTCGATATCGGTGTGCACTGTGTTTTCCTGATCGATATGTCCGGAAACATCATCGCCAGCTTGGACGACGGGGAGAACAAGCACGATATCTATTCTCTTGCCGCCCTGGCTGCCGGGAATTTCGGTGCGGTGAGCGCCATGGCCAAAATCGTGGGCGAAGGAGAATTTTCTCTTTTATTCCATAAGGGAAAGAAGGAGAACATTCACTTCAGCAAAGTCCTGTCCGAATTCCTGCTGATCACCCTCTTCGGAAACGAGATATCGCTAGGATTTCTCAGACTGAAAGTGGCCGAGGCTGTTGAAAGAATCAACAAGATTCTCGAACCGATCCAGGGGTAGTCAGCTGACGGACGGTGAGGCGGATCTTTCACCAATCCACGTTTAAGACCAGGTGATTTTCATGGCATTCGTCAATCTCAAGAAGAAGGAAGTTCAAGTCAAGATTGTTTATTACGGGCCTGGAAGAGGGGGAAAGACGACCAACCTGGAATATATCTACAAAAAGTTCAATGACCGTATCCAGACGGAAATGGTGACCGTCAAGACCCACGGTGATCGTACCCTCTTTTTTGACTTTCTCCCGTTCGATATCGGCAAGATCAACGGCTATACCGCCAAAATCCAGCTTTATACCGTTCCCGGTCAGGTCAAGTACAATGCGACCCGGCGTCTGGTGCTGCGCGGGGCGGACGGCATCGTGTTCGTCGCGGATTCCATGGCGGTCCGAAGAGAGAAAAACATCCTCTCCCTGAAGAATCTTCACGAGAATCTGAAAAACTACAAGAAGAGTATTTTTTCGGTCCCGCTGGTGTTTCAGTACAACAAGATCGATCTGGCCGAGCAGGGAATACCGATTCTGCCGTCGTCTACCATTGAAAAAGATCTCAACAGCCAGCTGAAAAAGCCCTCCTTCGAGGCAAGCGCCGTGGTAGGGACCAATGTGGTCGCGACGCTAAAGAAAATCATCATGATGACGATGGCATCGATTAAGGACGAACTCAAGTAGGAGGTGAGCCGTTGGCCGACGAGGGTAAGGCAAAAACCGTTGACACCGAAGTCAAGAGCCGACTGGATGTCCTCTTCCCGGACGAACTGCCGGTGGGGTCGGCCGATAGCGGAATGAATTCACTGAAAGGTCTGGACCCGCTCGAAGAGCTGCGAAACCTGGTCATGTCCATCGAGTGGGAAATCACGGACGAGGTGATGGCCCGGTTCGTGGATCAGATCGAAGCGCTCAAGGCAAAATACGGCAAGGACAGAATTCTCGTCATGTTTCTCCAGCTCCTGGGATCGCTCGGGTTGTATGTCCGATCCTACAAGGCCAAGGCCCACCCGAGTTCCTTCAGGTTGATTCATTCGGTCTACTCCGGGTTCGACAAGGTCATGAGCTCTGATCATCTGGACGCCTCCGAAAAGAAAAAACTCCTTTATGTGGAACTCAACAAGTACAAAGAGCTAAAGGAGCAGATCGACCAGGCGAAAACCCATTCCATGAAGGATCGAAAAGAGGTCATGCCGAACGACGTTCGGGCGGCGAAGGAAGGACCGGTCGGCGAGGAGACGGTCCCCGGCGTGGCAGCCTTCGAGCCGAAGGCGGTGACGGAAACACCATCGCCCGGCAAAACATCCGAATACGGAAGTGCGGATATTCAGAAGGTGGTCGATGCGATCGAAGATATGAAAATTTCCTTCAAAAAGGAGCTTGAAGAGATCCGCAAGGAAATTCAAAAGCTCCGGAAGATTGAGTCGTCATCCTGAAAACGTTTCGACGGATCATCGCGCTGATGCCGCATTCGCGGAAACGGCGCCCCGGGAGGTGGTGATGGTTTTGGGTTCGGGTGATATTTCGCGAATGGTTTTCAAGCCGGTCGTGAGGGGAGACCTCGGCAACTTTTCCCTTGACGGGCACAGTTTGAGTCTACTGATGGCGCTCGACGGCAAGAAGAGCCTGGGAACCATTGCTCAGAAAACCGGGTTCAGCCCCGAGGAAATCGGCAGCATCGCCAATCGCTTGATTCAACTCAAACTGATCGAGCAGGTGCAGCAGCAGACGGTTGCGGCTGCCGATGCCGATTTTTTCAAACGCCTGACAGACGAACTTTCCCTGGCCATCGGGCCGCTGGCGGAGGTGCTGATCGAGGACGGAGTCGAGGATTTGGGTCATTCCCTCAAGGCCTTTCCAGCTCATCGCGTCGCGGATCTGGTTCAACTTCTCGCCGAGGAGATCCAGAGAGACGAAAAACGGACGGCGTTCACCCAAAAAATGCTGCAGATCATTCAGAAAAAGGGCTACTGATTCGAATCCGTCCGGTCGGGCGGCGGGGAGTGCCCGATCATCGGCGGCCGACCAGCTGTAGCGGAACAACTTATTGCGGAATTTCTATCTGACGACAAAGGAGCTTCGCCATGATCGTTCAATGTGACAACTGCGGGAAAAAATACCGGGTGGAACCCGATAAGATAAAAGGCCGGGAGGCCCGATTCAAGTGCAAGTCCTGCAACCAGTTGGTAACCGTTCTGAAGCCCGCCCCGGAACCCGAACTGGAATTTGCCCTCCTTGAAGAATCCGAAGCCGGGGTCGGCATCGTAACGTCGAGTCCGCCATCCGAGCCGAATCCGGGTTTCACATTTCCCGAGGCCGACCTCTCCGCCGAACTGGAAACCGTGACGGCCGAACCCGAGGTGATAAGTGTCGACGAGCCGTCGAAAAACAAGGCCGAGGCCCCGGTCCGGAAAAAGGGCATCGGGCTGACCGGAAAAGTGATTCTTCTGATGCTCCTGGTGAGCCTCGTTCCACTGGGTGTTTTCTCCTTCATCACCATTCAGCAGGTCCAGGATCGGATTGTCCACAATCAGGAACAGTTGGGCGCCCAGGTGACCGAAGGTCTCACTGCCCAGGTGGATGAGTGGATCGACAAGAACCTGCGGGTGCTCAAAGCCCTGGCGGACATGCCGGCCATCCAGAGTATGAACCGGCTCAGCCAGGAAACGCTGCTCAAAATCGTCCACGATCAGTACCCTTGGATGTACCTCGTCTTTACGACCGACAGCCTGGGAATGAACGTTGCCCGGAACGACGGGAACGAACTGACCGATTATTCGGATCGGCAATACGTGAAGGACGTCATATCCGGAAAGGCGGTCGCCTGGCAGACGCTGATCGGCAAGACTTCCAAAAAGCCGGCGCTGGTGATGGCCGTTCCGATTCAAAGAAATGGCGGTACGGTCGGCGTCATGGCGGCCGCCATGACGATCGATGACATTTCCAAAAGAATCGCCAACTGGCGGCAGGGGCAGACCGGTTTCGCCTATCTGGTGGATGAGAAGGGCAAAGTGGTTGCCCACCAGGTGGACGCCTATGTGCAGGAACAGAGATCGCTTTCGACCCATCCTCTCATTTCGGCCTTCAGAAACGGCTCCAAGGGGGTGATCGAGTTTACGACCGATGAGGGGCACCAAGCCATCGGTCAGGCCCGAAACACCGAATACGGGTGGACGCTCGCCATCCAGCAAAGCAAAAGCGAGGCTTTTGCCGCGTTGAGCCGGGCGCGGACCTTTGCATTGACCCTCCTGGCTCTGACCGTGGTCGTCGTTGTCCTGATCGCCCTGTTTTCCAGCCGAAGCATCGTCAATCCGATCAAGGCGCTGACAGATGCCGCCAACCGAATCAGCGTCGGGGATCTGGATGTGGAAATCCAGAACCAGTCCAGGGATGAAATCGGAGAACTCGCCGATGCGGTCACACGTATGCAGGACAGCATCCGTCTGTCCATAGCGAGGCTGCGCCGCAGGCGACGGAAGTGAAGACCCAAGCCGAGAATCGACTGCATTGACCGCCTGCAAACCGGAGGCTGACGGCTGAAAACCGCATGCCCCCGGCTGCAGGCGACAGCCTCCCGAGGAATGATCCACTGTCGGGTCGAACACCGTTGAAGGAGTCATAGCGCATTGCCATGATTATCACGCCGAAGGAAAAGCCGGTCGTCCAGAAACTGAACAGCTATTATATTCGCATTCCAAAACTGATCGAACACTTCCAGGGTGAAATCGGGTCCGGGGTCGTGCATTTTACCTCTGCGATGGCAGAGGGCATGATTTTCTTCGACAAGGACGAGCTGCTGAACGGCGCTCTCCATGGCAGACAGACTTCCCTCACCGGCTCCGAGGCGGTTCAAACGCTGTTGAATGTCGATGAGACTGCCAGTTACAGCTTATCGGTCTACAGCATCAGCCCGGACGAGATCTACTTCTGGTCGAGCATTCCGGATGCCAAGCTCATTTACAAGGATTTGAGCACCGAATTCACCGATCTGGAAGGTCTCATCAAGAAAATGCGCACCGAGGAGCTCACCGGCGTCATCGAAGTCGTTTTGGGTGACGGATCGGAAGGAGGGCTGCTTCTGCTCAACAACGGCAGCGTGTTTGGAGGCTCCTATTCCTGGGCCGAGGGCGGACGTTCGGACAGCGGGAACGACCAGGAAATTCTTTTACGGAAATCCAAGGCCGTCGGAGGCATATTTCATGTCAGCCGCCTGCCTTCGCGGGGTGGGGCCGACACCGGAACCCGGGGCGAACCGGGAGAAACGACCGGAGCTTCGAAGCGCGTGGTGACCTCCCTCGAAGAATTGCTGGGCATACTGGAACGCGTCGCCCAAAGCCGGAAAAGCGTCGCGGGAGGATTCCAGACCGCCCTCAACCGAAAATTCGTGGAAAAAGCGGACAAATATCTGTTCCTGGATCCTTTCGCCGCGGAATTCAAGTATGCCAACCGCAGCATTTCCCTTGCCGCCGATATCTCCGACCCGGAACTGTGGAACGGCGTCGTGGAGTCCGTTGCCGAGCTCGCCGACGAACTGGGGCTGATGAATGTCTTCCAGGAGAACCTCGTGGGGTGGAAGAAGAAGTATCATAGCGAGCTGTCGATCTTCGGATTCGGAATTTGAAAGTGATTGCCAATCTTCCCGAATTTGTCGGCCAGCTGCCGGCTGCGATCTACCGCGTGACCATGGAAGGGAAGATCATCTACTGCAACAACGCCTACGCCCGGTTGTTCGGATTTGACACGGCTCGGGAACTGATCGGCTCTCCGGTCATACGGCTCTATCGCAACAAGACGGATCGCGGCCATCTGTTGCAGGCGCTGCTTCAGAGGGGTTTGGTGATCGATACGCCGATGGCCTTTCTCCGGAAGGACGGAATGCCGCTCTGGTGCGCGGTTACCGCCAAGGCGGTTTTGGACGACGACGGCATGGTCGTCTTTCTGGACGGCATGCTGCGGGATATCACCGGTGAAATCGAAGAGCGAGGACCGGGCCTGCCGGGTTCGACCGGGATGGCTTCCGAGGCCATGGCCACCTTTTTGCTGGATGTTCAGGGTCGATTCCTCGAAGCGAACGAAGCCGGGCACCGGCTTCTCGGTTCGGCAAAAGGGGAGTTGGACGGCAGGGCGATTACCGACTTTTTCCCTGAATCGGATCGAGATCTCTTCCTTTTGATTCTGGGAGATATCCGAAAGATGGGGAGGGAAGAGGTCGTTCTGCGATTGAAAAACCAAAGCGGGGTGAACCGCTTTGCCGAAATCACGGCCATTTTCGTAAGAACCGAGGGCCGGGCGCACCATGTCAAGGTGCTGGCACGCGATGTCACCGAGCAGATACGACAGGCCGAGGAACGTCGCAACATCGAAAAATTCCAGGGCGTTCTGGAAATGGCCGGCGCCGTGGCCCACCGGTTCAATCAGCCGCTCACCGTGGTGACCAACGTGATCAACGAACTGTTGAGCGAAATGACGCCGGCGGACCGGTTTTATGGCAGCATTCAGAAAGCCCAGGACCAGATCAAGAGGCTCAATGAAATTACCACCAAGATCGGCAATATCAAAAAATATGCCGCAACGGATTACGTGGCCGGCGTCAAAATCGTCGACATCGACCAGGCTTCCTGAGATGACGCCCGGAGGGAATCGTCATGATTCGTAAAGTGCTTTTTGTGGATGACGACCAGGAAATGCTCCTGGCGCTCAAAGAAGGGCTTGAAAAGTATGGCGATACCTTTTCCATCCTGCTGGCGCGCGATGGGATGGAGGCCGTCGAGAGACTTCGAAAGGAAAACGTATCGCTCGTCGTAACCGATCTCAAGATGCCGCGGATGGACGGTTTCAATCTACTTGCCCACATCATGGAGCATGCTCCGGACATTCCGGTGATTATCATTACCGGGTACAGCACGCCCGAAATGAAGCGCCTCGCCAGGGAAGGCGGCGCCGTCGGATACATCAGCAAGCCGTTCCTGATCGAGGATCTTGCCCACCTGGTCATCAAGACGATCCGAAAGGAATCGGAAGGCGGAACGCTTCACAGCGTCAGCTCGGGTATGTTCCTTCAGCTGATGGAAATGGAGGAGAAGACCTGCACCGTCCGACTGGTGGAAAAATCCACCGAACGCGGCGGAGTTCTGTTTTTCCGGAACGGCAAACTGCTGGATGCCCGCTGCGGGCAGCTCCAGGGACTGGATGCGGCCTATGAGATCTTTTCATGGGACCAGGTCAATCTTTCCATCAGAAATGACTGCCCCCAGGTTGAAAATCGGATCAACAGCGACTTGCAGCCCATCATCCTGGAGGCCGCACGCCGAAAGGACGAGCGTGACGCGAACGAGGAGAGGCCGGCGGACACGACAGCGCTGCTGGATGTCGAGGCGGTAGAGGAGGAGCCTTCGGCCGAGGCGGGCACGCAGCGACTGAGGGATCTGCTCGTGAAAAAGGTCGGAGAGCATTGCGGCGTGGAAGACATCAGCAACGATCCGGAATACGACGAACTGAGCTTCAAGCTGACGCTCCTGGGCGGTTTGTTTCAATTCGGTTCCTTGAAGGCCGGCTACTTCGATCGCGGAGAAAAAACCGACATCATTCTGCTGCCCGGCAACCCGTCCACGATTATATCCGTCAACCCCAAATGCCCGCGGGACAAGATCCTGCGTGTATTGGCTGAACACAACAGGATTTGATCACCATGAAAGAGCTCTTCAGCAACCTGCTCAATATGAAGGGTGTCCGCGGCCTGGTGCTGTTTTCAGCCGAGGGAGAGATCCTTTTCGATGCGTTTCCGGGCGCCGAAGAAGCGGAGGTCCGGAGTTTTGGAAACTGGGAGGCGGTTTCGGCCGCTTTGGCTGGGGTCAGGGAGGCGGATCTGCTGTTCCAAAACGGCAGGTTTTATATCCGGAGAACGGGAATCGGTATCCTGCTCGTCGTCATCGATCTGTCCCTATCCGTGGCCATGGTGAAATTGAACTGTGATATAATTCTGCCGAATTTGAAACAGGTTTCCAGCGGTAAGGGGCTCCGGCGCTTTTTCCGAAAATGATCGGATCCACAGCGGCCGGTGCCATATCGCTCGAGTCCGAACCGGTCGAAATTCCATAAATTCTGCCAAGGAATGCCTGGCTGCTGACGGCAGACCTTTGTACCGGCAGCCGAGAGTGCTGACATGACAAAAGTGCAAAAAACGCTGAAGTCGGATGCAGACGCCAAGATCAACGAGGCGGAAGTCTGCTTTACCATGGGACTCTTCGACGAAGCCGCCGCCATTCTGGAGCAGGTGCTGAAGGATTTTCCGACGCTGGATGCGGAAAAAAAACAATCCATCGAGAATCGGCTGAAAATCGTTCGGGAAAAGATCGCGGAAACCGAAAAGGATGAAGCCGGAAGCGTTTCCTCGGAGGAGATCTCCATGCTGAGGAAAACGCTCTCCGGCCAGGAAGACGCTCCCGCGGTGCTCGACAGCGCTTCCGCCTTCAAGGACCTGGGCCTGTTTGATGAAGCGGTGTCGGAGTTCGAGAAACTGATCTTTCTCGGATATCCGGAACTGGACCGGGTTGTCCAGGAAGTATCCGCGTGTCTCGTCAAGATCCATTCGCCAGCCGATCTGTATGATCGCATCATGAAGATTGCCTGTGACCAGCGGCTCGAAAAGCCGCGGATGGCGCAGGTAAAATATTATTTCGGGCAGGAAATGGAACGGCGGGACAATCGGGACCTGGCGATGGATTTGTATGAATCCGCCCTGAAGGATTCGCCGGAGAACACCGAAATCAAGAAGCGACTCGAAGGATTGAGGACCTCGCTGAGCTCCGGTTCGAAATACGATTTCCTGCTCAGAAACGACCTGGTCAACACCGAACAGCTCCAGCGGGCCGCAACGCTTGCGAAGCAAACCAAAAAGAGCGTCGAGCACGTTCTGATGAATTCCTTCGGCGTCAAGCGGGAGGACATCGGAAAATCCTTCTCCCAATTTTACGGATGCCCCTTCCGGCAGCACGACCCGGACCTGCCGACGCCTTACGAACTTCTGGGGAGCTTGAAAAAGGCCTTTCTTCTCAATGAACTGTGGGTTCCGCTCAATTGGGGCAAGGACGGCGTCGAAATCCTGGTGGACAACCCCCGGGATCTCAACAAGACCGACAATATCCGGGCCTTGATGAAGACCAGCAAGATTCATTTTTCCGTTGCGACCAAGGAGGATATCGAGCAGTACATCGCCCGGTTCTTTTCAGCGGACCAGCAGCTCGAGGCCGTTGCGGGAGGCGGGGAAGGATTCGACAACTTCGACGAAATCCTGGATGTCTCGTTCGAAGAGGAGGAGGACCATCATGACGACCTCGATGAGATGGACGAGAGCTCGAGCAAGGTCGTCAAGCTTGTGGATCAGTGCCTGATCGCGGCCTACCGGAAGAATGCCTCGGACATTCATGTCGAGCCTCAGCCCCAGACCAAGACTACCAACATCCGCTTCCGGATGGACGGCGTCTGCCAGGATTACATAAAAGTCCCCAATTCCATGGCCAGGGGCATCCTTTCCCGGATCAAGATCATGTCCGGTCTGGACATTGCGGAACGGCGGCTGCCTCAGGACGGCAAGATCAAGTTCAAACGAAAGGGCGTGCCCCCTTTCGAACTTCGTGTGGCGACGCTTCCGACCGCGGGCGGCTACGAGGATTGCGTGCTACGGATCCTGGCCACGGCCGGTGTCATGAAACTGGACGACATGGGGCTGAGCGAACGAAACATCAGCGTCATGAAAAACATCCTGACCAAACCCTACGGGCTCGTCCTCGTAGTGGGGCCCACCGGTTCCGGCAAGACCACCACCCTGCACGCGGGACTGGGGTATATCAACAAACCGGGCATCAAGATCTGGACGGCCGAAGACCCTGTGGAAATCACCCAGACGGGGCTCCGCCAGGTCGAGGTCAAACCCAAGATCGGTCTGGATTTCGCGCGTGTCATGCGAGCCTTTCTGCGTGCGGATCCCGACGTGATCATGATTGGTGAGATGCGCGACGAGGAGACCGCGTCCATCGGCGTCGAAGCATCGCTCACCGGGCACCTGGTATTCTCCACGCTGCACACCAACAGCGCGCCCGAAACGATCACCCGTCTGCTCGACATGGGATTGAATCCTCTCAACTTCTCCGACGCCTTCCTGATGGTGCTGGCGCAGCGCCTGGTCAGGCGGCTTTGCGCCTGCAAGAAGGCGTATCATCCCACGGCGGAGGAATTCGATGCCATCGTCCAGGATTTCGGCAAGTCCGATTTTCCCCGAACCGGCATCGAATACAGCAAGGATCTCGTCCTGTATCGCCCCGGCAGCTGCGAGAAGTGTTCAGGGACCGGTTACAAGGGCCGGATGGGCATCCACGAGCTCATGGAAGGAACGCCGACCGTCAAGAAGCTCATCAAGCAGGCCGCCGATACGGACGTCTTGTTTCGAACCGCTATCGACGAGGGGATGTCCACGTTGAAGCAGGACGGCATCGTGAAGGTGTTCCAGGGCCATACCGACCTTGCGGAAGTGCGGCGGGTTTGCATTACCTGACAGCGGATCGGCCCGTTTTCGGTTTCGTGGCACAATGAAGATCGGTTCCGACACCTGGAAGCAGCTCCTCCTCAGGGGGGCGGAAGCGCTCGGCTCGCCGCTCGATCCGCGGCACATCGAGATGTTGACGATTTTCGTCGAAGAATTGCTGCTCTGGAACCGCCGGTTCAATCTCACCCGAATCTGCGACCCGAAAGACATCGCAATCAAGCACATCCTGGACTCGCTGACGCCGGTGCCGTACCTGAAACCGTCCGGGCACGTCGTGGACCTGGGGTCCGGCGGCGGATTTCCAGGCATCCCATTGAAAGTGGTCCGACCGGATCTGCGAATCGATCTGGTGGACGCCTCGCGAAAAAAAGTTCATTTTCTCAAACACGTGATCCGGGTGCTGGGTCTGAAGGGGATTCAGGCACACCAGAAACGCGCGGAAGAACTGGGGCGCCTCGGCGGCTATCGAGGCCAGTATCATGCGGTGGTGTCCAGGGCTTTTTCAGACCTGGACGACCTCCTGGATCGGGCGGCGCCGCTGCTTCAAGGCCACGGACTCCTGATCGCCATGAAGGGAAGGGAATGCGAGAGCGAGCTGTCCGAAGTCCGCGGCCGAATAGAATCCGAAGGATTGCCCTTTGCGCTCGACTCACGGGTTTTCCATTTGCCCGAATCCGGCGACACCCGGCGGCTGGTCCTGTTGACCCGCCTGGATTAGCGAAAGGGCGTTCGACCCCATATCCCGCACCGGGGCTTGCACGGGAGGAGGCCATGCCTGATTCCGATGAATGAAACCGCTCACCGACGACGTGCTCGAAAGGACTATGCGGTCCTTTTCCTAAAGGGGGTGTGCATGGGCTCCGCGGATGTGGTCCCCGGGGTTTCCGGTGGCACCATGGCGCTGATACTGGGCATTTACGAAGAATTGATTCGCTCCGTGCGCTCGATCGACATCCGGTTCTTCCGGCGGCTCGCCGCAGGCCGTCTCCGGGATGCCGCCGCAGCGGTGGCATGGCCGTTTCTGTTCGCCCTCGGCGCGGGTATTCTCACCGCCATTCTCACCCTGGCCCGGGGGATCAGCTGGGCTCTCGTCCATCACGCCGTTTTGATCTGGTCTTTCTTTTTCGGACTGGTGCTCGCGTCGGTCTGGTCCGTTGGGAAGGAATTGAACCGGTGGGACCCGACGGCCGTTCTGTGGGCTCTCCTCGGAGGGGCGTCCGCGTACTGGATCGTGGGGCTTGTCCCCGTCGAAACTCCGAATGCCGCATGGTTTCTTTTTTTGAGCGGCTCCGTTGCGATCTGTGCAATGATCCTGCCCGGCATTTCCGGCTCATTCATCCTGGTGCTGCTCGGCAAGTACCATTACGTGCTCGATGCGGTGAATCAAAGGGATCTCGCAAGCCTGATCGTTTTCGCGGCAGGGGCGGCCGTCGGGCTGCTCTCATTTGTCCGCTTGCTCAATTGGCTGCTGGAGCGTTACCGGGATCCCACGCTGGCCTTATTGGCCGGCCTGATGGTGGGCTCTCTGAGAAAGATCTGGCCTTGGAAGACGGCAGCAGCCGGCATGCTCCCCGTGAATGTCTTTCCCGCCTCGTTCGATTCCGAGGTGGCTGCCGCGGTCGGATTGATGGTGGCGGGCATTGCCGCTGTCTGTCTCATGAACGCCGCGGCCGGGCGCATCAAAAACCGCTCGTAGAGAACGCCAATCCGGTTCATCGGTGATGGGATTGTCCGTCATCCGGAAGCTCGATGAATCGATGGGAAACCCCGCCGTTTCGTATTTCCAGGATGGCGACGGTGGGAAGCAGGCCAAATCTCGGAAAGCTTGCGCTGCCCGGATTGAGGTAGAATACACCGGAATCCCTCTCCGCTTCTGGCCGGTGGGTATGTCCGGAGATCACCACCTGAATCCCGGCCGCCAGCGGGTCCAGGTCGATCCGTGAACGGTCGTGGAGAATGAAGATCAGAACTCCTCCGACCTCGATCAGTTCAGCCGATTTCAGGGCGGCTGCCCATCCTCCGGTGTCCATGTTTCCTTTGACGGCCGCAACAGGCGCGATCCGCCTGACCGACTCGAGCAGCCCCGGCTTGTCGATGTCGCCGGCGTGGAGGATAAGGTCCATGCCGTGAAACACCTCTGACACCCCCTGGGGAAGATAGCCGTGCGTGTCCGAGATGATACCGAGGCGCAACGTCTGCCTTCCATCGAAGGTGTTCAACCGGGTCCCTTCTTCGAGGATGCTTCGAAGGGTTTTGTCGCTTGGCGATGTTTCAGACGCCATGACCCGCTTTTCCTATCGCAATCGTCTGCATTTTTTCCGCTTTCCGGTTTTCCGCGGTGGTTTCCGGGGGATATGGAGCCTGCCTTTCAGGGTCTGCGTACTGTGGACGATTTTTGCGCGAATCGATTTCCGGTATTCCACGATGGCGCCGTAGACCAGGAAATAGGCAACCACCGACAGGGGAAGGCCGACCACGACACCCCCGACCAGGAGCGTCCAAAGAATCTCCGGGCCCAGCTTCATCAGGGCGATCAAGGTGTCGATATCGAATTCCACGGGCAGGGAATAGACGGTCGACCTGCCAAGTATCTTTGCCCCGGTGATGTAGGTGATACCATAAAGGATCGGTGCGGAGAGCGGATTGGATACCCATACGGAGATGCCGGCGGCCAGCTTGTTCCACTTGAACAGGGCGGCGAGAAAAATGGCAATCGCCATGTGCAGTCCCATGAAGGGCGTAAAGCCGATCAAAACACCCAGGGCGAAACCGTAGGCGATCTCTTTCGGATTGCCCCGGATTTTTAGAAATCGCGCATATGCATTGCGAATCACCTTGAACCGGCCTTTAGGGTCGGCTGCTTCACATTCGTCATCCGGGGGAGGAAAGTCCGGTGCTCCACTTGGCGGTTCCGGCGGAGGACTTGGATCGAGGGGGATCTCGGGGGGATCCGGATAATTTTCGGACCTGACAGCGGGGCTCAATGCGTTTATAGAAGGAACAACAAGCTTCACAATCACGGTCCGTGGCGGCGTTGGATCATCATCATTGTACTTGCCGGTTTCGATTCCGTTTCCTCGTGGACAACGGTGTCGTGCGGGGTTTCAACCGGCAGGGCATTTAACCATCGAATACGGGTCTTGTAAAGATATCGGTATCCGAAGGCTTCCCCTTGACTGCTTCTTTTACAATAGCGGCGTGCAAGGGTTTTCAATCGAATTCGTTTTCGGTCTCCCGGCTTGACAGGGACCGCGTTCGATACGAGACTCATAAATGGCGTGACCGCCGCGCCGCAGCGGGCGCCGTCAAAAGCTAACCTGTCCACTGTCGGTTCGGCCGGCAAGAAGGTTCGAGTGAATGGGCCGCCGCCCATCGCCACGGATGCCGGAGCTCGGTTCGGCCGAGGCGGCGCATTTCGCTAAACCAAGGAGAAGTCTGCCATGATGCTCAAAGGAAAAAAAGTCGTGATTCTGGTCGAAAACATGGTGAACGATCTTGAGTTCTGGTACCCGTACTACCGTCTCAAGGAAGAAGGCTGCGAAGTCGAAACGGTCGGAACCGGTTCGTCCGACCAATATGCGGGCAAGGCGGGTATTGCGGTTTCGGTCGACAGGGATGCAAAAGCCGTCGACGTCTCGAAAATCGACGGGATCATCATTCCCGGAGGATACGCCCCGGACATCATGCGGCGATATCCCGAAATGGTGCAGCTCGTTCGAGACGCCTTCGACTCCGGAAAAGTCGTTGCCGCCATCTGCCATGCCGGCTGGATGCTTGCCTCGGCAAAGATATTGAAGGGGCGAACGGTCACCTCCTTCTTTGCGATCCGGGACGACGTGGTTCACGCAGGAGCGGAATGGGTCGATCGGGAAGTGGTCGTGGATGGGAACCTGATCACGAGCCGGAAGCCCGATGACCTGCCCGCTTTCATGAAGGCGGTCATCGCCGCGTTGCAAAAGGCCTGAAGCGAAGTCCCGACCCAGGGCGTCGGGATCCTGCGGGGAGGCATCACCCGGAACGTCCATTCTCTCCGGTGGAATTCCCGGGGTGGATGTGGTAGTAAAATTCCCGGTCGTTCGTCCTCGAATCCGATAACCCCATCTTCCAAGGAGATCAAAGCGAATGAAACTGATGGTGGCGTTCGATGGATCCAATGTCGCCAAGGAAGCCGTGTCCCTTGCGGTCCAGCATGCCCGGGCTTTTGGCGCTCGGATCGAACTCGTCTGGTCGTTGTTCAAGGGAACCGAAAACGAACGGGAAGAAATCGATGCTGCTGAAACAGCCCTCGAATACCGGAGGAAGGCGGTCGAGGAAGCCGAGGTCCCCTGTGAGACCCATCTTTTGATCCGAGGCAGAAGTCCCGGAGAGGATCTGACGGACTTTGCACGGGATCAGGATATGTCGATGATCTACATCGGGGTTCGAAGACGGTCCAAGGTCGGAAAACTGGTTTTCGGTTCCACCTCCCAGTACGTCATCCTCAATGCGCCATGCCCGGTGGTCACCATCAGATAAGGGGATTCGGGGAGGTCACGACTCAGCCAAACCGTCGAACCTGCCCCACACACAGAGGAGATGATTTCGAATGAAACGATTCCGGGTTGGCGTTGCGATCGTGGCGCTCATGGTGTTGCAGCCTATCGCGGTGGCGGGGGCGGCGGATACGGTCCGGATCTCGGTCAGCCAGTTCGTAGAGCACCCGGCCCTGGATGCGGTGTTGAAGGGTTTTCAGGAGTATCTCCAGGAACAGCGGCTTCCGGTCCAATACACCGTTCACAACGCTCAGGCGAACATGGCTGTCGCCGGCCAGATCGCCGGCCAGATCATGGGGGAGAAGCCGGACCTCATTCTGGCCATTGCCACGCCCACGGCCCAGGCCGTGGCCCAGGCATTGCGCAAGGCTCCCCACATGCGGAAGACGCCTTTTCTCTTCACTGCCATCACCGATCCGGTCGGCGCGGGTCTGGTTGCCGATCTCGACAAGCCCGGCGCCAACATCACCGGCGTCAGCGACCTCCTGCCGCTCGACAAGCATCTGGAAATGGTATTGACCTTCCACCCGGATCTGAAGCGGCTGGGCGTCATCTACAACGCGGGCGAAGCCAACAGCAAGAGCACCGTGGAAGGCATTCGGCGCATCGCCTCGGAGAAGGGATTCGAGGTGGTCGAGGCGACGGTCTCCAAGTCCAGCGAGGTCTATCCGGCGGCCAAAAGCCTGGTGGGGCGGGCCGATGCCGTTTTTATCCCCACGGACAACACGGTGGTGTCGGCCTTGGAGTCGGCCATCAAGGTGGGCGCCGACAGCGGGCTTCCGGTTTTCTGCGCGGATGTAGACAGCGTGAAGCGCGGCGCCGTCGCGGCGATGGGATTCGACTACTACGAACACGGACGCCAGACCGGCGCAATGGCCATGCGAATCCTCGAAGGAGCCGATCCGGCTTCGACCCCGGTCGAAACCCAGAAGCAGCTCCAACTCCACATCAATCTGACCTATGCCGAAAAAATGGGCGTAACCGTTCCGGAATCCCTGCTCGAAAGCGCAGACAGGGTTTATCGTTGATTGGGTCGGAATCCCCCGGGGCGACCGAATGACCACCTATGCACTGATCGGAGCCGTCGAGCAGGGATTCCTCTACGGCATCATGGTCTTGGGCGTTTTCCTGACGTTCCGCGTCCTCGATTTTCCCGACCTCACGGTCGACGGGAGCCTCCCCCTTGGCGCCTCCGTATCGGCGGTCGCCATTTCCCATGGAATGAATCCCTATCTCTCACTGTTTCTCGCCATGGCGGCGGGGTTCCTCGCCGGTTCGGTGACGGCACTGCTGAACACCAAGCTCAAGATACTTCACCTGCTGGCCTCCATTCTCACGATGATTGCGTTGTACTCGATCAACATCCGCATCATGGACGGCCCCAATCGATCCCTTCTGGGTGTCGACACAGTACTCGATGCCCTCGTGCCTCTCGGTATTCCCGGGTACCTGGCGGCACCCGCGCTGTTCGGGGTCATTGCGCTGCTCGTGACCGCCTGCATGATCGGGTTTCTGAATACGGAATTGGGGCTCGCACTGTTGGCAACCGGTGACAATCCCAGGATGATCACCAGCCAGGGCGTCAACACCCACGGAACCATTCTCCTCGGCGTCGGCCTGTCCAACGCGCTGGTCGCGCTTTCCGGGGCCCTGGTGGCGCAGAACCAGGGCGCATCGGATGTCAACATGGGTGTCGGAACCATCATCGCGGGTCTGGCCTCGGTAATCGTCGGTGAAACCCTTTGCGGCAAAGGGGGGATTGCGCGCGCCTGCCTGGCGGCACTGCTGGGTTCCCTGGTCTATCGGATCGCCATCGCCCTTGCACTGAGCTTCAAATGGGGGCGCTTCTCCTTTACGCCCAGCGACCTGAATCTCATAACGGCGGTTCTGGTCGTCTCTGCCCTGACGGTGCCGAAAATCAAGGCCAGACTGAGTCGATCATGATCGTCGCCGAGCACCTGAGAAAGATATTCAACCGCGGCGGCGTCAACGAAGCCACAGCCCTGGACGATCTCTCCATTCACGTCGAGAAGGGAGAATTCGTGACGATCATCGGCTCCAACGGAGCCGGAAAGTCGACCCTTCTCAACTGCCTGGCCGGCACCTATCCGGTGGAAGGGGGAACGATCCGGCTCGATGGCCGTGACGTCACTTCATGGCCGGAGTATCGCCGTGCGAGGTATCTGGGGCGCGTCTTCCAGGATCCGCTGGTCGGCACCAGCGCTTCCCTCACGATCGAGCAGAATCTGGCGCTGGCAGTCAAGAGAGGCCGGAGAAGAGGGTTGCGCATCGGCGTCAGAAACGCCCACCGGGATCTGTTCCGGGCGCAGCTTTCGGTCCTGGGGCTGGGGCTCGAAGATCGCTTGAAGCTGAGCGTTGGCCTGCTTTCCGGAGGTCAGCGCCAGGCGCTCACCATGGTGATGGCAACGCTCATCCGCCCCAAGCTGCTCCTGCTGGACGAGCACACGGCCGCCCTGGACCCGAAAACGGCGCGCCAGATCCTCGAACTGACCCGGGAAATCATCGATGGCCGCCGATTGACGGCCCTCATGGTCACGCACAACATGCACCACGCCCTCGACCTGGGGAACCGTTTGATCATGCTCCACAGGGGGAGAATCATTCTGGACATCCGCGGGGCCGAAAAAGCGAATACCTCCGTCGACGATCTGCTCGAAAGATTTTACTCGCAGCAGGGAGAATCGTTCGCGACCGACCGGGGGTTGCTTTCCGGATAGTTAAGCTAGTTAGGATAGTTATGTTAGTTGAGATAGTTATGTTAGTTGAGATAGTTATGTTAGTTAAGATAGTTAAGTTAGTTAAGTTAGTTTAGATAGTTGAGTTAGTTTAGATAGTTGAGTTAGTTTAGATAGTTTAGATAGTTTGGTTAGTTTGGTCCTTTTCACTGGACAAATCCTCGACCCGATCCCGATGGGGATTGATTCTCCCTGGCGAAACGATTCCGTTGGCGTCGGTGGTTCCTCCCGTCACAAGCGCGTGCGGTTCGGAAATCAGACTCCTTCCAACCTCAATTCTTCAGGCTGTGAATCGGCGCGGGGATTCGTCCGCCGTGCTGCATGAATGCGTTTGCGGCGGAACCGTTTCGCACCGGGATGATCGTTGCCTCCCCCAGCAGGCCGCCGAAAGAGGCCTGGTCGCCCGCGGCCTTGCCGGGGACGGGGATCAGCCGCGCGGCGGTGGTCTTGCAATTGATGACGCCGATTGCCATCTCATCGGCGATGATGGCGGCCAGGGTTTCCGCCGAGGTGTCGCCCGGAAGCGCGATCATGTCCAGGCCCACTGAGCACACGCTGGTCAGGGCTTCGAGTTTCTCCAGGCTGAGATAGCCCCGGGCGGCCGCGTCGGCGATATTGAGATCCTCGCTGACCGGAATGAAGGCGCCGCTCAGCCCGCCCACGTGCGAGCTGGCGAAGGCCCCGCCTTTTTTCACCGCGTCGTTCAGCATGGCCAGCACGGCCGTGCTGCCCGGAACGCCGATGCGTTCGAGCCCCAGGCTCTGAAAAATCTCCCCGACGCTGTCCCCGATGTTGGGCGTGGGGGCAAGGCTCAAGTCCACGGCGCCGAACTCGATGCCCAGAGAATCGGCCACCTCGCGGCCGATCAGTTCTCCGACCCGCGTGACCCGGCATGCCGTTTTCTTGATGAGTTCGGAAATCTCCCCCAGGTCCATGCCGGGCTTCATCTCGAGCGCCCGGTCGATGGCCTTTTTGACCACGCCGGGCCCGCTAACGCCGACATTGATGACCGCATCGGGTTCCCCTATGCCGAGATAGGCACCCGCCATGAAGGGAATGTCCGGGGGAATGTTGGCAAAAACGCACAGCTTGGCGCAGGCGATGCCGTCGCGATCGGCCGTGAGCGCCGCCGACTCCTTGAGAATGCTGCCCATCATCAACACGGCATCCATGTTGATGCCGGCCCGGGTGGAGGCGACGTTGACCGAGGCGCAGACCCGATCGGTCTCCGCCAGTGCCGTGGGCATCGCCTCGAGAAGTGCCCGGTCCCCCTTCGTGAATCCCTTCTCCACCAAAGCGGAGTAGCCTCCGATGAAATCCACGCTCACCGATTCGGCCGCCTCGTCGAGCGTGCGGGCAACGGCCACCATTTCCTCAGCGCCCTGGTTTCCCGCGAAAACGGCCACCGGACTGACTGAGATTCGCTTGTTGACCACCGGGACGCCGTACTTGTCGCCGATGCGGTTGCACACCGGCACCAGGCGGCGGGAGAGGGTGCGGATCTTTTCCTTGATGTTGGCCCGGAGGCGGGCGGGGTTCTCGCTGGCGCAGTCCATCAGGCTGATGCCCAGCGTTACGGTTCTCAGATCGAGATGCTCGCTTTGGACCATCTCCAGGGTGGAGAGAATTTCATTTTGTGTCAGCATGGATCGTCACCATCTACGACGGGGTTGAGGAGTGAAAACGCGTTGCCGGCATTCATGGAGGGTAGGCTCAGATACGGTTCAACACCTTGAAGATCTCCCGGTGTTGAATACTGATCTTCAGCCTGAGTTTTTCGGATCGACTTTTCAGATCCGCAAAAAGGGCATCGTGATCCGCCCGGCGTGGAATATCCACTTCGTAAATCATGATGTTGGCCGTGGGATCGTCTCCACCCTTGAATAGCGCTTGAAGATTGGTGATGTTGACCCCGTGATGGGCGAGAACGGCGCTGATTTCCGCCACCAGACCCTTCCGGTCGGGGCCGCGGGTGGTGATGACGAAGGGATCGGCCTCCGGCGCGGAGGAGGGGGCTTCCAGCGCCGCCATCGGTTGAACGTGCACCTGAAGCCCCATGGAGGAAAGCCGTTCCGCGAGGGCATCTTCGATCGTCGAAGGCGCCAGGCGGTCCGGTATGGCCGCAATGAAGATCCCGGCAAAACAGGACTGCAAGGTCGTCTGACTCACGTTCTCGATATTGCTTTCATGCTCGAGGAGGACGCGGGAGACGGCGGCGATGATGCCCGGGCGGTCCTGGCCCAGTACGGAGATGATGATCTTGCTCATGGATTCGGTCCGGTATGCGGTCTGAGTATGCCGCGCCCGGCCTCGGTAATCCGGCTGACGCCCGTCAATACCATGGCTGAGAGCAGTTCCGACTTGATCTGGTCGATGTAGGCGTGGACGCCTTCCTTGAGCCCGCCCATGACAGCCACGGAGAACGGGCGGCCGATCATGACCGCATCGGCCCCGAGGGCGATCATTTTCAGGACATCCGCCCCCGAGCGGACACCGCCGTCGGCCAGGATCGCCACCTGGCCCTTGACGGCGTCTGCAATCTCCGGCAGCACTTCCGCGGAGCCGGGCGTGTGGTCCAACACCCGGCCCCCGTGGTTGGAGACCACAATGGCCGCAGCTCCCGCATCGACGGCAAGCTTCGCCTGGTCCACGGTCATGATGCCCTTGAGGATGAAGCGGGCGGACACCCGGCGAATGATCCCGGCGAGTTTCTCGACAGGCTTGGGCGTTACCGGCCGTCCCATGAGTTTCAAGGTGATGAGTCCGGCGGCATCGATGTCCATTCCGATGACGTCCGCTCCGGTTTCGAGCGCCTTCTCCAATTTCGGGAAGAGTTCGTCATCCTCCCAGGGTTTGATGAACGGAATTCCCTTTCCGTCGACGGATCGGATGGCGTCAAAGCCTGCTTCGTGAATGAAGGGAGGGACGCCGTCGCCGGTGCAGCCGACGATGCCTTTCTCGTGGCACCCCTGAAGCTTGGCGGTGATGTAATCCACTTCGGATACCTTGCCGCCCATGTTGAACGAGACCCCGCCGATGGGCGCAGCCATCACCGGCAGGTCCAGGTCCATTCCCAGCAGTTCGACGCGGGTGTCAGGTGCGTCGACGCCGTGAATCAGGCGCATGTTGAATCGCCAGCCTGCGAGCGCATCAAGATTGGCGCGGAAGGAGGCGCCGGTTCCGATTCCGCCCATCCCCGGCACTTCACCCGCGCAGACACGCCCGTTGCAAACCGGGCAGACCCTGCAGAAACCCTGCATCCGTTCTCTCGCTTTCGCCTTGACCGCCTTCATGCATTTCCTTTCCGTTGGTTGTCTCCGTTGGGAGCCTTGTGGTATGAGGCCATCGTTGGAGATAATCACTCCCGATTGGGGGAAAGTTGAGCCGGTAGGTATCGTTTAGAAGGTGGATACTACCCACGCGCATGCCGATGGGCGCTGACTGTCTTACTTATTCAAAAGTCCCAACGACCCCAACGATCTTAACCATTTTAACTATCCTAACTAACTTAACTAACCTAACTATCTTAACTAACTTAACTATCCTAACTAACTTAACTATCCTAACTAACTTAACTATCTTAACTAACTAAACTATCTTAACCGTACTACCCGCTCCGACCGCCATACAAACCAGAAGGACCCGTAAATGTCAAAGCAAAACATGATGCAGATCGTGCGGGACCACAAAACCATGTTCGTGGTCATCGGGGTCTGCCTTCTGTTGATCGAAATCGAGATTTTTGCCATCGCCGCGATGAAATCAGGCCGGAAGTCCACCATCCAGGTACTCACCCCGGAAGGCTCCGTGATCTACGAGGCGGACGGCTCCAATCTGAGCCAGTTCGACAAATACTATTTCGAGCAGAATTTCGGCCCTCTCGACCGGTACGAACTCCGACTCGCAACGCGCGAGGTGCCGTTCCCGTTCCGGGCATGGTTCGTGGCGGCGTTCGGAATTCCGATCGGCGCCATGCTGCTGTTCGCCTTCCTGGTGAAGGCCTTCCTTGCCGTCTTCTACGGCGAGTCGCCGGAAACACCTCCGAGGGCCGATTCGCCGGATGACCGGAACCGCCGGGAGAGCACCCGCCTCGAGCGTCTCCTGCTGCGGCTGAGCCGCTACAACATCTTCATCATCGGCTTCCTCATTCTGGTCGGCATTTTCGCCTACTGGGTGGTACCCAACCTCATCACCCACCTCGGACGGGTCGGCATCGAGACGCTGAGCCGCTTTAAATGGGGATTTCTCGGTCTCGGCGCCGTTGTGCTCGGGCTGCTGGTCTGGATCATCTACCTGCGGTTTCTCCTCGCCAGGAAATCACTGGAAAGCCAGACCGAGTTGGAGCGCTACCGGCTCGAGCTCGAATATCGGTCCGGGAACCGGGATGAAAAACTTCTGACGGACGGCAGCCCGGACCGTCCCCTTGTCGAATGGACCCCGCCGGTTGGCCGTCCGGATCCCGAATCCCGGAAGGATCGCCCGATATGAATCCCGATACCGATCTCCTGCAGATTGCCACGACCCACCGCAACTGTGATTTCGATGGACTGGCTTCCGTGGTCGCCGCCACGCTCCTGTATCCAGGCGCCGTGCCGATCGTCCCGACCGCCGTCAATGCCAATGTGAAGGCCTTTCTCTCCTTTCACAAGGACATGCTGGACGTCAGGGCGCCGGATGATGTGGATCTCCAGAAAGTCGGCCGCCTCATCGTACTGGATACGGCCCGGTGGGACCGGCTGGACCGGATGTCGCCGCTGGAGAACAAACCGGGGCTCGAAATCGTGCTGTGGGACCATCACTCGGATGTGGGAACCATCGAGGCCGCTTCCGCCGTTACGGAAGTGATCGGCGCTACGATAACGCTTCTGATTCGGGAGTTGAGGCGCCTGAAAATCCCGCTGACGCCGATGATGGCCACCCTTTTTCTGTGCGGGATCTACGAGGACACCGGCAACCTGACCTTTACGTCGACGACCGCCGAAGACGCTTACGCGGCCGGATGGCTTTTGGAGCAGAAGGCCGACCTTCACGTGCTGGAGCGGTTTCTCCGCCCCGCCTACGGTCAGAAGCAGAAGGAGGTTCTGTTCCAAATGCTTCAGAAGGCCGAGCGGGGGACCGCCCGCGGGCACTCGATCAGCATCTGCAGCATCGACGTGACCGGGCATGTGGGCAGCCTTGCCATCGTGGTCCGGATGTACAAGGACATCGTCAACGTGGATGCGGCGATCGGCATCTTCAGGGACACGGCCGGCGATCGCTGCATCGTCATCGGCCGCAGCCAGCCCGATACGATCGACATGGGGGTGCTGATGCGGGCGCTCGGCGGCGGGGGACACGCAGGGGCGGCCTCCGCGCTCGTCAAGGGGGCCCGCCCCGAGGCCATCGAGGAGATGATCCTTTCCCTGATTTACGGAAACCAACAGGCGTCGGTTCAGATGAGCGACCTCATGTCGTTTCCGGTCGTTGCCGTCACTCCGGACACCTCCATGGACCAGGTCGCGAAAGTGCTTCGAAGCCGGGGGTTCACCGGGCTTCCGGTCATGGACGACGGACGTCTGGTGGGAATGATTTCACGCCGCGATTTTCGCAAGGTGCGGAAGGAATCGCAGCTCAAGGCGCCCGTGAAGGCCTTCATGGCGACGAAAATCATAACCATCGAACCGGGGGCGAGCCCGCTCCAGGCGGCCCATCTCATGGTGAAGCACGATATCGGGCGGCTCCCGGTGGTAGAAAACGACCGGGTCATCGGAATCGTCACCCGCTCGGATTCCATGACCTACTTTTACGATCTGCTGCCGGATTGATGTGACGGTGTACCGACGCGCCGCGGGTCCGGCAGCCGAAACCGATGGATCGTCGCGAGGTTCCGGGTTCGAAGGGAGGCGGTGCCGGACGTAACCGGGCCGGGGCCGGGTTCAGCCGATGCGGCTCCGGTAGTCCTGAACGATTCGTTCGATTCGGCCCCGAATGAACTCTGCCAGGTCTTCCGCCTCGCTCCTCGTCATGATTTGGATGGTTTCGGCCAGTTCGGCAATGCGATCGTCGGGAATGTCGGTGGTCTTGTTGATCATGAAGTCGTCGACCTCCCCGTCTTCCAGCAGCCGGCCGCAGCCGCCGGCCGCGCCCAGAAACTCCCCGTCGACGAAGATCGGCACCACGATCTTGATCAGCCCCGCGTCGCACTCCTCGATGATAAAGTTCTTCGTGTTCTGCGCCATGGCGGCCATGTTCTGGTGGGCGACGGCGCAGATGTAGGTCTGGCCTTTTCCAGTCGCCCGGATCTCGGAGCAAAGCTCGCCGGTCGGGGCACTTTTTCCGCTGATGCCGATACCGTCGATATCGTAGACGCGGGCGCGCATCCCGGAGCGCTGGCGGATTTCCTCCTCCAGCTTCCCCCAATTTTCCGCGGGTTGCAGATCCGTCAACAGCATGGATCGGTCTCCTTTCGCTGTCCTTCTGATTTGAGCCATTCTTCCAGCAGCCGCAGCCCCTGGTCAATGGAGACCGCCGGATCGTAGCCGAGGTCCCTCCTGGCGGCCCCGATGTCGAACCAGTGGCTGGTGGCGAGTTCCTCGGCGACGAATCGGGTCATCGGGGGTTCGCCGGGCAGTCGGAAGGTCCGATAGGCCCATTCCATTGTTGCCCCCAGTCGCCGCGCCGCGGCGGTCGAAATGCTTCGTCTGACCGGCGGCATACCGCCGGCGGAAAGAATGCCGTCCACCATCTTCCAGAGCTGGATGGGCTGTCCGTTGGAGACGAAATAGACGCGTCCGCTGAGCGAGGGGGTTTCCGCCAGTCGGTGGAGCGCCAGCAGGTGGGCGTCAGCGGCATTGTCGATGTAAACGGTGTCGACCCGGTTCATGCCGTTTCCGACCCGGACCAGCCGCCGCCCCCGTGCCAGGATCCGCGGAACGAGATGGTTGTCGCCCGGCCCCCAGATGAGATGGGGACGCAGACAGATCGTCCGGAGTTCATCGCTCGCGGCCTCCCGGACGGCCGTTTCCGCAAGCGCCTTGCTGGCGGGGTAGGGGGCGTGGAATTGCCGCGCCAGGGGAACGGATTCGTCCACGCCTTCCATGTCCAATCCGTCGAAGACCACGCTGGGGGAGCTCGTGTAGACCAGGCGGTTGACGCCCGCGGCCCGGCAGGCGGCGATGACATTGAGGGTGCCTTCCGTGTTCGTCCGGTGGTAGGCTTCCCACGGCCCCCACACGCCGGCTCTTGCGGCCGTATGAACGACGGCGTCAACACCTTCGACGGCTGTCTTCACCGCATCGGGGTCCGCAATATCTCCCGCGATCTGCTCGACCCCGAGGGCGTCGAGAGCGGAATGACGCCGCCTGGAAAAGCTGCGGAGCCGGTGGCCGTGCTTCAGGAGCTTTTGGACAATCGCGCCGCCCAGGAATCCGCCGCCCCCGGTGACCAGAATCGTTTCCGCACCATGGATTCGCATTCAGCGCTCCTCCGGCGCCTGGATTTTTCCCTTCAGTTTTCCCGCCGCCCAGTCCGCCAGTTTTTCCCTGAATATCTTTGAGTTGTGCCGGATGTCGACCGGAAACGACCGGTGGTAGAGGATGGTCTGAATGCCCTGGGTCAGTGGGTTTTCTCGGCCCAGCTCCAGAAGGTCCCGGGTCAGCTGCTCCCGGTCGGCCCGGGAGTGTTCAGAGACCGTCTCGATACAGATGACGGGCGTCTGGCGTCCGGGGTCTCCGATGCCCACGAGGGCGCTCCGGAGCACGGACGGATGACGGTTGAAAACGGCCTCGCAGGGGATCGTGAAAAGATCGCCATTCGGCGTGGTCACCCGGTGGCTTTTCCGGCCGCAGAACCAGATCCGGCCCTTGGAATCCCTCCAGCCCAGATCTCCCATCCGGTGCCAGAATCCGTCTCCATCCTGGATCTTGTGGAGGGTATCGGCCTCGGGGTTGTCGAAGTAGCGGCGTGTGACGATCGGACCCTTGACGGCAATCTCTCCGATGTCGCCGTCCCTGACCTCCAGCTCATCGGTCCAGGCGGCGATGGGACTGTCGGAGATCCGGATGATGCGCACCGCGATGTCGTTGATGGGGCGGCCGACACAAATCCCGAAGCCCTGGTCGCTCAGCCTGCGGGTCTCCGACAGGATTTCCCGGCTGCCGATGGAGAGGACCGGGACCGCTTCGGTGGCCCCGTAAGGTGTGTGCACTTCCGCTGACTCGGCAAGCATCGCGGAGAATTGCTCGATATTGTCGGGGGAAACGGGCGCCCCCGCGGATACGACCCTTCGCAGCGACGGCATCCGGATTCCGTTCGCCTTGCCGAACCCGCCCACCCGGTTGAGAAGGGCCGGTGAGGCGAACATGTTCGTTACGCCGTGATTGAGGATCGGCTCGATGACAGCATCCGGGTTCACGGCGGCCGGCCGGGTCGGGTCCATGTCCGGGATCACGGCGGTCATTCCCAGCGCGGGATCGAAAAGGGCGAAAAGCGGAAACGTGGGAAGGTCGATCTCATCGTCGGCGATGGCGAAGTGGGCCTGGATCTGCTCGATCTGTGCATCGAAGTTGCCGTGGGTGTAGACGGCGCCCTTTGCGGGGCCGGTGCTGCCGGTCGTAAAGAGGATGGCGGCGGCATCGTCACGCCGGGTGCCGGCAGGCGTGTAGGGACGCCAGGGCCTGTGATACAGGCCGTGAAGCGTCGTGGCGCCGAAAAACCAACGCGGTCCGACCACCACGGATGTCTTGATCGACTGGAATGCCTCCCGGAAGAGACCTCGAAGCAGGTGGGCCTTCGGGATGCCCACGAAGGCCCGGGAGCGGGTCGACCGAAGGCACTCCACCATTCGCTGTATTCCCATGCCCGGGTCCACCACGACCGGGATGGCGCCGGCTTTGAACAGGGCGAAGGTCAGTACGAAGAAGTCGATCCCCGGCGGGACCATCAGCACCGTCCGCACGCCCTTCTGGATGCCGGCGGCCGCCAGCCCGTGAGCCAGGCAGTCCGATTCCCGGTCCAGTTGTTCGAAGGTGAGATGGACGTAGGCCGCGCGGCCGAACCGGTCCCTTCCCGCGGTGCAGACCACCGCCCGCTTGTAGGGATGACGGGCGGCCGTATCCCGCAATCGGTTGGCAATGTTGACCGTGTCCGGGGTGAAGTATTCGTTTTCCGTCATATGGCTCAGTGTCATGGGCACAGTGGGTGCTGCTCCAGAAAGTCGATCGTTTCCCTGCATACGGCTTCAGGCTCGTCCTCGAGAAGGTAGTGGCCGGCATCCGGAAACACGCGGCACCGGGACGTTGGAAAACGTCGCCGCCACTCGTTGTAGTAATCCCGGTCAAAAACGAAATCCCGCATTCCCCAGCAGATCAGCGTCGGGACCTGGGCCAGGAGATGAAGGCGCCGGTCGGTTTCGCGAACGATAGAATAACCCGGATCGCCGGGCCGAAGGGGTATGTCCTGAACGAACCGCAGGGTTGCCGTTCGATTTCGCGGCCGGTCGTAGGGGGCGATCAATCCTTTTCGGACCTCCGGGTCCAGACGTTTGCGGGGAGCCATCACGAGTGCGCCCCGGGCGAAAAGATTGAAGCCCAGGACGGCGGGGACGCCGAACCATGCCAGGTTGCGGATCAACCGCAGGCGCTTCGGGATCGGCTTGCCGGCCGGCGGGAGAAAGCCCGACGTGTTGGTGACGACCAGACGACCGACGCGTTCGGGATGGCGCGTTGCGTAAACCAGTCCGATCATGCCGCCCCAGTCGTGCAGCACCAGCGTCAGGCGGTCCTTGAGCCGCATGCCGTCCAGAAAAGCCTCGAGATCGGCTGCCCGGTCTTCGAGACGGAAGCCGTAACCGGTTTTTCGGGGCTTCTCCGAGAGGCCGCAGCCGATGTGGTCCGGGGCGATCACCCGGTAATGCTCCCTCAGCGCTCCGACCAGGCTGCGGAAGTAGAAGGACCAGGTGGGGTTGCCGTGCAGGAGGACGACGGGATCGCCCTTTCCTTCGTCCAGGTAATGGTACTGCCGTCCGCGGACATTCGCGAAGTGAGAGGCAAAGGGATACAGGGCCTCGAATTCCGCGCTGCCGAAAAAACCGGCCGGCCGGGATGAGCCGCGAGTGCCGGTTCGAATCGCGGGCGCACCTACCATCTCAGCCCCATCATCAGGCAGTTGAGTCCGCTGCCGATCCCCAGAAAGCCAACCCGGTCGCCCGATTCCAGAAAACTTCTCTCGTGGGCGATGGCAGCGGTGATGAAAAGCGATACGGTCCCGATGTTGCCGAGGTACCGGAACGTGCTGAAGTCCTTGGATACCGGAATTCCGATGCCGTCCAGGATCGTCTTCTGGTGGGCCGCGCCGACCTGGTGGCAGATGATTTTATCGGGAGCGTCCGGCCCCCATTCCAGTTCCTTCCGAAACGCCTTGAAGGTGTCGACGCCCAGGGCGACGCCGTTTTTGAGCACGCCCACCGAGTCGGTGTTCATCACGTGCGGAAGGGTGGCCGGGATCCCGGTGTCCGGGCCCCATGTGCACAGGCGATGGTGCCGAACACTGTTCCGGACGATTCCGCCCAGAAGACGATGGCCTGCGGATCCGAACGAGCCGTCCGTCAAGACGGCCGCCGCCGCTCCGGAACCGCCCGTGAGGGTTGCAACCGTGGTTTTGAACACCTCCATGCTCCGGGTTTCGATAAGCCTCTCGATGGTGCTCTCGACGATTTGCCGGCAGGATTCGCAGGCAACGACGATACCGGCGCGGATCTGGCCAAGCTCGATCGCGTTGGCGATCTGCACCATGCCGTTGAGCATGCCCAGGCAGGCATTGGAGACGTCGTAGACCTGCGCCTCCGGGCTCAGGCCAAGACCGTCGGCGACCGCGCAGGCGGTGGCCGGTTCGAGGTTCTCACGGCAGACGGCGCCATAGATGAGCATACCGATTTCGCTCGCCGGAACGCCCGATGTCTCCAAGGCCTTCCGGCCGGCCCGGACCCCGCCCTCGGACAGGCGGAACTCCTCGTCCCAGTACCGGCTTTCCTGGATGCCGGTGATCTGCTCGAGCTGGCCGGGCTTGAGGTGCAACGCCTCGTATACCGGGGCAAGCCGGGACTCGATGTCGTCCGAGGTCACCACGTTGGGGGCCAGCTCGTAGCCGATGGAATCGAGGTACACGTTTCGATATTTCATGATCTCAGCGGGTCGATCGTCGGGTTAATCCGCGTTCGCGGCGTCCGCAACCAGGCGAACACCGAAATTCAGCAGCTTATAAATGAAAAGGCCGTCCACTTTCAAGGCGCCGTCGATCCGGAATTCGGATCCGTTGTCCCCATCCTCCTCTTCGCAGGAGGCTTCGACGACGATGGTCTTGTTGGAAGGCAATATCTGTCCGCGATACTGCCAGGTATGCGGGCTTCCGACGCGAAGCTCCAGCCTGTGGCCCGGATACCGGGTGCGCCAGATGTCGAGGGCGGCGCACCGGGCCATCTGGATCAGGGATTCGATGCCAAGGGAGCCCGGGCAAACAGGATCCTGGTGAAAATGAGCCTTGAAGTACCATGCGGCGGGGTCGACATCCTTGAACCCTCGCATCTCCAGAACCCTTCCGCCGGCGGTCTGCCGGGGAGCCACCTGGATCCGGTCGATCATGCGAATGGCCCGAGCCGGAAGGCCGGGCGGGAAATCCGGTTCGTCCACGCGGTCTTCCGGCAAGAAAGGCGGCAGGTCCGTCAGGGTTTCGACCGGAACTGCGGTGGATTCGGCCCCGACGCCGGCATCGAATGTCTCGCGGATGCCTCTTTGTTCGTCCAGGGCCTCCGCGGTAAAGAACCCGAAGCCGGTCCTGCCGGTGTAGACGGGGCTGCCTTCCCGCGACACCTCGAATTCGAACTGTTCGATGATCATATCCCCCGCGGACGAGGCGCGCAGGAGGCGGCAGCGTGTCGTCAGCGTGAAGGCGCCCCGGCGGACATTTTCATGAATCGTGGCGGTTCCGTCCAGATTGCGGAAGTGAAGGTCCTGTTCGCTTTTCAGCGCCGAACCCATGTAGGCTGCCAGAAATCCGCAGGACTGAAGCGCGATTTCCATGAGAACGCAAAGCGGCATCACGTCCGAACGGTTGGCTTGAAAATACCAGTGCCAGGGCTTGACGTCGAATTCCGTCTGGAGCCATCCGCCGGGCTCGAGCACCCAGGGTTCGGGCTCGGCAACGGTCACCCGGTCGATAAAGGAGTAGGGCGGCGCGGGAAGCCTGGCGATGAACCGTCCGTCGTCGAACGGCCGGTAGCGGCTGCCGAAGGCGTCCGAGGGCCTTCCGGAGGCGAAGGCGAGGATGTGGCGGCGTTCGAAAACCGCCGGGACTGTCCTGCCCGGCACTGGACGGTGTTCCGAACGCTTCCTCCAGAACTGCTTTAAGTCAGATTCCCCAACATTCGATAATTTAAGCGACATCCCCTTGAATCGGACGATCCGCCGTCCGTCTGCGATCATCATGGCGTCGGCGATCGCGAAGGGTTCGGGATTCGATCCGATGTCGGTGATCTCGATTTCGTAAACCACTTTTTTCGTTTCGGGCGTGACCGGCCCCCTGCATTTGAGAACCGCGGGCGCGGTCGTCAGCGGCTCGAAGCGAGCCTCCTCGTTCGGGCTGACCCATCCCATCCCCTGCAACAGGACGCGGAGGGCGTGGGCGCAGCACTCATACATCAACGTGCCGGGCATGACCTGGTCATCCACGAAATGGCAGGTGAGAAACCAGTCGTCCGGCCGGATGTCCGCCTCGGCGCGGATGGCCCCCAGCCCGCCCGTGCCGCCGAAAGGATCCAGGTCGAGAACCCGGTGGATCAGACGCATCCGTCCGGCTGGCAGGCGCTGGCCTTCCGGGAGTCTGATGCCCGCGAAATCCGCTCCGAATGCCTTCTCGAGATCGCCGTCCCTCAGCGCATCGAGAGCCTCGTCGTCAATCCGTCGGGAGCGAACGGCGACCAGCGGCTCCGCCCCGCCCGCCGGAACCGGTGTTTCTTCGGGTTCGCCTGGCAGAATTCCGCCCGAGTTGCGGACCTCTTCCTCGGTGAAGAAGCCGGCGCAGCCGTTTCGCATCGTGATCAACGGTTGTCCGGCGATCGATCCGTCGAATTCGAAAAAGAACATCCAGGTATCGCCCTGTTTGATGAATTTTTCGATCCGGATGTCGTAGCGGATCGTTTCTCCGGGAAGCGGCAACCCCCGGTGAAAGGTGACCGTGGCGTCGAGAAGCCGGTAGGTGCGCAGGCCCCTGACGTGGAGATCGATCCCAAGATAGGCGCACAAAAAGAGGTCGGCCTGGCCCGCCTCCACCGAAATGCAGACCGGCGCCCGGCCGCCGTCCAGGTACCACTGGTCCGGCAGGACATCGTGTTCCGTGACAATCCTTCCCGGTCCCAGCTGCCCTTTCCGGCCTTCGATCCGAAGGATCCGGTCCACCAGCATCAGGGGCTCGTCCGGCAGCCGGACCCGTACGCGATACCGGTCCACCTCCGCAAAATCGGGACCGAACAGGCGAGCAACGGATCCCACCGCGAACTCCATGCATTGCCCGCGGGTGAAGACAGGGGCGGGAATGCCGGAATGCGAAAATGCGGGAAAGCGGGGATGCGGGGGCGTGGAAAGCGCGGTTTCCGGGGTATCCGGGACGTTGGGCGCTGGAACGGCTGAAGACGTTTTGCCGCCCGGTTTCGTTCCCGGGGGCGACGCCGCCAGCAGGCGGGATTTGAGTTCAACCGCATCGGCGTACGACCGGATCCAGTCCTGAGATAGTGAAAGGAATCGCTCATGGGCCGCGCTGGTCTGCTCCGAGCTTTCGACGAGGTCCTGGACCAGCCGGTCGATCGATGGCTGGGCGAACGTCGGGTACGGGGTCGGCGGACCGGAGACGGACGCCGGTACCCGGTAAGAGGCCGCTTCCGGGGCGGGGGAGGGTGCATCGACGGCCAGGGCCGGAAGCGCCGGCCAGTCGATCGACTTTCCGCCGTTGACCACCCGGATCGATGCGGACGGATCGACCGAAGCCGTTTCCACGGCCGCCGGCCGGACGGTCAGAAGCGACCACTCCACCGGGACGCGGTGCACGGCCAGCGTTGCGGCGATCCTGGCGATGGCGGCAAAGTCGCCTTGGTGCCGATGGGAGGCGGAAAGGGCCAGGTGAGGTCTGCCGTCGAGAATCTGCTGGATCATGCGCGTGCAGGAGGCCCCCGGCCCGGTTTCGATAAAGATGCGGACCCCGTCCCGGTAGACCCGCTCGACCAGCTTCGGGAAATCGAATCCGTCGAGCCCCTGCCGGAGGATGGACTCCGCCATGGCGTCGGACTCGATCCGGATCGGGGCGGCGTCCGCGCAGCCATAGAGCGTGATGCCGTTCAACTCCCGGACCGGCAGCCGGTGCAGGTCCCGGTAGGCATCGGCGGAAGGGGAAAGCGCGTCGCAGTGAACGCTGATCACCCCGTCCAGCGGTACGGCGTTGGCGCCGAGGCGCCGGACCAGCGCCTCCACCTGGGGGCGGTCCCCGCCGATGACGGATGCCTCGGGTGTGTTGACGATGAGCAGGCGAACGCGGGAAAATTCCTCCAGGGCCGATTGGATGGCGTCGGCCGGGCGGTCGACCACGACCGCGTGCCATTCGAACGTTTCGGTTTCGGATAGCCCCCAGGCTTTGCGGGCCGAACGGCAGGCGCCGTAGAGCGCATGGGTGAACAGGTCCGTCTTCTGAATCCGCTTCAGCATCTCGTCGGGATGGGGCCATGCCCCGGTTGCGAAATAGGCGGCGGATTCGCCCAGGCTGTAGCCGAAAGCGGCGCGGGGCCTCAGCCCCAGGCGTTCGAGAAGGCGCGTCACCACCAGGCCGTGGGTGACGTGACCGCAAAAAAGATCCCTGGGATCCCGGGACAACCCGGCCATGGCCGCGGACTCCCAGCCGGGGGGCCACTCGCTGCGGCACGGCAGAAGCCGTCCGGGGCGGGCTCGGTCCCGAAGCCTTCCCGTCTCCCGGTCCATTTCATCGAGAATGCCGGGCCAGAACAGTCCGATCTCCCGCCCCATTCCCGGAAACTGGTTTCCCGATCCGGGATAGACCAGCGCCACTGCGGACGACGCGCCCAACGGGGCAGAGGCGTAGCAGGCGGCCGAGGTCGGCGTGAACCGGATTTCCGTTCCGTTCCGGATGGCAGTCCTGGCGGCTGCGATGGACCGTTTCAGCTCCCGGGGGTCGGAGCCCTCGACCGCGACGGCGAGGCGAGCTCCGAAATCAGGGGGGTGTTCCCGAAGCCAGGCGGCCGCGGCGTGCCCGATCGGCCCGTCGAACTGCGAAGCCTCCCGTTCGAGCCGGTCCAGCCGGCTCAGGAGCGCATCCGGATCGGCCCCGTCGACCAGAAACATCCCCAGGGGCGGAAGGGACGCGGCATGGAGGCCCGCGGTCACGGGTACGGCGGCATCGGACGGTGCTTCCCGCAGCACCGCGGCCATGGCGACCCCATCCGGGGTCATGGCGCTGACGCAGGCACGTCGCGGGCCGTCTTCGCTATTCCGCAGCCAATAATGGGTGGCACGGGGAAGATGGAACCGCTCGGAATCCCACCCGGGCTCCTCGCCGACCGCGTATCCGGGAAGACCGGGGATCCGTCTCCGGTGGAGGCAAAGGGCGGTTTTCACGACGGCTGCCAGACCGGCGGCCGCCCCCGCGTGTCCGATCGCGGACTTGACGGAGCCGATCGCGCAGGGAAACGGGCGGGCCGGAAAGACGCGGTGGAATGCCTCCCTTTCCGCTCGGTCCTCCGGGGGAAACCCGCTGCCGTGGGATTCGACGTATTCGATTGCTTCCGGACCGACCCCGGCGTCCCGGAATGCAAGCGCAATGGCGTCGGAACAAGCGGTCGAAGCAGGCGCCTCCGTGGGAGCGAATGCCCCGGAAACGGATCCCAGCCCATCCAGAACGGCGTAAATGCGGTCTCCGGAGGATGTGGCGTCGGATAGCCGCTTGAGCACCAGGGCGGCCGCACCTTCGCCGGGAAGACTGCCGTCGGCTTTCCGATCGAAGGGATGGACTGCCGGCCGGCCGGACCATCCTCGAATGGCGTCCGCCGCAGCCATTTCCCGAAGGTCGCCCGGGAGATCCACCGCTCCGACCAGGACCGCGTCGACCTCGTGTCTTTGAAGCGACCGGGCGCCGATTTCGAGCGCCTTCATCCCGGAGGCGGCTTCACACGAGAGAACGAAGCTCGGGGCGCCGAACCGGAAGGCCTTTGCAATCCGGCTCGCGATCAGGCTTCCCAGGGCGCCCAGCGTCCGCACATGGGTGAGGGGGGGAGAAATGCCGTCGGCCAGGCGTTTTGCGCCACCCGCCGCCTCGACGGATTCAGTCCGAAGTCCATGTTTTCCTTCGAACTCCCGCAACAGGCGCCGCAGGCTCCAGCGCAGCTGAAACTGGGTTTCCTCGAAATCGAAACCCATGCCGATGACCGCCCCCATCCGGGGGCGTGCCGGTTCATCGGCCATGCCGGCGTCGGACAGGGCTTCCATCGCCACTGCCAGCATGAGCAGATGCTGCGGCAGAATATCGGGAATCTCCCTGGGCGGAATCGGAAATCTTCCCAGGGGGATGTCCAGGCGATCCAGGTAGTTTCCTTTCGGTGGGGAGCGGCGGAACAGGAGGTCCTGAACGGTGCGGCATCCTTTCCATCGGCTGGCGGGCGCTGAACCGAACTCATGGGCTTCCTTGAAAACCGCCTCCTCGAAAGCCTTCAACGAACCATATCGACCGAAGGCGGCCGACATGCCGACAATCACGACCGGCTCCTCGGCAGGCGGCGCCGGTGCGGCGACCGGCACGGACGTTTTTCCGGGAAGCCATTCCTCGACCAGGAGGTGAGCGTTGATACCGCCGAAGCCGAAAGCGCTGACCGCCGCTCGCCGCGGTGTGGCGGAATCCCTTTGATGCCAAGGTTCGGCGACCGTCTGGACCCTGAAGGGACCGTTTTCCAGCGGGCTTCCAGGACGCGGGCGGTTGAAGTTCAATGACGGCGGGAGCGTTCGGTGTTTCAGGCCGAGCAGGATTTTGATCAGGCCCGCGATGCCGGCCGCGGTGAGCAGATGGCCGATCGTCGACTTGACCGAGCCGATGGCGCACTGACCCGGCGACCATGACGCACCTTCCCACAGCGCCCCGAGACTTTTGAGCTCGACCGCATCCCCGACCAGTGTGCCGGCACCGTGGCATTCGACCAGGTCCACCTGGTCAGGGGTCCATCCGGCATCGGCGTAGGCCGCCCGCATCGCCCGCAGCTGGCCCTCCATCTCAGGCGCGAGCAGGCTGCCCCGCATGTCGTTGGAGAGGCCCATGCCTCGGATGATGCCGAGGATCGGGTCGCCGTTCCGAACGGCGTCCTCCAGGCGCTTGAGGACGACGAGCCCGGCGCCTTCTCCCACCACCAGACCGTCGGCATCCGCATCGAACGGAGCGGCGCGTCCGGACGGTGAAAGGGCCTGAAGCTGACTGAAGCCGATCTGCGTATAAAGGCAGTCGGGTCGCGAAACCCCGCCTGCGATCATGGCGTCCGCCCGGCCGGAACGAAGGGCGTCGCAGGCGAATTTGATTCCGAAAAGGGATGAGGCGCAGGCCGCGTCGAGCGTAAAGCTTCCGGCGCGGTAGCCGAAGGCACGGGCCAGTAGGGCCGCCGGCAGCGCCGTCACCCTGGAGGCCATCGCTTCGAGCGGCGTGACGGGATTTCGGGAACCGGCGGGTGATTCCGGAAACCAGCGGCGTTCGAGTTCCTTTCCGAACAGCTTCCGGGACAGTGCCGACGCCGCATCCGTGGGAAGGGCGATGGCGGCCAAAACCACGCCGATCCGCCCTGGATCCACGCTGTCGAGCCTTCCGGACTCCGCGATCTCCCTGCCGCAGTGGAGCACCAAATGATAAAGGGGATCCAGGGCCAGAAGGTGCTCCGGCGGAAGGAAATAACCGGTCGGGTCGAAGTCGAAGTCGAGAATCAAACCGGCCCGGTTGGACACGGCCCGGTCCGGCTCGTTGCGGCTCGAAACGACCGACGCCGCCGGAGCGATCCATCGATCCTCAGGCACCGGCCCCGTGCAGTCGAGGCGATGGATCAGGTGGTCCCAGAACTCGTCCAGGGACCGGCTCCCCGGGAAAATCCCGGAAGCTTCGATGACGGCGATGGGATGGGAAGTCATGAAAACAGTTGGCTCTGAGAATGACAGACCCCGGGCGCAGCATCCCGCACCCGGGTCAATATGATCGATCGGTGATTTTTATTCGTTCAGAAGCCTTCTTTCATACTCGAAATTCCCTGTCTCCGCAACCTTATAAAAGGCTAAAGGCGAAAGGCTAAAGGCGAAAGGGGAAAGGGCAAAGGGCAAAGGCTGATGGTGAAGGGGTGAAAGATAATCGAGTTGGGAGTTGGGGCGATCCGGAGAGCGATTTCGCTTTCGTGCTTCTGACCGGGAATACGACTTGTTTTTTCCAGATACGCTCACTCGCTGGAGCATGGGAGCGAGGACATGACCCTCATTTCTGAATCGGACACGCTCGTTCCCATATCAAACCATCGCGGATGGGCACCAGTTCACGGATCAGGACAATCGGCACACGGTTCACATCCCACGGTTCACGGCTCACGAATCACTCTCCGCCTTCTCCCTTGATCTTTGATCTTTGATCTTTGATCTATTATTCCTCGAGCCTTTAGCCCTTTCACTTTGGCCTTTAGCCTTTCCCCTTTAGCCTTTTTGCTTTTCCCCCAACGCCTTGACTTTCCAAAACGGAAGATTTAAAAAATTCCTTTCCTCGCCAACAAGTTTCCCTGGAGGTGGAATCAAAATGACGGATCCAAGGCAGTCCTCGGAGAGCGAAGACCAGTTGCGGGCCATGCTTGCACGGACCGGTTACTCGGCAAAAGCCATCGATTACTACATCCGGAAACCCCACATGGGTTCCATCGAAAACGCCGATCAGATTTCGGAAATGGTCGGCACCTGCGGCGATTCCATGACGGTGTTCCTCAAGGTGGACCAAGGTCGCATCGAGGACGTGAAATACCAGATTCTGGGCTGTGCCGGCTCTATTTCCGCGGCGATGGCGGCGGTCGATCTCGTGAAGGGGAAAACGGTCGAGGAAGCCCTTGCGGTCGATGACGGCGATGTGTTCAAGTCCCTTGAGGAGATTCCGGCAAAGAAGCACCACTGCATTCAGCTTTCCGTGAAGGCCCTGCAAAAGGCCATCAGGGCCTACCAGAAGTCCAAGGGCGGCCAAGCGCTGATCTCCGCCGAGGTGCCTGCGGGACCGCCGCTGGCGGCGGGCAAGGGCAACGGTGAGACCGCTTGCTGCAAGCCCTCCCCGGGCAAGGGGAGTTGCGGCGGGAACGGCGGGGGATGCTGCGGTCATTCGGGCGGCCCGAAAATCGGCAATTAGAGCCGAACGATCTGGATTCCAATTTTCATGCGACGGCCTCTTTTCCGGACCCGGAAAGGGGCCGCCTCTTTTGCGGGAAGGCCGATCCGTAACGGTTGAGGGATCGGAACGGGCAAATCACTGATGACCGGTTATCGAGACGAGCAGCTCGAATGCCATCGGCAGGTCCGTGATGCCATCGCCAGGATGGGCGAGGTTGAAAAGGCCGCCCTTTTGAATGAGATCACACCCTACCTGGAGCTTCGCCGCCAGGTCGACCGCTTCCAGGAGGCTTTTTTCAGCGACACGTGTTCGGAGGCCTGCTTCAACAGCCGATTGAGTGCGTGCTGCACCAAGGACGGCATCATCACCTTTTTTGCGGATCACGCGATCAATGCGCTGACCGCACCGCTCGAATCCTTGAAATCGCTCATCGATGCCCTGACCGGCCATCGTTCCACCGGCAAATGCATCTACCTGGATCCCGGTGGCTGCCGCTGGCATATCAAGCCCGTCATTTGCGAAATGTTTCTGTGCGAGCCTGCCGCGCGCAACATCTTCTCCCTTTACCCCGAGGCCGGCCGTGAGTGGCAGCGGCTTCAAGCCGCCATCAAGGCGTTTCGATGGCCCATCAGGCCGGTTCTCTTCGATTCCCTCGAAAAACGGTTCATCGCCCTGGGCGTCGATTCCCCCCTGATGCATCTGCACAAAAGCCCGGGGCTCATCCGTCTCAAACAGCGTCATGGGGTGGAGTGAGGAAAGGCGAAAGGCGAAAGGCTCAAGGCTAAAGGCTAAAGGCTCGAGGGATAGATCAAAGATCAAAGCAGAAAGCCGAGAGTGACCGTGAGCCGGGAGCGGGGTAAGGCAAATTGCCGAGCGTTCTAATCCTCAATCCACTAATCCTATAATCCTTCTTTCTACTTTCTACTCGCTACTTTCTGCTCGTTACTCGTCTACTTTCTGCTCGTTACTCGCTACTTTCCACTCGCTCCCCGTCGCGCCTCGCGCCTTTCTCTTCAGGGGGTCTCCTGGACCAGCTCGCGGGCGGCTGTGCGGTAGTGGACGCGAACGCGGCTGCTGGCCGGGGAGACGATCCGAACCGCGCCCGGCTTGATCGCCAGTTCGGTGACGATGTCCCCCTCCTGGCTGAGGCTGTCCACGGGAATTTTCAGTGTGTAGAGGGTCTCGATGGGGTTCAGGACCTGTTTGGTCCCGGACACCTCGATCGTTGGTGGGATGACCCGGGTTTCGGCGATCCGCCTGCCCTTGGGCATGGGGCCGGTCCAGTCGACCTGGATCGGCAGCACCTTGCGGACGATCTCGTCCATCTCGAGCTTGATGACATCGGGCTCCACGTTGTTGAGGCTGATGCCCGGGGGCAGCTCGATGTTTCCTTGTCCCACCGTGAGCGTGTTGACGCCGGCGGTCGCCCTCGAAAGATCGAATCGCACCTTGACCTGATCCGGCATGATGGCCTGAACCAGCGTTTTGGGGCCGCTCAACTGAAGCCTGATCTTGGAAGCCGAGGTTTGAACGATTTCCATGGCCGGGTCCCGCTTGTCGTATTCGACGGGCACCTCGAGAGTGGCGAGCGCCTCGCCCGAGCCGACCGAAAAGCTGAACCATATCGCCGAAACGACGAAGAGGCAGATTGCCGCCGCCGCCGCAATGCGAAATTTTTCTTCCCGTTTGCCGGTGGGAACACGCCGGCTCTCGCCCGACTGGGTCTTGAGAAGCGCCAGCAGGCTTTCGGGCGACCGGACCGGCGTCAACACGTCTCGCCGGGCGACCGTGACGTCGCCGCGCTCCTCCGATACCACCACGACCACGGCGTCGGTCTGCTCGGCAAGGCCCAGGGCAGCCCGGTGCCGCGTACCGTAGTGGCTTGGGAGGTCGGTCCGGCTCGACAAGGGTAGAATGGCCCCCACATGGGCGACCTGATCTCCGTTGACGATTGCCGCGCCGTCGTGGACCGGGTTCCCCGGCCAGAAAACACTCTTGATCATCTCCCTCGAAAGCTTGCCCTGCCACGAGACGCCTCCGTAAACGATCCCTTCGAGGTCCTGGCGGCCGGGGAACACCAGTATGGCGCCGATTCTGGCACGCGCGAGATCGAATACGGCCGATACGAGTGCGTCGGTCGGCGTGTCCGTGGATTTCTTGGGGAAACGCCAAATCAGGTCCCCCATGTTCTTGGCCTGGAATGCCGTCCGGATTTCGTTGCGGAACACGATGATGACGACGATGGCGGCCAGGGCCGTGATGCCCTGGAGAACCCAGCTCGTGATGATCAGGCCGATCGAATAGGACAGCCGTTGGAGGATAAAAAAAACGATGACGACCGTGAGGACGCGAAACAGCCGGGTGCCTCTCAGAACGATCAGCAGGCGGAACAGGATGTAGCTGTTGATCAGGATGTCAACGACATCCTGCCAGCGCATGGCGGAAAACAGGGATTCGAACATGTCAATCGGTGATGCTGAAGCGAAGTGTCGTCAGAACCCGGCCGTTGTCATCGGTGATGTCGACACGCCAGGGGCCCTTGTCGGCGTCCCGGATCTGGATGCTGCTTGCCGAGGACCATTTGGGAGGGATCAGTTGAAGCCCCCTGCGGGTGACCAGCTGATCCCTTCGATACCAGTGATGATGGATGAACATCTTCTCGGGGATTTTTTCAAACGCAGTGAAGCAGTATATCTTGCCGACCGAAACCGGAAAAACAGAGCCGCTGTTGACCGGTTTGAATGCGCGGATGGATTCGCACATGGCCGCCTCGGTCAGGCGGAGCTCCTGGCGGTCCGCCGGCGGTGCGGCCTCCTGCATCTCTTCGCTTGCTGCAGGTTGACCCAGCAGGAGCCAGGCAATGGCGGCAATCATCACCCCTCTGACCGGAAGGGCTATGGCTTGGGTGAATTTCAACGTCTGCTGACCCCTTGCGTAGCTTCAAAAGTCCCCGTGCGCGGCATCGGCGATGCCTCTGAATCGGCCCCATACAAAATCAAATGCAAGGCATTGTCAATGCCCGACCGCGGGGGTGACCCTCTCCCGGCGGGTTTCATGTGCCGGTAACCGGGCTGATTGGACTACCCGGCGGCGGCAAGCAGGTTCGGCTTGAAAGAGTGGATCAGGGCGTCGTCCATGATGGCCTCGTGGCCCGCGATGGCGGCGACCACACGGCCTTCACCGTCCAGAAAGGTAAAATCCCCCTTTACTCTGCGTTCGGTCGCTTCTCGAATCTCGAGCACGGCCGTAATGGATTCCGACGGGTACACCCGCCGGTATTGACGATAGGCGGCGTTGTAGCTGGGAAGCGATACGCGTCCTTTCTGTTCGTGGCACCAGAGGCTTGCCATCTGATGCGCGGAGTCCAGAACCAGTGGGTCGGCGATCCAGCGGTTGCGGGGCGGGTCCGACATCCACTGACTCGGGGAAGGGGCCGTTGCGAGCAGGGCGACCATCCCCCTGGGACCTAGATGTTCGACCTTGCGGATTCCCTGGAGGGCGTCTCCGTGAAACAGCACGTCCCGATAGATATCGCCGATCGGCCGGTGATAATTCCGATCCGACAGCTCCGGCGGTATGACGAAAGCGGGCGGAGGCGGAAACGTATCCGAAAGAATGGCCGTTGCCCGGGAGTGGACGATTTCGCGGTCGTTTTTGAATCCGTCTCTGAGTTCCAGGTCCACTGCGAATCCCGTGTCGCTTTTCCGCGCTTTTCCAGCCATCAGGCGGATGTGCTTGCTGCCGTTGTCGATCACGACTCCCTTGAGCAGGCGCATATCGTCGATGCCCGACAAGACGAGCCCCGGGTTGTCGTGGAGGGCGCTGTGGGCAAACCACTCCGCCATCAGAGCGAAGGGGAGGACCGGTTTCCCGTCGAGTTTGTGATGGGTGAGCACGGGAACGGTCTTCTCATCGATTTCCCGTTGAAAATTCAACGACAGGTTTGACGTCGGCGGGTCCTGGATCACTTGGGGGGAAGCTTCGGTCATGGCGGTCGACGAGACTGCCGGTGCTTCCTCCGGCGGAAATCCGGAGCCGACGACGACTTCCACGTCGGCGCCGCCCTTGGCGGAGAGCTCGTGAAGAAGGGCATCCACGCCAGCGGGGACCGGGATCAGGGCGGTGCCGTTTCTGAGAAATTCCCGTTTCAGCGCCCCGGTGACCATTCCGCCGTCCCAGGGACCCCAGTTGAAGCTCACGACACGGCAGGCGGGGAACTGTTGAGCGATCGCCCGCGCCGTTTTGTTGAGGACCTCGTTGGCCGCCGCATAGTCCGACTGCCCACGGTTTCCGTAGCGCGCGGCCGCCGAGGAAAAGAGCGCCAGGTAGCGCAGCTCCTTCGGGTCGATGCCGGCGAGCAGGTTCCCCAATCCGCCGATCTTGGTGTCCAGCACCCGTTCGAACTGCTCGGCCGTCTTGTCCAGAATCAACCGGTCTTCCAGAACTCCGGCGCCATGCAGCAGGATCCTCACGGGTCCATGGACCAACTGAACATCCTTCAACACCGCCATCACCTTGTCGCGGTCGCGAACGTCGGCTGTGAAATAGCGAACCGTGGATCCGGCAACGGCAATGGCGGACAGGGTGTCGGTCATTTCCCGGTTGGCCATCCACCGATGGAAGGCCTTTTCCACGTCCGTCGGGCGGGCGGCGCCCGAGAATTCATGATCCAGGATGGCCCTTTTCATCATGGGCTCATCGCTGATCCCCTTCAACCACCCCGGTTCGGGCACGGGTGCGGGGGATCTTCCCATGAGGACGAGGGTGAGAGGCTGCAAAGCGGCGATGGCCTTGGCCGCGGCCGCCGTGACGCCTCGCGCGCCCCCGGTGATGACGACGACGTCCCCGTTTCCGAGTGCAAGCTCCGGCGGGGTTCCTCGTTCGTAGGCAACCGTCGTCTCGGCCAGGGTGAAGCGGTTTTTCCGATCGAATCCGACCTCGACCGGGCCGGCGGGATCGGCAAACAGGATTTCATCGGATATCGTTTCCGCGACCGCTCGAAGATCCTTCCATTCGGGGTCCACATCGATGGCGCGGCAAACCACGTCCCGCCACTCTCTCGCGGCCGTCTTGAGAATACCCGAAAGCCCTCCCTGGATCGGGTCCTGGATCGGCCGGCCGTTGAAGCCGAATGCGCCGTCGAGCCTGGACACCGTGGCCAGAAAAGCGGCGCTGCCGGAGTCCCCGCCGGCTCGGGTCAGATCGGCGCCGAGCGCTTTGATCAAGGTAAAACCGTCCTTCAAAAAACCGCTGCTCAGAACCGGAAGCCCGTCGTCGCCGGCAGGGGGCGTCGGATCGGCGACCAGAACCAGCCCGGCTGCTTCCGGAAGGCTCTTGCGATGCTTCAGTATGTCGATCGAGACCAGAACGGTGTGAAGCCCCCTGTCGGAAAGGGCCTCCGAGATTGCGTTGGACAGCCCGCTTCGATCCGTGGTGACGAAGATGCGCTTTCCGGAGGGCAATCGCAGGCGGTTTCGCTTTTGAAAGGGAGTGGGGATCGCCCTCATCGTCGTCCGGGGCAGCGGGATGTCCGGATCGGACGGGGGCTCCGTCGAGTGCTGTGCGGTCACGGCATCGATGGGACGCTGAGGGCCGGCGCTTCCCGCAAGGTATCCCGCGATCTGACCCAGCGTCTTGAGCTGGGCCATCTCATCCGGCGATATCGAGGGGAGCCCCGGATGCTGTTCCTCCATGGCCGACAGGATTTCCACCCGCTTGATGGAGTCGATTCCCAGGTCGGCCTCGATGTCCATATCCGGGGTCAGCATCTCCACGGGGTATCCGGTCAGCTCGCTGACGACCTCCATCAATTTCAACCGGAGGTCGGTGGGGGCAGGGTCCGTGTTGGCATCATCGGATTCCGCGTCGATGTCAGGGATTTCGCTTTCCGCCTGAGCGGACAGCCGTGCGGCGATCTGGCTCAGGGTCTTGAGCTGGGCCATTTCATCCGGCGAGACCGCCGGCAGCCCGGGAACCCTTTCCTCCATGGCCGACAGTATTTCCACCCGCTTGATGGAGTCGATTCCCAGATCGGCCTCGATGTCCATTTCCGGTGCGAGCATCTCGATCGGATAGCCGGTCAGTTCGCTGACGACGGCCATCAAGGCCTCGACTGCGGCTCCGGCGCCGGCCGGCGCACCTGGAACGGGCCGGGGGACGGCGGATCCAGCGGGATTTTCCCTGGGCTGGATGCTTCCCTCCAGAATCGCCACCACCTGCGCCAGGGTCTTCAATTCCGCCATGGTCTCGGGAGAAGCCGTGCCCATTCCCGGAATGCGCTCTTCCACGGCCGAGAGAATTTCCACCCGCTTGATGGAGTCGATTCCCAGATCGGATTCCATGTCCATGTCAAGCGACAGCATCTCCTTCGGGTACCCGGTGAGCTCGCTGACAATGGCGATGAGCGTGTCGGAAACGGCGCCGGTGCCGGCCGCCGAAACCGGGGGGAGCGGGGGAAGTGAAGTGGGACGAGACTCCCGCGTTTCGACCGGCGGGTTTGCGGACGTGACCGGGGGCGCCGTGGGCCTCGACCGGGGCTCGGGGGAAACCCTTGACGGTGGCGGCGCCGCGGGCTGGGGCCGTGAGGTCGGTGCAGCCGGCTCGTTCATCTGCAGCGTAGGCCCATGGGATGCCCTCCTCTCCGCAAGGCCCGTCATGGATCGGGTCCGCTCCAGGAGTTCCTGGATCGTTTTGGCGGTGACCGCCTGGGTTTCGAGAAACCGCTCATGGGTCCTGGCGGTCTGAAGGTGAATCGCCTGAAGGGAGCGAAGCCCCTCTTCGACGGCGGCAAAGGCCGCATTCCACGTCTCGGGTTCGACACGTGGGCCGTCAGACCCGGAGGCCGCGTGCGCATCGGCGGCCGCGCCGTCCCTCGCCTGGGCAGGGACATCGGAGACCGGGGGGGAAACGGCCAAAGCCTGCGGCGGATTCGGTTGCTTCGCCGCGGCTGGTTCCGGCGCGCCGGGTGGCTTCAGGACGGTACCCGCCCCGGCTGGAGCGTTGTTTCCGCCGGACGCCGGCCGGGAGGGTGGGACGCTGGATCTGGGTTTCAGGTTGGCGCCGGAAATCGGCACGGTCATTTTACGGGTGGGCGGGGGTGTTGCGCCGGACTCCCACTCATCCAGCTTGACGCCTTGCCCCAGGGCGGCCAGGTGGGCCAGTCCCCGGGCAAGGTCTTCGATGCCGAATTGTTTTCCACCGGAGGCGTCCAAGGCGAGGGCCTGATGATCCTCGCCCTTGAGGATCGTGGCGACGAGCCCCTTCATGACGGTTTTCGGCCCCACTTCCAGGAAGATGCGATATCCGTCCGCAAAGAGCTGCGTGATTTCATCCACGAAGCGAACCGGGTTTCGCAAGTGCTCGCCTAGGAGTCGGCTGACGGCATCGGGATCGGTGGGGTAGGCCTTGCCGGTGGTATTGGAATACACCGGAATCTCGTTGGGAGCGAATTGGACATCCTTCAGCGCGTCGGCGAAGGGCGCCCTGGCGCTTTCCACCAGTTCGCTGTGAAATGCCGCCGACACCTGAAGCCGGATGGCGCGCATCTTGTTGGCCTTGCAGGCCTGTTCGGCGGCCTCGATGGCCTCCACGGACCCTGACAGGACGCCTTGATTGGGGGCGTTTCGGTTGGCCAGCACCACATTCAGGCCCTCGGCGGCGATCAGGGCCTCGATGGCTTCAAGCGGGGCCTTGACCGCCGCCATGGTGCCGCCCCCGGCCGACGCCATCAGCTTTCCGCGCAGGTTGGAAAGCCGGTGAAGGGTCGTTTCGTCGATCCAGCCGGCGGCGCACAAGGCGGCCAGTTCTCCGTAGCTGTGGCCGCATGCGCCGTCAGGGTTCACGCCGAATCGGCGAAGCACGCGGGTCATGGCCAGACTGGCTGCCCCGAGAGCCGGTTGGGCCACGGCGGTGTGTCGTAGCCGGTCTTCCTGGGCCGCCGCCTCATCCTTGGCGGAGGCGGCGATCGGATAGATGATGTCGGTGAGGGGCCCGTCTCCCTGGAAGTGCTCGTTGGCCCTGTCCATGGACTCCATGGCTTCCGGAAACCATGAGACGATGTCTCTTCCCATGCCGCAATACTGGCTACCCTGGCCGGGAAAGGCGAAGGCCAGCTTGCCCGGACGATCGCCCGAGCCGAAGTACGCGCTCCCCTGTGAGTGGAAGCGTTGGCCGTCGGGCGCGGACAGGGCGGCTTCCGCATCCGCGATGACCGCCGGCGTGTTCCACTGGTCCGTCTGGCGATCCCGCGCCAGGACCATCAGAAGGCGGAACGGGTCGCTCGAGGAGAATCGCTTTCGGGATTCGGCGGCCTTGCCCGCCAGGGTTTCGGCGAAATTGTCGTCGGCCGCGCATTTTTTCCATTCGGAGAGACCCTCCGCCACGGCGTCTCTGGAGGCACCGCTGATGGCGACGATTTCAACCGATCCGTCCCATGCGACGGTGTCGCGTCCCTTTCGATATTCTTCGAGTACCACGTGAAAATTACTCCCTCCAAAGCCGAATGCACTGACCCCGGCCCGCCTGGGCGACTGGCCGCCGGCAAACCAGGGTCGGGACGTCGGGTTGAGATAGAACGGGCTCTGATCGAAGCCGATTTCCGGATCGGGTTCGGTGATCTTCAGCGTCGGCGGAAGCACCTTGTGATGAAGGGCCAGGGCTGTCTTGATGAGGCCGGCGGCCCCGGCGGCCGCCTTGGTGTGTCCGATCATGGATTTGACCGACCCAATGGCGCAAGTTAGGTTCCCGTCGGTGCCGAACACCGTTTTGAGGCCCTGGACTTCGGTCTTGTCCCCGACCCGGGTCCCGGTTCCGTGGGCTTCGATCAGCGCGATGCTGGCCGGATCGATGCCGGCATGGTCGTAAGCTTTCCGTAGCGCGATGGCCTGCCCCTCCGCCCGGGGCGCGTAGATGCTCTGGGACCGGCCGTCGCTGGAGGCTCCGATGCCTCTGATCAGGGCGTAGATCCGATCCCCGTCGCGTTCGGCGTCCGCCAGGCGCTTGAGAACCAGGAGTCCGACCCCCTCGCCCAGCACGGTTCCGTCGGCATCCCCGGAAAACGGGCGTGCATCGCCGGTCGGCGACAGGATCTGGGTTCGGGCGAAGCACATGTGCATGAAGATGTCGTTCAGGGTGTCCACGCCGCCGGTGATCACCATGTCGCTGCGCCGGGTGTAGAGTTCCATGAGGGCGAGGTTGACGGCGCTCATCGAACTGGCGCAGGCCGCGTCCACGACGCAGTTGGTTCCGCTCAGGTTCAGGCGGTTGCAGATGCGGCCCGCCACCACGTTGCCCAGAAGCCCCGGAAACGAGTTTTCCTGCCAGCCCACATACTCGCCGGCGATCCGTTCGACCACCTTGTCGGAGGTTTCCGGATCGATCCCGGAGTCCGCAAGCGCTTTTCGCCACTTGGGGTAGCCCAGCCGGGAGCTCAACGGAATGACGAGTTCCTGTGTGCCGGTCACCCCGAGAACCACGCTGGTCCGCGTCCGGTCGAAGGGTTTGCCGTTTCCGTAACCGGCGTCTTCGAGCGCAGATCTGGAGGCCAGGAGACCGAGTATCTGCGAGGTGTCCGTCGACTCGAGGTTGGCCGGGGGAATCCCGAATTCGGTGGGATCAAAGGGAACCGGAGGAATGAAACCGCCTCTTTTGCAGTATATCCGGTCCGGCTTGCGGGGGTCGGGGTCGAAGTAGTCTTCGGGCGACCAGTGGGATTCGGGGATGTCGGAGATCGCGTCGATCCCGTGGAACAGAAGCCGCCAGTATTGCTTCAGGCTGCCCGCCCCGGGGAAGAAACAGCTCATGCCGATAACGGCGACCGGCGGAGCGGATTCAGGGACACTTTCGGAAAGGGTCATGATGGGTGTTTCCTGTCGTTCACCTTCGATTTGTTGCTGGAATCAGTAGTTGGTGCGGGAAAAATCGTCGGAAAACCGCCCGATGCCGGCCGAGCGGCAGCCCAGGGACAGAGTTGGAATTATTGATGGTTCCGGCAAAAGGAAAGATCCCCCGCTTCGTTCTCGCTGAAAAGATTTTAATAAGACAAAGAGCTAGAAATTGCAAGGGTCGGGAGGAAAATCAAGGTTGTATACCGTGTATAACAAGTGTACA
>JBMNCP010000062.1:75887-86029 GCA_049366795.1 Desulfobacterales bacterium
CTCGAGGCTCGAGGCTCGAGAAAAAGCGAAAGTTACGAATAACCGATCTCCACTAACCAGTAACCAATAACGAGCAACGAGCAGAAAGCAGCGAGTAGAAAGCAGAAAGAAGGATTATAGGATTAGTGGATTAAGGATTAGAACGCTCGGCAATTTGCCTTACGAGGCTACCACGGCTCACGATTAACGGTTCACCGCTCCCGGCTCACGGTTCACTCTCTGCCTTCTGCTTTGATCTTTGATCTATCCCTTGAGCCTTGGCCTTTCGCCTTTGGCCTTTGGCCTTTGGCCTTTCGCCTTTGGCCTTTGGCCTTTGGCCTTTCGCCTTTGCCCTTTCTCCTTTAGCCTCTCAAACAGGACTCGACCATGTTGAAATACTATGCGAGCAGGGAGCTCGCCGTGCGGCTGGAGATACCGCTGGCGAAATGGAAGCGGTGGGCGCGGGAGTTTCTCCCGCCCGATCCCCTGGGCGGCTACCGTTCCGGGTATGCGCGCCAATACAGTTTGCGGGAGGCGTTTCGGGTCTACCTGGGCGGTCATCTGGTGGGATGCCACCGCTTTACGATCCCGGAAAGCCGGCGGATCCTGAAAGATCTCGATGCCTGGCTCGATGAACGGATCGTATCCAGGACCGGGTTTCCAAGCCTGGAGCAGACGAGCGGCGCCGAATCACCGCCCCGGTATCGCGTCAGAATCCGGCGCATCGACCAGCAGGGTCGAGAGGCCGCGCTACTGACCATTTCGATCCAACACCTTCAGTTCGTTCTGACACGATCGGAAAATGGCGGGCGGAGGGTGGAGGAAGGTTATCGGGAGGATGACATCGGCGAACCGCCGTCCAGCCGTTCCGGACGGCCGGCCGCGGAACAGATCCTCGATGTGTCGGCTGTCGTAAGTTGGTTTGCGGCCAGATTGAAAGGGGTCGAGGACTCAAGGGGTCCAGGGGTCAAGGATTCAAGGAGTCCAGGGGGCAAAGAGTAGTATTTGTTAGATATTTTCGTTCTTCATGGAGATTGTCCGCATTCGCGCTTTTGCATTTCCCTCGAACCCTGGACCCTGTGAACCGTGAACCGTAAGCCGTGAGTCGTGAACCGCACAGGTGCGTCCTGACTTTTAATGCGTCAGGCAACTTGCCGGACGTTTCCGCCGTAATTGCTCGCTGCTTTCGACTCGCGCCTCGAGCCTCGATATCCTCGCGCCTTTCGTCTCCCTGCTTTCGCCTCGCGCCTCGAACCTCGAACCTCGAGCCCTTTTAACGCGTCAGGCAACTTTCAGGACGTTTCCGCCGTAATTGCTCGCGGCTTTCGTCTCGCTGCTTTCGACTCGCGCCTCGCGCCTCGAGCCTTTGGCCTTTAGCCTTTTGCCTTATCAAGACTACCTCTTGACACCTGGACCCCTGGAAACCTCGAAGCCATTGTTTCTCCCTTTGGAGGCCGTCCGCTACCGGCAGGAGACTTCGCTCAGCTCGTGGATTCGCCCCCGGGGTCTGGGTTGCAGCAGTTCGGGACCGGGATGGATATCGACGCCTTGGGCCCGGGCCCAGCTGATCCGGGTCAGAACCGCGGCCCCGAAAAGGAGATTGAGGGCGACGTCGACGGTTTTCCTGTTTTGAGGACGTTCGAGAAAGGTGCCCCTGCACCACGCGTTGAAAGCCCCGATGCCCGGGCCGCACCATATCTGGTAATCCATCTGGCGGTCGGCCTCCCCGCTGTTGGCCCATTTCGAGGATTTTCCCAGGTATGCCCTGAAGACCAGCGCCATTTTGTGGCGGGGATCCGTGTTCGCCTTTTCGACCTGCCTGGGATCGCGGTGCATGAAAAATTGGCGGGTCTGCTCCCATTCCTCCGCAAACGAACACTTGAAGAATTGGGTTTCAAGATTCTGTTTTTCCTCGGAAGGCATTTCTTCCCAATGGTGGTGCTGGCGATAGAGGTCATAGAGCCGTTGCGCCCTCAGCGGGAACATGGTGCCTCGCTTCAGCACCTGGACCTTGACACCCATTTCGAACATGTCGGCGGAAGGCGCCATGGCGACGTCGGCCTGCCCGGCTTCCGCCAGCATCAGGCGGACTCTTTCGGACGTTCCAGCTTCCACGCACGCCTGGTTCACGGTTCCGGTCAATATGTAGGCCGCACCCATCGCAAAGGCGGCCGCGGCGGCCTCCGGCGTGGCGATGCCGCCGCCAAGGCCGACCCATATCGGCTCGTCATATTCGTGGCGAGCGGTGATCTGGTCGCGCAGCGCCGTCATGATGGGAAACAGGGTCAAGGCCGGCCGGTTGTCCGTGTGGCCGCCTGAATCCGCCTCGGCAGTTAGATCCGAGGCAACGGGAATCCGGCTGGCCAGCGAGGCTTCTTCGGCCGTGATCCGTCCGGACCGTACCAGCTCGGAGAGCATGGCTTCCGGCGGCGGTGAAAAAAAACGCTGGGCCACCTCGACGCGTGAAACCTTGGCGATCACCCGGTTCGGGCAGACGATTCGGCCGTCCTTCGACCGGTGGATGCCTTTGGCCCTGAAAAGCACGAGAGGCAGCGTAAGCCGCAGATACGCCGAAGCGCTGATACACCGGACGCCCCGTCGAAGATAGAGATCGACGGTAGCGGTTTCCAGGCTCGGTTCGTAGGGGCTGTGGATCAGGTTGAAGCCATACGGGCGGTCCCCAAGGGAGGCCTGAATCCGTTCGATGGCCGATTCGATACGATCCGGCGACAGGCCGGCGGCCCCGAAAAACCCGATCATCCCGTTTTTTCCCGCCGCTTCGACCATTTCCACGGAAGTGATGCCATTGGCCATGGCGCCGGCCACGTAAGCGTATCGAAGACCGTATCGTTTCCGGAATCCGGGTGCTCCCAAAGCTTCCGGGAGCAGGGGAGGAACGATGGCGGAGAGCGGAAAACCGTCTTTTCCCGGGCGCGGTGCCGGCGGCGCGCCTGCACTGAGCAGCGCACCGCCTTCCTGGCTGATTGCGAGACTTCCGTTGCGGTTGACGATGTAGATGGGAAGACCCAGCCGCGGAAGCGCGGCATCGAGGGCATATCGGCCGGTTTCCGGCTCCGTCCCGTCGGAATACCACCAACCGATCGAGCGCAGGCCGGCTTCGCTGATTTCCATGGCGTCGTCCTTAGGATTCTGGGAATGCAGGGGATAAAACCCGGGAAACATAAAGGATTGCCGAGGGGTGTGTCAAGGTGGCGGGAAAGGTACGAGATCAAAGATCAAAGTATGAGAAAGGCTAAAGGTGAAAGGCGAAAGGCTAAAGGTGAGGCTCGAGGCTCGAGGCTCGAGGAAAAGCAAATAAACGGCGCGTGTCAAGAGAGTTGTCACCTGAGCCGTGAACCGGAAGTCGTGAACGGCATGAGGCAGTCTGGCCTACAACCCTAATCCCTAATCATCTATTCCTTCCGTCTTTCTCCTCGCGCCTAAAGCCTCGCGCCTCGCACCTTGATCTTTTCGCTACACGCTGCTTTCTGCTCGCTGCTCGTTGCTTTGATCTCGCTGCTTTCTGCTCGCTACTAGCCACTTTGATCTTTGATCCTTGATCTCGTCCTTTAGTTTTTCGCCTTTCGCCTTTAGCCTCGAGCCTCGCGCCTCGCTCCTACGCCCCTCGCGGGGGGGCTGAGTACGAGTACGCTCTGCCCTAATCCCCTGATCCTTTAATCCTTTAATCCTTCTTCCTGCTTTCGACTCGCTGCTCTCTTCTCGAGCCTCGAGCCTCGCGCCTCTCTCTTCACCCCCTGGGATGATACCGCCGATGGATATCCCTCAGCCGGTCGCGCGTAACGTGGGTATAGATCTGGGTGGTCGAAATGTCGGCGTGACCGAGCATCAACTGGACGGCCCGGAGGTCTGCGCCGCCTTCGAGGAGATGGCTGGCAAAGGAATGCCGGAGGGTGTGGGGGGTGACGTTTTCCCGGATACCCGCCAGGGCGGCGTATTTTTTGATCATTTTCCAGAAGGCCTGACGGGTCATGGGTCTGCCCGCCCGGGCCACGAAAAGAAATGAGCTGTTCCGGCCTTTCAGGAGCAAAGGTCTTGCGGCGGACACATAGGTCTGAACCTGCCGGCAGGCCGCCGTGCCGAGGGGGACGATCCGTTCCTTGCCGCCTTTTCCGAACACCCGCACGAACCCCGCATCCAGATTGACATCACCGGTTTCCAGGCTGACGACCTCGGACACTCTCAGCCCGGCGGCATACGTGACTTCGAGCATGGCCGCATCCCTCCGGCCCGCCGGCTTGACGGTGTCCGGGGCTTCCAGCAGCCGGACGATACAGTCCACTGAAACCACGTCCGGGAGATAGAGCCCGGACTTGGGCAGCTCGACCAAGCGGGAAGGGTCGTTGGCGATCCGCCCCTCATCGTGAAGGAACCGGTATAGGCCCCGGATAGAAACCAGATGCCTCGCCCGGGATCGGGGACCCAGCCCCTGGTCCCGAAGGTGGATGAGGTATCGAAGGAGCGTGGCGGTGTCCACGAGCGCCGGATCCGATATTTTTCGCGATCGGAGAAAGTCGACAAACCGGATCAGGTCGGCGGAATAGGCCTGAAGTGTCTTCTCCGCAAGGCCTTTTTCAACGACCATGTAGTTGGTGTACTCGTCGAGGAGGCGGTCGGTTTTCGATGGCGGCATGTGGTTGCTGGTAAATGGTTGTTGGTGAATTGTTAAGGTGAGGCGAAAGGCGAAAGGCGAAAGGTGAGGCTCGAGGCTCGAGGCACGGGGCTCGAGGAAAAGCAAATAAACAGGTCGGTGAGCCGTGAGTCGTGACCCGTGAACCGTGAGCCGTGGACCGGAAGGCGTGAACGCCTTGTGGCAGTCTGACCTACAACCCTGATCCCTAACCCTCTAATCCTTTCGTCTTTCTCCTCGGACTTTGATCTCGCTACTCGCTGCTTTGATCTCGTTGCTCGCTACTCCTGCTTTGATCTTTGATCCTTGATCTCGCCCTTTCGCCTTTGACTTTTCTCCATTTGCCTCGTTCCTTGAGGCTCGTTCCTCAAGCCTTGATCTCGCTACTCGTTGCTTTGATCTCGCTACTTTCTGCTCGCCACTCGCTGCTTTCTCCTCGCTACTTGATCTTTGATCTTTGATCTTTGATCTCGTCCTTTAGCCTTTAGCCTTTAGCCTTTAGCCTTTCGCCTCGAGCCTCGCACCTTGATCTTTTCGCTACACGCTGCTTTCTGCTCGCTGCTCGTTGCTTTGATCTCGCTACTCGCAGCTTTCTCCTCACTACTTGATCTTTGATCTTTGATCCTTGATCCCGTCCTTTAGCCTTTAGCCTCGAGCCTCGCGCCTCGAGCCTTGATCTTCGATCTCGCTACTCGCTGCTTTCTCCTCGCTACTTGATCTTTGATCCTTGATCCCGTCCTTTAGCCTTTAGCTTTTAGCCTCGAGCCTCGCTCCTCGAGCCTCGCTCCTCGCTCCTCGAGCCTCGCTCCTCGTTCCTCGAGCCTCGTTCTTTCAACCTTCCGGCAGTTCCCCGCTGTCGAGCTCCATTCCGTTCAGGATTTCGGCGCCGTTGGCGGTTACGAGCACCTGGTGTTCCAGTCGCACGCCTCCCCACTCCGGCAGGTAGATTCCGGGTTCGACGGTGACAATCATCCCGGGCTCCAGGATATCGTCGCTCGTCGGGCTCAGCTTGGGTGATTCGTGGATCGCGAGCCCGGTTCCGTGGCCAAGACTGTGCCCGAACCGGCCGTTGAATTCGGTGGCATTGATGATTTTTCTGGCGACGGCGTCGATCTCGCGGCACGGCATGCCGGGGCGGATCGCTTCGATCGCCTTGGCCTGCGCTTCCCGGACCACGTCGTAGACCTTCCTGAAGGTTGAATCGGCGGGCCCCAGTATAAAAGTCCGCGAGATGTCCGAACAGTAGCCCTCGAGCCGGGCTCCCCAGTCGAAGAGTATGGGTTCGCCGCGGTGAATCGTTCGCGGTCCGGGAACGGCATGGGGCAGGGCGCTGTTGGGGCCCGCTGCGACGATAATGGGAAAGGACGGGCCCTCGGCGCCGGCCGCCTTCAGTTCCTGCTCCAGCAGCCAGGCCAGTTCGATCTCCGTGATCCCTCGCCGGATTTTGGGTCGCAGGCGGTCGAACGCGGTTTCGGCCGTCGCCAGAGAGCGCCTGGTGATTTCCGTTTCGATCTCGTCCTTGCAAATGCGCAGGCGTTCGACAACGCCGTCCACCGGCACCAGGTCAACGGCCATCTCTGCCGCCGAAATATTCGATGCGAGCTTCTGGTGCTGAAGAACGCTCATTCGGGCGCTTTCGAATCCCAGCGATCGGATTCCCATTTCCTTCAGGATCCCCGGAAGATCATGAACCCAGCCCTTGGGGTAACGGACCACTTCGACCCCGAAGGTCTCCCGTTCGGCCTGGATGTCGTATCGGGAGTCCGTGGCCAGCACCGCCCGATCCTTCGTGATGACGAGAACTCCGGCGCTCTCGTCGAATTGGCCGTCCTCTCCCGTGTAACCGCAGAGATAGCGGCGGTTTTCCTGGATCAAAATCAACAAGGCCTCGACGCTCAGGCTTTTCAGCTCACGGCGGACCTGCCCGAGTCGGCGCTTGTGGGATTCTTTGGCGTTGGTCATTGAAAGCCACTCCTTCTCTCTTCAAAGGAAATCGTTTCATCCTGTATAGGTGAAGGGGGATTTCAGTTCAACCCGGCATTACGGCAGGACCGCCCGAACCTCGAATGCCGGACTTGGCCCCGCGTGAGCGAATACGCCCGCCCACCGGGCCTTGACAGGCGGATGAGCTTGTTCAATAAACGACTTGCTCCGCAAACCAGCCGGATCGTCGGGAAGCTCTCGATCTGGCGTAACTGTCCAATCTGACCCGGCTAACCCAGCTTTCCACCCCCACGGAGGTCGGCCCGTGACCGTTTCCATCGAGCATTTTTCAGACGACTTCGCCCCCCGGTTCAAGAACTACCAGAACTTCATGGTCCGAAAGGTGCGTGAAATTCTCCTGGTATCAAGTCTTTACGATGCATGCATTATCAACGAGGACTGCCGGCTGGCCGACCGGATCGCCCACGAGTACCATGACCTCGATCTGACCCATCCGCCCACCGTGACCTGGGCGGCGTCCGCCAAAGAGGCGCTGGAGATGGTCGAGTCCAGGGATTTCGACCTGGTGATCACGATGTACCGTCTTGCGGACATGAATGCGTTTGCTTTGGGCAGGGAGTTGAAGCGTCGATCGGCCGGAATCCCGGTCGTGCTGCTGACCCACGAGGGAAACCTGCCGGCCGAGTGCGTTCCCGGGGACGATTCCGAAGGCGGTGTCGATCGGATTTTTGCCTGGTCGGGTGATGCCGAACTGCTGGTATCCATCATCAAATCCGTCGAGGACCACCTCAATGCGGAAAACGATGTCCTGAAAGGAGGCGTTCGCGTCATCCTGCTGGCGGAAGGGGTGCCGAGCCGGCTGTCCCGGATTTTGCCGGCGCTCTACCGGGAAATCATGCTCCAGACCCAGGCGGTAATCGAAGAAGGGCTCAACGAGGAGCACCGCATGCTTCGCAGAAGGGCCCGGGCAAAAGTGCTTCTGGCCGGGACCCTCGGGGACGCCCGGCGAACCTATGAGCAGTATCGGTCCAAACTGATGGGGATGATCTGTGAAAAAACCCTTGTTCGGGACTGCGAGCCCGATCCCGGCGCCGGTCTCTCCTTCCTGAAGCACATTCGGGACGCGAACCCGGCGCTTCCCTTCCTCATCATCGATTCGGGCGATGAAAAGAAGCTTCGCGAATCCCCCGACATCCCCGCAGCGTCCATACTGGACCTGGAATCGGATTCGGTTTCCGACTGCCTCCGGCATTTCCTTCAGCACTATCTCGGATTCGGCCCCTTCGTTTTTCGGATGAAGGACGGCCGGGAGGTTGGCCGCGCCCATACCCTGGCGGAACTCGAAGCGGTCATTCCAACCATTCCCGATGCATCGATCTATCACCACTGTTCGAACAACGATTTTTCCCGATGGCTCTATGCCCGCTCGGAGTTCCTTCTGGCCGACCGGCTGAGACTTCTCGGCACCCGTGATTTTTCCGACGATCCGGCCGCGATGAAAACCTTTCTGACCGCAATCGTTCATGCCCGGCGGTCCGGGCGCCAAAAGGGCGTGGTGGTGGATTTCAAACCCGAGGCATTCGAACCGGAAATGGAATTCGTGCGGATAGGGACGGAGTCCATGGGCGGAAAGGCAAGAGGGCTGGCGTTTTTGGCCGCGCAGCTTCAGCAAAAGCCGGAGATCCATGAACAGTTCGAGGATGGCCGGCTTTACGTGCCGAACACGCTGGTTCTGTCCGCGGACATTTTCGATGCCTTCATCGAAGCCAACCGCCTTCGGATCAATTCCCGGACCCATCTTTCCGACGAGGAAATCGCGGCCCGGTTTCTCGAATCCGAAATGCCGGCAGAAACCGCCGAGGCGCTCAGGGCTTATCTCCGGAAAATATCCTGGCCGCTGGCCGTGCGCTCGTCGAGTCTGCTCGAGGATTCCCTCGCGCATCCGTTCGCGGGCATCTACCGGACCTACATGCTTCCCAACGCGGACCCCGATCCGGAAGAGCGCTACCGCCAACTGTCCGATGCCGTCAAGCTGGTGTTCGCCTCCACTTTCTTCAAGGAGCCGCGCGCGTTCGCCAGGCGCACCGGACGGCGGCCGGACGAGGAAAAAATGGCGGTGGTCATCCAGAAGATGGTGGGCAGCCGGTACGGAGATCTCTTCTACCCGGCGATTTCGGGGGTGGCGCAATCGTACAACTACTACCCGGTTTCGCCCATGACGCCGGAAGACGGCATCGCCAACATCGCCATGGGACTCGGCATCACCGTTGTCGGCGGAGAGCGGTCTCTGCGGTTCTGCCCGAAATATCCGCAGAACCTGCCCCAGTTCTCGACTGTGGACGACATCCTCGCCAATGCCCAGCGTCATTTTTACGGTCTGAAAATGGGACCGTCCCGGATCCGGCTCAATACCTTCGCGGATGCCACGCTGGACAAGCGGGAGATCGCGGACGTAGCGGAGAGGGAAGCCCTGGAATGGGTTGCCGGCACCTATCGCCCCGAAGAACACAGGGTCAAGGATTCCCTCGTGCCGGGGGGGCATCCCGTGGTGACCTTCGCCCGGATTCTCAAGCATCGGGCGATCCCGCTCCCGGAAATATTAGTCCAACTGCTCGAGTTGGGGGAGAAGGGGATGGGCGGGCCGGTCGACATCGAGTTTTCGGTCAACTTTCCGAGCGAACCCGATGGCAGACCGGAGCTGGCGCTGCTTCAGATCCGGCCCATGGCGGCCAGAAAGGAAATGGCACCCGTTCAGATCGACGCGGAGGATGTGGCTGCCGCCGTGTGCTATTCCGCGAACGCCCTGGGAAACGGTGTGTTCGAAGGGATTTCGGACATCGTTTTCGTCAAGCCGGAGGACTTCGATCCGTCCAGGTCGCCGGAAATCGCCCGGGAGATCGGCGGCATCAACGCACAACTGGCCAAGGACGGCCGCCAGTACCTGCTGATCGGGCCCGGCCGGTGGGGAACCCAGGATCCCTGGCTGGGAGTCCCGGTCCAGTGGGCCGACATTTCGGCAACGGCGGCGATCGTGGAAACGACGCACGAATCCTTCCGTCCGGATCCTTCGCAGGGATCCCATTTCTTCCACAACCTGACCTCCCTCAACATGGCCTATTTCACGATCTCCGAGGAAGGCGACGATTTCATACGGTGGGAATGGCTGCAATCCCAACCCGTTCACAAGGTCACCCGTTTCCTCTCCCACGTCCGACTGGATCACCCGGTCACGGTGAAAGTGGACGGAAAGTCCACAAGAGGGGTCATAAAGGGGCGATAGGGGCTATATCAAGGATCAAAGGCTAAAGGCTCGAGGCTCGAGGCGCGAGGCTCGAGGAGAAAGGCTAAAGGAAAAGAGCAGCGAGCAGCGAGTAGCGAGTAACGAGACGCGAGCAAGAACGAAGGGCGTTAGCCGTGAACCGTGAACGGGATTCGTTAATGGTGAATCGTGATCCGTTGTAGATACCTCGTTGTCATCAGCACTTCCTCGGTCCGCTAATCCTTACGTCTCCAAATCCTTTCATCATTCTTGCTACTTTCTACTCGTTACTCGCTGCCCACTACTTTCCTC
>JBMNCP010000063.1:0-7343 GCA_049366795.1 Desulfobacterales bacterium
GTGATGACCATGGCCCGGGCATGGCCGCCGATCTTGCGGTGGCCGATCACCTGGGTGTGGAAGTGGTCCACCATGATCTCCGCCTTCTCGCGGATGGCGTGATCATGGGACTCCACATAGCGGCGCAGCTTTTTCTGGGCCTTGTTAGCGTCGAAGAGCGGATCGTCCTCCACTGTCTTGGCCAGGCGGTAATAACTCTCCACCGGGGTGTAGTTCTTCAGCACATCGAGGATGAAGCCCTCCTGGATGGCCTGTTTCATGGTGTAGCTGTGGAACGGGTGGTGCTTCACGGTGCCGTCGGGCTGCGGGTCCGGCTCGCCGAAGATCTCCAGAGTCTTGTTCTTGGGAGTGGCGGTGAAGGCAAAGTAGCTGGCGTTGGTCACCATCTTCCGGCCTTCCATGATCTTGTTGATCTTGTCCTCGGTATCCAGTTCATCCCATTCCGCCTTGTATTCACCCGGCTTTTCCGCAACGGCCATGTTCATGGCGGCGGTGGTCTTGCCGCCCTGGCTGGAATGAGCCTCGTCGATGATGATGGCGAATTTGCTCTTGCGGTGTTCGTCGCCGATCTCATCGAGGATGAACGGGAACTTCTGCACGGTGGTGATGATGATTTTTTTCCCGGCCTTGAGGAATTTGCGCAGGTCGCCGGAGTGCTCGGCATGGCCGACGGTGGCGGAGACCTGGGCGAACTGCTTGATGGTGTCGCGGATCTGCTTGTCGAGCACCCGTCGGTCGGTGACCACGATGACCGAATCGAACAACGCCTTGCTCTCATGCTCCAGCCCCACGAGCTGGTGCGCCAGCCAGGCGATGGAGTTACTTTTGCCGCTGCCCGCCGAGTGCTGGATCAGGTAGCGTCTGCCGACGCCGCTCTCAGCGGCATTGGCCAGCAGCATGCGCACCACCTTTAGCTGGTGGTAGCGGGGGAAGATCTGCTTGTGCCTTTTTTTGCCGGTCTTCTCGTCCTTTTCCTTCACCACCTGGGCGTAGTTTTCCAGAATGTCGGTCAACCCCGCCTTGGAGAGGGCCTCCTTCCACAGATAGTCGGTGGCGAGCCCGGCCGGGTTGGGCGGATTGCCAGCACCGTCGTTGTAGCCCTTGTCGAAGGGCAGAAACCACGAGCCCTTGCCCTTGAGGTGGGTGCAGAAACGCACCTCGTGATCGTCCACGGCAAAATGAACGACGCAACGGCCGAACTGAAACAGCAGCTCCTTCGGGTCGCGGTCACGCTGGTACTGCTGCACGGCATCGAGCACCGTCTGCTTGGTGAGCTTGTTCTTGAGTTCGAAGGTGGCGATGGGCAGGCCGTTGACGAACACGGCCATGTCGAGGGAGAGCGCAGTCTCATTGCGGCTGTAGCGGAGCTGGCGGGTGACGCTGAAGACGTTGGCCGCGAACCGCTCGGCCGCCTTCACGTTGCCTGGCGTCGGCGTGCCGTAGAAAAGGTCCACATGGGCCGGGCCGTGCTTGATGCCGCCGCGTAGCACGTCTACCACGCCGCGCTTGGCGATCTCGCCCTGCAGGCGGTGCAGGAACTGGGTGCGCTTGGGGCCTTCCTCGTCGATGCCAAGAGCCTCATAGGTGTCGGGCTGGGTGGCGGAGAGGAATTGCAGCAGCTTGGCCCGGTCGACGGCGTGTTCCCGGTCGTAGTCCTGCGGGTCGCCCTGAACGTATCCGGCCTCCTCCACGAGGGACGCGACGATGATGGACTCCAGGCCCTTTTCGCTGGTGTCGGTCGGTTTCATAGATCCTCCAGCAAATGGGCGATGTCCTTCGGCGACGGCAGTTGACCTTTCAGCGCCTTGGGCAGGGTCTTGGTGATTTCATAAGTGGCCACGCCGATGGGCTTGCGGGCGTCGTGCAGGGCGTATTCCACAATCGTGCGGCTCTTCTCCTTACACAGGATGATGCCGATGGAGGGGTTCTCGTCCTCCTGGCGGACCTGCCGGTCCAGAGCCGCCAGATAAAACTGCATCTTGCCGACGAACTCCGGCAGGAACTCGCCGACTTTCAATTCAATGGCGACAAGGCAGCGCAGACGGCGGTGAAACAACAAGAGGTCGATGAAAAACTCTTTGCCGTCCACCTCCAGCCGGTATTGGCTGCCCATGAAGGCGAACATGCCGCCCATGGCCCGGAGGAAATCCTCGATCCGGGCGATGAGCGCCCGCTCCAGCTCCCGCTCGCTGTGCTCCTCGCCCAGCTCCAGAAAATCGAAGGTGTATTCGTCCTTCACCGCCAGCTTGGCCTGGGCGCGAAGTTCCGGTGTGAGCGCCTGGTCGAAGTTGGTCTGGCCGAGCAGGGATTTTTCGTAGCTCTGGTTGTCGATCTGATGGATGAGCACGTTCTTGGACCAGCCGAACTTGCGGGTCATGCGCAGATAGAATTCCCGCTCCAGCGGGTCCTTGCAGCGCTCCAGGATGGCCAGGTTGTGGCTCCAGCCGATTTCTCGCACCAGTGGTGCGAGTTTTTCGAGTCCGTTGTACGCCTCGAAAAAAGCCTTCATCCGCCAGAGGTTGGAAGCCGAAAAGCCCCCCACGCCGGGAAACTCCGTCCGCAGATCGGCGGCGAGCTGTTCCACCACCGCCTTGCCCCAGCCTTCAACATCCTGCCGCTCCACGATCATCCGCCCGATGTCCCAGTACAGACCGACCAACTCCTTGTTGACCGCCTTGAGGGCTTCATACTGGGCGGAGCGGATGCGCTCCTTAATCTCGGACAGCAGGCGCGGGTAGTCCTGCGGTTTGCCGAGGCTGTTTTTTGGGGTTTTGTCAGTCGGTTTCATCCATCTCCCCCTCGTCATCGATCACGTCATCGGCATCGGCGGTGTCCTCTTCCAGCGCCAGCAGCTCTTCATCGGCAACCTCCGGCACCTCGATTCCGCGCACATCCACCTGACCGGTGACCACATCGGAAATCAGCCGGGTACGGTATTCGCGCATCAGCTCGATCTCGCGTTGGGCGCGGGTGATTGCTTGGTCGATCTCGGCCGATTTTTCCTGGATGTGTTCGAGAATCTCCCGCTGCTCTTTGATTGGCGGCAAACCGATTGGATAGTTTTTCACAAAATCCGATGGAATCCTCTGCTGGCCAGCCGCGCCGGTCATGTATTGCTCGCCCAGCAACAAGAACTGTTTGGTTGACGTGAGGAACCGAAGGAAAGCGCCGTCAATGGCCTTTGAAGGACGAAGAACGATCAGTTCGGTAGTGCCAAAGCCGAAATCAGATTCAAGCCCTTTGAGGTAAGCTCCTTTGCCATTTTCAAAGCAGGGAGTGATTTTCGCGACAACCACATCCCCGCGTCGGAAATAGGTGAAGCCATTCCAGACTTCGGACAGAGTGCGTTTTTCAGAGCAGTCGATATCCCCATTGACAGAGATGTTCTCCATGGGAAGAAAGACAACCTTTTCTTCATCCGCCGGATTCGCTCGTGTCTCAGATTTTGATGGATTGAAGCTGACCACGCGTTTGAGCTTCGTGGCATCCCAATGCTCCGGAATATCCCCGATCCATTCCACGCCGCTGGGCTTGAGCTTGACGTTGGGATCGAGCCCCCGGGTCACGGCCTGGTTGATGACGTTCTGCTTCTGCTCTTTGAGCAGTTCGATGAGCCGCCGCTTGTTGCGGATGAATTTACGGAACAAGCGGTCCTGAGCCTTCAGGAATCGTGCGATGGTCTGTTGCTCTTCCTGCGGAGGGCAGACCACCGGCATGCTCAGAAATTTATCGGGATAGAGCCTGAGCCGTGAAGAGCGAATGCCCGTTGACCGGCAAATATATTCCGACCGATATCCTTCAATCCGCAACAGATGATCGAGATAATAGTTATCGTAGGCCTGGTTGCTTCTTGGCCGGTAAACGCCATAAGCGGGACTCACAATTCCAGCATGATTCGAGACACCCAGTGCAGACATCCAGGCCCACATCGTATTGATGACCAGATCGCCTGGTTGGCAGCGTTTTTGGCCGACATTCGACTCGGCCTTGAACATGGTTACGTTCTTCTGGCTGCGGGGTGTCACTCCCGTGATGTGCGACACCGAGAGCATTTCTTCGTCGCCAGTCTGGGAACGTTCATCGATCTCTTTGAAGTAATATTTTGCCCGCTTCTCAGGCCAATGCGCGGGAATGCTCCCGACCCAGCTCACACCTGCGTCCTTATAGTCTGGATAAGGGGCCAGCTTCATTATTCAGCCTCCCCGACAATCTGTTCCAGCAGCCCTTCGGTTTCCTGCTCCAGGGCATAGATGTCATCCTTAATCTCATCCAGGGTGCGCATGGGTGCGGGCCTGTAGAAATGGCGGGTGAAGGAGATCTCATAGCCCACCAGTGTCTTACCCGGGTCGATCCAGGCATCCGAGGTGTAGGGCAGTACTTCACGCCGGAAGAATGCCTCGATGCCACCTTCTTCCAGCAGAGGCACCTGCTCGCTGTCGCGCAGGGCGGTATCCGGCTCGTATTCGACCACGCAGGTCTTGCCGTTCACCTCGGCTTCGAAGAGGCCGTGGATGGGATCGGGTGTGGCCTTGCCGGGTTTGTAAATCTTCTTCAGCACCGGCGCGGCGTCCTCGCTGGTGTCGCAGAGATCGCTTTGCAATAGTTTCTTGCGCTTGGCGGTGAGCTTGACACCGTTCTTGTCGGCATCGGTGTCGCAGGTGTCCATGAATGCATTGAAATCGAGGTGCGGTCCAGCCCCGATGGTATCGGCCACGCGGTGGGCCAGGTTAGCCAGCGGTTCTTCCTTGGCCTTGGCGCAGGCCCGCTCGAACCGTTCCAGCCGGGCCGGGCTCAGGTCAACGGCGAGGCGCAAGGGACGGTCCACCGTCACCTTCCAGTAGCCGAAGGCCTCGTTGGGGAAGATCTTGGATTTCTCGGTTTCAACTGGATTGACCACGAGGTCGCAAATAGCGCGGATGTGTTCCTCGGAGAACTCGCAGTTCTTCTTGCCGAGGTTGCGCCGCAGCGGCACGTACCATTCGGTGGCGTCGATGAGCTGGACCTTGCCCCGGCGCGTATCAGACTTGCGGTTGGTCAGCACCCAGATATAGGTAGCGATGCCGGTGTTGTAGAACATGTTCTCCGGCAGGGCGATGATGGCCTCCAGCCAGTCGTTTTCGATGATCCAGCGGCGGATATTGCTCTCGCCCTGACCGGCGTCGCCGGTGAAGAGCGACGAGCCGTTGTGAACCTCGGCGATGCGGCTGCCGAGGCGGGTGGTGTGCTTCATCTTGGAGAGCTTGTTGACCAGGAACATGAGCTGCCCGTCCGAGGAGCGGGTGATCATCTTGTATTCCGGGTCGCCGCCGTGCTGGGTGACAAAGCGCGGGTCCTTGATATCACCCTTGCCGCCCAGGCGCTCCAGGTCGGTCTTCCAGCTCTTGCCGTAGGGCGGATTGGAGAGCATGAAATCGAATTCCTGCGACGGGAAGGCATCGCTGGAGAGCGTGGAGCCGTACTTCATGTTCTCGGCCTCGGCCCCTTCGCCTTTGAGGAGTAAGTCCCCCTTGCAAATAGCATAAGTCTCAGGGTTAATTTCCTGGCCATAAAGATGGATTGAGACCTCCTTCCCATGCCTGCTGGCCAATTCGGCCAGACGTCCCTCCGCTACGGTCAGCATGCCGCCGGTGCCGCAGGCTCCGTCGTAAACAAGGTAGGTGCCGGATTCGATGTCGTTGGCCACCGGCAGAAAGATCAGATCGGCCATGAGTTTGACTACATCTCTGGGGGTCCAGTGTTCTCCCGCTTCCTCGTTGTTGTCCTCGTTGAAGCGACGGACCAACTCCTCGAAAATAGTGCCCATGGAGTGATTGTCCAGTGCTGGAAGAATCTCGTTTCCGTCTATGTCCTGGACCGGCTTGGGACTGAGATTGACGCGGCCGTCGAGAAACTTCTCGATCAAGTAGCCGAGAATATCGGCCTCGATCAACGTGGGGATCTGGTTACGAAACTTGAACTTGTCGAGGATCTCCTGGACGTTGGGCGAAAAGCCGTCCAGATAGGCTTCGAAATCGGCCTTGAGCTGTTGCTGTTTGGCGCGGTTCTTCAGGTCGCGCAGGGTAAAGGGCGAGACGTTGTAAAAAGCCTCGCCGGAGGCCTGGCAGAGGGCGGCGTGCTGGTTGGCGATCCCGGCCCCGTCGAGCTGCTTCTTCATGCCGAGCACCTTTTCCTTGCTCGGCTCCAACAGTGCGTCGAGGCGGCGGATGACCGTCATGGGCAGGATCACGTCGCGGTACTTGCCGCGCACATAGACATCGCGCAACACATCGTCGGCAATACCCCAGATGAAATTCACGATGCTGTTGTGGATCACATGGTTCATGGCCCGTCGTTACTCCTTGCGCTTCTTGTCGGTTTCCGCAGGCTCGGCCGCACCGCCAGCCTTGACCCACTCGTTGACTTCATCTTTCTTGAACTTCCAAAGACGGCCCATGCGGTGGGCGGGCATACCATGCTTGTCGATCCACTTGTAAACGGTGTCATTGCTGACCCCGAGGTACTTGCAAATCTCGGTTATTGATAACCAGCGGTCTTCCATCTCGTTCATTCTCTTGCTCCACGGGCGCTTTGGTTGTTTGCCACGTCCGCCAGAGGCGAAACGGGAGAGACTGGACGCACCTCTCCCAGGTTAAAAAACTCCATCAATATACAAAGGCACTATGTGCTATGTCAAACGATCTTTACCGATTTGAGCCGATTATTTTCTATCACGCTCGATGCCAGACGCCGGTGTCAAGCCGGGTGCCGTTATCAATGCATGGCATCCAGTAGGTCCAGGCAGGAATCGAGGTGCGCCCGCACAGCACCGCCACCATCACCCGCTGATACATGCTGTGCCCGCCGGGCCGAAATCCTTCCAGCCGGTCGATGGGCGGCAGGTCGCGTTGCGGGGCGGTGAAGGTCACCAGTTCCCCATAGATCAGATCCCAGTCGCCGGTCGGGCGGCCGAAGCGCGGCGTGCCGATCTCCTGTTGCCTGCGGGCGTCGGCTAATGGGTCGGCGGTGCCCCGGGCCAGGATCAGCCCTTCCGGCACCTCAAGCGCCGGGAACCCGGCATGGAGGTGGTAGAGCCTGCCCCAGACCACGGCCGGTTCGATGCTGCGGGCCTGGGCGCAGAAGCGTTGATGGTTCCAGTAGCCCCGTTTCAGGGTGCCGTAGACGAAGAGCCGGAGGATGGTCTCGGGACTGTCTTCCGGGTTTGTGTTCAGCTTCGCGGTGTCTCCAATGTTCATGCATTCACTCCTTCGGGCAGTGTCCCTTTGCGCTCCTGGGGTATGAAGCGGAATTCGCTGTTTTCGATGGCCCGCACATCCTCGTGGCGGATGGTGAGCATGGTCATGGGC
>JBMNCP010000064.1:0-10922 GCA_049366795.1 Desulfobacterales bacterium
ATCCCTCAGCACTTCATTGCCCTTGTCCGTGTGTGTCAGTGTGTGTCGAGTGAGCAAAGCGAACGGGTGGCTGAAAAGCAAGTATCCACCATGAAGAGCATGAAGTTCATGAAGCAAAAAGTTTCTCAAAAAGTTTATGGATATGCTAACCAATATTCACGAGAAACAGTCAAGGACTTGCGCACAAATGACCAACCCTTGAACCGTGAACCTTAAACCCGGAACCCATGAATCAAACCCTTCAAGCTCTTCATGCCCTTCATGGTGCAACCGGTGTGTATCCGTCCGTGTGAGTCGGTGTGCGTCAGTGGCAAATTTTTTTGTTGCCACCGTCTCCTACTCAGTCCTCACAACTGCAATCATTAACACTCAGTCCTAAGTCCTCAGTCCTCACAACTCTCTTTATTCAACACCTCCAATCCAACATGCTGGTTAGACTTGTTCGAATCGTCTTCGGCCCCCCCAATTTCCATCCCGGCCGCCGAATTCTCGCCTTCAAGGCCTGAATCACCTTCTTGAACTGAATCTCCACAAGCGCCGGCTTTTCGAAGGCAAAGGGTTTCATGTCTCCTATTCGCTCGACTGCCTTCCTCACCCCTGCATAAATCTCATCCTGGGCCACCAGCGGGTGTTTGCTGTGGGCGCAGTTCCTGCCAAGACCCTCCTTTGTGGCGACCGTCTCGATCCAGGGCATGAATCGCAGGCCCTCATCGCATCCGTGATCGTCGCTTGCAAGGAAGATCACGGGCACCCCGAGTTCTCCCGCCACCGAGCCGTCCAGCTCAATCTCACCCACCGTTTCCCCGTTTACCCGAATCGCTCGATAGGCATAAGGGCTGTAGGTGTGCGCCAGCACGCCGCCCGGTGTCCCTTCCATGGCGTGGTAACCGATCATCAGCGCGCCTGTGAACGACCCGTCCAGGCCGGGAAACCTGCGGTCAAAACCGGTCCCCAGCATGACCTCGCAGCGCCTGTCCAGTTGGTCAAAGACCAGGTTGGCCCCGAAACCGTGGTTGTCCCAGACCACCACGCGCTCGGCCCCCGCGTCAAAGAGGGCTCTCGCCGCGGCATCGGTCTCCCGTGTGGCCTGTTCCCGGGCAAAGGGCATGTCCCTCGAGTCGCTGAGGGCCCTTCCCGGATCACCCACCACGCAGGCCGGCCCGTCACAGTCTACGGCAATCATAAATTTCATGGTTCTCACCTTTGTGTTTGCGGCCGGTCCGCAGTCCCAACTGGGCGCGGCAAGGGCGAATGACTAATCCGAACGGCGAAACAGTGCACGGACGGCCCCGCGCAAATGGCGGGGCCTCAGCCTCCGCAACTCCGCCCAACGAAGGTGTGAAACGATGGGCCTGATTTTGCGGACCCGGAATCTTTCCCGTTCATAGACCTGCGCTGTAATACCGGCGGCCATGCGTGCGTTGAGCATTTGGAGATGGCGCTTCCCCCATCGGCGTGTATTCAGGTTTATGGTCTTGCCGTCATCGTAGGTCAGGACCTGCTGAATGTCTTTGATCCCTCCGGGGGCAAGGTCCATGACCAGAACACAGCCGGTGCGGCCCCACCGGTCCCATATCAGAGAGTCCCCGTCAGACCAGTAAACGGTATTGGCCAGAAAGTTTCCGAGGGAGTAGGCCATGGGGGCTTGACGATAAAACGCCATGCCCTGAAGCACGTGGGGATGGTGTCCGATGACCGCGCATGCGCCGGCATCGATGAAGGCATGGGCCTGACGGACCTGTCGGGGTGACGGGACCCTGAATTGTTCCTCTCCCCAATGGGGTGAAACGATGACATGGTTTCCCCGGCTGCGAAGCTTTTCGATAAGGCGGCAGGCCCTTTCGGTATCGAGGGGTGCAACGCCTTGGCTTGTTTCGCCCGCAAAATGGGAAGGGGCACTGGATTGATCGACCAGGGCGAGGAAGGCCAGCTTCATGCCGCGGATTTCCATGACGGCCGGGCGGAGGGCTTCCGAAAGGTTCTCCCCCGCCCCGAACCAGGTTATTCCCAGATCATCCAAGAGACTGCGCAACCGGCTGAAGCCCTCGTCAAAACAGTCAAAGGCATGGTTATTGCCCAGGCTGACGATATTGACGCCCGCTTCTTTCAGGGATGTCACCTGTTTTTCCGTGGCGATCAGGCGCGGTTCGGTGGGTACCGTCCGCTCCCCCTGCAGCGTGGATTCGAGGTTGCCGAATACGACGTCGCAGCCCGCAAAAAGTTCCCGCAGGGGGACGGAAACAGACTCCAGGCCACGACCCGGGGCGTTTGCCCCTGGCGCATTGGTGAACAGCAGGTCCCCCAGGGCTGCGACTCGGATGGTTTGAGGTTTCAGATCATTCACTTTTCTTGCCCGCTTCAGAGGAATGTTTGGCATGGATGCACTCAGTGGAAGCCGTATGCATACCATAACAACCGTCTTCAGGACAGGAAAATGGTCCTGGGGCAAAAGGCTTCATAGCACCCAAAACGTGAGAGGGGTGCACCCGGATCCAGGCCCCGAACACACCGCCGAGGGCGAAGCAGTAGATGTCGGTGACCGAAGGCGTCCTGGTTGGGAGGAAAAGCTGGCCGCCCTCCAGGACCAGTGCCAGGACGCCTGCCGAAAGGGCCGCCAGGGCGACTCCCACGCGTTTCATGGTGAGCCACCCGAACCGTACGCGGATCAAATAGATGACGACGCCCAGGAGAAAGACACTCTGGACAAAGAGCCTGGCATGTTCCAGTCTGGCTCCCTTTGCGTAGTGGTAGAGGGGGAGGAGTTCCACCGGCCCAGGGAGCCGGGCGGATAACGATTCCTGCGGGTACGCGAAGTGAAAGGGTGTCCAGGCCAGGTACACGATGTAGGTCAGCAGCCACAGGATCGCCAGGTCCAGTTTTGACCGCGGGCCGATCCGTTGACTCAGGACCGGGCCGACCAGGACCGCCCCGAGGCACCCGAGCCAACTGACGGCCACGTTCGCCATGTTGATGGAACGGGAGAGGATCATGGGTTTTACCAGTTCCAGGATCAGGGCGAAACCGGCCGCCAGAATGAAGGCCCGGATCCATCGCCGAAATCCGGTCTGTCGGCTGCCCCAGGCGGCAAGCAGCAGGGTCAGGACGGCATAAACCAGGCCCCGAGTAAACACCCACCAGTGCCAGGGGTGCAGGGAGAGCCCGGCGGCAAGGTCGAAGTGTGAGTGCTTCAGGCTTCGCCACACCTGCTTGAGCAGGATCGTCGGCAGGTAGGGGGACATGGCGTCGGCGGCGAGAAGGCCCATGAACAGCAGTGTTGCAATGTCTGTGGGGCGGGTGTGCCAACTCATTTTGACCCACCTGATGCCGTTGACCCAGAGACCCCTGCCGAAGGCCGCGCCTGCCGCGGCCCCGACAAGACCGCTGATCGTGTTGAGGAGCCAGTCCGCCCCGCTCGCTGTGCGTGAGAGCGTGGCGGCTTGAAGAAGTTCGATAAAGGCGCTTGTGACGGAACAGAGAAGGGCCGCACTTGCCATCGAAAATAGTAGCCCGGTGCGGCCAAAGCGGCTGCGCACGGCAGCGAGCCAACCCAGGGGCAGGTAGAGCACCAGGTTGCTGACGACATCGGAACCGCTGATACGTGCGCCCGGATTGAGTGGCCAGCCGGTCCAGATCCGCTTAAGTGAAACGGCGAAGTGGGCGGTCGAGAAGTCGAAGGGCATCAGGCTGGCGTAAACAAGAAGCAGGCCGTAGATAAGTGCCAGCATGGTGAGTAGCTTAAGTTTCATGGGCTGTCAACTTCGTGTTGTAGTGGATACATGGTGTAATCGCATGGGAAACATAGATTTTATTTTGGACACCAATGAGTTCTTATGTAACTATAAACAAATGTAGCAAAAATGCTGGATTATGAAAACACCCCTTTCATACGATGTAAAGGCCCATTTTATTGTGACTACGATATTGAGTCGGCGTTTCATTCCGTTATTTTTCAGTATTCTTATCGTGATGAGTTGTATGACGGCGAGCGATGCCCTTTCCCTGCAGCCTGAAGAAATCCTCGTCATTTCCAACCGCAATGCATCCGACAGCACCGCACTGGCCCAATACTATATGAAGCAGCGGGGGATCCCAAAGGATCAACTCCTGAAATTGTGGGTGACGGACAAGGAGTGGTGCACCAGGGAGGACTATGAGGGAAAAGTCCTTTCGCCGGTTCGGAAATATCTTGAGAAAAATGCCGCAAAGGGGATCCGCTGCGTGGTCACGATGTTGGGTCTACCCCTGAGGGTTGATCCCCGGGCCTTGACCAAGCAGGAGGAAAAGGATCTGAAGGAGCTCCGTGAGAAGCACAAGGTGCTCTATGAGCGGCTGAGGGGTTTGGCGGAAAAAGGGACCGAAGAATCAAAGAGCCTCGGCAAGGAGGTGGATCGTCTCAAAGAGGAGATGGCCAGGATTGCAAAGAAAAACCAGCGTTCGGCCCTGGATTCTGAATTGGCGCTGGCCCTGGTCGAAAAATATGACCTTGCCGGGTGGGTTCCCAATCCCTTATTTTTGGGGTACGGGGGAAAGCCCCTTCGGAACATGCCTCAAAAGGACAGGGTCCTGATGGTGAGCCGCCTGGACGGGCCTTCCGCGGACACAGTGCGAAGGATGATCGGCGAATCTATCGAAGCCGAGAAAAGGGGACTGGAGGGGACCGCATATTTCGATGCACGGTGGCCCAGACCCACGGAGGAGAAACGAAAAAAGGGACTCGAGGGTTACGGGTTCTATGATGCTTCCATTTACCTGGCAGCGGATCGAGTGGCAAAGATGCCGAGGATGAAGCTCGTCCTCAACGACAAACCGGAACTTTTTCAGCCGGGAGACTGCCCCAATGCCGCCCTTTATTGCGGTTGGTACAGTCACCACCAGTATGTGGACGCCTTTGAGTGGCTGCCCGGGTCAGTGGGTTATCACATTGCAAGTTCTGAGTGCGGGACACTGAGGGCGGGCAAAAGCCAGGTCTGGTGCAAGCGGATGCTTGAAGAGGGCGTGGCGGCCACATTGGGACCTGTGGGGGAGCCTTACCTGCAATCTTTCCCTGTCCCGGAGATCTTCTTCGGATTGCTGGTGGACGGTCGGTTGACTCTTTCCGAGTGCTATATGCTTTCGTTGCCCTTTCTGTCGTGGCAGATCGTGCTGGTCGGGGATCCTTTGTATCGGCCCTTCGGGAAAGGCCCGGGCGATTCACCATGAAGGACATGAAGGACATGAAGCGGAAAGAGCGGTTGCACAGGATAAAACCAAAAGGGAAAATGTCTCACACAGAGATTTGGAGATCACAGAGATAAAGAAAAAAATTGTGCCGGTTTCTCTGATAGTTCCAAGTCTCAAGGGAAGCGGGCGTGAGGCTTGGCCTTTTATCCCCAAAAGAGTTCAGGGATTGGTGCATGTGGCTGTCGGTGTACATGACCCGATCGAAAGGAGTGTTTAAAAATGCGTACCTTTCCGAGCCTGGGAGTCCTTTTGGCGGCCCTGATCGGAACCTTCCTGCTGGGATCTGATAGTGCTGGAGATTGGCGGAGTGTGGCTTTTGCGGCTCAAACGGAAAACGAGACCGCGGCCGCGTCTCCGACCCTGAAAAACCCCGGGGCTGGATCGCCCTTCAAACCGTTGGGACAGCGTCGGAAAAAACTGCGCACAGGCAACGCCTATTCCATCACCATGGCCGAGGAGGCCCTGCCCGAAGATCAACTCCCTAAAATGGTCTCCGGCCACCCCCGGTTGCTGCTAAGGCCGACTGCATGGAAATACGGGCTGTCCCTTGCCCAGCTCCGGGAAAGGGCCAAGCAGGAGCCCTGGGCCGGACAAGTGGCCAGGGACATGAAAAAGCCTCCGGATCACCCTTCGTCATCCGGTGTGATCACCCATCGGGCGCTTCTGTACCTGATTACCGGGGACGAGTCGCTGGTGGCGCGGATCGTCGAACGGGTCTTGGCGGCCAAGCCGCGGTATAACACCGGCGGGGGGCTGGTGGAGACCGCTCTGTGGTATGACTGGATATACAACAGCAAGAGTGTAACTGATGACGAGCGCCGCAGGATGGCCGACAAGATCGCGGAGGTGGCCCTGGAGTGCGCCAAGGTCTATGAGTCGGGCCATGCCTTCGACATCTGGACCCATCGCGGCTCGCCGGGCTGGACATCGGACGTGCTCGTCGCCGGTCTGGTCCTGGACGATCACCCTGAGGCCGAAAAGCTTCGGCGCTGGGGCATGGGGTATTTCAAGAAAAACTACTTCCGGGCCTGGCAGCACAACGACGGCTCCTGGATGCACGGTGGCAGCAGCTACAACATCGGCCTGATCATGCCAGAGATCATCGCCTGCTGGGCCAGCGCGGTGGAGGGCGAGGACATCTACGAGGTCATCCGCAGGGATTACGGCAACTGGCTGGAGGGACACCTCCACTACATGATGGGCGAGGTGCTCCCGGACAAGACCCGCAGCGACGCGGTGGCCTGGGATTACAACCCTCCGGGCCTGAGAATCAAGGGGCGGAAGGCCTATTGGCCGATCGCCCGCGCGTGCGGCAACCCGGAGTTCTATGCGTTTCAACGCCGGCTGGGCGAAGACCCCGAATGCGGCTCCTATGGGCGCCTGATCCGCATCCTTTTCTACGACCAGGAGACGGCGGCCCAAAAGCCCGGGGTGACACTCGACGGACCCTTTGTCAGACTCTGGGGACGCCATGGCCCGGGATACCTGCAGATGCGCGACAAGGGTTGGGCCCCGGATGCAACGGTGATCGAGTTCAAGTGCGGCGACTGGGTCTGGACCCACAGTCAGGCCAACCACAACAATTCCTTCTGGATATTCCACAAGGGGCGGCTGACGGTCCAGGGCGGCAGCTACGGCCTTGACAAGTGCTGGCATGGCGGCACCGGAAGCCACTACTTCACCCAGTCGATCAGCAGTAACACCATGCTGATCTTTCAGCCGGGTGAGTTCACGCACCCCGGCGGTCCGGGGGCCGGGGACCTTGAAGAGCCGGGGGTCATTGCCAACCCGGGAGGTCAGCGCATGCGATGGGCCTGCGGCCAGACCTGCTTTACATTCGATGAGTACCTGCGGCGCAAGTCCGAGGAGAGCGACATTGAAGCGGGTCTTTTCGAGACCGGGGATATCACGGCCTTTGAGCACGCGCCGGACTACAGCTACACCTATGTCTCCGGCGATGCCACCATGGCCTACAACAACCCGAAGTACTGCTACGATTACACGAACCACAAGACCGGGCGGAGCAGGAAGAACAGGCCTAAGATCGATCTCTTTACCCGCTCGATGGTTTATCTTATGGGGACAAACGACCTGGTGATCTTCGATCGGGTGCAATCCCTGGATTCCTCCTGGCGAAAGGCCTGGCTGTGCCACTTTCAGGGTAAACCCGAGGTGGTGGGGGGCGGGCCGCTCAGGTCCGAGGTGCCTGGGCACATCGAGGATTTCAGCGGCGATACCGTAAAGATGACCTGGGGAGACGGTGTGCTCAAGCCGCCGGATCCCGAGGACCCCGGTCGGCTGTTCATTAAGACTTTTCTTCCGAAGGATCATTTCATCCGCCGGATCGGAGGGGATGGGTACGAGGCCTGGTGGAACGGCAAAAACCGCACGGGCGACGGCCACAAGATCCTGAACAAGGTGGATGCGGGCCGCTGGAGAATCGAGGTGTCCCCGACCATTCCCAGTAAATTCGACAACTTTCTGCACCTCATCCACATCTGTGACGCCAAGACCGAGAGCATGCCGCCTGCAGAGATGATCGAGGCCGACGGCCGGGAGCTGGTCGGCGTATCTGTGGGTGGGTGGTTGGTCCTGTTCGGGCGGAAGGGGGGAATCGAAGGAGAGGTTTCCTACCGTGTGCCGGAGGGAGAGATGGAGAACCTGGTCGTTGACCTGAAGCCGGGCGCAAGATACAGGGTGGAGGGCGCTGCAGGCGGTGAGACGGAACTGATGGTCAGCCGGGAGGGTACGTTGCGCTACAGGACCCAAGGGGCGACGACCGTCCGGCTGAGACCGGCGGGGTGAAGGCACAGATGAATGCGATCGGAAAGAGGCTGGTTCTTGTATGCTGTGCGGTTTTGCTGACCGCGTTGATCTCTCTTTTCTGTCTCCTGGGAACTCCGAGTGCCAAAGGCCCGGTGGAAGAGGACGGCTTCTATCGAAAGCTCCAGGGGTTGTGGACGGATGTCCGACTCAGCCCCGAACTGGACTACTGGCGGGCCCCGGAGCGCACGCCGGGCGGTTTCCTGTGCACGGAACCTGCGGCTAGCGACATCTGGGTAAGTTGCGATCGATGGCCGGACGGGTCGGACGCACGGCGTTTCGGCCTGGATGCGGTGCGCCTCTCAGGGGCCCGAACCGATCACGAGAAGGCCCTGGCCGTCTACCGCTGGGTCCGCCGGTGGATGATCTTCAATAACAAGAAGGGCTGTCCTACAGAGCGGCTGAACCCCGGCCCGGCCGGTCACCCCTGGGTCAAACAGGCCGACAAACTGCTGAACGTCTATGGGGTTCACTGGTGCGGGGGCCAGGCGCGAGTGGTCGAGCAGGTCTGGCGTGCGCTGGGCTATAGGGCGGAAAAGGTTGCACGGGGCGGCCACACCATCGTGGGCCTGCATTATCAGGATTTCGACGACATCGAGCGGTGGCACGGCCTGGACGTGTCCCACAGCGCGGTGGCCTGGCACGAATCATACCGGCGACTGTTGAGTCTCGATGAACTGTCCAGCCAGTGGTATGCCTACTACTACCAGTATGGTCTGCCGGGGAACGGGCACATCTATTTCAACGATCACCGTATGGAGCTGGCCTTGCGTCCGGGAGAGAGGCTGGAGCGGCTCTGGGGAAACGTGGGGAAGCCCTACCAGGACAACGCGGCCCAGGGCCGCGGGATGGCGGAGCGGGTTCCCGCCTATGAGCGTGGACCGTACTTTCCCTTCACCTACGGCAACGGCATCTGGAGGTATGCCCCGGATCTCACGCGTCCCGGCTGGGAAAAGGGCCTGGCCGAGCCGCCGCGCCGCATGAGGGCCGGGAAGCTGCAGCCGCTTGCATCCGGAAAGACCGCAACGGCCGTCTGGCACTTCCGCACCCCCTATATCGTTTCCGATGCCGAGGCCGTGATCAAGGTGTTCCGAAAGAGCTCAGAGGATGTCGTGCGTCTGCATCTCTCGGTCGACAGCGGGAAGACCTGGAAACCGCTCTGGGAATGCCCGTCGGAAATGGTGGGCGAAAAGGAGATCGTCGTTCCGTTGTGTCCAAAGTTCGAGGTCTCGGAAAAGGGGCCTTCTCCCCCTGAGGACTTCAATTCCCCCTTTGGGCGCTACGCCTATCGGCTCAAACTGGAGCTTCTGGCCAAGGACAGGCCTGAGGACTGCCGGGTGGAGGCGATTGCCTTCGAGACCACGGTGCAGCTTAACCTCTATGCATTGCCCCAGCTCCAGCCCGGCAGGAACACGATCAACGTGCGAGGCGGCATCGCGCCGGGTTCAGCCCTGCGCGTCACTTATCTCTGGGACGACCCGCAAGGAAAGGACCGGCGTCACGTCACCTTGGTGGAAAAGACCCCTTTCAGCTATGTGATCGTGGCGGGCGGGAAGACATGGGAGGACTGTGTCTGCAAATCCATCGCAATCGAAGCGGTTCCCGCGACGGGAGAGGGGAATCGCACGGTGACTTCCGGGGAGCCTGGGGAATTCACACCGCTTCCGCCTCTTCTCCCGGTGGAGAAGACCATGGGCCGCTGGAACGGCCAGCCGCTCCAGGAACAACTGCCCGGGCTCAAGGATGTGCTGGCGGCTGCCGGGGATCGAAAACGGTTCAAGCGGGTCCTTCGCGGGGCTGTGATGCTTGCTGATCCCATGACCTTTGACGCCTTCAGGGAGATCGCCTATCAGGAAGATTCCCCCAATGACAAGTTCCTGGCCTTTGTCGGCATGTATCGGGCCGATCCCCAGAAGGCCGGGCCGGTGCTGCATGACATCCTCGGCGACCGGGAGGGAAAACGGGTGGTCTGGAGCAAGGGCAAGGACCGAAAGGATGAAGGCTGGGGCCGGGAGCAATCCTGGTGTGCGGGGGGCACGGTGATCGGCTACATTGCGGCCGAGGCCTCCTGGAGAGAGTTTTTGCCCGGGCTTCTGAAGGTGCTGGCAAGTGAGCAGTGCCTGCCCGGTTGGGGACCTCGGTACGGCACGGTGCGGGTGATCGGACGGCTGGGTACGGGGAGCAAGGAAGCCGCTAAAGCCATCCGAGACGTGTTGGAACACAAATTCCGTAAGGAGCATGGGGACACCCTGATCCCTGCGGCGCTGTCCGCGGGTCAGATCGGCGATCCGATTTCTATCCCCGCTCTGCGCACCTGCCTTGCCGGCGGTTACTGGCCGCTCAAACACAATGCCGCCCTTTCCCTCAGCATGTTGGGAGATCGAAGCATCATCGCCCGGATGCGCGAATGGCTGAAGGCGCCCTTTGATGAGAATTTTAGGGGTTACGCCGCCGAGGCCCTGGGGAATCTGGCCGATCCAGGCTCTCGGACCTCTCTGGAGGCAGCGCTGGAGGTGGAACCGCTTCCCTGGGTGCGCCGCAAGATAGAAGAGGCGCTGGACAAGATCGAGGGGCGGGCCGGATCCGCAGCCGGGTGGGACAGTCGCAAATGAGAGAACCAAAAAGCATATATCTCACACAGAGATCACAGAGAAAAACTTGCGTATAATGAATGGGTGGAGCATTGATTGTGAAAATACTTTGGTAGATGAGAATGCTGTTTCATAACGATTCAGCCAGATAGGCTGTAGGCATTAAGGCTGTGAGGTGTCGCTGGAAGGGAACATGCGTGATCATAGGAAACTCAGAGCGTTTGAATTGACTGGTGCACATTCGGAAATAAGCATTCCCGGATTTGCGCTCACAGCCCTCAGCGATCA
>JBMNCP010000065.1:0-13207 GCA_049366795.1 Desulfobacterales bacterium
CCGAGGACGAAAAGGTCGCCGGACTCGAGATTTTCAGTAGACTTGGAGGTGTAGGCGGACTCTTGGTCGATGCCGAGAGGCAGTCCTTCCCCCATCAGCTGCTCGAAACGGTCCTTTCTTATCCGATAGAGAAGCCCGGGTTCATGGCCTGCCCGAACCCAGCTTGCGCTTCGGCGGCCGACATCGATCTCCAGGCAGAAGAGCGTCATGAAGCGTCCGCTCCCGCCGACATCCAACGCCACCTGGCGGTTGACGTCCGCCACCACCTCCTCGATGCTCCCGGACACGGCATGGCGCTGCCGGAGGCTGGCGCGAACCCCGCCCATCAACAGCGCGGAGGCCACCCCGTGCCCGGCCACGTCCCCGACCATGATGCGGATCCGTCCGCCGCCGTCGTTGTTCTCGATATAATCGTAATAATCCCCGCCCGTTTCATCGCAGAACTCGCTTCGACCGGCGATGTCGAGACCCTCGACCACAGGATCCTTACCGGGAATCAGGTTTTGCTGGACCTCCTTCGCCAGGTCCAGCGATCGCTTCATCTGCATGCGCTCCTTGAGCTGGCGGGACATGGTGTTGAAGCTCCGGATCAGCTCGCCGATTTCATCCCGCGAGGACACCTCCAGGGATTCCCCGAACCGGCCGCCGGCGATCCGGTCGGCCGCGGCGGACAAGGCGCGCACCGATCGGGTCGTACGGCTCACGACGTGGTGGATCAGCAGCAGAATCGCCAGGATGAAGACGGCCAGGATGATGAAGTAGACATTCCGGAAATGCAGGATCGGACCGAGAATTTCACGACCCGGGGCGAATGCCACGAGAACCCAAGGCGCCTCAGCGAGGCGGTGGAATCCGCTGATCTCTTTGGGCGGGTGACCTATTCCCCTCACGGTTCCCGACACCTTCTCCTTGAGGGCCGTCAATGTAGTTTTCTCCAGGGGGTCATCGCCGTCGCCCAAGTGTTCACGCGGTGTCTCCTTGCCGGAGACGAGAATACGTCCTTCCTGGTCCACCAGATAAAAATTTTGGATATGCCACTGATCGGATTGGGGGAGATCGCCGATCAGGAAACGAAAGTCCAGCACGACCTCGAGGGATTCGACAACACGGCCTTCGTCGTCTTCCGTCCGGGCCATCAACGATACGGTCTCGTTGGCGATATCGGCGTCATACCGGGGCAGCGTGATGCTCAGCCTTTTCGAATGCATCCGGTACATGCGGTCATCGGCGCGATCTTCGGCGCCGTCCTCCGCCATCATGGGGGCGTGGCTGTTGCCCATTCCCATCGGCCGTTCATCGAGATTTTCTTCATCCACATTGCCGCCACCGGACCGGGTGGCCCGAAGCACGCCCGGGATCTCCCGAAGCTGCCTGAGGATCACCCGCCTCACCTGCTCCGCCATCGGTTCTCCCTGGCTTTCCAGGTACAGCCTGACGAGATCCTTGGGCCGCGACAACCGCATGTCCACCAAGTGCGCAACCCTCTGGAGCTTCAGGACGGATGCCTCCTCCCACTGAATGAACATGATGCGGCGCGCATAGAAAAACCCGGCCGTTCCCATTGCGATCATCAGCAGCGTGACCGGAACGAGCAGAAAGACGATAAACCGTGTTTCCAGGGATCGGATAGGGAACATGCCGGTCCTAATTCATGTGAGGATACCAGAACTTGTAGAGCGGCTTCTTGTCATCGACCTTGAGCAGGCAGATCACCCCGTACTTTCCGGGCTCGTCGACCTTGAAGTTCGCAGCGAAGATGCCGCTGTAGTCCTTGAGGTCGGTGACCGTCTCCTGTTTGGACGGTGTAATGATCTTAACCTTTCCGGCCACGTTCCTCAACTGTTCGTCGGAGCCTTCGGAGAACAGCTTCACCATGATGTGGTGGGTGTTCCCCTCCGGGTCCTTCATGTTCATGCTCTCCAGGCTCATCACCTGGAACTCGGCGCGGATACCTTCCGCAACCGCCTCGTGCATGAAAGTGCCCGGAGTTCCGTGAGCGCCGGCTTCATGCGAACCGGAGCCGCCGGTCGAATGGCCGCCGCTGTCATGGCCCTGCATGGCCAACGACAATGGGGATACCGTCAGCAAAATACCCATCACCAGAAGTCCGATCGTTCGATTCATTGGATCTCTCCTTTGCACTGTATAGATGCGGCGCCGTGATAGGACGCCGGTTCATGGCGTCACTCCTTCGACAGACTCCAGCCCTTCCAGAGCCCGTAGATGGCCGGAACCACGATCAGGGTCAATATGGTCGCGCTCACCATCCCGCCGATCATGGGCGCGGCGATGCGTTTCATCACCTCCGATCCGGTCCCGTGCCCCCACATGATGGGCAGCAGCCCCACCATGGTCGAAACCACGGTCATCATCTTCGGGCGAACCCGTTGAACGGCGCCCTCCTCGATGGCTTCACCGAGATGCCTGCGGTTGAGGGCATCCCCATACCGATCCTTGAACTTCCGATAGGCGATGTCGAGGTAGATCAGCATGACCACCCCGGTTTCGGCCGCTACGCCTGCCAACGCGATGAACCCCACTCCGACGGCGACGCTCATGTTGTAGTCCAGCAGATACATCAACCAGATGCCGCCGGTCAGGGAGAAGGGAACGCTCAGCATGACGATAAGACTTTCGGTAATGTTCTTGAAATTGAGGAACAGCAGCACGAATATGATCAGGAGGGTCACGGGGACGACCACGGCCAGGCGTTGCTGGGCCCTGACCATGTACTCGTACTGCCCGCTCCAAACGAGGCTGTAACCGGGAGGCATCTCGAAGCGGTCACGAACCGCCTTTTGGGCGTTCTGAACGTAAGTGCCCACGTCGATACCGCTGATATCGATAAATATCCATGCGTTCTTGCGGGCGTTTTCGCTCTTGATGGCCGGGGCCCCCTTCAGGATCCGGATGTCCGCCACCTGGGTGATGGGGATCTGTGCGCCGCCGGGGGTGGGCACGAGGATCCGCCGGAGCTTTTCCGGAGTGTCCCGCAATTCCGATCCATAACGGAGATTGACGGGGTACCGCTCGAGTCCCTCGACCGTCCGCGTGATGTTCATTCCTCCGATCGCGGACATGATGATCGCCTGGACGTCCTCAACTGCAAGGCCGTACCGGGCGGCCTCTTCCCGCTTGATCGTGTAGTCGAGGAAATTCCCGCCGGTGACCCGTTCAGAATACACACTGGCGGTGCCGGGTACCTCCCGGATGATGGGCTCGATCCGTTCCCCCAGATCGCTCAACACCTGGAGGTCGTCTCCCATCAGTTTGATGCCCACGGGGGTCTTGATCCCGGTGGACAGCATGTCGGTGCGGGCCTTGATCGGCATGGTCCAGGCGTTGGTGAGCCCCGGAAACTGAATGGCATTGTCCAACTCCTGAATGAGGGATTCTACCGTCATCCCTTCCCGCCATTCGGATTCGGGCTTCAGGGTGATCGTAGTCTCGATCATGGAAAGCGGCGCCGGATCGGTCGCGGTCTCCGCCCGGCCGATCTTTCCGAAGACGTGCTCGACCTCCGGGAAGGAGGCGATGATCCGATCGGTCTGCTGGAGAAGCTCCTTGGCCTTGGTGGACGAAATGCCGGGCAGGGTCGTCGGCATGTAGAGAAGATCTCCTTCGTACAAAGGCGGCATGAACTCGGAGCCTATCCGTTTCAGGGGATACCAGGTGACCGCCAGGATGACGACGGCCAGAAGCACCACCAGCCATTTCATCTTGAGCACAAGCTTGATGACGGGGTGGTAGGACCAGATGAGGAAGCGATTCACGGGGTTTCGGTGCTCCGGCAGGATTTTGCCGCGGATCAGGTACCCCATGAGCACGGGAACGATGGTGATGGCCAGGAGCGCCGCTCCCGCCATGGCGTATGTCTTGGTGAAAGCCAGCGGCCTGAAGAGGCGCCCCTCCTGGGCTTCCAGGGTGAACACCGGAAGGAAGCTGATGGCGATGATAAGGAGAGAGAAGAACAGGGCAGGCCCGACCTCCTTTGCCGCGTCGGTGATCAGGACCCAGTGGGGCTTCCTTCCCCCATACTGCTCGATATGCTTGTGGGCGTTTTCGATCATGACGATGGCCGCGTCCACCATGGCGCCGATGGCGATGGCGATGCCGCCGAGGCTCATGATGTTGGCGTTGATTCCTTGGCGTTCCATGATGAAAATGCTGATGAGGACGCCGACCGGAAGCGTGAAGATGACCACGAACGCACTTCGGAAATGTAGCAGGAAAACCGTGCAGACCACTGCCACGATCAGGCATTCTTCGATCAGGGTCCGCTTCAGGGTGTCGATCGCCCTGAGGATCAGGTTCGACCGGTCATAAACCGCGCGGACCGTGACGCCTTCCGGAAGACCGCCTTCGAGATCCGCCATCCGCTTTTTGACATTCTGAATCACCTGGAGGGCGTTTTCGCCGAATCGGATCACCACGATGCCCCCGACCACCTCGCCCAGACCGTTGTAATCCGCAATCCCCCGGCGGATTTCAGGACCGATCTTGACATTGGCCACGTTCCTGAGAAGGATGGGAGTCCCGCTTTGATCCACGCCAAGGGAGATGTTCTCGATATCCTGTACGCCCCGTATGTAGCCCCGGCCGCGCACCATGAACTCCGTCTCCCCCATCTCCACGACGCGTCCGCCCACATCGCTGTTGTTTCTCTGAATGGCCATCCGGACCTTCTGAACCGGCATATTGAAAGCGAGGAGCTTGTTGGGATCGAGGAGCACCTGGTACTGTTTGACGAAGCCGCCAACGGAGGCCACCTCGGCAACGCCGGGTACGCTCGCCAATTCGTAGCGGAGAAACCAGTCCTGGATGGAGCGAAGCTGCGAGAGATCGTGCCGTTCGCTTTCCAGGATGTAGGCATAGGCCCATCCGACGCCGGTGGCGTCCGGACCCAGCGTCGGCGTGACACCTGTGGGAAGCCGCCCGGAGACGTAATTGAGATACTCCAGCACCCGGCTCCTGGCCCAGTACATGTCCGTTCCGTCTTCGAAGATCACGTAGACGAAGGACACCCCGAAGAAGGAGAATCCTCGGACCACCTTGGCGAACGGCACCGACAGCATGGCGGTGGTGAGCGGATAGGTCACCTGGTCCTCCACCACCTGCGGAGCCTGCCCCGGGAATTCCGTCAGGATGATCACCTGAACGTCGGAGAGGTCCGGAATGGCGTCCAGCGGGATCCGCAGCATGGCATAGATGCCCGCCGCGATGACGAAAACAGTCCCGAGGATCACCAGGAATTTGTTCTTGACGGACAGCTCGATGATTTTAGCGATCATTGAGGCGTTCCCTGTTCACTGCGCAAATGGGCTTGCCGCTGGTCGCGTCAGTTGCCGGCCGGGTCTGAAGAAGCATCGTCCATGGTCATCCCCGACATGTCGAGATCGTCCTCCATGGTGAGGCCGGACATGTCCAGATCTTCGGCTTCGCTCTTCGGGGGACTGCTCCTGACTTCCAGCATTTTCTGGATGGCCTCCCGGAGGCGGCTCTCGGAGTCGAGCATGAACTGGGCGGAAACCACGATCTCATCGCCTTCGGATAGTCCGCCGAGGACCTGGTAAAGTCCGTCGTTGACCTCCAGGCCCAGCTCGACCTCCCTGGGTTCGAACTTGCCCTGCCCGCGAGTGACGAAGACCACCTTCCGGACGCCGCTGTCGATCACCGCCTCCTGGGGGATCAGAAGGCTCCTTTCCTCGATTTCACTACGCAGGTAGACGTTGGCGTACATGTCCGGCTTCAGGACGTCTTCGGGGTTGGGAAACTCGAGCCGCAGCGTGGCGGTGCGGGTCTTCGCATTCAGATACGGGTAGATGAAGAGCACCCTGCCCTTGAAACGCTTGCCGGGAATGTAGGCCAGCGCCATCTCCGCCGGCATGCCTTTCTCGACCCACGGCAGTTCGTATTCGTAGATGTCCACATCGACCCAGACGGTGGAGAGGTCCGCGATTTCGTACTGGTGTTCGCCGGCCTTGACATAGTGGCCTTCGAAGGCGTTCTTCTTCGTGACGACGCCGGCTGCGGGAGAAAAAACGGTAACGGTCTTGTGTGCCCGACCGGTGGTTTCCAGGCGTCGAATCTGGGAGGGACTCACGTCCCAGTACCTGAGCCGGGTGCGTGCGGCGTCCAGCAGCCGCCTGGCCGATTCCCGTACCTGCTCGAACCCGCTTTCACCCAGCGAACGAAACTGCTCCATCGCCAGGATGTACTCTTCCTGGGCCGTCACGAGGTCCGGGCTGTAGATGTCGAAAAGGGGTTGTCCCTTTCCCACCGATTCTCCCTCGAAGTCCACGTAGAGCTTCTCGATCCAGCCGTTGAACTTGGTGTTCACGGCGTAAATCCGGGTCTCGTCGTAAATGACGTTGCCAAAGGTCCGAATCGTCTTGACCGGTCTGCCCATTTGGACGCGCTCGGTGCGGATGCCCATGTTCTGGATGGTGACCGGATCGATCCGGATGGTGGATGCCGGTTCCTTTTCATCTCCTTCCTCCTCGTAGACCGGGACCAGGTCCATGCCCATCGGCGATTTTCCGGGTTCTTCACGGATGTAGGTGGGATCCATCGGCGCCACCCAGTACTTGATCTTTTTCCCGGTCTTGGGGTCGACCATTCCGGCCTTGAGCGGTTCGTCGGCCGCCATGACATCGGCGGGCCCGGCCTGAATCCGGCTCGCGCCCGTGCCGTCCATGCGATACCGGAGAATTCCGAAGCCGCCCGCCAACAAGACCAGTACCGCCAGCAGCACCGTTCCGAACTGCTTCATTTCCTCATCTCCTCTTGGTTTTCCGGCCCTCGATCCAGGCTGTCGACCGCCGCGGCACCGGCAAGCCCGGCGGAATCACTCGCCGCCTCCTCCAGGATTGAAACCGCCGCCAGTTCCTGAAGCCGCGACAGGCTCTTGAAGACGGAGGCGCGGTAGCGGTCGGCCTGGAGCCCGAAGCGCAGCCGCCGCACGTGGGCGTTGATCATGGTATCGAAATCCACCTTGCCCACTTCGTAGGCGGCCAGGGAGGCTTGAGACCACTGTTCGGTCTGCAGGAGCAGCGCCTCGTCGAAAAGCCGGTAATTGTCCCGAAGGCTTCGGATCTCGCTGATCAGGGCATCCACCTGGTGCGGAAGGCGCTGTTCCAGATGCTCATAGGCCTTTTCCGCGGCGGTCTTTCTTTTCAGCGCGGCCTGGAACTTTTTGTCCTGCTTGTTTCGGAACCAGATGGGGATGTTGAAGCTGACCGACCCTGAAACGAAATCCGGAAGGTCCCGTCCGGCCATGTCCTCCTCCCGCTGTCCGTAGCCCACCGCGATGCTCAGGTCCGGCCAGTAGTCCTTCCGCGCGAGTTCGATGTCCACGCCTGCGGTTTCGATGTCGATGGCCATGGCGGCCAATGCGGGATTTTGGGACAGCACCCTCTCGGAGAGCGAATCGACGGTCGGAACCTCATCGGGAATCGGGGGAATGCCTTCGGTTTCCACGCTGAAGAAGGCCCCCTCGTTGACCAGTTCATTGAGCTGATCTTCCAGGACCTGTTTCCGGCTGACCAGGGTCGCCTTCTCATCGATGAGCTTGCCCTGCTCCACCTGGGCCTGCAGCACGTCCTGCTGAAGACCGCGGCCGCTGGCGTAGACAGCCTCGGCAACCCTGAGGATCTGGCCCACCATCTGCTGCAGTTCCGCATTCACGTCGATGGACCGATCGATGAAAGCCAGCTCGAAGTAGGCCTCCGAAACGGCCCGGTGCAGCTCGAGCCGTCGGGCGCGGAGCATCTCCTTTTTTTTCGCGGCTGCAAGAGCGACCTTGCGGGATCTCAGATCGAGCTTCCCGAACCACGGAATTCTCTGGGCGATGAAAATCTGCTTCTGGGTCATGGGTTCCTGGCTGAAACTGAAGGTGTCCGTCGGAAGTGCATTGATGCCGAGGGTGAGCATCGGGTCGTCCAGGGTCCGCGCGGCGGGGACCTCTTCGAGAAGGGCATCGACTTCGGATTCGAGCTGGCGGAGGCTGTCGTTGTTCTCGTCCGTGCGCGTCAGGAGCCGTATCAGGGTCCCGGGCGCTTCGTACAGCCCGCCGTTTGCCGCCGGGGCCATGAACAGGCACAGGCAAAGCACTGCCGAGATCGTCGAAAGGGCACTCCTTGGCTTTGGGTTCATCGGTGTCATCCTCGAGTCTGCATCGAAAAGGTTGACAACAGAGAAGCATGGATCAGGCCAAAACGATATCTCTTGCGAATTCAATATTATATTGGTCAGCATCTTGACCCTGGCAAGGAAACTGCGCAATTTATTCGCATTATCCGGCCCAGCGAAAAGGCGCTTGGTGAAAAAAGACCGCATCTCCTGAATGCGCTCATTCGATACCGCTTGACCGGCGGGCGTCGTCGCGTCCGGAATCCGCTTTTACGGGAAGGACAAAATCCGGCTCCGGATCGAATCCGATGAGAAGAAGACAGCTTTACATTCCGGCCGTGTCCATCCTGATGGCCGTCATCACGCTTTTGGTGCTGACCGCGGTGTCGACCCTGCGCAATCTGGAGCGCGACCGCGAACGCAATCTCGCCGCACTCGAGCGGCAGGGCGTTACCCTTCTGCGTGCCCTCGAGGCCGGCGTTCGCGCCGGACTGGCCCTGCCGCAGTGGCGCGGAGATGCGATCGGAACGCTTCTGGAGGAGACCGGCAGGGAGGAGCCGGTGGCCTACATCTACCTTTGCGATCGCGAGGGAAGGATTCTGCATCACTCCCTGCGGACCATCGAAGGCACCGCTTCCGCCTGGGTCCCCGAGGTGAACCCCGGGAATCCGGTCGCCCGACGGATCCGAACCCTGCCGGACGGCAGCCGGGTCCTGGACGTCGCCAAAACCTTCATGCCGATGGCGCCGTTGTCCATGCCAGAGCGCATCCGATGGGAAGCCTTTCACTCTCGACACGGCGAGATCATCGTGCTCGGAATGCGGATGGACGCCTACGAGGCTGCCCGGAAGGACGACATCCACCACGCCCTGGTCATGGGAGCGATCCTGATCGTCCTGGGCGGCGCGTCGCTGTTTTTCCTTCTCGTGATCCAGAACGTGCAGGTCCTGAACCGCGCATTGAGGAGAAGCCGGGACCTCAACAGGGAGATCATTTCGAACATGGCCGACGGGCTGGCCGGAATCGATGCGGAAGGACGGATCGTCGTGGCCAACCGGATTGCCTGCGACCTGCTGCGGATGGAGGATCCGGCCGCGGCTGAAACGAGGATCGACGGCCACATCGACCTCGACGCGACGGGCGTACGGGCCACCCTGGAAAAAGGGACTCCGGTCATCAACAGGGAAATTCTGGTGCCCGGGCCGAACGGCGGCGAGATCCCGATCTCGATATCGGCGACCCCGATCCGCAATGACACCGGATCTCCTGGCGGCGTGGTGCTCCTCCTCAGGGACCTTCGCCAGATCAAGCGCCTCCAGGACGAAGTCCGCCGTAGTGAGAGGCTCGCGGCGATCGGGCGGCTGGCGGCAAGCGTCGCCCACGAGATCCGGAATCCCTTGAGCTCCATCCGGGGGTTTGCCGGCTACCTGTCGGCGATCCTCGAGGAGCAGCCCAAGGAAAAGGGCTACGCGGAGATCATGGTGGCGGAGGTGGACCGCATCAACAGGGTCATCACCGATCTGCTCTCCTTGTCCAGGTCCCAGTCGACGGAGATCGCGGAAGGACCGGTGCGCCCCCTGCTCAACCATGTGGCGGCGCTTGCCCGCGGAGATTCCCGGGCCAAAGGCGTCTCGGTAAGGGTCACCGTTGCCGACGACGTCCAAACCATTGCCGCGGACCGGAATCAGATGACGCAGGCGCTCCTCAACCTGGTCATCAACGCCCTCAACGCCGTCGAAGGCGATTCCGGAGAAATCGAGATGGGCGGCAGCCCGCATGCGGGAGGAGACGGCGTGGATCTGTGGGTCGAGGACAATGGCTGCGGCATCGATCCAACTCACGTGAACAGGATTTTCGAACCGTTCTTCACGACCCGCGAGGAAGGCACCGGGCTCGGCCTGGCGATCGTGCAGAACATCGTCGACAACCACGGCGGATCGGTTTCGGTTCAGAGTCCTCCGCCGGTCCGGCCAACCGGCACGCGAATCACCCTTCATCTGCCGCAGCCGCCGAAAGGAGGCGATCATGGCGCACAGGATCCTCACCGTCGATGACGACCGGGGTCACCGGTCGATGCTCCAGGCCGTCCTGTCGGCCGCGGGCTACGAGGTGGTCCTTGCCGCCGGCGGGAAGGAGGCGGTGGCCGCCGTGGAACGCGAACCCTTCGACATCATCCTCATGGATATTCGCATGAGATCCATGGACGGGCTGGAAGCCCTGAGGCGGATCAAACCGCTGGCGCCGGATACGCCGGTGGTCCTGATGACGGCCTACGCCTCGGTGAGGACCGCGGTGGAAGCCCTGCGAAACGGAGCGGAGGATTACCTGACCAAGCCCCTCGATATCGACGAGCTCAAAGTCGTCCTGGAAAAAGTCCTGCGCTTCCAAACGCTTCAGGAAGAAAACCGGCAGCTCAGGGAGGCTCTGGGCAGCCATGCGGACTTCTCCTCCATCGTGGGCTCCAGCCCTAAGATGCTGGCGCTTTTCGACACCATCGGGCGGGTGGCTCCCACGGAGGCGACGGTGTTGATTTCAGGAGAGAGCGGAACCGGCAAGGAATTGATCGCATTGGCGATCCACTCGAACAGTCCACGGAAGGACGGCCCGTTCGTCGCCGTGAACTGCGCCGCGCTTCCCGAAACCCTTCTGGAAAGCGAAATTTTCGGCCACGAAAGGGGCGCCTTCACCGGAGCGGACAAACGGCGAATGGGACGGTTCGAAATGGCGGACGGTGGAACGATATTCCTGGATGAAATCGGCGAATTGTCCGTTTCCATCCAGGCCAAGCTGCTGCGCGTCATCCAGGAAATGGCATTCGAACCCCTGGGCAGTTCCAGGACCGTGACGGTCGACGCCCGCGTCCTTGCCGCCACCAACAAGGACCTGGAGGAAGAGATCCGGGAAGGCCGGTTCCGGGAGGATCTCTTCTACCGACTGAACGTGGTGCGGATCCGGATCCCTCCGCTCAGGGAGCGGACCGAAGACATTCTGCCGCTGGCTCAGCTTTTCATCGAACGGTTCAACCGCAAGAACCAACGCATGATCAAGGGCCTCGGGCATGAGGCCGCCGGACTGCTCCAGGCGTACGACTGGCCGGGAAATGTCAGGGAACTCGAAAACGTCATCGAGCGAAGCGTGATCCTGTGCAGGGGGGAAACGATCGGCGTGGGCGATCTTCCGGAACCGCTCCGGAACCTGGCGGGATCCCCGGAGGAGCCCTCTGAAGCCGAACGTCTCGCCGGCCGTCCCCTCAAGGAGGTCGAAGCGGAAATGATCCGGCTCACCCTTCGGCAGAACGACGGCAACCGCACCCGGACCGCGGAGATCCTGGGCATCAGCCGCCGGACCCTTCAGCACAAGCTCAAGGCCTACGGAATCAGGTAGCGGGCTGTGGCTGAACACTCCAAATCCGAACCGGACACCCTGATGCCTGATGGCTCCATCATCAATGGACACGAATTACTGTTGCCAGTACGACCGGTTTCGGTTATGAGGTTTTTATCGACTCCGCGAACGCCCTGCTGCCCCCGCGCCTCGTCCCGTTGAGACTCTCCGATCCCCGTCAAGGCTCCGCTTCTTCTCCACCGGCACGCCCATTTCATCGACCGGCTGCCCGTTGCCGTCGGCCCATGGCACCTATCGACAGCGAAAAGCACGCGTCATCCGATCCCGGGATGGCAAGAGCCCATACACACCACTGACCATCAACAGACATCCGGCACCCTTTCCCATCGGGTACTGATCTCCCTGCTGCTGATTTCGGGAACGGACGGATTTCATCCCAACTCGGTCACCCTGAAAAATCGGGCATCCTGCCTCCTTGGGGATCCTGAATTTCCGCATCGTAAAGCGATCCGCGGCGCCCGCGGAAGCATCGCGCCGCTCAGACAACAACACCGTTTCGTTATTCCGGTCTAAAGCCATGCGCATTCACCGGCAGGTTGCGGCCCGTATCCGCCCGAGCCGCGAAATACCGCCAAGCACTTCCACTGCATCGCACGGCTTGCGCGCCAGGGGGCCGCCGTCTTTCGGTCCATGCCGCAACCGCGCACCACCGGCAAAGATATTTTCAACGACGACAGGAGGATCGATATGAAACGGATTGGATGGGTCTTGATATTTGCTGCCTGCTGGTTGTTTTCCGGCCAGGCGCTGGCCGTCGACTTCGCCGTTCACGGGGACATGAATCATCGCTTCCTCGTTTACACAGACCACAACGACTGGCTCAACCCGGAGCAAAACGGAGAATTGAACGACGGCTCGGTCGAAGACAATTACGGGGAACTGAAATACCGGTTCTGGTTCGAAGCGGCCGACGACGAGGAAAGGGTGAAAGGCGTCTTCGCAGTGGAGGTCGGCGGGGTGCGTTTCGGCAGAACGGGCACCGGAAGGAGCGAAGGAGGAAGCTTTTCGGGAGATGCGGCGAACGTCGAAACCCGCTGGGCCTACCTGGATTTTCAACTGCCGTTCATCGAGAGGGCTTCGCGGTTCCGGGTCGGACTGCAACCCTTCAGTGCCAACTCCTTCCTGTGGCAGGAAACCGCCGCCGGCGTCACCTGGAACGGCGATTTCAATGATTGGATGAAATACCAGCTGGGCTGGGTCCGGGTGGTGGACAATCTTGCCAGAGATGATGACGGCCGCGACCGTGACGACATCAAGGACTTCGACAACTTCATCGCCCGCGTCAACTTCGAGCCCATGGAAAAGCTGAAGATCGGCGTGTTCGGGCTTTATTCCATGTCCGATCCCGACGGTACGCCGCCAGCAGACCTTGGAGACGATGACGGTGCAAACGTCACTCCGAGAAACTACCTCATCAAGCAGTTCGCAGAAGCTGTCGACATCGACCTCTTCAATGCAGGCATCGACGGCAGCTTCGAGACGGGCCCGTTTTTCTTCCTCTGGGACCTGATTTATCAGACCGGCACCATGAAGGATATTTCTTTCAGCGATGCCGATATTTTTGATAATGATGGTAATTTACTCTTTACCGGCTTTTCCGGCGGTGGCAACTCCAGCGGCGATTTCGATGTCAGCGCCTATCTGATCCACGCGGACGCCGGGATGAAGATGG
>JBMNCP010000066.1:0-110113 GCA_049366795.1 Desulfobacterales bacterium
CGAACTTCCGGTTGACGATGAGCCCCGAGGTTCCGTAGACATGGGGAACCGCATAACTCTTTCCGTCAACCATGGTGTTCTTCCGAACCGCTTCCAGCATGGAGGCGACGATCTGCTCGGTATCGACCTTCGAATAGTCGATAGGTTGGTAGATCCCGTATTTTTCCTGGACGGAGGAGATCCGGTCCTGGCTCGGCTGGGCCAGATCGAAGCCGGCCCCCCGGGTCGCCCGGAGTTTGGCGATCATCTCCTCGTTGTTGGAATAGGTCGGTTTGACGGTGATGCCCGTCTCCTGTTGAAACTTGTCGATGAGCTCCTTTGGGGCGTACCCTTTCCAGGTCAGCAGCTCGAGCGTATCGGCCCCTGCGGGTCCGGCCGCCAGCATTGCCAACGCCGCCACCAGCAGAACCGTCAACAACGTTTTCTTCGGCATCCTGCACCTCCTGTAAGGTAATCGGGTTAGACGAGGCAAACGGCTATCGAATGCAACCGTATCGCGTATCGACGGCCTGGACCAGGGCGTACCATCAGGTCTGGAATCCACTTTCCGACAACCGGGCCAGCCACTGCGGAAAATCGGTAATGATCCCGGCAGCCCCGGCGTCCGAAAACCGCTTCATGTCTTCCGCTTCGTTCACTGTCCAGAGGTTGATGGCAAAACCGCACCGGACCTTTTCCCGCACGCCGTCCGGACCCAGCAGATCCGAATTGACGTTGTAGGTCCGAAACCGCAGGTCGCCCCAATCCAGAGGGCGGTCCGAGTGATAGCCGATCAGCGCCTGGACCTCCAATTTCGGCCGGCGGCGTCGGCACTCGTCGAGCCAGGCGTGTTCGAATGAGGAGACGACCACCCGATCGACGGGAATACCGACCCTATCGATCGTCATCAGCACTTTCTCGACCAACGGAAACCGCTCCACCGGACCGGAGAGTCTTTTCAGTTCCAGGTTGATTCGCCAGCCGGAATCCCCTGTAAAGTGAAGGGCCTCTTCCAGTGTGGGAATTTTCTGCCCCCGGCACTCGGACTGATCCGCCGTTGACAGCACGCCCGCGGCAATCTGGCCGAACGGATCGGCATCGAGGAACCAGGAACCCGCGTCCAGAGACCGGATCTCTTCCAGGGTGAAGGTGGTGAAGGGGTGATCCGAGCGGTCGGGGAACCGTTCGACCACATCCGTCGTACGGGTCAGGCGATGGTCATGGAAGAGTGCCAGGTGCCCGTCGGCGGTCACCCGGACATCCGTCTCCCACATGTCGGCGCCGGCCTCGATCCCTTTGCTGGCGGCAAGGAGGGTGTTTTCAGGCGCGAGGCTGCGGGCTCCGCGATGGGCGATGTTGAGAACCAAGGCGGGATTCCCCCTTTCGGAAATCCAAAAGGCAGGGGTTGAGGTATTCCTCATTTCATTCATAGAGAAAGCAATGGCGATTTGCAACAGGTACGCTTCTCGGGAAGCGCTTTTCCTTTGGGCTTCGTCGAGAAACGCGATTTTCGACGCGATGCTGGTTTATCCGCCGGCCGTTATGCAACGCTCCTTCATCGCCCTGGGGATCGAGACGGGAAAGAGCCTTTGAACGGGAATGCTGCCCGCGTGTTTCCAGAGTGGCTCCGCCAGCATAAATATTCCTTGATCGGAGGCGTAATGAGGGCTATAATATTGAGTATATTCTCATTATTGAATGATGATCAAAAGGAGCCAGTTGCTATGGAATCATCTATCAAGGTTCTGGTTATCGGCGGGGTGGCCTGTGGCCCGAAAACCGCATGCCGTCTCAAACGCCTCATGCCCCATGCCGACGTCACCATGATCGAAAAGGGTGGAATCGTCTCCTATGGCGCCTGCGGGCTTCCCTACTATGTCGAGGGCTACTTCGAAGACATCGAAGCCTTGACCCACACCCCGGCCGGAGTGTCGAGAACACCGGCTTTTTTCGAGAAGACCAAAGGCTTCAAGGTACTGACCCGCACGGAGGCTCTTTGCATCAACCGCGCCGAAAAAACCGTTCGGGTAAGAAATCTGGAGACCGGCGAGGAAAGCGATCTTTCGTATGACAAGCTCGTTTTGGCGACAGGCGGATATCCCTTCAAACCTCCGATCCCCGGAATCGATCTGGCCAACATCTGGTTCATGACCCATCCGGATCATGCGGAGAGCCTCTCTCGCGAGATCGAGCTCCAGGGACTGAAGCGGGCGGTGCTGGTAGGCGCCGGCTTCATCGGAATGGAAATGGCGGAGGCGCTGAAGCGCAAAGGTTTCGAGGTGACCGTCATCGAGATGGACCGTCAGATCATGCCCGGCATCCTGGATGCCGATGTGGCGGAATACGCGGCCAAGTACATACGAAGCCAGGGGATTCGACTGGTGCTGGGAGAGCGCGCGGAGGCCGTCGAAGGCGAAACAAAGGCTTCCGGTGTGAGGACGAACCGGAGCGTCTACCCGGCGGATGCAGTCATCGTGGCAGTCGGCACAAGGCCCAACGACAAGCTCGCCAGGGACGCGGACCTGTTGTGCCGGGATCGCATCGTCGTCAATGAATACTGCCAGACGAGCGATCCGAATATCTACGCGGGGGGCGACTGCGTGGTCAACGCCTATGCCGGGAATATCGCCGGGAATCACATGTTCGTCCCGCTGGGGTCGACCGCCAACAAGCACGGGCGCGTCATCGCCAACCACATCGCCGGCCTGTCGATACCCTTCAGCGGCATTTCCTGCACCGGCATCGTCCGGATCTTCGATTATACACTAGGTCGGACAGGGCTGACCGAAAAACAGTGCCGGGACCTGAATTTGGATGTCACCGTCACTACGTGGGCCGGTCCCGACAAACCGCACTACATGGATGCCAAGCCCCTTATCATCAAAATGATCGCCCTCAGGCGGGACCGCCGTCTAATCGGTATCCAGGTGGCCGGCCCGTCGCCGGCCGGCAAAGGGTATCTTGACGTGGCCGCAACCGTGATTCTTTTCGGAGGTACACTGGACCGGCTGGGCGACATCGACTTCGCTTATGCGCCGCCCTACAGTCCCCCCATCGAGCCCCTGGCCACCTGCGCCCATGTCCTCTCCAACAAAATCGACGGCCTCGCCAACGGCATCTCCGCGATGGAGGCGAAGAAGCGAATGGACGCCGGAGAGGTATTGCTCCTGGACACCCGCACGCCCGGCGAGTTTGAGGAAGTCCGGATGCCATACGATGTACTCCACATCCCCTTGGGTCAGTTGCGCGATCGGATGCAGGAACTTCCAAGGGACCGGGACATCATCGCCCTGTGCAAGGTCAGCATGCGAGGCTACGAAGCCCAAAGGATCCTGAACGCGGCCGGCTACGACCGGGTGGCCTTTCTCGAAGGCGGAATCGTGGGGTGGCCTTTCGATCTCGAGACCGGCCCGGTGAGAGGCCAGTGACGAAAAGCCCTCCAGTGCTCGGAAATGCCGTATCCTGCCGCGAGGGCGATTGTGCTTGAGCGGATCGATCGCAAATGGAGACTGCTTGATGACGGAAGTATAATAGAGGATTAAAAGGAAGATTCCCGTCCCGCAAGCGGGAGAGGAATCTTCCTTCCGGAATCAGGCTTCGAAGACGATGCGGTGGTCGACCAGCTTCATCTCCCTCAGGCGTCCGCGAATCACCTTCTGTCCTCCGAAAATGTCCACCAGCCGAAACTCTCCGTCCTCCTGCGGCTCCACCGTATCGACGGCTTCGAGAACGAGTTCTTCTGTTCCGTCCTTCACCAGGTATGCATTGGCTTCACACATTCTTGAGTACCTCCTTGAGGGTATGGTTGACAATGGTCTGAACCATATGGGGAAGCGGCTCCGAGGCCACCCCGACCAGCGTGACCGGCTCCTGGGTCAACGGAAGCAGTATTTTGGGCGCTCGGCTCGAAGTAACCGCCTCGGCCATTTTCGGCGTGACTTCCCCCAGCATGGCATTGGCCCAGGAAATAGAGATGGGTCCCAGAATCACATCGGCGTCGACAACGGACCGGACGATGGCATTTTCGCCGGAAGCACCCCGGTTGGCCCCTGCCTTCAGCATTTGAGCCGTGGCGATCGCGTTGGTCCCGAGACCGATGAGCTCGAGCGTTTCGCCGTATGCCGCCTTTAGATACTTGATGAGTGTGGCGCCGATGCCGCCGCCCTGCCCGTCGATCACACAGATGCGCTGAACCGTCAATCCCATCTCCTTTTCAATGACAACGGCCACGAAATAGCTCCTCGCCGAATGCCGGCGGGCCTATGCCTTCGTGGCCGATGGGTGATGCCTGGATGCATTGGATTCGCGGGACCTTCGGATCCCTGTTGTCGATTCAAACTATCCCGAAAACCGGCGGGTTGTCAACGGGATTGAGCCTTTCCCGGATATCCAACCGGCAGCATGGAAGTCCGAACCGAATTCCGCGCAACGCGGTGGGCCTGCGAAATCGTATCCGACCGCTGCATTCCCTGCCCAACCGCTGTGCCCGGTTTGCCCATGGGAACCTTTTCTGGTAGAGAAGGCCTTCCGTACCAACAACCACAAACCAAACTTCAGAAACCTGGCCAGCCTGCCATGAGCGAAGAGCACTATACCCTGACCATGCTGGTGGACAATGAACCGGGGGTCACGGCCCGGGTGACCGGCCTGTTCGCCGGCCGGGGATTCAACATCGAAACCATCTGCGGGGCGCCCACGGCGAACCCGAAAATGTCGAGAATCACGATTACCACACGGGCCACCGCCGAGCAGCTCGAAATGATCATGAAGCAATTGAGACGATTGATCAACGTGATCAAGGTTCGGGATATGACCGGGGAGGGATCCGTTCGAAGGGAAATGGCGCTCGTGTGTGTACGGGCCGAGCCCGCCAATCGAACGGAAATCCGAAGCATCGTCGACACCTTCCGGGGCAGGATCGTTGACACGGGGGCAACTCACTATATCATCGAAGTCACGGGGCGGCAGGAGAAGGTGGAAGCGTTCATCCGCCTGATGGAGCCAATGGGCATCAAGAAACTGTCCCGCTCCGGTATCCTCGCCCTCTACCGGGAGTCGGAATGAGAGTTCGGGAAGCCACACGATTCGACGCGCGATCCATGGCCCGGGTGTACGTGGAGACATGGCAGGCAACCTACCGGGGGATTCTGCCCGATGCGTATCTGGACGCCATGACGGTCGAGGAAACGGAAAGAGCCCTGACACTGGAGATGACCGGGCAGGGAGTGATCGGCTTGTTGGCGGAATGGGGATCGGAGGGCGTGGTGGGTTTCGTGACCGGAGGCGTCGAACGGCGGCGGGACTGCGTTTATGGGGGAGAGATTTTTACGCTCTATGTGCGGAGCCGTTTCCAGCGCCGTGGTATCGGCACCCGGCTGGTCATGGACCTCGTCGAGCGGATGAACCGGCTGGGTGTCTTCACGGTCAAGGTTCAGGTCCTGAGGGACAACCCATCCCGCCGGTTCTACGAAAGAATCAACGGAACCCTCCTGAACTGCGGTCGGATCCGGTTTGCCGGCACCGAAGTGCCGGCGTGTACCTACGGATGGATCGATACCGACCTGATCCGGATGGCCGCCTGACCGATTGAAGGTGCCGGCGACGGTTTTCAAATGGGGCCGATCGGCACCGGACCGCGATCATTCCGGCAGCTTGTCGAGGATTGCCTTCGCGACGGGCTTCAAATGAGCGGTATCGGTTTGGTTCTCCTCGGACAAGGTCACCAGAAACCGCTGCTGCTTGGCGGCCACCACTTCCACCGAGAATACTGTCTTGTCGATCACCTCCCACCCCTTGTATCCCCCGAGGTCGATGCTTCCGGCCTTCTGTTCGGGCGTTTCCACGGCAAAGCTGGAATTCCACATGGATGTGGACTGCTCGAACATGATGGCAAATGAGGCGTAGTCGGCAATGACCACGGTCAGTACCGAATCTCCCTTGACGTAGGTCTGCTCGGCGCTGGAATAGTGCATGTCGCCGCTGGAGAACGTCGCGCCGTCGGAATCGCCTTTCCTCTGGTAACCCGAAATGTTTTCCGGCAGATAGGCCCGCAGCTTCTCGTAGGATATCACTTCGTCGGCAGCATCGAGTCCGGCAACCGGCAGCATCACCATCAGCAGGGCTGCGATCAGGGTTCTCATGGATGAACTTTCCTCCTGGAGTTTGGGGTGACTGGAAAACAATATCTCTCCCATGGGACGAACGTCACCTGGGGGCGCAATGAAATCCCATTGCCTGGACAATGGGGATCCGATTCAATGATTTTTGAACACGGGCCGCCCTCCGGTTGGCGCCGCGGACTTTTTGGACTATATCACGATACCTTGACCGCCGATAACCCATTACTGGAGAAGTCTGGCTGAAAATGGAAGCACGATCCGTGAATCATGACCCTGCACTTGAAAAATCCGCGCTGTTCGTGGCCACCCTGACCTCCTTCATGGGGCCGTTCATGATTTCATCGGTCAATGTGGCCCTCCCGGCGATACAGGCGCAATGGGAAGTGGATGCCGTAGGGCTGAGCTGGATCTCGACGGCCTATCTGCTGGCCACCGCCGTGGTCCTGGTGCCAGCCGGGAAATTGGCCGACATTTACGGTCGGAAAAAGGTCTTCACGACGGGACTCTCACTCTATACGGCGGCATCGGCGCTGGCGGCCATCGTCCCCTCAGTGTCCTGGCTCATCGCCATGAGGGTGTTCCAGGGGTTCGGCGCCGCCATGTTCGTCACCACCGGGATGGCGATTCTGACATCGGTTTTTCCACCCGAACGGCGCGGTCGGGTCATCGGGATCTATGTGGCGGCGGTCTATATCGGTCTTTCCGTGGGGCCATTTGCCGGCGGCATCCTCACCCAACACGTCGGCTGGCGGAGTCTCTTCGGAATCATGCTGCCGCTGGGAGCGGCCTCCATCTATGCGACCTTGCGGCATCTCAAAGGCGAATGGGCCGACGACCGGGGAACGCGGTTCGACATCACCGGAAGCGCCCTCTATTCCATCTCCATCTTCCTGCTGGTCTATGGCGCGACCGTGCTGCCCGCACCCCGCGCTTTCGCGTTCATGGGCGGCGGAGTGCTGGGAGTCGCCGCCTTTGGATGGCAGGAAAAACGAACATCTCAACCGGTGTTCGAAGTGTCGCTTTTCCTTGAGAACCGCACTTTCGCTTTCTCGAGCATCGCCGCCTTGATCAATTACGCCGCGACCTTCGCCGTCACGTTCCTGATCAGCCTCTACCTTCAATACCTCAAGGGGCTGCCGCCCCAGACGGCAGGAGCCGTCCTGATGGCCCAGCCGTTGGTGATGGCGGCGATCTCTCCGCTGGCCGGCCGGAAATCGGACCGCGTCGAACCGCGTCTGATCGCATCGACGGGAATGGGCATCACAGCGCTCGGACTTTTCAATTTCGTGCTGCTGAGACCGGATACCCACCTTCTGCTGATCATCGGCAACCTGGCGTTCATGGGCTTCGGCTTTGCCTTGTTTTCATCCCCCAACATGAACGCGATCATGGGTTCGGTGGATCGAAAATTCTACGGAATCGCCTCGGGCGCCGCCGGGACGATGCGGCTTTTGGGGCAGATGGTCAGCATGGCCATTGCCACGGTTGTGCTGGCCCTGTTGATGGGGCGGCGCCAGATCGAGCCGTCCAGCTATCCGCAGTTCCTGCTGTGTATTCGTTTGTGCTTCGGAATCTTCGCAGCCCTCTGCGCCACCGGAGTCGCCTTTTCCCTGTCCCGCGGGCGCGTTCGAAACCCATCCGGATAGCGGGAGCTTGCGGGTCCAGCCGCTTCGTCCCTGCCGTCAGGCGTCGGTCGAAGCTTGGATCGCCTTCAGAAAGGCGTCTCCGTATCGATCGGCCTTTCGCTCGCCGACGCCCGGTATGCGCAAAAGACCTTCCCGGCTGATGGGCCGATTCGCCACCATCTCCCTGAGTGTCCTGTCGTGAAAGACAACGAACGGCGGGAGCCCCTCATCCCGTGCAATGTCCATGCGAAGCCGACGCAGTGTCTCCCACAACCGAATATCGTCAGCGTCGCTGAAGTCCGCAGGCCGGGGCTTCGCCTGCCTGGCGGCATGCGTTGCCGTCGTTCGGGCCGGATCGGTTCGAAAGCGGACCGTTCGATCACCCTTGAGGACCGGCCAGCTGGATTCGGTAAGCCGAAAGCCGGAAATGACCGAAAGGTCCACCGTAAGCAGCCCGGCCGCCAGCAGCTGACGAAAAACGGACTGCCATTGACTCTTGGAAAGATGGCTGCCGACGCCGAAGGTCCTGATGCGGTCGTGTCCCAGGCTCGTTACGCGATCGCTGGCGTTTCCGGTGAGAACGTCCGCCAGGTGGACGGCACCGAAACGCTGCCCCGTTCGATAGACGCAGGACAGCGCCATCTGCGCGGCGGTGGTGCCGTCCCAGGTATCCTGGGGGTCGTTGCAGTTGTCGCAGTTGCCACACGATGCTCCGTGGGATTCGCCGAAATACTCCAGAAGGACCTTTCGGCGGCACTCCACCGTTTCTCCGTATCCCAGCAGGGCGTTCAGTTTGCGCTGCTGCAAACCCCGGAATGTCTCGCCGCCCTCGGACCTTTCGATCATTCGCCGCATGGCGGCAACATCCGCCAGTGAATAAACCATCCAGGCGTCCGCCGGAAGACCGTCACGCCCTGCCCTTCCCGTCTCCTGGTAATAGGCTTCCATGCTGGCCGGCAGGTCCAGGTGGGCGACGAACCGGACGTCCGGTTTGTCGATGCCCATTCCAAAGGCGATGGTGGCGACCATGACGATGCCCTCCTCGCTGAGGAATCGCTGCTGGTGGCGAAGCCGCTGGCCGGCTTCGAGGCCGGCATGGTACGGGAGCGCCGCGACCCCTTTCCCGGAAAGCCATGCGGAAATTTCGTCCGATCGCTTCCGGGTCCGGACATAGACGATGCCGGCATCCCCTGGATGCTCATCCCGGATGAAGTCAAGAAGCTGGTCGCGGTCCTTTCGCTTGAGTCGAACCCGGTAGTGGATATTGGGTCGATCGAAGCTCGAAACAAAGATGGCGGCTGCGCCAAGATCGAGCTTCTCGACGATGTCCCCACGGGTCTGGGCGTCCGCGGTTGCGGTAAGTGCGATTCGAGGTATGTTGGGATACAGCCGGGTCACATGGGCGATTTGAAGATACTCGGGCCGGAAATCGTGGCCCCACTGGGAAACGCAGTGGGCCTCGTCGATGGCGAAGACGGCAAGGGGAATGCGCTTGAGCAACTGCTGGAACCCGTCCGTCAGAAGCCGCTCTGGCGCGACATAGAGCAGGTCGATCTGCCCGCCGGCCGCCATCTCGCTCACCCTTCTTGCCTCGGCCGGCGACAGGCTGGAGTTGAGAAAGGCCGCCCTCACCCCGTTTTGACGCAACGACTCCACCTGGTCCTGCATCAACGCAATCAACGGCGACACCACCAACCCGACGCCGGGCCGCATCATCGACGGGACCTGATAGCAGATTGACTTCCCGCTGCCGGTGGGCATCAAGACGAAGGCGTCCCGGCCGTTCAAGAGTGTTTTCACGATATCGAGCTGCGGTCCTCGAAACGATTCGTATCCGAAGACTTTTTTCAGGATCCGATGCGGGTCATCATACGGCAGGGCGGTCTGTTCGGCGGGCATCAGAGCAGAATCCTCTCTATTTATCGACGTATTCGCGGCGAGCCGGGTGGCCGTTATTAGAGCAGATCCGGCCCTGAATTGCAAAGACGGGAGCACCGATCGGATACGGCGTATTTACAGGTTGACCCGTGTGCAAACCCCCGATAATAATTAAAAGAGAGTATCTGGCTGAACAATCGGACCGCCCACGATTCGGATCATCGGAGGATCCGCATCGACCTGATCATTCCCGTCCTCAGTGGAGGAGAAGAGCCATGGCGCCCTACCGGATTGTTCTGGCAGACGATCACGCCATTTTGAGAGAAGGAATCCGGAAGATGATCGACGATGCCCCGGGCATGAAAGTGGTCGGTGAAGCATGCGACGGCATCGAACTGCTCGAAGTCCTTCGGAGCATCCCGGCCGACATGGTGGTCCTTGATGTTTCCATGCCACGAATGGGCGGCATCGAGGCTGCCGGTGAGATCCAAAAGTTTAACCCTCGTCTGGATATACTGTTTCTCAGCATGCATGGTCAGCAAAAATACCTGTTCCTAGCCGTCAAAGCCGGGGCGAAAGGGTATCTGCTGAAAGAAAACAGCGGCACAGAACTGATCGAGGCCATCCGGTCCATCCGCAACGGGGGCACTTACCTGTCGCCTCTCCTGCTTAGGGAGATGCCCGAGGACCTGATCGGGATCTTTCGAAACAACGTCAAATTCGACGACGAACCCTTGAGCTTGAGGGAGCGTCAGGTCATCAAACTTGTCGCCGAAGGCAGGACCAGCAACGAAATTGCCGACCTGCTCGGCATCAGTGCACACACAGTGAACAATCACCGGAAAAATATCAAAAGAAAGCTCGGCATCCGGAAAAACGCCGAGCTCGTCAAATACGCCATCCGGAAGGGCTACGATTCTACTCCCCTGGATTGAGCAGTCCGAACGCTTCCCTTCATCGTCCGAGCGCTCACTCAAATTCCAATGACCAGAAGTAGTTAGTCACAACCTTCAGTTTGGGTAGTTGAACGGATTGCCCGCCGATTCACCTTTCGAATAGGATACCTTCAGAAACAGAGGACGGGCGACTCAACCAGAAACCGGCTGACTGTTGTTCAGATGTTTTGCGTCTAAGCGATGAGTTGCGCGGGGCGGTTTTTGACGCACGCCCGATTCGCCGCCTACGCCAGTTTCGGAATCTAACGCAATTCACCCTATTCATTCGGCCTTGCAACCGATCCGGCAGGGAGAGCATGCCATGGCTCAAAGCTTCAGGATGACCATCCGTCGTTCAAATGAACGGTTGACGCTTCACCTGGAGGGAGATTTCGACGGATCATCGGCCTTGGAACTGATCAACGCCATCAAGAACAACGCATTGAAATCCAAGGATATTCTAATTGATACCAGCCGTCTCGTGTCGGTTCACCCCTTCGGGCAAGAGACGTTGCGCCGACATTATTTCAGACTCAACGGCCTTCGATCCCGCATCCGCATCGGCGGTATCCATAGAGACCGGCTTCACCCGGACGGGTGGTCGAACCCATAGTCATGTGTTCTCTGGGAGGATGACCTGATGAACTGCCCTGCGAAGCCCTTGAGAGTGCTCGTCGCCGATGACGATCGAACCGTTCTGAACCTCCTGTGCCGGATGCTCACCCGCCTGGGCTACGAAGTGACTGGGTGCCGGGACGGGGTCGAGGCGCTCGATGGATTCAAGAAGCGCATTTTTCACCTCGTGTTGACGGATCTTCAGATGCCCCGGATGGACGGCTGGGAATTGGTCAGGCAGATCAAGGCGCTTTCGCCTCACCTTCCCGTCATCGCCCTTACCGGCCAGTGCCCCGAGGATATCCAGGCACATCTTCCGGACAGTGGATTCGATCACATTCTCTATAAGCCTTTCGATATCGGCAAGCTGAACGCTGCGGCAAAACGGGCGCTGAAATCGGTATCACCACCCCGCCCCCAGAGGCTCGCCCACTCTCCTGTGAAGGCGCCCTCCTCGTTGACCCTCATGGAAAGAAGCCCCTTGCCAATCGAATTGGCCTGATTCTCAGCGAATGTCTCCCCTTGAAGCCGCGCGCCGGTTGAGCCCCATCAAATCCGGCGGGCGGCATTGCATACGGCATCCCATGCTTAGCAGGGTGTGGATCGACACGCGTCGGGGCGAAAGGCACGTGTCTCGACGAAGCCTGCTGGCGAAGCCGGAAGGCTCGGACCGGAGCGAAAAGCGCAGCAACCACAGAGGTTGTGAGCATTTTTGCGAGGGCTGCAACGCCGCATTTCGGCGCGAGACGCCTTTTATCCACAGCCTGTTAGGCGGTTTTTCGATCCTGCCGTTCCCGAACCGCCTGAATCCTCAGAAACTCCCCTACGTTTTCCATGGTGAGAAGTCCCACCAGCTTGTCGCTCCGGATTACGGGCAAAGTCTTGCACTGACAGTCCTGTAACTTCTCAAAAGCCGTTTCGAGCATGTCGAAAGCGTCCACGGTCACGAAATTCCGCTGCATGACGGACGATACGGAAGCGTTTTCTCCAGCCCGGTTGAGGGCGGCGAAAAGATCCGACTGGGTCAGCACCCCGACGATGGTCCCCTGATCCACGACGGGAAAGTCCTTCTGGGAACCGGCCAGGGTCAACTCAACAGCCCTGGACAGCCTATCGTCCGAATGCAGCGACCGGAAATCGGTCACCATCGCGTGATCCACCGGGATGCCGCCGGTTGCGGACCGCATTTGTGCCATTCCGGCCTCCTGGGCGGCCCCGATCCACACGAAAAAAGCGATGATCAGAAGCATCGGGTTGTAAAGAAGCCCGACAAATCCAAATAGAAAAGCAACGCCCTGACCGATGCTCGCTGCCGCCTGGGTGGCCCGGACATGTCCCAGCCGAAGGGACAGCAGGGATCTCAGCACCCGCCCCCCGTCCATAGGGAAGGCAGGAATCATGTTGAAGACGACGAGGAACACATTCACCATGAGCACCCTTTCCAGAAAGGGCCCCCCGGCTACGCTGAGATTTTCGACAGGCGCCATTGATGACGTCAAGTGAAGCCAGACGAACAGCAGTATGGCGATGATGACATTGACGGCCGGACCGGCCAGCGCAACCCAGAACTCTTCGAAGGGTCGGTTGGGAATTCGTTCAAGCCGTGCCACGCCGCCGATCGGAAGCAGAATGATATCCTTTGTCCTTACGCCAAATCGTCTTGCGGTCAAGGCGTGGCCATATTCATGCAGGGTGACGCAAAGGAATATGGCGAGGATGAAGGCAACGCCCCCCACCACCGCGCCGATCGACTGCCCCTGCTGCCAGTGCATCAGCGCCACCCATGCGAGCAGCAGAAAGAAAGTGCCATGGATGAAGACATCGATACCCGCGAAATTCCCGAGCTTGAAGGACCACTTCAACGCGGTTCACCTTTCTGGATTCAAATTCGGACTTCGGATTGGAAGGAAGACGGCCATCCCCAATGGATTTAGGATTGGAACGAAAGAAATTTTGTCAATTGACCCGTCGTGGTGGTCGGTCACCATGAGATCAAGTCGATCGGAGAACTGCGAGCGGAAGCGTGATGGATGAATCGATAAGTGCTTTACAAGACCTGTCGGCCCATGTCATTGGCTGCTTGATCACCCGGCGTCGCCGCCTTGCCGGATTGGCCGGCCCTTCGACGGCGGATACAACCACGCAAGGGATGCGTCATGGGGGCATCTCATGAGGATTCTCGTCATCGGCGACCTCCACGGACAGGAACCGCGGGTTCATTTTCCGGATGCCGACGTCATCGTGGCTCCGGGAGATTTCTGCTCCGATGCCGTTCGCCAATATGCGTTTCAGGCTATGATGGAAAACGCCTCACGGCCGGACCGTTCGCCCGACCGGACCATCGCATGGTACGATCTTCTGGACCGCGCGGAAGCCGAACTTTTGGTCCGGAGATCTCTGGAAGCCGGCCGAAGCGTCCTCGAAGCCCTGGACGCCACCAGCCTGCCGGTGATCGTGATTCCCGGAAACGGCGACTGGGCATCGCAGCCGGATTCCGAATGGGACCTGCTGCGGGCCGATCACTACGGTGAACTCATTTCCGGTCTCCGCCATGTGGTCGACATCGACCACCGAAGTCTGCGCATGGGGGAAATCACTTTTGTCGGCTACGGCTCGTCGGCCGGTCCGGAAGTGCCTCAGGACGTTGAGGAGCGCTCCCGGTACTCACGGGAAACCCTTTGCCGGCTCGAAGCCAGATTCGCCGCAATCTTCGAACACCTATCCTCGCAATTCCCAAACGAAGGGGGCTGCTCGGTCCTTCTGAGCCACAACATGCCTTTCGGCGTTCCTCTGGATCTCATCACCCATCCGTCTTCTCCGCGTTTCGGAAAGCACTTTGGTTCCGTCGTGACCCGAAAACTCGTCGAGGTCTGCCGACCGTCCATCTGCATCGGCGGGCACATGCACGAACACTTCGGGCTGTGCTTTCTCGAGGGAATCCCCATCGTGAACGGAGGGTATGGAAATGCGGTAAACGTCTTGATCGACATCGATGAAGGCGCCGTTCGGAGCATCCGGTTTCACGGACCCGATCCGATCATTCACCCTATTGATACCCCTTGTGATGGACCTTCTCCTCTATGACCTTGCCGGTGCCGGTGTCGATAATGACATACCCCCACCATCCTCTCGTGCCCGTCGGCGATTCGGATGCGGAGCTGAAGGTCGAGACCTGGTATCGAGTAGCCGCCCGTTCCGTGTTGAAGAATAGTCCGATCAGAATCCAGAGGCAGACGCCGACCCCAACTCCCAGCAGAAGCATCATCAACCTGTCGTATTTCATTGATTTATCCTTTGTGTTAGATGTGGCAGCCGATAAGGTCCATTTACCCTTCGAGTCTTCAAGCCGGATCGTTTGGAGAACGTTCGCGACAACACGCTGCGGTCTTGGGGACTACAAATTGAAAATAGCACATTCGGATGCCCATGAAAATTCGAAGGAGGGACAGGTTTATCTCATTTTGAATGAAAGCCCCGATGGATACCGTTCCATGATAAGCCGAAAAATGCCCGGAAGATCGGACGAGAAGAATGTCCATACGACATTCTGATATGCAACATATCCGGTTTCTCAGATTTACAGCGGTAGGTGCCGGTGTTATGCTCTTCGGAGCCGGAATCATGTTCCTGTTGATCGATGTGCTTGGATGGAACAAGCACCTCGCCTATCTGATCCAGACCGTTATCACGGTCGAATCGAACTTCTTTCTGAATGCAGCACTGACTTGGCCTTGCAGTGGCCGCGGCCAACTCTGGCGAAGCTGGTTGAAATTCCACGGCCTCAAGATTTCGACGATCATCGCCTCCCAATTGCTGTTCGCTGCGCTTCTGATGACCGTCCACTGGGCGCGGTTTCCCGGGTCGGCGATGCTCCAGCGATTCGATTACATCATTGCCTATCTTGGATGCGCGGCCGTTATCATGATGATCAATTTTCTGGGAAACGACCGGTGGGTTTTCAGGTCCGGGAGATAGAGGTGCAGTGGTGAACCGGGATGGTACCCGAGAAACGATGAACGCGGCCGGCCAGAACCCGAAGCCGCGGAAAGCCGATGCACCGGCCGCCACCGTTTCCGTGGTGGTGCCCGTCAAGGCCAGCCACGCTTCCATCCGGCCTCTCTGCCTTTCCCTCATCGGTCAGACCGTCAAGCCGTCTGAAATCCTGTTGGTCGGAGACGCGAAGGATCCGACCTGGGGCCCGATAGCGGATCTCATCGACACCGGCCGGGTCAAAGTGATCGAAGTCGAACGCCCCCCCGATCATCTGGGCAGGGACACCAACCTGAAGCGCCGCGCGGGTTGTGCATCGGCCACGGGCCGCATCATTGCGGTTACCGATGCCGATATGATCCTCCCCCCCGACTGGATCCGGACCGGGCTTGAGCTCCTGGATCGAAACCCGGTGGACAGCGTCGCCGGCACCATTCTCAGCGCTCCCCGAAACAGAACATTTTCCGAGCATCTATTGAACCTCTACACGGATTATTCTATCCTTGCCAAAACGCCGAGGTTTTCAGCAACCCATGTCGTTGGAAAGGCCAATTTCGGAAAAGGGAAAAAACTTCCCATTTCGGCCAACTGGTTTTTCACACGTGAGGCCTACAACCGATCCGGCGGATTCGATCCGGCGTTTACCCTGTCCTACGAAGACTACAGCCTCGCCTGGCGGATGGTTTCGGCCGGTTGTACCATTCTCTGCACCCGCCTCCTTTGGGGCTATCATCATCACCGCCAGGATATTCGCTCCCTTGTCAAAGAGTACGTCAAATCGGGAAGAGGGTGTGCAATGTTCATTTTCCGATACCCGAAATCCCCGATGAGCCGACGACGCGTGCTACAGGTCGCCGCAGCAGTGCTCGCATTCGGCTTTATCGCCTCCGGCATGGCATGGATGCCCTGGAAGACGGCAGCTGTCCTCGGCATCGCTTACGCCGCCGCAGGCGCCCTGAATGCTCACCGTGCCGGCCGCTTTGGTTTTCTGTTTCCCGGTATTTCGCTGATCCTTGGAAGCGCCTTCACCTTCGGTGTGCTCAACGGCCTCTGGCTGGGCGGAACGGTCAACCCGAAGGATCGATACCTTACCGATCTTCGTGCCGGACGATAGCCATGGGCCGACTGCCGACTCTTATGAAAAGTGCGGGCGTCAATCTCAAGTACCTGGTTTTTTTCGTCGCATTTCTTCTGGCCGTTTTTCTGCGATTCTGGAATCTGGCGATCGCGCCTTACTACGAGTGGGATGAACCGGTCTACACCAGCATTGGCGCCCATGTCGCACAGACCGGAACCCCCCAGGTGAAGACCGAAATCGGCTTTCACGAGCCGTATTACCTGTATCATCCTCCCTTTCATTTTCTCATGCTCGGGGAGTGGTTCAGCCGGTTCGGCTCCAGCATAGAAGCCGCTCGAATTCTTTCCGCCTCACTGTCCACTCTTCTTCTGGTCATTCTGTTTTTCTTTTTGATCACCTATGATGAAGGCCGAGATGGCGCCGCCCTGCTCGCATTGTTTCTGGTGGGTATGGACGGTTGGATTGTTTACAGCAACAGGGTCGCCTGGATAGAAAACGCCATGATGCCGATCGGCATCATGGGGCTCTGGGTCTATCATAGCGCCCTGAAAGCGGAAAAAGCGCAATACTGGCGCTTCATCACCGCCGGGATCCTCCTGGCGGCGGCTTGCATCTATAAGCATGTGGGTCTGTATTTTCTTCTGACAATTCCCATCTGCTGGCTGATCGACGGGAGAAGGAATTTCAAGGCGCACCTCGCACTGGCCTTGGCGGGAGCAGGGGTCGTTTTGATCTATCTTCTGTTCATGTACGTGGTTTACGGCGACTATTTTCTACAGCACTACCAGGTGCAGATTCAGCGCACCTTCGGCATGGTTCGTTCCCGAGGCGTCGTGGAAAGCCTCGATCATCTGGTTTCAGCCGTTACGGGGAACTACCGCATTTATGCCGGGATGATGGTGACGGCCCTTTTCGCGGGGGGCTTGTTCCTTCGAAAGCCGATCCTCGCGATCCGGCACCTGTCGATGGAACCGCTTCGTACCAACTCGCTCCTGTTTTCATGCGTAACAGCTGCGTTGCTGTTCTTCGGCTCGATCAGCCTTAAGATACCCCATTACTATTTCATGGTGCTGGTTCCGCTCTATGCATTTGCGTCGGTCGAAGCGGCCGAATTGGCCAGGAGGAGTGTCAAGTGGCGGCAAGCCGTCATGGTCGTGGTCCCTCTCATCCTACTGGCCAACCTGGTGACCTTTTCGAGCCAGTTTGCAACACCTCCGGAAAACGCCGGTGCCGAACTCAGACAGTACTTCGATGAGGCGGTGCCGGAAGATGCCGTCGTCATAGCGGAAGAGACGACAGGAACCCTGATCCGCCAGCCATACCTGAAGATCGGTCGCTTCCAACGCCATCTGTACAGCGGCAACCTGGACAAATATCGTCCCTCCTACCTCGTCACCTATGAAAGCATTACGCAGCGCCCCCCGGACAATGACGAACTGCATCGTCTGATCGACCGATCTGAAGTCCTTCGAACGTTTGAAGATTTCAAGTGCAAGCTGACGGTTTACCGCATACCCGAGTCGCTTCCCGATCTCAGGAGGACGTTCGGAGAGAAAGGGACGCAACCGTAAGGATCCCATGCGCGACTGGTGCGTAGTACTTCCCACATACAACGAGGCCGACAACCTGCCGGGTATCGCCAATGACCTTCTGGCGCTCGATGCGGGTGACATGGGGATACTGGTGGTCGACGACGCCTCACCGGATGGCACCGGGGATGTAGCGGATGAGCTTTCGGAAAAGCACCCCGGGCGGGTTCATGTCATTCACCGGCCAAGCAAGCTGGGTCTGGGCACGGCCTACGTCGATGGATTCAGGTGGGCGATACAGAGAGGGGCGCGGAACGTCATCCAGATGGACGCCGACTACTCTCACTCGGTCCATCACATACCCAAGTTTCTCGAGCTGATCAAAGCATACGATCTGGTCATCGGCTCGAGGTACATCGCGGGGGGAAGCGTCTATCCGAACCGAACCGCCGCCCGAAGCCTGTTGAGCTGGTGGGCCAATTCACTCCTGTCGCCCCGCGTCCTGGGGCCCCGGGTGAAGGATGCCACCTCGGGATTTCGATGCTGGCGGGCCACCGCGCTCGAAGCCATCGGGCTCGACCGGATACGCTCGAAAGGGTATGTCTTTCAGGTTGAAATGTGCCATCTGGCCCACAGGCAGGGATTGAGAATCATCGAAACGCCCATCCATTTCGATATCCGTCGGCATGGCAAAAGCAAGATGTCTCTTGGCATCCAGGTGGAAGCGATCGCCTGGTTTCTTGGAATGTTTTTTCACTTCCGCCGTTGAGAAAGCCTGTCAGGATAGGTAATGGGATCCCATGGCTACCAGCAGCGAATCTCGAAATTATCGACCAGCATCCACCCTTTGAGCGGGTTGCCCGCGGGAATGAAACGCCCTGCGTAGAGGCCGGGGTGTCCCCCCACGGTGCCCAGTCGATGCGTGGAGGGATACTTGGCAAAGGAAACCGGCTCATCGTCCTGGTAAAGGACGATGTCTCCCTGGTCGCCGACGAACAGATTGATCCGGTGCCACTTTTCAGGGGAGATTTCAGGCGCGCCTTTCAACACCTTACCCAACGTGCCTCCAGCCTCCCTGTTGTAAATCCGCAGATAGTGTTTGCCGCCGACCAGGGAGTCCTTGTTGAGGACGACCTGCACGGCGGATCGGGATTCGCCCCCATCGGCAGGGGTAAGATCGAAGACGTCAGGACCTACGACGAGATGGTTCCCGTTATGCGTCGCGGTTTCGACAAGCTCGCTGCTGACCCAGACATCCTGGCTGAACAGGCACGGCGCCGGCTTGAATGGGAAAAAGACGCCGGGATACAGCCGGTAAACGAGAATTTCAGGACGTTCTTCAAGCGGAGGGTATGGGTCGTGCTGAATCACGGATCGCTGCACGGACCCTCTTCCGGAATCGGTCGGGTCGTCGATGATCTCCAGGGTCCCCCCCTGAACCATCAATTCTCCCCAGGGATCTCCGTACGGAACATAACCGTTTTCGTAATCCGCGGTCCAGATGAAGTTGGGAGAAAGCGACGGAGGCGACACGGGAGGGTCTTGGGGCACGTGCGGGTCAAACGCCACCGGCATTGCGTGACAGGCGGCAAAAAGCCCCATCAGGCCTATCGCCGCCATCGCCCTGAGCTTGACAATCACCGTCATGATACGATTCCTGCCGATTTTCGGTCCATCTGCAGCCTCCGTTTCCCAAGAGGGTCGAAAACATGCGACCGACCTCAGATGCCTGTTTACCCGACGGACGATGGATAAACAATGGGAGATCGCCGCTAATCCTTGATATCGTCCATTTCGGGAATTTCATTATGACCTGAAAGATAATGATAATGCATCTATGGATAAACCCTACTATTTCACGATTGTGGAGGCAGCATGAAGGATGCGGGAGATGCGCTGATACGGGCGATCCGATGGACCGGCACCCGATGGAACACGTCCGATACGGATTGGTTGATCTGCGGTATGAATACGCTATAATGAATCATATCCCGTTTTTTGATGCTCCATCGCGGGAGCAGATATCGACATAATTCCAAGCTAAGGAGGCGGACGATGAAAAAATTCCTCGTATTCCTATCCGTGTTCATTTTGGCCGCCCAGGTGTTCGGGGCGGACCCCGCCTTGATCGAGAAGGCGAAATCCGAGGGGAAGGCATCCTTCTACGCGAACATCACGGCTATCGAGCCCATCATGGAAGCGTTCAGCCGCGAATACGGGGTGGAAGGCGCCTACACGCGCATTTCGACATCCAAGTTCCTGGCCACCGTGCTCACGGAACACCAGGCCGGGAAACTCATGGCCGATGTCCTTCAGGCGCCGCTGCCGGTTCTGCAATACCTGAAGCAGCAGGGCGTTCTGGCGTCCTACCAGTCGCCGGAAGCCGTGGGCTACGCGGACTGGACCCGGAAGGACGACCGGATTCAGATTTTTGGAATCGAGTACGTGGCCTTGATCTACAACAAGGAACTGGTCAAGCCTGAGGACGTCCCGAGACGCTACGAGGATCTCACGGATCCGAAGTGGAAGGACAAGATCGTCATGGCGAACCCCGCTTCTCACGCCACGACCATCTCGTGGCTGATCGGCCTCAAGGAAAACAACGTCTTCGCTTCGGAGGCCGCATGGATGGATTTTGTCAAAGGTCTGGCGGCCAACAGGCCGATGTTCGTCAGCTCCTTCGGCCCTACGCCTGCCCCGGTGGAAAGCGGAGAGAAGCTGATCGCCGTATCCATGCCGAAATACATCATCACCAAGGCACCGGCCCCACTGGACTGGGCGAGAGTGGAGCAGCCGCTTCTCGGAACCCCCAGGGGAATCGCCATTGCCGAAAAGGCTCCCCATCCCAATGCCGCCCGCATTTTCATGGATTACTGGCTGTCCCGAACCGCAATGGAAATGCTGGCCGATCAGGTAGGGGAATATGTTCTGGCGCCCGGCGTGTTTCCGCCCATCGACGGGATCGACCAGGCAAAGGTGCTGCCCATCCGGGAATTGTCGGACGCGGAGATCGGGCAATGGGCCGCCGAGTTCAAACGGATTTTTGATGCCCCCTGATCGGTTTTCGTTCGAAACCTCCAAGGATCGATGGGTATGGAAATCCGCATCCGAAACCTTTGCAAGCAATTCTCTTCAGAGGGGAAGATCATCCGCGCCCTGGACGATATTACCCTCACCATCCCGGCCAACCAGATCTTCACGCTTCTGGGGCCGAGCGGCTGCGGCAAAACCACACTGCTGAGGTGCATCGTCGGCCTGGAATCGCCGGATTCGGGAGAGATCGCCATCGGCGACGAGGTCGTCTGGTCGAAGGAACGTAATATTTTCGTTCCGACGGAACGTCGCGGACTGGGAATGGTTTTTCAGACGTATGCCATCTGGCCGCATATGAATGTATTCGAGAACGTCGCCTACCCCCTCCAAACCCGGCAACGGACGAAAGCGGACATCGGGAGAATGGTTGCCGAGACCCTCAAGTTCGTGCAGATGGAAGGATTCGAGCACCGGCCGGCCACCCAGCTCAGCGGCGGGCAGCAGCAGAGAGTCGCCCTGGCACGCGCCCTGGTGGCCGAGCCCAAGGTGATTCTCTTCGATGAACCCTTGAGCAACCTGGACGCAAAACTTCGGGAGGAGACACGGAAGGAATTGCGACAGTTTCTCACCCGGCTTGAGATTACCGCCGTCTATGTCACCCATGACCGCATCGAGGCCCTGTCCCTCTCCGATACCGTCGCCGTGATGCAGGCGGGGCGCATCATTGAAATCGGAACTCCGGATAAGATTTACTTCAAATCGGACCACCGCTTCGTGGCCGATTTCATCGGCCGCGCCAACCTTCTGACGGGACGGGTGGCAAGCACCGACGGCGACACGACGATCATCGACACGGCGGTAGGCCCGGTTGCATGCTCGCCGGCGTCCCCCATCGCACCCGGCAGCGATGTGACGGTTTGCATTCGTCCCGAGTTCATCTCCGTCGAGCCCGGGAGATCCGACCCGGGATCCAACCGGTTTCAGGGCATCGTGGAATCCCTCACCTTCGTGGGGGAAACCTATGAAGGCGAAATCCGTGTCGCCGGCGTTCCCATCCTGACGCGCGTCGAACCGTTTTCCGGGGTCCGGGAGGGCGATGAAGTCACCCTGTCTTTTTCGCCCCACCGGTGTTTCCTGCTCTCGAAGTAGCCGCCATGCACAAACGAACGCCACTGACACCCGCCCTGATCGTCATCGTCGGCTTCCTGACGGTCTGCCCGGTGGTCATGCTGGTGATAGGGAGTTTTTCCAAAGGGCTGGGAAATTTCGGGGTTTTCACGCTCGAGAAGTATGCCCGAGCCTACACGGATCCGGCCTTTTTCGACATTCTCGCCAACACGGCCGTCTTCACGATGGGCTCCGCTCTGGCCGCCACTTTCCTGGCCCTGTTCCTGTCGTACCTGAACATGCGGACCAACATCCCTTTCAAGTTCCTGTTCCGGATCATCTCCATCATTCCGATGATGATTCCCCACATTCTCTTCTGCGTCAGCTGGGTCCTGCTGCTCAATCCCTCCAACGGGTTGATCAACCTCGTGCTTCGAGAAATCCTCAAAATAGACGGGTCGCTGTTCAACATCTACACCATGCGGGGAATGATCCTGGTGGAAGGCCTTCTGGACCTGCCGATCGCCTACCTGATCATCGCCCCGGCCATGGCCTCCTTCGACGTGTCGCTGGAAGAGTCGTCCAAAGTCTGCGGTGCCTCCAACCCGAGGACGCTGCTCCGGGTGACGCTTCCGGTGCTCCGGCCGGCGATACTGGCCGCCTTCATCCTGGTCATCGTCCGGAGCCTTGCCTCGTTTGCCGTTCCCTCCGTCATCGGCATGCCGGGACGGATCTATGTTCTGGCGACCCACATCTACCGGATCGTCGCCACCGGATTCGCCCCGGACTATGGGATGGCGGCGGCGGTCGGCATGAGCGCGCTCGCTGCTTCCATCGGCCTCATCTATCTCTACCGTTATCTGACCTCGGAGAGCGAAAAATACGTCACGATTTCCAGCCGTGGATATCGGCCGACCGTGATCGATCTGAAGAGGGCTCGTTACCCCTTGTTCGGCTTCGTGAGCATACTTTCCTTCGTGCTGATCCTGCTGCCGGTCCTGGTGCTGCTTTACACCTCTCTCGTTCCCTACGTCATGGTGCCGTCGGCGAGGGCTTTCAGCCTGATGACCTTGGAGAACTGGGTGGAGGTCCTGAACGATCCCATTTCGCTTCTGTCCTTGAAAAACAGCGTTTTTCTCGGGGTCTTCGGAGCGAGTCTCGGGGTGACCCTGTCCGTCTTCGTGGCCTATGTCGTCGTGAAGATCAGGACCCGCGCCGCCGGCATTCTGGAATCGCTGAGTTTTCTCTCCTTTTCCTTTCCCGGCATCGTTGTCGGCGTGGGTTTCATGTGGTTCTTTGTCCAGACACCGCTCTACGCCACCATCTGGTCCCTGCTGATCGGCTACATCGCCACCTACCTGCCATACGGCGTCCGGCCCCTCTCAAGCGCTTTCGTGCAGATCCACAGCCATCTGGAGGAATCCTCCCGGGTTTCAGGAGGCGGCACGCTTTACACCCTGCGCCGTATCGTAATCCCGCTGCTGGTTCCCGGCGTGGTTTCCGGATGGATTCTGATGGCCACCATGTTCGTGCGCGAACTGACGTTGTCGGTGGTGCTTTCCCGGCCCGGCACGGAGGTTCTGGCGGTTCAGATCTTCCGATTTGCCGAGGACGGGCTCTGGGGAAAACTCTCGGCGCTCGGAATCGTCATGATCCTGATCTCCACCACGCTCGTCCTCATCGCGACCCTGGTCGGGGCAGGATTCACCCGTGTCCGAATGAACGGAGGATAGGGCTGCCCATTGACGGGATGCGGCCGCTTCAGGACGGATTTGCCTGCGCTTCCGATTTCAGATGAATGGTCCGGGTCGGAAAAGCGAAGACGATATCTTCTTCCGAAAATCGTTTGAAAATCTTCAGGTTGATTTCCTGCTGAATATCCATGAAGACATTGTAATCCGAGCTCAACACGTAATAGACGGTCTCGACGTTCAAGGAAAAATCCCCGTATTGAAAAAAATGAGACCGGTCAAAGCGGGTCAGGCGAGTGGACTGAATCGCCTCCTGGATCATTCGGGGTATCCGTGCCACCTTTTCATAGGGTGTGCTGTACTCGACGCCGATGGTAAAAACCACTCTTCTCTCCCGCATGGTCTTGTAATTGCGGATCCGGCTTGCGAGCAGATCCGTATTGGAGAAGATCAGTTCCTCTCCGCTCAAGCTGCGAATGCGCGTCGTCTTCAGTCCGATGTTTTCCACCGTTCCCATCCGGTCGTCGATAATGATGAACTCACCGACCTTGAAGGGCTTGTCCAGCAGGATCGACAGGGAGGCAAACAGGTCGGCAAGAATGGTCTGGGAGGCCATTGCAACCGCTATACCACCGACACCGAGGCCCGCTACCAGAGTGGTGATCGTAAAGCCCAGATTGTCCAGCACCAGCAGGACAGCCGCCGACCAGATGATGACGCGGACCACCAGGTTGATGAGCCCCCTCGCCGAAGCCAGTTCATTCGAATCCTCCCGGCGACGGATATAGATAGCAACCAGCTTCAGGGACAGATGGCTCGCCCAGATCCCGATTTGAAGTCCTCCGAATGTGATGGTCAGAAATCGCAGCGTGTTCATCAGCGAATCGGGGAGTGTCAGGCTTTTTGCAGCGGCGTATACGGAAATGATCAGCAGTATGGAAAACTTGGTTCGATCCGCGGTCGAGGCCAGCCCCTCAGCCAGTTCTTCCGGGACCCTCCTTCGGATCGCCCTGAGGCTTCGGGCGAAAATCTTGGAAATGGAATACAGGAGAAGGGTGCCCAGAAAGGCGATTCCACCGGCGATCAGCCAGCTTTGCATGGTATTCCCGAAAAAAGACTTTTCCAGCAATATCATATCGCTCGATTCCCGCCGGACGGCTCTGGCTGACAACCGGTGACCACGCGCCCGGCATCCATTTTCATTTCAGGGCAATGGCTTTCTCGGGGCACATCTCCTGGCAGCAGAAGCAGGTGATGCAAGCATCGACATCCACTTCGGGCAGATCGTTTCGCATCGACAGCGCCCCCACCGGACATTGGTCGATACAGGTGCCGCATCCCGTGCAGAGATCCGGATCTGCCTGGGGGCGGACCCGGGTCCGCTGGGTCATCATTTCCTGGAGCGGGGCATGCCCCTGGATCGCCTCTCCCGCCCGCGGCGGCAGCTGCCAGTTCGGGATTGGAGAAAGCGATCCCACTAGGTCGATGCTGCCGATATCATAGTCTCCAAGACCAGCCTCCCTTGCCTTTCGCAGAAATCGCAGGCTTCCCGGGTCGAGGCCCATCATGACCGCGACCACTGCGTCCATGGCGACTGCATTGTCCGAGGCAATGAGAAGACCGATCTCCCGCAGATCCGGTGATGCGGGTCCGTTGCCCTCCATTCCGACGATGGCATCCATGATGAACAGATCGGGAACGCGCAAGCGAAACACGTCCACCACGAGGTCGTGAAACCGCTCCGGACTTCCGGCCAACTTGTGGAGTCGTGCCTTCTGGGCACCCGGCAAAATCCCGTAGCTGTTCTTGATGGCTCCCGTCATCGTCGTCAGGCCATGCGTCTTGAACTTGGGCAGGCTGATGATGACGTCGGCGTCCAATACGGCACTCGAAACGCTCACCGCTTCCATGAATCTCGGATTGAAGGCGACGCTTCGGGAATCGGTTCCGATGTTTCGGTAGTATCCCTTCGCGGCGGCCGCCAAGCCGGTTCTTTCGAAGCTTTCCTCGTTGGCCCCGTAGCTGAAAAGCCCTGGATTGTCTCCGACGACGATGGCGGCCGGGCCTTCGGCCTCGACCCGTTCCACCACCGCCTGGAGTATCGCCGGATGAGTGACGATGCCCTCCTCCGCCTGCGAGGACCGAAGAACGTTGGGCTTCACCAGAACGGTCTTCCGGTGAAGATCGAGGGGAAAGCACCCGAAGGCCGTATCAACCGCCTCTCGGGCCTTGGCATAGGATGCAGGCTGGATCAGTACCTTTGACACTACGCTCTCCTTCCAGTTTGAGGACGGGCGGTCTCTCACCCCATCCAGTGCGTCCGGGTGGAAACGAATTCCCTGACCGTTTCTCTGAGCCAGTCCTCGATTTCAGGCCTGAGGTAAAACCGTGGTCTGAGCAGATCATCCGTTGGGCCCACCCTGCCCTCCGCGCGGGCGATTTCGGCCAGTTTGGTGTAGGGATAGATGCGGATTCCCGCCGTCACCCTGCCGGCTTCGAGATCGAGGGAGTCGGCGAAGGACAGGCTTTCCTCCACCGACCGACGTGTTTCATCCGGGCCTCCGAGCAGGAGGAATCCCATGATCCGAATCCCGTTGTCCTTCAGCAGCTCGACAGTCTGACGGACATCTTCGGGGGTGAAACGCTTGTTCATGCCGGCAAGAACCCTCGGGTTGCCGCTTTCAAATCCCAGGGAAACCTCCCGGCATCCGGCGTCCGCCATGGCGCGGATCAGTGATGCACGGGCTTTTCCCGGATAGAAAATGCATCGCCATGCCAGTTTCAGATCGGCCTTGATCAGTTCCTCGCACAGAGCCTGGGCGTAGGCGGGTGGAAGGTTGAACGTGTTGTCCACGAAATAGACGCGTTCAACACCTGCCTCGCGCCAACGTCTCAATTCTCCGACGACCGCCTTCGGGGACCGCGTCCGGATCCGGGCGCCCTCTATCGCAGCGGTCGCGCAATAGCTGCAGCCAAGCGGGCATCCGCGCCGGCTTTGAAATGGGAGGTGAAAGGTCGGGTCCTTGAAGAGCGCGGTGTCGAAGAGACCCGGCTTCGGCATTGGCCAATCGTCCAGACAACGGATGTAGCCGCGAACTCCCTGCAGTCCCCGACCGCGTACAAACAACCCGGGAACCCCGGCGGGATCGGCGTTTTCCGACAGGCGGTCCAGCAGGGAAAGAAATGCCGCCTCCCCCTCCCCCTGAATGCCCATGTCCGCACCGACGAATTCCAGAGCGCTTTCCGGAAACAGGCTGTAGCCTGCGCCTCCCAGGATGATGGGGACGGCAGAAAGCTCCCGGCAAACACGGATGACCTCCCTGGTCGAATCGAGCAGAAAGCGCGTTGCGGCGCTTGACTGGTCGTCCACGTTACGGATGGAAACGCCGATCACCTTAGGTGCAAATCCGTCGATAGCCTTCTCAATTCTGCTCCGGGGATCGCCGGCGTCCATGAGGTCCACGAAACGTACCGCGTAGCCTGCCCGACAGACCGCGGCGGCGATGATCCCCAGCCCCAACGGCAGCGTCGGCATATTGATTCTTTCGGTATTGGCGGATACGAGCAGGACGTTCACTTGGGTCCTTTCTGCATAGCGGATGCTCGGGGATCGTGAAAAGGAGAAATAACCCGATAAGAGTGACATTTTACGGCAGTTTTTTGACGTATTATGTCACTCCATGGAACATGATTCTTGCTGGATCAGCCGATGCGGCACCCACTCTTACCGACCGCAACCGCTTCTCGATGCACTCCCCAGGTGGGAACATGCGATATTCTGCCGGTCTGCCGCTGGATGGACCTTACCGGCAAGCCGGTTGTTTGACAAGACTTCCGAGGGTCTTATCGTAAAAATGCGATGGTTCTTTTTTTGCAGTCGGTGTCTTCGAACCGGTTCGAGTTCCACCGGATTTTCGGATCGGTACCCCAGCTCCGGAGAGGCGCATCCGAATGAAGACGACCGACCGAATGATGATGATTTTTGATCTCGGTACCAATTCGAAAATCCGGCGATTGGCAGGGACATTCTGCATTGTCGTTCTGTTCTGCGGACTTCTACTTCCGGAGATGGCGCCGTTCGCCCGGGCCAGCGAGGGGCCTGTTCCGATGCAGGACTATTCCAGACTATTGGATTTCATCCAGAGCGACGATCTTCAGGATCCGTTGGTGGAATTCATGCATGGCGAGTCCGGCGTGGATCGCGCCATGAACCGGGAGAACGTGGCCTACCTCAACCAGAATCAGGAGCTCATGGATCGCATCCGATCCGGTCTCAACAGCAGCGAGCTCAAATGGCAGTTGAGCAACGCGACGCGGCGCCGCATGGTCGTTCCCGAAGCCCGCTCCGAATACGCCGCTCTGTTCGAAAATTATTGCAGGGACGTGGTCGATTATGTCCTCGATCGCACCCACCTTCCCAACCCGTACCAGTCCATTGCCACTCTGCACGATTCACCAGCGCGGGAGGATTGGCCGGCAGGCGGCGGTATCAGGGCCTATCTGGTTCACAACGTCGCCGACGAGTACGTCGAGGAGTATGTCTTTTTCGACGCGTCCGGGGAAGGGAAAAAGATCAAGATCAAACTGAGAAACCGTGTTTATGCCGGAGAGGTGGGGTCTTACACCTCCAATCTGGTCATTGGCGAAGACCACCACTACGATTTCGTGCGCGATCCTTATACGCTGTGGCAGAACAGCGCCGAAAACCCGTTGAACGTTTTCATTGCCCCGATCGAGGAAACCCTCCACATCGCCCTTCGCAGTGCAACGGAATCATCCATCAAGTCCACCCTCGAAGAGGTGCGTCCTGAAAACCTTCACGCGATCGAACAGATCATTGAAAAGCATATGGCGATCGAGGAAGCTGTTGTCGGGGGCATCGTCAACCATCTCATGCCGGAGATTTTCGACCGCTTTCTTCCCGATCCACCGTCGGAGCACCTGCTGAGTGTGATGGCGGCCCGAAGTGAATTCGACAAGTATCGATACCTCGACCGGGGGATCCGGGTGGTGGACGATCTGGGATTCGAAGCGGCCATCGATCTTTATCGGTCTGATCCCGGGAGTTTTCAGAGCCTGCTGACGGAGCCGAAGGAATCCACGGCGGCGACTGATTCAGCACCGACCGAACCCGCATTGGAGGTTCAGCCGCCCGTTCAGCAGGGTTGACCGCCTGGGGGCTGGGTTCACGTAAGCGTTCTAACTACTTTACTCCTTGACGGAAATCCCCGGATCTCGGGTCCCCTCCCGTCCTCTTTTCACCCATTTTTTGAGCAGACCCCAAAAAAATTGCCTGACATGGAGAGGCCCCCGGCATGATGCCGCGGGACCGCCGGAATTGTAATTGATCCGGACGAAGGCTTTCGGGATCATGACCCGATACTTCAAGGATTCTTCAGTGGTTGCTTTACTCCGGTTGAAATGGCATTAAATTCTCAAAGATCTTATCCGCTCATCAAAGGAGGCGAAACGTGCTCTATAGCAAAACCGTAATGGACCATTTCCGCAATCCGCGCAATGTTGGCACCATCGAGGAGGCCGACGGCGTTGGCGAAGTCGGCAATCCCCTATGCGGCGACATGATGACCATCTATCTCAAGATCCGGGATGACCGCATCGAAGACATCAAGTTTCAGACTTTTGGCTGCGGATCGGCCATTGCCGTTTCCAGCATGCTCACGGAAATGGCCAAGGGGAAGCATCTGGACGAAGCCAAGAAGATATCGAACAAGGACGTTGCCGAAGCCCTCGAAGGACTCCCGAAGAACAAGCTTCACTGCTCCAATCTTGGGGCCGACGCCCTGCAGATGGCCATCCGCGATTACGAAGACCGCAAGACGGGAAAGGTCAGATCCGAGCCGGTCCGGACCGAAAAACACGAGCACGCCGAGAGCGGGAAATGCTACTGCCCCTACTGCGATGTGGAGATCTCGGACGGGCTCACCTTCTGCGATGCCTGCCAGCATGATCTGACGGAAGAGCATTGATCTCAAATGGTAAACCGCAGTCGAACTTGCAAAAAGGACAAGCAATGAAACGGATCAACCTGGATCAGATCTCCTCACGACCGCTTCTGCCCGAAGTCAAATCCGCCATGATCGAGGCCATCAACCAGGACTGCCACAACCCGTCCAGCCAGCACCAGGACGGCGAGAAGGCCGCGGAGGCGCTCGAACGTTCGCGAACCTCGGTCGCCGCCCTCATCAACGCGGCGCAGCCCAAGGAGGTCGCGTTCACCTCCGGTGGGACGGAATCCGTCAATCACGCGGTCAAAGGGGCTGCGTTCGCCAACGCGGACAAGGGAAAGCACATTATCATTTCCAATATCGAGCACAACGCCGTCATACGAAGCGCACGCCGGCTACAAACCATGGGATACCAGGTGACATCGATATCGGTGGATGCATCGGGGCGGATCGATCCCGCCGCGCTCGAAAAAGCCATTCGAGAAGATACGATCCTGATCTCCATCATGCACAGCAACAATGAAACAGGCACCATTCAGCCGATCGAACAGATTGCCGAAATCGCGAGAAAAAAGAAAATTCTCTGCCACACCGATGCCGTCGATTCCGTTGGAGCCGTGCCGATCGACGTACAGAAGCTGGGAGTGGATCTGCTTAGCTTCTCCGCAAACACGTTTTACGGACCAACGGGAGTGGGCGGACTATATGTCCGTAAGGGTGCGAAAGTCTTTCCATTGCTTGACGGCGGCGTTCAGGAAAACAACAAACGGGCGGGAACCGAAAATCTGATCGGAATCATCGGCGCCGGTGTGGCGGCGGATATCGCCCGACAGCAGCTGCCTCACTGGTATGAGCACACGCTGACCCTCAAACGGAAGCTGCTTGCCGAGATATCCCGACGAATCGAGTCGATCATCATCAACACCCACCCCGAGCATAGCCTGCCCAATCTGTTGTCGGTCTCCTTGCAGTTTATCGAAGGAGAGAGCGTCATGCTGATGCTCGACGACGAGGGCATCGCCGTGTCGACCCGCTCGGCCTGCGCCACCGGTTCGCTTCGGGCATCTCACGTGCTGACCGCCATCGGCCTTGAACACGCGGACGCCCAGGGGACCCTCGTGCTTTCATTTGGAAAGGACAACTCCGAAGCCGACATCGACCGGTTCCTGAACGCTTTGGAAAAAACGGTCAAAACGCTTCGCGACATATCTCCACTTTACCGAAAGCTGTCGCAGGAGAGGGTCTGACCTCCGCCTGAAACCCGTATAATGCAACGATGCGGACTACCATGAACTTCACCCACCGGCAGCGGTGCTTTCCCCCCTCCGCCGGCCGCACACGGAAAGCCGTTTGATCATGCACCCATCATCAGCCGAGACGAAATCGGAGGGGACCCCCCTGAAGGTTTGGGATCTGCCCACGCGGCTGTTTCACTGGACCCTGGTGGTGTTCGTGGTCCTGTCCTTTATAACCGGCGCCACCGGGGGCACGGCAATGACCACCCACCAACTGAGCGGGGAGGTGATCCTGGCGCTCCTGCTTTTTCGGCTGGCGTGGGGATTTGTCGGAGGCGGGACATCGCGCTTCGGTCATTTTCTTCGAAGACCCGCCGAAGTCCTGCGATACGCCGCCGCGCTGATCCGCGGCGGCACACCGAGGTACTTCGGCCACAATCCACTGGGCGGATGGTCCATTGCCGTCATGCTGGCCCTGTTGCTGGTTCAGGCCGGCACAGGACTTTTTGCCAACGACGACATCTTCATCGAAGGACCGCTTTACGACTGGGTCACCAAGCCCACAAGCGATCTGCTGACGCGGGTTCACCTATTCAACCGTTACCTGCTGCTGTTCGTGATCGGAGTTCATGTCGCCGCCGTCTTCTTCTACCTTGCGGTCAAAAGGGACAATCTCATCCTCCCGATGCTCACCGGCTTCAAGCACTGGGATGCGGATGCCGTGGAGCCTGTCCGGGAGAAAGCGCTGCTTGCCCTGGTCATCGCGCTTCTCTCCTCGGCGGCGGTTTATCTGCTCGTCCGCTGACAGGGCTCGCGGCGATCAGGAACGGAAGCGGCTGTGGCAGGATTTGCAGGATTGAGCGGCCGCACCGAACTGTGCTTTGAAGGCTTCCTGATCTCCGGTCTCCAGAATCTCGGCCAATTTGGCGGTTTCGTCTTCCATAGCCTTCGCAGCCGCCTCGAAATCTTCGGAGTTCTGGAGTGCCTCGGCTTTCATGCGGGTGTCGCCCTTGTCACTTCCGGCCGTCATGAACGCTTCCCATGGAAGCTTGGAAAACACGACCACCAGATCTGCATCACGGCCGACGGCTGCGGGGGCATATTCGGCCTCGCCTTTGACGACTCCACCCATTCGGGAGAAATGGTGTCCGATGAGCGTCATGGTTGCCTTACGGTAGGAAATCGCTTCTTCCGGCTTGGTGAACATTGCAGCAGCTGCAATGGCCATGCTTCCCACCATGGCCAGTCCCAGGAAAATGACGGTCAGCTTTTTCATGGTTCCTCCTCGAATAAGGGGTTTTGAGGGCTTTTGACGGTGTGCTCCATTCACCAATCGGCTGATGGTTCCGAAGCGGCCGCGGAAATGGATGAGGTGCCGTGAGGGGAGAGAGTCCTGGAAGCATCCCGCCAGATCATTCGATATCAGAAAAGCCGCAACTGTCAATACCCGTGTTGACGACGACGGACTGCGGGATCGATCATCGGAGGAGCATCGAGACAGACGTTCGTGCGGACGGATCTTTCACCTGAAAATCTGACCTTGGAACGGGTGGGCAGAGGCGTGCGGTTGCGGTGGTATTTGATTGGATCAGGGCCGGCCAATCCGTAATGCGACCGGCCCCGGCGGATGTTCGCGGTCTTCCGGTCGTCAGTGCAAAACCCCGCGGGCGTCTCTCAGCTTCGATCTCAGGTGAACGATGGCCTGCGAATGAATCTGTGAAACGCGGGATTCAGAGATATTGAGCACATCGCCGGTTTCCTTCATGCTCAGTTCTTCAAAATAATAAAGGGATAGGACCATCTTCTGCTTTTCGGGAAGAGCCGCGATCGCGGTTTCGAGCATCTTGCGGATGTCCTTGAGTTCCGCGCAGGAAAGTGCATCCTCGTCGTCATCGACGAGATACTTCATCAGTTTGCTCTTCTCATTGGTGTCGCAGAATCCAAGTTCCTCGAAACTGATGAACGAAATGCTCGACAACCGTTTGGCTTCATCCAACTCATCGAGGCTGACGTTCATCTCCTTTGCGATCTCGTGATCGGTTGCTTCCCGACCCAGACGCTTCTCCAGGTGGACATATGCCCTGTCGAATTCCCTGACCTTTTTTCGGCTGGAACGGGAAAGGTAATCCTGGGAACGCAACTCGCTCAGCACGGCGCCTCGGATCCGATGGCTGCTGAAGGTCATGAATTTGTTGCTCCGGTCCGGGTCGTACCGATCGATGGCTTGCATGAGGCCGATGACGCCGACGCTGTAAAGATCTTCGATGTCGATGCTCGACGGCAGCCGGGATGCGAGGCGGTTGACGATGCGCTTCACCTGGGGAAGGTAGCGCATCATGAGTTCCTCTTTCCAATCGCTCCCCGCTTCCTGTGAATGACCTAGATGTTGAACGGCAGGCGTCATGAAGCACCATCCTTTGCTTGAGGCGGAAGTAGGTCGTTTACAATTCGGCCGATCTCCATTCGATCGGTTGAGTTCCATGATCGCTTCTGTTTCAGCGGAATTGACCATCGGGCGATTCTGCCCACGGCGTGGAATCTAATTGGCCGGGGAAACGCTCAACTCATTCCGCTCAGATAACACTCAGGATCAGGCAGCAAGGCGAGTTAGGACAGGAAACCGAAAAGCAAAATAAATGCCATGCTTCATTTAATTCTATTTATGATTGATTTACAGTAAGTTAGAGATGTTGAGCGCTTTAGCCGAAACCGCCGTCTGCCGTGATTTGTCACTTCCGCTGACAAATCGCGGCACTTTTTTGACGCTCGAGCGTCAAAAAATACGTCATTCTCAGCCTGTTGAGGCATCTGGACACGATCGGTGAGTCAAGAGCTGGTCTGAATTGCCTGCTTCTCCGGCCTGAAGGTCTCGCCGTATCTCGTGACACCCCCACTGACATGTGATAGATTTGTCTTTAAACTCCAGGCACGATCTCCACCACCTGAGCCCCACCCGCGAATCTCATGCGTCGTCAAACCACTCGCCAAAAAGGAGACCCAGAATGACGGAATATGAAATCATTGCCGATCCGAAGGATTATGGCATCCAAGACCTCGTGGAAGGGCTGGGAGGCAGCCCGATTGCTTTTCCGGCGGAAGATAGAAAAAAATGGGCGGCCGAGGTAGGGGTTTTCGCCGAAAAGTTGATGCGCCTGAGTGACAAGGCCAGGACCCTCCAGCAGTGGCTCGCCAGCGAGGATGAGATCCGGGCGACGCCGGCCAGCCTGAAAACCTTGAAAATTCAGCTGCTCAAGATCAACCAGGCTTTAGACAATGCCTCGGATCTGGCAACCCGTGTCGAATGCGATATCGTGCCCTGCGATCCTGACCGGCCGTAGCCACCGTATCGGCCTACGGAACCAGCTTCCCAGAACGGATGCTTTGAGTTTGACACCTAGTTGGATCTCACTTAAGCTTTGATCGATAGGAGAGGCAAGGAACGGTATGGGCGCCATAAAGGACCAGGGCCCATCTCGTCCCGAAGCACCGGAGCGGGAACGAGTAGAAAAAGGAGGATGCCATGGCAATCAAAGTCCTGATCATGCGAAAGGTCCCGGAAGACAAGGTGAAGGAGATGGTTCCGCTCTTCGCTAAGATGAGATCTCTCGCCAACGCCCAGTCCGGCTATATATCCGGTGAAACGATGAAGAGCTTCGACCGTCCGGACATGTTCCTTGTCATCAGCACATGGAAGACTGCGGCGGACTGGGAAAAGTGGCTTCTCAGCAGCGAACGGCAGTCCATTCAAAGTCGCATCGACGAGCTGCTCGGCGGCAAGACCGAGTACGAAATGTTTCATTACGGTCTGGCGGAGTAGCAGACTCCGATTCAGGCCAACCGAACATTCGCCCCCCGGCTTCAGGTCCCGATGCCCGGGGGTTCGACTATCGTGAGGTCAGCTTTACCTCGATCCGCCGGTTTTTCCGGTAGGCGTCCGGTCTATCCGCGGGATCGATGGGATGAAACTCCCCGAAACCGGCAGCGGCCATTCTCCGCTGCGGAATGCCGGCCGCCGCAAGAAACTGCACTACTGAAACCGCCCTGGCTGTCGAAAGCTCCCAATTGGACGAAAATTTATCATTTCGAATGGGTATACGGTCGGTGTGTCCGTCGATCCTCAAAATCCATGGTATGTCCGACGGGATTTGCGCCGATAGGCCCTTCAACATCTCCGCAAGCCGCGTAAGATGCTCCCTGCCCGCCGCCTCCAGTGAGGCCGAACCCGACTCGAAAAGCAGCTCCGACTGAAGCACGAAACGGTCCCCTTCGATCCGGATCTGGGGGTTGTCGCCGATAATCCTCGTGAGACGGCCGAAAAATTCGGAACGGTATCGCTGGAGTTCGTTGACCTCACGCGCCAGGGCAATGTTGAGACGCTTTCCGAGGTCTTCGATCTGATCTTCCTGCGCCGCCTTTTCAGACTCGGCAAGCGCCAGGGCCCGGCTGATCTCCTCGAGCTGCCGCCTCAGGTTGGAAACCTGCCGGTTGAGGAGCGCCAGCTCCGCGCGGGCATCGGCGGTGAGCCGTCGTTCCTCTCTAAGGGCGTTCTCCTGCTCCCCGACGACCGCCGACAGGGCCTGGATGCGGATGTCCTTCTGCTCGATCTCCTTCTGCGCCAGAAGGGTTCGCTCGGACTCGTCCGAGAGACGGGCCTCCAGGGCTTTCGACCGATCCCGCAAGGCGCCGATCTCCCCCTCCCGGGCGTCCAGCTGGGCGGCCAGCGCACCGATCCTGCTTTCAAGATCGTCCCGCACCCGGCGGAGGGCGTCGATGTCCTCCTGAAGGCTTGCAACGGTCACCAGCTGCCTGCGGATCTCCTCCCGGTCGGTCTCCGACTGTCGCGCGAGCGCTTCGGTCCTCGCCCTCAACATCTCCCGATCCTCGGTCAGACCGACGATCAGGTCGGAAAGCCGCGCCGCCTCGCTCGAAAGTTCGTCGCTTTTCCGCCGTTCGGCGCCCAGGAGTTCGGCCAGTTCGTTGACCCGCTGGTGAAGGCGGGTGAGCTCGTTTTCCTGGCCGAAGAGCATTTCGCTCAGCATGAACTGGGAAACCGTGAAGATGAGAAGAACGAAGATCACCACCATCAGGAGGGCGGAGAGCACGTCAACATAGCCCGGCCATACACTGACCGCATTCGCCGATCGTCTGGCACTCGATATCATGGCTCGGGTCCTCAGCGCTTTGCATTCGGGTCGATGGATGAACGATCCCCATCCCCTTGCCGTTCGAGAAGAAGACCCACCGATCGGTTGTTTTCCCGGATCTCGCGAATCAGGGCCTGCAGCTGGACCCCGAGCGCCTCCGGGGCGCTCTCCAGCGCTTCAAGATCCACCGCCGTCCCCTCTTCCGTCTCGATCAATTGGGTCACTCCGGAAAGCCACTCCTCCATTTCGTTGAAAAAACGATTCTGCGCATGCCCCGCCTGGATATCGATGAACCCGAGGACCAGCGATCCGCCCAGGCCGAAAAGGGAGGAGCTGAAGGCGGTGCCCATCCCGCTGAGCGGCTCCCTCAGGCCTGACTTGAGACTGTCGAAAACCCCCGAGAAATCACGGCTTCCGACCTCGAGCGCGCCGATGACCTGGCTGACAGCTCCGATTGTCTGCAAAAGCCCCCAAAAAGTACCCAGAAGCCCGAGGAAGATCAAAAGCCCGATCATGTAACGGGAGATTTCCCGGGATTCGTCCAGGTGTGCGCGTATTCCTTCCAACACGGTGCGGAGAGAGAGGGCCGAGAGCCGAAACCGGTCCCGATGAATCCGGGCCAGGTGTTTGGCAAGGGGTTTGAGAAGCGTGGGGCTTTCCACGGAGAGTCCGAGATCGCCGGTTCGAAAGATCTTGATCCAGTTGATTTCGGGTTCCAGTCGCAGAATCTGGTGCATGTTGATTCCGATACCCACGGCAAGGGCCCCCAGAATCAGCAGGTTGAAGCCCCAGTTGGCCATGAACGCTGCCTTCAGCGGTGCCAGAAGCAGCAGGCACACTCCGGCAACGACGGACAGGTAGATGACGATCAGATAGAGATAATGGCGTGGGTTGGTCATGACGGCAACAGCTCCCTTTCAAGCGGAGCCGGCCTGGACGGCCGGCTGGCGGTTGGAAAGCGCCTCGATCAAACTCGGGAAGGCATGGGAAGCGGAGGATCCGGAGGAACCACGGCCCCGACAACGGTTCCGCCGGCAGCTGGCAGCGGTGGATTCGATTGTACTTCGACGCATTCAAACTTACGGTTTCCGATCGTTCCCGGGATTGGTCGGCCGAGGCCCGGACGACACGGCTCTCGCCTCCGGCGGAACGTCGGGACGAAACCTTATCGTTTTCGCCTGCGGCCAGTCAATAGCAGGAAACCGGAACGGTAAGGGAGATGGGAAACAAGGAGATTCGAACCGCACCCACAGATCAGGGCGCCTCGCCTCCTTCCGAGGTGCCCAAGGGGCAGGACGATGGGAGTATCGGGCCTTCCGGAGGGGCCGGGGTCGACTCCACGGGAGGTTTTACAGGCGCCGCATAAGCTTTCAACCGGTTGAGCGCCACGACGCTGGCCAGGACCGCAACCCCGCCGGTCCAGAACCGCCACGAGGCAGATTCGCCCAGCAAGGCGATGCCTGCGGTTGCGGTGAAAACGACCTCACTGGACATAAAGACGCCCCCTTCCCATCCCCTGCAATAGAAGAATCCCTGGTTCATCAGGAGTTGTGCGGTCACCGAGGTAAAAATGATACCTGGGATGATCGCCCACTGCACGGGCGTCGATGGAAAGGTGGGTTGCAGGGCGAACATCGGCCCGGTCACGCAAAGCCCCATGGTGCAAAGATAAAGATAGATGACGACCGGGCCGTTCTGTTCCCGGAGCGTCCGGATCAAGGTGACGGTCAACCCGGCGAACGCCCCGCCCAGAAGTGCCATGCCCTGCCCGAACGGCTCGCCCCCGGGCCGGAAGTCGAACAGAACACCGACGCCGATCAACACCCCGACGATGCAGGCGATTTCGGCTCCGCGGATCCGTTCTCCATAGAGAAAATAGGAGAATACGGCGGAAAATGCCGGGAAGGAGTAGAAGATCACCAGTGCAGTGGAGATCGGCAGCCGCTGAATGGCCGTCACCATGCAGAGAAACGCGACCGATCCGGTGCAGCCCCGGATGAGCAGCAAACGTGTGTTCCACCCCTTGAACGGGTTCCGGCGACGCCCGAACACCGCCACGAGCACCAGGATGCCGCCTGCGAACCGGTAGAAGCCGATATCCCAGGCCGAGAAGGCCGGACCCAGAAGCTTGATCTGAAGGTTTAGCAGCGTGAAAAGCAGGGCGGCGGCCAGCATGAACAACGGGCCCGCCACCTCCACATCGATTCTGGCTTGTCTCTGCATGGGATGCTTATAGCAGAAGCGATGGTGGCCGCAAATATTAGTTTGTGGATTTTATCCGATTTGATTGGTGAGGAATTGTATTCATCAGATTTTACCATTGTCACCTTAGCGCTTCCTCTACCGGCAGATTGTCAAGCGTCTCGATCTATTGACGCGATAGTGGCCGGGGCCTGACCATATTTTCCGGCGCCAGCAGCCGGTCCAGTTCCTCGACCGACATCAGTTTCTTCTCGAGAATCAGATCGTAGACGCCCTTGTTCGTCACCAGGGCTTCCATGGCTATTTGGGTGGCGATTTCGTACCCCAGCACCGGGTTCAAGGCCGTCACCAGCCCGATGCTTTGCTCCACGAGTTCGCGGCATCGCTTTTCGTTGGCGACGATGCCGTCGATGCAACGATACTTGAGGGTATTCATCCCATTCTTCAGCATTTCGATGGATTCGAACAGGCTTTGGACGATCACCGGCTCCATGACGTTGAGCTCCAGCTGACCGGCTTCGGCGGCAAGGGTTACCGTCAGATCGTTGCCGATGACCTTGAAGGCGATCTGGTTGACGACTTCGGGAATGACGGGGTTTACCTTACCGGGCATGATGGAGGAACCCGCCTGCATGGGAGGCAGGCTGATTTCATTGATGCCCGTTCTCGGTCCCGACGACAACAATCTCAAGTCGTTGCATATTTTCGACAGTTTGACAGCGAGTCGTTTGACTGCCGAAGAATACATGACAAAGGCACCCGTGTCCTGGGTGGCTTCGACCAGATTGAATGCCAGGACGATCTCGAAGCCTGTGATCTCCCGAAGGTGCCGGATGACGCAGGGACTGTAGCCGGGATCGGCGTTGATGCCGGTGCCGATGGCTGTGGCTCCCATGTTGACCTCGAGAAAAAGCTGCACATTCTGCTCGAGCCGCTGGATCTCCTCCTCCAGGGTCACGGCATAGGCTTCAAACTCCTGACCCAGAGTCATGGGAACGGCATCCTGAAGCTGTGTCCTCCCCATCTTGATGATGTCCTTGAACGCTTCCGCCTTGGACCTGAATGACTCGATGAGAGAATTCAGGACTTCAACGAGTTTGGCGTTGCTCTTCACCAGGGCGATCTTGACGGCGGTCGGATAGGCGTCGTTCGTGGACTGGGAAAGGTTGACATGGTTGTTGGGGTGGCAGTGTTTGTATTGCCCTTTTTCATACCCCAGTATTTCCAGGGCGCGGTTCGCGATGACCTCGTTGGCATTCATATTGGTCGACGTTCCGGCGCCGCCCTGGATCATATCGATCACGAACTGATTGTGCAGTTTGCCGTTGATGATCTCATTGCAAGCCGCCACGATGGCGTCGCGAATGCGTTCCGGAAGCAGCCCCAAGTCGCAGTTGGCCCTGGCGGCGGCCATTTTGACAATCGCCAGCGACTCGATCAACCGGGGGTAGAAGGAAAGCGTGACGCCGCTGATGTTGAAATTTTCGATTCCGCGCAGCGTTTGTACGCCGTAGTATGCCTCGGATGGAACATCCCGATCCCCCAGAAGATCGTGTTCCGAGCGCATCCTGCCGGAATGGTATTGTGCCCCGGCATTCAGAACCCTGGAGGTGGCCATCCGCATCCGGCGCGAAATGAGCTTCGCGATCCGGGAGACGATCTTTGCGACCAGGGCGCCGTTTTCATCGAGGAGGGACTGAAACCGGTCTTTCCGGATCACCAGCATTCGGGTTTCGGTCACGGCCCGAGCCGAAGTGCTGTGCGGGGAGCCTTCCAGAAGGGCGCCTTCGCCAAGCGTGTCGAATCTACTGAAGAAGGCGAGACGTTTTTCTTCTCCGAATGGCGTGCACTTGAAGAGCTCCACTTCGCCATCGATAATGATAAAAAGATTTCTCCGAGGACTGTTTTCAACGAAAATCATTTCATTGGCTGCATATGCGGCTTCTTCAAAATGCGAAGACAGAATTTCCATCTCGGCGGGGTTCAGGTCCTTGAAGAGTTCAATGGATGACAGCGTCAGGATTTTTTCGGCAGGTTGCATGACAGTTCCTTTGCCACTTCGGGGTTGTGCCCGCCATGCGGGCGTTGGTGAACGATCTCGAGCGCCGGTTTCTGCGCCGATACCGCCGTGAATCGGGCACTTCATGCTTGATGATCTGGGTCCAGCCATCGCGCAAATGATCACTGAGCGTCCGCCGGTTGAAAACAGGACCGACGCGACAGCGGACAGACTTGGGTGCCCGCAGCGCACAACCCGCAGGAAGTGCCGGCGCCCATCAAAGGTGATGGCTCACGCTTGAGCATGTGTCTCAGACACAGAGCTTCCTGTCAATCTATTATTAACCAAATTGTTTATTATTCTAACTGGTTAGTAAAATTCATGTTTCAACGGATCCGATATCCAGAAAATCTGTGGAGGTCGATAGCCCCTTGACGTGGCCGCTGAGGTTGATACTGTATTCAGATTGTCGTGCGAAGCCTCCCCATCTTCGGTTACGGGGGGCTTCTTTGAATGGGACCGTTCGGTTTCTGATCGGTCCTTTTGATTCCGCCACCAGCGGGGGATTTCATCCGCTTGCGCGGATAGCTTAAAGGAGATGTTGTATGCAGAGAGTCGAAAACGGTATGTTCGTCAGCGTGGAGTACACGGGAACGCTCGGAAACGGCGAAACCTTTGACTCCAGCCGCGGCCGGCAGCCGCTTGAGGTCGAAATGGGCGCGGGCCAATTGATCAGCGGGTTCGAAGCGGCGTTGATGGGCATGTCCCTGAACGAGAAAAAGGTGTTTACCCTTGAACCGAAAGATGCCTACGGCCCAAGGGATGAAAATCATTGCCACGATTTCGCCAAGTCCGAAATACCGCCCCAGATGAAGCCGGAAGTCGGCCAGACGGTAGCGCTCACCACGCCCCAAGGCCAGCAGATCCCCGCTAGAATTACCCATGTCGATGACGAAAGAGTCACCGTGGACCTGAACCACCCCTTGGCCGGAGAGGCGCTCACCTTCGAGATCGAGGTGGTCGGAATCAGCAAAACCCCTAATCAGGCGCCGGTCGGATGTGGTTGCGGTGCCGAGGAATCCGGCTGCGGCGGCGGTCATGGCGGATCAGGCTGCAATTGTGGATGAAACGTTCGACAGCCATGAAGGAACCATTTCACCATGGAATATTACTGCAACAATCAGAGCTGCACTGGCGGCGGCAACGTGCCTTTCAGGCTTACACTTCCGCCGGAGGCCTGCATCGACGAGCACAATTGCGCCACCGTCTTCTGCCCCCACTGCCAGGGCAAAATGAGCATCGCGGACGGGCCTGAACCGGCTGGAGCTGATCGGTAACCGCAGCGGCTGCCGGCCCCGCCGCAAAACGGCGGGGCCGGCTCCTGTTTCCATCATTCGGCAATCGAAGTTTTACTCTGCGGGGGATTCTCGGACCGATTGACCAGTGGCCGGGACCATCGATGCATCATTTCATTGAAGTATCCATCGAACGGTATTATAATCATTCAGGATTTGATACACGGCAGCTGATCCCTTCCGGGGCGTGAAATGGGCCGCACGGACGATCCGGGGCGAATGGGGGTGCCATGAAAAGATTCCTGACCCTATTGACAATCCTGTTCTTCACGGTGGCGACGGCAACGCCGGCAGTAGCGGGGCGATACCGCCATCCGAAGCGATATCATGGCCACTATTACTCGAGCTACCATCACGACGACTGGGCCTTGTGGGGCGTTGGGCTGCTTACCGGTGCGGTCATCACCAGCATTTTTTACCACGCGCCGCGAAGTACCGTTGTCTATGAGTCTCCGTCCGTAGTTTACAGGACACCCCGAACGGTTGTGGTGGAACGGCCTCCGGCAGTGGTGTACGAAACGCCGTCCTACAGCATTGCCGCCCCCACCGCCCGGGCCTCGGGGCAGGTCGCGGTCACCGTGGGCGAACTCAATGTCCGCAGCGGTCCGGGAATGAATCATTCCATCACCGGCAGCGCCCGCCTCGGCGAAATTCTCGAGGTCATCGGTAGCGCCCCGGGCTGGCTTTACGTCCGGACCCAGTCAGGGTGGTATGGCTGGGTCATGGCGCAATTCACTTCACAATCCTCTCCCAAGGGCTGAGCCCGGGCCTCAACGCTCTCCGCCGAAGCGCTGACGACATTAGGCTTCCTTCCGCCTATCCACCTGCGGATTGACGGCGCCTCAGGAGGAGATGCGGCCTTCCGGCCGTCGCGAAACGACTCACAACCCTTTGAGTTGCTGCGCTTTTTCTTCAGGCCACGCCTTGCCTTTCGACCCGATGCTGGATTATCCACACGCTGCCACCCCGTGATGGGCCGGCGGTGACCCCATCCACCGGAACCTTGAACTCAGAACAAACCGCTTTCGTCCTGGTTGTGAAAGAGATTGAGCGCCTCGTCGATATTTTCGAATTCGAGGGAATGCTGCTTGCACCCGTTTCGACTGCAAACCTTGATGATACCGCCGCCTTCCAGATCCAGGCCGATGATGGGCGCGGTGCAGGAGGAACAGGAATGCAAAACCGGAAACGGCTGGTGGCAGCGCGGGCACGAGCACTGCACGATATCGCCGGGATTGTCCTCCACTCCCTCAAAGATCTTGTTATAACTCCCGTAGACCTGGCTCAGGTATAGATTTCCGATCCGGTCTCTGATCTTCACGAGAAATTGGATGGAGTCCAGTTGATCCACCTGGACCTTTGGCTGCATCAAGGAAGCCTTGCAGGTTGGGCATCGAACAAGAATCCGAATTCCATATGTCATTCGGCACCTCCTTTTCCCGGCAGGTTGGGACCGCAATTGGACCCAACAGATTGAGGCACGGTTTGAAAGGCTATGGAAAATGGGGCTTTCGCACCAGGGTTGACAGTGGAACGTCCCCTCCTACGCCGCGGCGAAAAATCCCGAAGAACGCCTGGTCAGGACAAAGAACCATTTTCGGAAGACACTAATTATCATGAACTCAATAACGCCGGTTGGCAACCAGATTCGGCGGAAAATAAGGCTCGGATCCATGACGACCCCAGTCCGGGCTGGTGCCGTACGGAGACAATGCCTCCGGTGTGCGCTTCGGGACTTTGGTGTTGAAAAAACGGGTGCAATCGGCTTAAAGGGGGCAGCACGCATCCGTGAATTGGCACAGCCGCCCGACCGCGCTATCCTTGAAGGCGAATTTCGTTGGCCGGCGGTTCAGGCCGGATATCACTTCAGACCCTACACTCAAGGAGGAGGAATCATGAAACGAATCATCGTTGTCCTCTCGGTTCTGGCCCTGATGGCGGGGCCGGCGATGGCCCAAAAGATCACAGTCGCCACCGACACCAACTTTCCGCCCTTCGAGTTCAAGGACAAGTCCGGCAAGCACACGGGCTTCGACATCGAACTCTGGGACGCCATCGCCAAAGAGATCGGGGTGGAATACAATCTCCAACCCATGGATTTCAATGGGATTATCCCTGGTCTCCAGACCGGCCAGCTGGATGTGGGCATCGCCGGGATGACCATCAAACCGGAGCGGGCGGAGGTGGTCGATTTTTCCGATCCCTATTACGATGCGGGTCTTCTGATTCTCGTGAAGAATGAAAACACCGCCATCAACGGCATCGAGGACCTCAAGGGTAAAGTCATCTCCACCAAGCTCGGGACCACCAGCGAAGACTTTTCGAAGAAAAACGCCCAGGCCCGGGAGGTCAAACTCTTCCCCAACAATGACGCCATGTTCCTTGAGCTCATGTCGGGCGGCGCCGATGCCGTGATCTTCGATTCCCCCGTGATCGCCGAGTTCATGAGAACAGCAGGAGCGGGAAAGGTAAAAGTGGTAGGTCCTCTTTACATGGGCCAATCCTACGGCATTGCCTTCCCCAAGGGCAGCGAACTCGTCGGCAAGGTCAACGAGGCCCTCAAAAAGCTGCGGGAAGACGGTACTTACAACACCCTTTACCGAAAATGGTTCAACACCGATCCGAAATGAGGTCTGGAAGTTTTCCTGATGATTGAACCGCCGATGCGCCGGGGCGTGTCAGGACCGTTCCGGCGCGGCGGAAAGGGAGACGTCTGAACCGCTCTCCCCGTGGGAGTCGCGATGGGATTTCAGTTTGAATGGCGGGTGATGACCGAGACCTTCCCGCTGCTGCTGAGCGGCGTGAGGCTGACCATCTTCATCACCCTTTTCGGATTGTGCTTCGGATTCATCCTCGGGGCCCTCGCCGGTTTGATGAAACTTTCCCGCAGCCGCTTACTTCGCAAGCTCGCGGGGGTCTACATCGAGTCGATCCGGGGCACCCCGCTCATCGTGCAGGTCATGTTTCTATACTTCGGCCTTCCCATGGCCCTCGGGATGCGGATTTCACCCATAACGGCCGGGATCGTCGCCATAGCCGTCAACTCAGGGGCTTACATCGCCGAAATCGTCCGGGGAGCGGTTCAATCCATCGATGTGGGACAGACCGAGTCCGGCCGTTCCATCGGCCTGACCCGCTTCCAGGCCATGCGCTACATCATCTGGCCCCAGGCGTTCCGGAGAATGATTCCTCCCCTGGGAAACCAGTTCATCATCAGTCTAAAGGATACCTCGCTGCTGGTGGTAATCGGCGTGGCCGAGCTAACACGGGTCGGCCAGGAAATCATCGCGGTCAACTTCAGGGCGTTCGAGGTCTGGCTCACGGTAGGCCTTGTCTATCTGTGCATGACCCTTTCCATTGCAAAAGTGCTGAGAATGTATGAGCAGAAGCTGGAACGGCGGTTCGGCAGATGATCCGGAGGCGGCGATGATTCAGATCCGGAATCTATACAAACGCTTCGGCGATCTCGAGGTCATCCGGGGCATCGACCTCGACATCCGTCAGGGGGAGGTCGTTTGCATCATCGGGCCTTCGGGCTCCGGGAAATCCACCGTGCTGCGGTGCATCAACCGCCTGGAGGATATCACTTCAGGAAGCATCATCGTGGACGGCCAGGATCTGAGCAGTCCCCGCACCAACATCAACCAGGTGAGGACCGAAGCCTGCATGGTCTTTCAACAGTTCAACCTCTGGCCCCACATGACCGTCCTTCAGAACGTGACCCTGGGCCCTCTCAAGGTCCGAAGGATCAAGAGGGAGGATGCCGAACGGCTGGGCCGGGAGCTTCTGGCCAAGGTAGGGCTGGCGGAAAAGGCGCATACTTACCCGGATCAGCTATCCGGAGGGCAGAAGCAGCGGGTGGCCATCGCACGCGCCCTCGCCCTGAAGCCCAAGGTCATCCTGTTTGACGAGCCCACCTCCGCATTGGATCCCGAGCTGGTCGGGGAGGTGCTGGAGGTGATGAAGCAGCTCGCCCGCGAAGGGATGACGATGGTGGTGGTGACGCATGAAATGGGATTCGCAAAGGAGGTGGCCGACCGGGTGGTGTTCATCGATCAAGGAGTGATTCAGGAAGAAGATGCCCCGAAAAATTTTTTCTCAAATCCCAGGAACCCCCGGCTCCGGGACTTCCTGGGCAAGGTCCTGTCCCACGATTGACGATGGGTCTCGTCATGACCCGGCCGAGTCGGCAACATCTCGAAGGACCCCCCGCCGGCTCCATCCGAATCCGCTGCCACTTCCGATAACACCGAACCAGCGCCCTTTATCCACAAGCTGTCCGTGACGGGGTGCAAGGGTTCGGTTTGAAAAGAGACGCCGGATTTCTCCGCTGAAGAGCGCGGGCGGGTTCCGGCGCATCCGGTCGCTGGATCGGGCTCAGGTAAAAATATCCTGGTATCCTCGCCGGATTTCCCGCTTGAGTATTTTTCCCGTCGGCGTCTTGGGCAGGGCCTCCACCAGAAGCACTTTCTTGGGAACTTTGAATGCCGAAAGGTGCTTGCGGCAGTGATCCAGAATTTCCTCCTCGGTGATAGATTCGCCCCTCTTTGGAACCACGACGGCAGTGACGGCCTCCACCCACCTGGGATGATCCACCCCGATCACCGCCACCTCCTCGACCCGACGGTCCAGGTAAATCGCCTCTTCCACTTCCCTCGATGCGACGTTCTCTCCCCCCGTCTTGATCATATCCTTTTTACGGTCTACGACCGTGATGTACCGGTCCTCGTCCATGACTCCCAGGTCGCCCGAGTGGAACCAGCCGCCTCTCATGGCTTCCTCGGTCTTTTCCGGCTCCTTGAAATAATAGGTGAGCGCATGGGGTCCGCGGCCGCAGATCTCTCCAGCGACGCCCGGCTTTCCGATGGGATTTCCGTTTTCGTCCTCAAGGCGTGTTTCCATGTGAAGGCCTCCCATACCGGCGGAACCGAGCTTACGCAGGGCGTCCTCCGCCTTGAGAATGGTGTGGTAGGGAGCCAGCTCCGTCTGGCCGTAGTAATTGTAGATTTTCACTCCCGGCAGCCGTTCGATCATCTCCTTCAGCACCTCCACCGGCATGATGGAAGCCCCGTAGTAGCATTTCTTCAGGCTGGACAATTCCTTTGCATTGAAATCCGGGTGGCGCAACATGCCGATCCACACGGTGGGTGGCGCAAAGAACATGGTCGCCTTGTGCTCGGAGATCGTTTTCAGTATGCGACCGATGTCGGGTGCGATCAGGACGTTGGTTCCGCCCAGCCAGAAGACCGGATTCAGGAAAACGTCCCGCTGGGCGCAGTGGTAGATGGGAAGCGCATTCACGTTGATGTCATCGCTCTCGTAGCCCCCATCGATGATGCAACCCATATACTGGGCGATCAGAGCCTGGTTGCTGATGATGACGCCCTTGGGAAGCGATTCGGTACCGCTCGTGTACGTCATTTGCACCGGATCCTCGATGCGGAGGACCGCATCGGGTTCATCGGCCGGATATCCGCCGTACCATGCATCGAAGTCCAGAAAACCGTTGGGAGCGGATTGGCCGGCGCCCTGGTTGGACCAGATCAGGGTCCGAACCGACGGCATGTCCGGAAGCACCTCCTTCACCTGGTCGTAAAGGGCATCTTCAACGATAAAGACCTTGCTCTCCGAATGGTTGATGCAATACGCGATGTCCTTGCCCCTCAGCAGGTAATTCACAGCGAGATAAACGGCTCCTATCTTCGCGGCTCCCAGCCAGGTCAGTACGTGATGGTGGGTATTGTGGGCCAGTATGGCCACACGATCATACTTCCTGACGCCAAGATCCCGCAGGGCATTGGCCGTACGATTGAGATCGTCTTCGAGTCGGGTGTAGGACAGATGGCGGTCGCCGAAAACCAGGGCCGTCTTGTCAGGATGATGATAGCGGGTCCGCCGGACCATGTCGGCGATGACCCAGCGGTTGACCCGGTTGTACCGGGTCATGAGAAAATCGATGGTATCCGCGTTGAGCGACTGGAAACGGGCGGCGTCATCCGGTTTCAAGGGACCGGGCATGGCTGACCTCCTATGTGGCGGGGTAATGGGATGGATGGCTGGCAGCCGACGCGAGGATGCCCGGCTGCCATCGCCCCGAGGCCGGGCCTTGGAGGCGGGGGCGATTTCTCCTTGCCGGCTCGATTTCTTTGGTCGAAAGGAAATCGAATTCATTATGAGTGAATAGGCTTGGTTGTCAAGCCCAGACACCGTCAGGGCGCGGCGGTGCGGTCACCAGGCCGGGCTTCGGTCTACTTCTTGTAGCGAAGCCGATGCCGCTCCGATGAGGACAAGACGGCTTTTCTCAGGCGGACGGACTGAGGCGTTACCTCTACGAGTTCGTCCTCGGCGATGAAGTGGATGGCCCGCTCCAGGGTCATGGGGCGAACCGGGGAGAGGATCACATTCTCGTCACGGCCGGATGCACGAATGTTGGTCAGCTTTTTCTCCTTGCAGGGGTTGGCGTTCAGGTCCCCCGCACGGTTGTGCTCTCCGAAAATCATGCCTTCGTAAACCGCATCCCCCGGCCGGATGAACATCAGGCCCCTGGGTTCGAGATTGAACAGGGCATAAGCCACGGCCGTACCCTGGCGGTCCGAGACGATGGACCCCGTGAATCGCGTGGGAAAATCGCCCCGGTAAGCATCGTATCCTGCGAAGTAGGAATTGAGAATCCCGCTCCCCTTGGTGTCCGTGAGAAATTCGTCCCGGTAGCCGATCAGCGCACGGGAGGGAATCGAAAACTCCAGGCGCACACGGCCGCTACCGTGGTTCACGAGGCTGGTGAGCTGCCCCTTTCTCGCGGAGAGCTTCTCGGTCACCACGCCGAGAAAATCCTCGTCGCAGTCCACGAACAGTCTTTCAATGGGCTCATGCCGCTCGCCATTTTTCAGCTTGTAGATCACCTCGGGGCGCCCCACCGACAGCTCGAAACCCTCCCGGCGCATGGTTTCAATCAGGATGGCCATCTGGAATTCGCCGCGGCCCTTGACAAGAAAAACCTCACGGTTGTCGGTCTCCTCGACCTGAATCGCGACGTTCCGGAGGGTTTCCTTGAGCAGACGCTCCCGAATCTTGCCCGACTGCACGAAGCGGCCTTCGCGTCCGGAAAACGGGGAGGAGTTGATGGTAAAGCGCATGGAGACAGTGGGTTCGTCGACGGTGATACGCCTGAGGGCTATGGGCTGTTCCCGGTTGCAGATGGTATCCCCGATCTGGACCTTTTCGATGCCCGAAAGGACAATGATGTCTCCCGCTTCGGCGGCATCGACCGCCTTCAAGGATGGACCTTCGTAGGTTTGCAGCCGGGACACCCGGAGCGGGATTTCCGCCCCGCCTTGGCCAACGCAGACCAGGCTGTCGTTCGCGCGGACGCGGCCGTTCACCACCCGGCCCACGGCCAGACGTCCCAGATAATCGGAATACCCCAGGTCCGACACGAGCATCTGAAACGGTGATTTCGGATCATAGGCCGGGGCGGGAATCGCATCCAGGATGAGTTCGAAGAGCGGTTTCAGATCCACGCCGTCTTCATCGGGAGTGGGCTGGGCCACGCCATTCCTCCCGATGGCGTACAGGTAGGGGAACTCGAGCTGGGCGTCGCTGGCATCCAGATCAATGAAAAGGTCGTAGACTGCGTCTAGGATCGCCATGGGTCTGGCATCCTTCCGGTCGATCTTGTTGATCACGACGATCACTTTGAGACCGGCGGCAAGGGTTTTCTCCAGCACGAATCTCGTCTGGGGAAGTGGACCTTCCGAGGCATCCACCAGCAGCAGGGCACCGTCCGCCATCGACAGCGCCCGCTCCACCTCGCCGCCGAAATCCGCATGCCCGGGGGTGTCGATGATATTGATCTTGACGTCCCGCCATATCACCGAACAGTTCTTGGCCGCGATAGTGATGCCGCGCTCTTTTTCAAGGTCCATACTGTCCATGAGGCGCTCCGCAACCTCTTGGCCCTCACGGAAAAAGCCGCTTTGCCGGAACATGGCATCCACCAGCGTCGTCTTGCCATGATCGACATGGGCAATAATGGCGATGTTTCGAATTTTCTCGTTGCGATTCATAAAACGGCGCCTCCTTGGCGCCAAGGCTCACGGCCTATAGGGCATTGTGTCGATTTTGTCCAGTGCTTTTACCAAACGCTGCCCCGACGCACTGGCGGCCGTCGCTTCGCTGAGAGGGAAAATCAGAAACCTGTGAGGACTGACGTTTGGCGCCCGGTTCGACCGGATCGCATGGCGCAGATTACCGGATTGTCGGTGATGCGGAATCGAAACGACTGGGAGGCGGGGCCGCGGCTGCCGTGAAGCTGGTAATGTTCACCGCCTCGTGACGTTCGCAGTTTATCCGAAGAAGGTAAATTTTTCTGAATCCGATAAGATTGTGCGGAGGTAATCCATCGTGGTTGGGCACTTCCTACCTTCGCTCATAGCAAGCTTGAATCTCTCCGAAGTAAAGAGTGTGAAAGTCCCTTTCCGGATAGAGCGACAGATAATCGGCGATCAGAAATTCCGGGTTCATGGGAGACTTGTGGACAATGCGGCACTCGATATGAATGCATGATGCATCGACGATCGGCGATTGCACGAACTGAGCAGGTGCGGTCTTGAGCCCGCAGGCCGCAAACTTGTCGGTGTCCCGCCCGGAGCGTGTCCCGCAGAAGGCGATCTCCTTTTTCATGTCGCCCAGGGGGATGGATACCGTGAAGTCCTCTGCTCGTTCCATCAATGTGAAGGTATGGCGCGAGTCCCGCACGGCCACCATGAATACGGGTTTTTTCCAGCAGATACCCATGGTGGCCCAGCCGATCGTCATGGTGTTGATGTCGTAGCCGGCCTTCACCGTCAGGAAGGCGCCTTTTTCGATCTGAGTCATGGCCTTTTCGGCGATGCTCATGAAATGCAGGGCTGTCATGCGACCTCCTGTCGGCGGGGGATGAAATCGAGAAACGTCAAAGCAGTCACAGCCATTTCGATACCGCACCGTAGTCATGGCCGTGGCCAATGGGCGGATCCGTCCGGAGAAGGCCCGGACGAATCCGCCGTCTGGATGGGATCATAGACAAAAACCGAAACGCGATCAAGCCGCTTTGAGAGCATCAACTTTCCAGGGAGCCATCGGGAGTGGATGGCTCACCGAGAGTTGACGGGCCATTGACCCGAGACCGGTCAGGCGGCATTTTCCAACGCTTCGACCTCCTCCTGGGTGAGAATTCGGTCGATATCCAGGAGAATCTTGACGTTGCCGTCCATGTTGGCCATTCCCAGGATGAACTCGGTGGATACCCGGGATCCGAAGGAGGGAGATTCCTGGATGACCTCTCCACGGATGTTGGCCACTTCGGATACCGAATCGACGATGATGCCGACAGGCACCGAACCGGATTGACCTTCGATTTCCACGACGATGATGCAGGTTCTATCCGTGTAGTCAGTCTCGTTCATCCCGAACTTGAGCCTGAGACAGGTAACCGGTATCACCTTGCCCCGCAAGTTGATCACACCCTTGACATACGGGGGCGTCTTCGGCACCGGCGTAATCGGCATCATCCCGATGATCTCCTTGACCTTCAGAATGGCGATCCCATAGTCTTCATGGGCAAGCTTGAATGTCAGATACTTTCCGGCCAGTTCTTCCTTCATGCTCTCTCTCCTGTAGTTGAAACTAAAAATACCGAGCCATGCAAACCGCTTCCGGATCGACATGACCCGCCGTCTTGACCTTCGGATGGAATGGTACCGCCAGGGCGATCGAACCGGTTGCACGAAGGCCGATCGCAGCGGTCGCCCTGCCTTGAGCATTGATCGTCTTATCGGCCGGTTGTGCAGGATCTTTAATTCCGCCAGCTGGTCACCAGCTGGCGCTGAACTTCTGTCTGTGGAGAGGCTTGCCAGGCGGTATCGGTCCGCCGGCGCAGCACTTGGAGGGTATCGAGGACTGTGTGGGGTGTGGCCAGGCCGTGCCGTATCAGCCAGCAGCCGATGACGGTTCCGGTTCTACCGAGTCCGGCAAGACAATGGACATAGATCGGTCTACCCGAGGCCTGCATCCAGTCGATATGGCCCAGAATGGCGCTCATGGTTTTCAGGCTCGGCACGTCCATGTCCCGCACGGGAAAACGGACACAGGAGGCTTCGATGTCCATTTCCCGGGCCACCATGCTGACGACGGGCTCGTAGGGTGAGAAAGCGTTGCGGTAACGATCGAGCTCGTCAGGCTCCATCAGGTTGAGAAAGGACCGAACACCGGATTTCAAGAGGGCACGGATTTTCTGGAAGGCCTCCTGCTGATTCCTCGCGCCGGGGTATTCCCCCGCCATCAATTGACCGGGTACGACCCAGTAGACATTGGAGAATGGCATTCCTGGAAAGTGATTCATGTTCGATCGATCCTGATGATGGACAATACGCGGAGCCATCCGAGCGAAACCCATCATAAAGATCTCATGCCTCAAAGTAAAGCAAGGGGGCTTGTTCCGCGAAATTCCTCGAGCCGCATTACAGTCGATCGTCCGACCCTGCATCGGCGTCCGGGCCAAACAATCGGGGGGGCTTCAGCCCCCCCGCTCCGGTACACATTCTATCGCGTGTCAGTTCACGGCGATTTGCCGCGGTTTTTCCTTTTCGGACTTCGGAATGGTGATTCGCAGCACACCGTCCTTGAAATCGGCGCTGATGACTTCCGGGTCGACATGATCCGGCAGGCTGAACATCCGTTCAAATTTTCCATAGCTGCGCTCACGCCGGTAGTAGCGATCTTCCCGGATATCCTTCTCCGCGGAGCGCTCGCCCTTGAGGGAAAGCGTGCGGCCTTTCACATCGAGGCTGATATCCTTCTTGTCCACACCGGGAAGCTCGGCGGAGATGACATATTCCTGATCGTTTTCATAGATGTCGACGGACGGGTTCCAGTTCCAGAGTTTCGCTCGTTCGTCGGCAGGCGCCGGTCCCATCAAGGTGTCGCCGAAAAGGCTTCCGAACCGTCCGCGCAAGGCATCAATTTCTCTCCATGGATTCCATCGAATGAGTTCCATGATCAAACCTCCTGTCTTGTGGATTTGTGTCTCGTCCTTTTGGAGATAATTTAATGCCAAGTTACTTCATGTCAATAATATGCACATTACTTTTTTTATATTGACTATTTTAATAATATCTCCTTCGCCCTGCATCGCAAGAGCTAATCTGAACGACGTCCGAATGACGGCTGCACCGAACAGGCTATCCGGACAGGCCGTAAGCCTGCCGGAGGCGGCCGACCTTGCCGGCTGAGCGGTCATGGCGATGCGTCCGATCAGGATTGGCCGGGGACAATGATTCTGGAATTCGTGTTGCGCCGCTCCTCCTCGGCCATTTTCTGAATTTCCTGAATCATTTCCTCGATGGCGGCGGACATGGCGGCGGGAAAACCTGCAATGGCCTCTTCCAGGTTGTTCGCCTCCAGACCTGCCTGAACCGGCAAGGCGCCTCCCGGGGTCATCAACTGAGTGGTGCCGACAAAAATTTCGGTTCGGCTCCTGTCGATGCTGCCGTCCAAATTCACCGGAACCAGCCGCCGAATGGATCCGGCATGAAGATCGGTGATGTTTTCTTCACGGTACAAATTGTTGGTGTCGATCCTGAGATCCGATTGCATTTTTTCCATGGATTCCATTTCCTGTCGGGATGCTTTCATGCCGAGCCGATGATCGAACCGCCCGGGGACCGTCTGTCCACCGGGCGGCAGGGCATCTTTCAGCATCGCATCGGAAGTGGGCCGGTGTTGCCCCATAAGGCTGGGGCCGGCCGGGTTTTCAATTCAGATCCGCTTCTTGGCCTCTGTTCGAATTTTCTCGACCACCTCGAAGTAGGGGCTGTCGGCCGGGATGGCTTCCTCGATAAGATCCAAATATTCCTCTATTTTCTCAAGCGCTTCCGCCTGAGTCTGGATAATGGTCTCATATTCCTTCTGGAGTCCGAAAACCTGGTCGATCTTGGCTCCCAATGTTTTGAGGATCTGCTGGAGTTTTTCCTCGGGCAGGTCGTCGCGATTTTCGAGATGGGTGAGCACCTGATGGTAAAGCGTTCGGTAGATGCCCAGCGTATGCCCGGAATTGACGAACTTCTTGTATTCGAGAATACGCTCTATTTTTTCCTTCAGGTCGTTGAGGGGAATGGGCTTCATGATGTAATCGAAAGCGCCCATTTTCATGGCCTCCACCGCGGTCTCGACCGTGGCGTACCCCGTGATCATGATCACCTCCGCCGAAGGCATGTTTTCCCGGGCATAGCGCACCAGGGTCATTCCGCCTTCCATGCTCCCGTCCACATCCGGCATATTCTTGTCGGTGAGAATGATATCGTACTGGTGCTGCTGAATCAGGTCCATTGCACTGCCGACATTGTTCGCCACGTCGGTCTGGTAACCCAGCTTTTCCATGAAGCGGGCCAAAAGATCCAGAATGCTTTCCTCGTCGTCTGCGATCAGAATCCGGACATCCATCATGAAAACGTGCTCCCAATGGTGAGAAAGAGGAAGAAACCTTCAGCTGCCGGGGAAATCATCGCCGGCCCGCTTTTACCGGAGAGCGTTGGCGGAACGCTCCTGGCCATCCAACTGGTAGCGCTTGATCTTCTCGACCAGCGTGGTCCGATTGAGATTGAGAAGCTGAGCTGCCTTGTTTTTGACCCAATTGGCCTTCTCGAGGGATTGGAGGATCAGCGCCTTTTCGAATTCCGTGACCGCCGTATTGAGGGAGATACCGTCATCGGTGATCGGGATGTCCGGCTGGAACACGGCGGCGTCCTGTCTTCCCCTGAATTTCACGGGGAGGTCATCGACGCCGATGGCGCCCTCATCCTTCAAGACCACCAGCCGTTCCATGAGATTGCGAAGCTCCCGGACATTCCCGGGCCATGGATAGGCCGTGAGGCAGTGCAGCGCCGCATCGGTGATCCCTTCCACCTGGGAGCCGGTTTTCGCATTGAAGGTCTCGAGGAAATGATCGACCAGCAGGACCACGTCCGACGGGCGCTCCCGGAGCGGCGGCAGGTGGAGCGGAATCACGTACAGGCGGTAAAACAAGTCTTCCCGAAACAATCCCTTTTCGACCTGCTCTTCCAGGTTTCGATGGGTGGCGGCCAGAATCCGGACATCGACACGGACGGTGCGGTTGCCCCCGACAGGCTCGAATTCGCCTTCCTCGAGGACCCTGAGGATCTTTACCTGGAGATCCGGGCTCATGTCTCCGATCTCATCGAGAAAGACGGTTCCCCCGTTGGCAAGCTCGAATTTGCCGATCTTGTTGCCGGCAGCCCCCGTGAAGGCTCCCTTGAGATGGCCGAACAATTCGCTTTCCAGAAGGTTCTCCGGAATGGCGCCGCAGTTGATGGCCACCATCGGGTGATCGGCCCGACGGGATTTCCGGTGGATGGCCCGGGCGACCAGCCCCTTGCCGGATCCCGTCTCACCTGTAATCAGTACGGTGCTGTCGCTGGGAGCGATCTTGTCGATCAAGCGAAAAACCTTCTGAATATTGCGGCTTTGGCCGATAATGTTCTCTGACGCGGTCTGGCTCACAACATTTCTCCGCAGGAACTCAAAACGAACTGGTGATTACGACTACAGAATGAATGAACCACGGCCGGCGGCCGCCAAAGCCGTCTGGTTTCACAATGCCGCATGGGAACGGACATTGAAAGGAATCGCTCTAAGACATCAGGGGACTATAGAAAGCCGGAACAAGGGTGTCAATGAAAACTCCCATGCCCGCTGAACAGCCAAGGAGATCGAGATGTCGCTTTTTCTGCTCAAAAAAATCCTCACGCCTTTCATGCTGCTCCCTGGACTCTTCATCACTTTTTTTCTCCTGAGCGGGTTGTGGGGATTGTATCGGGGTCGTCTGGAGCGTTCCCTGCTGAATCTTCTGATCGGGATGATTCTGTGGGTGCTCTCCATCCAGCCGGTCGCGGACCTGGCCCATCGGGGGCTCGAGGCGGGGCTGACGATCCCTGCCAATCCGTCGGGGGATGTCATCATCGTGATGGGCGGCGGCGTCATCGAAAAGTCTCCGGATCTCAGCGGAGTCGGAATCCCTTCGGACAGTACATGGAGCCGAATCGTCACGGCCGCAAGACTCCAGCGCCGATTGGACGTTCCGATCATCCTGAGCGGAGGCCCGGTGCATTCGGAGCGATCCCCCATGGGGCCCGTCTACCGGCGCATTCTGATCGATTTGGGCGTTCCGGAGAAGCAGGTTCTGATGGAAGGGCAAAGCCGTGATACCTACGAAAACGCGGAACGTTCAGCGGAACTTTGCAGAGCCAAAGGCTTCAAGATCCCGATTGTGATCACCTCTGCCGCTCACATGAAACGGACCCTCCTGAGCTTCGAGAAAGCGGGAATGCGCGTACAGCCGTTTCCCACCGGGTTTCGCACCTGGGAAGGTCAGTCCTATGCCTGGCCGGATTACCTCCCCGACGGCTATGAAAGCCTATCCGGCGCGCTGCACGAATATATCGGCATGGTGTTCTACCGATACGCCTACTGAGAGTTCCGGGCCGTCAAATCGGGGGGTCGTGCCCGGGTGGGCGAGAGGCACGCCAACCGCATGGCTACGGCTTAGTGATGAGCGACTGGAGCTTGCGGGCGATCCACCTCGCCGGAATCCCCGAAACCGCCCAGCCGATTCCGACCAGCATAATGAAAAGCACGTAACGGCCGAAAATGGTCGTATCCTGCGGCAGAAGCCTCGGCATAAAAACGATGCCCAGGAGAATACCCGTCAGGATTCGGTAGGTGTCCGGTGAAAACAAAATGTAGAAGAAGACATAGAACGGTGTGATTTTCTGCTTGGGCATGACGGCCTCCGCCAGTCGGGAAGGGTTGTCGCCGGAGCCGGCGATACGCTTTTCATTCTTTCCCACAGGTCGGTTTCAGAAGGCTTCGGCGGCAGAATTCGATGGTAGCCTGCCTGAGGTCCCTGGCGTCGTTCCGGACATGCAGGGACCGGCGGCGGCTCAATCCGTTGAGAAGACAAATCAGGATTCCGGCCGTTTCCTCCACCGGCACGTTTACGAACTCGCCGGTTTCCATACCCCTCCTCAGGCAGCGGGTCAGAAACTCGTAGTGCCATTCGAAGATGTTCTGCATCTTCCTATGGCAGATGTGTTCCGGATCCTTGATCCGGGCCGGGCAGGAGCTGAGGATCAGCCTCAATCTGCGCGGCATTTCCTCCACGAGCAGCTGGTTCAGGTGCACCAGATTTTCGATCTTGGCGAATTCGGTCGGTGTCTCCTGGTCCAGGCTCTGAAGCCGTGCATAGTAGATATCGAAGGCCTCGCTGAGAATGTGGGTAAACAGTTCTTCCTTGCCCTTGAAATGATAATAGATCAAGGGTTCGGTCACACCCGCCTCCCGCGATATCTGAAGCGTCGTCGTACCGTCGTATCCCTGGTCCGCGAATAACCGGATGGCGGTCTGGATCAGGTCCTGTTTCTTGCCCATATCGCTCCCCTGGAGTTCCAATCCCATCGAACGCTTCGAAATGAGACTCTTTAGTCAATGCTGAAAGCGTTGTCAACGGGACGGCTCCATGCCGCGCCGCCATGCCGGCGAGGCAAAAGCGGGATCGGGGTGGAGATGAACCGGACACTGATTTGAATTTGCCAAGGCGGACCCCACGGTTCAGGGGCTTGCAATCCGGTTCCAAAGGCAGTAGTGGGACTGCGATTCCGGAAATCAGTCAACAAAAGGCCGCCGTCCCATGCCGAGTGCCGGACAACCCCTATCTCCCAAACCCGAAGGCGCCGCCTCTCCGGCCAGAAGCCTGGCGGCCCAACTGGCCCTGGCGACATTCTGCCGCCTTATTCTCAACACGTCGAGACGATTTGCATACCCTTTTGCGCCCGTTCTGAGCCGTGGGCTGGACGTCCCCCTGAGCGCTGTCACGACGATGATCGCAGCCAACCAGGCTACAGGAATGCTGGCGCTGCTTTTCGGCCCGCTGGGAGACCGCTTCGGTTACCGCATTATGATGATGGTAGGTCTGGGTCTGATGGCGGCCGGGATGCTGACGGGAGCCATCCTGCCGGCCTACGTCGTCGTATTGACGGCCTTAGCGCTGGCAGGCCTTGGAAAAAACCTTTTCGACCCCTCCATACAGGCCTATGTCGGCGAAAAAGTACCCTATGAACGCCGCGCCCTCGTTGTGGGATTGATTGAAATCTCATGGGCCGGGAGCACCCTTATCGGGGTTCCCCTGGTGGGTCTGCTGATCGAATACGGAAGCTGGCGATCCCCTTTCTGGGTGATCGGCGGGCTCGGGCTGGTGGGAATGGTGTTGCTGAAGGTCCTGATGCCTAACGAGGCCATTCGGCCGGCCATCCCCTCGCGTCCGCGCGGTTTCTTTCGTGCCTGGCTGGGACTGGCCCGAAACAGGACCGCATCGTGCATGATGGCCTTCGCGTTTCTGGTCAGTGCGGGCAATGACAATCTGTTCGTCACATATGGAATATGGTTCGAAAGCACATTTCAGATGCGCATCGCCGCTCTCGGCTTTGGGACCGCACTGATCGGGCTCGCTGAACTGGGTGGGGAATCGCTGACCGTCCTTCTGGGTGACCGGTTGGGCAAAAAGCGGGCCCTTGCGGGAGGCTTGCTCACGGCAGCCGCTGCATATGCGGCATTGCCTTTTCTGGAAACCTCCCTGCCGTGGACCCTGGCGGGAGTCTTCCTTGTTTTTTTGGCCACGGAGTTTTCCATCGTCACCTCCCTGTCCCTGGCAACCGAAATCATTCCCGAATCCAGGGCGACGATGATGTCGGGTTACCTGGCGGCAGCCGGCATCGGGCGGGTGGCGGGCGCCCTGGCCGGAGGCTTGATGTGGGGGCATGGGGGAATCACCGCGGTGGCCGGACTGTCTGCCATCCTTACGCTGTCGGCACTGTGCGTCATGCTGCGGGGTCTCGCCGGCGGTCGGAGGTGGTAGATGAGCGATCACCGGTATCTTCAGAGGCTTGCAAACAATCTGCGGAACCTTTAGTATGATCCGCATGGCAATTCGATCCCGTCGACGCACTTTCCTCCGGCAATGGAGATTCCCATGAATTCAGGCTCAACCCAATCCACCAGGGTCGTCCTGGCAGCAGCCGTTCTGTTGACGATAGCCGGTTGCGCCGTGGCTTCACAGGCCGCATCTCCCGGGAGCACGGAAAGCCCCCCTGCCTCCCGGAACGAGGATCTCGCCTTCATTCGACTGGATGCGCCGGAATCCCCGAATGCGCGCGCCTACCTGGGGCTCCAGGACGCAAAGACTTTCTCGATAGGCGACATTCAAACCCGGATCCTGCTCATCGAGGTTTTCTCGATGTACTGTCCACACTGCCAGCGTGAGGCTCCTGCAGTGAACACTCTCTACCAGCAGATCATCGATCGCGGCGACCTGGCGGATCGGATCAAGATCATTGGCATCGGTGTGGGCAATTCGAGCTTTGAAGTCGGCGTTTTCCAGAAAACCTACAATGTTCCGTTTCCCCTATTTCCGGATCCCTCCATGGAAATCTCCCAACGGCTCGGGGCGGTCAGGACCCCCACATTTGTGGGAGTCCGCATTGAACCCGGAGGCGCGCTCGAACAGTTTCTACTGCAGGCCGGGGGGTTCGACGAACCGGAATCCTTTCTGAACACGCTTATCGAAAAATCGGGACTGCTTCTGGAACCCTAGCCGGAGTTCGAACGAAAGCGCCCCGGCAGCCCCGGTCGTCGGCAGCCGCGCGACGGGTCACCGGAATCCCGACAGCCACTGGATATTCTGAATGAACGCCAGACGTTCGGAAGCTGATATCTATCTCAACCCGATTTCTCTCGCCTTTACGGGAGCCAATGCCTCCCTGGAGGCTGAGTTTCTTGAGCATTATTTCAACAAATCCCTGCAGCAAATGCGCCTTTCGATACTGCTCGGCGCCAGTCTATATGCACTTTTTGCCGTCCTGGACGCGGTCCTGCTCCCCGAACTCAAAAACGCCTTCTGGCTGATCAGGGGGGCGGTCATTTTGCTGATGGTGGCAACGGTAATCGCCTCCTTCCGGACCGACCGGTTCCGGACCGCCATGCAGCCGAGTCTGGCCGGGCTCATACTGGTGAGCGGCATGGGGATAATCCTCATGATCGTAGCCGCCCCGGCTCCCGTCACCGACCTCTACTACGCAGGGCTGATCCTCGTCATTTTCATGGGGTACACTTTCATCAAGGCAAGGTTCATATGGGCGTCGATCAGCTGCTGGGTTCTGGTTCTGATCTACGAGATCATCGCGGTCCGCTATACCCGGACCCCCTTGTCGGTGTTGGTCAACAACAGCTTTTTTTTCGTCGGCGCCAATCTGATCGGCATGTTCGCCGCTTATTCCATTGAACGAATGGAACGCAGGGATTTTTACCTTGCGGCCCTCCTTCAAAAGGAAAAGGAAAACGTGCAGCGGATCAATGCCGAGCTCGAAGAGCGGGTTCGCCGGCGCACCGATGAGATCCGACGGGCCAACCGGGAACTCATCCGGGAGATCGAAGAGCGAAAAAAGACCGAGAGCGAACTGAGGCTCATCCGGGCAGCGATCGAACAGGCGGGTGAATCCGTGGTGATCTCGGATTCCGACGGAAACATCCAGTACGTCAACCCGGCATTCGAACAGATCAGCGGCTACTCGAGGGCCGAAGCCGTCGGCATGCACGCCCGCGCCCTCCACAGCGATCGGCAGGACCCCGCCTACCTGGCGGACCTTCAGCATCAGCTCGCTGCCGGCGAAGCCTGGGCCGGCCGGTTGATCGGGCGACGAAAGGACGGCGGTTTTTTCGAGGTGGAGACCTCCATTGCACCCATACGGGAGACCTCGGGCCGCATCACCCATCATGTCTCCGTTCAACGCGACATGACCCAGGAGTCCGAACTCAAACGCCAGCTTCGACAGGCCCAGAAAATGGAAGCCATTGGCTCCCTGGCGGGCGGCATCGCCCACGACTTCAACAACATCCTGGTGCCGATCATCGGGCACGCGGAAATCGCCGTGCTCGATTCACGCCCCGGGAGCCAGGTTCAGAAAAGCCTCCGGGAAATCCTGAAGGCCTCGGCAAGGGCGAAGGATCTCGTGGGACAGATTCTGGCCTTCAGCCGTAAGAGCGAAATCGAGTTCCGGCCGATACGGATTGACATCGTGGTCCGCGAGGCGGTTCGACTGCTGAGGGCCTCCATCCCGCCCAACATTGACATCGTGAAGCACATCTCCCGGGACTGCGGTCCGATCATGGGCGATCCGAGCCAGATCCACCAGGTGGTGATGAATCTGGCCACCAACGCCTACCATGCCATGGCCGAAACCGGTGGGACCATGACCATTACCCTCAAGGAAGAGAAATTCGACCAGGCGGCTCCGGATACCGCTCCTCAAATGCCTCCCGGAGAATACGTCAGTCTGTCGCTGGGGGACACGGGCGGCGGCATCGAGAAGACGATGATCGGGAAAATATTCGATCCATATTTCACGACAAAGCCCCAAGGCGAGGGAACGGGGCTGGGACTGTCCGTGGTCCACGGCATCGTGACCGGCCACGGAGGACGGATATTCGTCAGCAGCCATCCGGGAAAGGGAAGTCGATTCACCGTCTATCTTCCCCGTGTGAAGGTGGAACAATCGCCCGCCGCGGATGACGATGTCAAAGGAGCCGTCGGCGGGAGCGAACATATCTTGGTGGTCGATGACGAGGAGGCCGTCACCGCCATGTTTCGTAAAATGCTCAGCCGGCTCGGTTATACCGTTTCCGTGTGCGCCACCGGCCGGGAAGCGCTTGAACGGCTCACCGTCGAAACGAAACCGATCGACCTCCTCCTGACCGATTACGCCATGCCCGGAATGAACGGGATCGAGCTTGCGAAGCGTTCGAAGGCCATGTTTCCCGAGCTTCCGATCCTGCTCTGCACCGGATTCAGCGAAGCGCTTCCATTGAACGAGATGGTAGCCGCGGGAATCGCCGATGTAATTCTCAAGCCCATCTTCAGCAACGAACTCGACGCCAAGATCCGTCTCGTCTTCAAAATGCACCCCAAACACTCTGGAAACCCGCGCCAGCCGGACGCCTCTCACGAAACGGCCGGATACCCCGCCTTCATTGCCGGGGGAGATTCCGGTGCCGGCAGATAGTGAGCCCGCAATTGCAGAGGTTCCTGCTCAAGCTGAACGCGTCTCGGGCTGAGGGCCGGTTCCGCTCTTTACTGCTCCTGGCGCTTCTGCTGTCGACCGCGTGCGCTCGGCCGCCCTCCCCCTACCATTCCCCCGATGTCGCCGGGTGCGACCGGCTGATCGCGCAAGTGGACCGTGTAACCGGTGGTGAGCCGCACAACGCCGCCTATTTCAGGATTCAGGACTTTCCCTATCTCCGGTTCGATCGCTTCCTGGCAGGGCTGATTCCCCGGCTGAATTCAGAGGCGACCCGCCAGGCCTGGCTCGGACGGCTGCGCGAACTGGACCGGGAGGCCCGGCGAGCGGAAATGGCGGCTCTGGACGATGGGCAAATCGAGGCCATCGCCGACACCATCGAGCTTCCACCGGATCGCACAACGCTGGAGCGGCGGGTTTTCGCCTGCACCGATCGCCTCTTTTCGGCTGCGGCAAGGCAGCCGCAGTTCGCCGAAACCGTAGCCGCTGCAATCCGAGTCCCCAGCGAATACCAGACCTGGCGCCGGGCCGTTGGCCTCTATCCGCTCTTTGCCGTTCCGGTTTCGGCGGTCTCCGATCGGGCCTTCGACCGATTCCGCGAACGACACAGCCTTCCTGTCGAATCCCTGCCGGTGTCCGGCGAGCGGTTGGCTTTCGTCCCTGACCTTCGGCCGCCAATAGAGGCCCGGAACCTCCTTCACCCGGACCCTCTGGACGAGCTCGGTATCCCGCGGATTTCGGAGACCGACCTGCTGGGGCTGGCCGCCCTTTATGCGCCTGTCATCGTTCAGGAAATCTCCGCCGACTATGACCGTATCGGCCGAATAGGCTGGCACGACGGTTCCATCCGCGTCGACGGCACCAGGCCGACGGCATATGTCTATCTGACCCACGGTTTCCTGGGCTCGGGGATCACCTTGCAAATCAACTACACCTTCTGGTATCCCGCACGCGACGGGGCGAATTCTCCGTGGTTCGAACGCGGACCCCTGGACGGTATCACCGTTCGGGTCACGCTGGACCCTGAGGGACTGCCTTTCATGGTCGACGTCATGAACAACTGCGGATGCTATCATTTCTATGTTCCGGATCGTGACCGAACCGCGGAAGTCCGGAATCCGGTCTACGGTCCCCGAACCCTGGTGCCTTCATGGCTTCCGGCTGAATTTCCATCCGAACGTCTCAAGCTGTTCGTCAACTCGGGGTGGCATCAAGTCGACCATGTCACATCCGAAAATATTTCAACACCAACAGAAGTTTATGAACTAAGACCTTATAGAACACTTGAAGTGTTGCCGTATGGAAATGAGGGCAGTCGCAGCCTTTTCGACTGCCGGGGAATCGGCCGGGGTTCCGGACGGATCGAACCGCTGATCTTCTTTTCAATGGGAATACCATCGGTGGGCAGCATGCGGCAGAGGGGGCATCACGCGATCAAACTTGTGGGCACCGAGCATTTCGACGACCCCGGGCTGTTCGACCGGTGGTTCGAGTTCCGTTCCGCGTCACCGGTGCCAACCGAGCCGACCGGGCTACTGAAAAACCACGGTCGACAGGAGATGAACCCATGAGCGAATCGAATCCCCTCACCTCTTCCCTTCACTCCCATCGCTTCGTGGAAACCCACACCGGCTTCGTGGGTTACGGGCTCGACCGGCCGACGGACGAGATCACCCTGATCTACTACCTTCAAAAATTCTCCGACGACCGTCTGATGGAGACGCTTGTTCCCCGGATGACCGATGTCGAGATCGAAGAACTCTTTCTACTGATCAACCGGCTGCTCCGGCGCCATCTTCGAGAAAAAGAATACCACCGGCTATTCCTCAAATCGGAGCAGCCATGACCACTACGTCAATCGACCACTCCGGAGAGAACCTCGATGCTCAGCGAAAAACACCTTAACCGGTATTCCGATGTCATGATGTGGGCGCTGTCCACCGCCCGGAAAAAGCCATTCCGCAAAGGGGATACGGTGCTGATACGGTTTCATCAGCCGGCGGTTCGCATGGCCGAACTGCTGCATGCCCGGATCATCGAAGCCGGATTGAACCCGGTGATGCGGATGAGCCTGACCCCTGTCATGGAACGCGACTTCTATCGCCTGTCCAACGTCAGGCAGATCCGCTTCGTTCCCGAGGGGGAGAAGGCGTTTTTCGACTCCCTCCACGGCAGCATTTTTCTATATGCGCCCGAATCCATCACCCACCTGGCCGATGTAGATCCGACACGGATCGCAAAGGCCGCTGTGGCCCGAAAGCCCTTCCGGGACATCCTGGATCGGCGGGACGAGCAGGGCCTTTTCGGATGGACCCTCTGCCTGCTGCCGACCGAAGAGCTCGCCCGCCAGGCAGGCCTCACTGAGGAAGCCTACGCGGACCAGATCATTCGGGCCTGCCTTCTCAACCGCTCGCAGCCGGTCGAGGAATGGCGGAAGATTTATACTCAAGCCCAGCAGATCAAAAGCTGGCTGAACCGTCTGGGGATACGGTCGCTCCACGTGGAATCGGCGGGAACGGATCTGACCATCCTGCCGGGAGAACAACGGAAGTGGATCGGTCTGTCCGGCCACAACATACCGAGCTTCGAACTCTTCCTATCCCCGGACTGGCGGGGGACCCAAGGCGTGTACTTCGCCGACCAGCCCTCCTTCAGAAGCGGAAACCGCGTCGAGAAGGTTCGTCTCGAATTCCGCCGCGGGAGGGTGACCGAAGTCGGCGCGGAGCAGGGCGCGGATTTCGTTAGGAAGCAGATACGGATGGATGCCGGCGCCGGCCGTGTCGGAGAGTTTTCCCTGACGGATCGGCGGTTCTCGAAGATCAACCGTTTCATGGCCAACACCCTCTATGACGAAAACTTCGGCGGGGCCTTCGGAAACTGTCACATTGCGCTGGGCTCCTCCTATAGTGACACCTACGACGGAGATCCGGCCGAGCTCGACGCCGAACGCAAGAAGGCTTTGGGATTCAATGATTCAGCTTTGCACTGGGATCTGGTGAACACCGAAAAAAAGCGCGTGACCGCGCGTCTTGCCGACGGGGGCACCTGCGTGATCTACGACGACGGCAGATTTACGCCCTGACGGGTCTTTTCGATCGTAGCTTCGAATGGACGACCATCAGGAGTGCGTGGATCCGTGCAGGGACATCGGCCGATCAATCCGGCTGCGGATCGGCGTTGCTGCGGTACGAGGATCGGAGGACACCCGGTCTCGCCGGGAAGTGCCGGCAGCGGATCGTGATCCCCGCGGGTAGGGATGGGGTTTTCAGATCTTGTACTTTCCGAAATCTTCCGGATCGAGGTTTTCCAGGTATTCAGCCCATTTCCTGCCTTCTTCGCTCGTATCAGTGGGCGTTCCGTCCGCCTCGAAATGCTTCGACTTGTCGATCACCACGTCATCGACGAATATGGGTGCGTCAAACCGCAGGGCAATGGCAATGGCGTCGCTGGGCCGCGAGTCCATGCTGAACCCGCCGCTTTCGGCCACGAAATTGATCCGTGCGTAAAAGGTGTTGTTTTTGATGTCGCAGACTTCCACGCTGCCCACCGAAATATTCATGAGTTCGGAAAAGTTCTTGAACAGGTCATGGGTCATGGGCCGGTCGAACTTCACGTTCTGAAGGGCCGAGGCAATGGAGGTCGCCTCCAGAAGACCGATCCAGATCGGAATGGCATTCTCCCCTTCATCGGTCTTCAGGATGATGATCGGCGTATTGGTCGTCGGGTCCATGGTGAGACCGGCGATGGTCGCTTTATGCAACATGATGGATACCTCCTGACCGGGTCCGCGCAGACGGCTCGATGGCGACGGGCGTCCCCTGGAGGGAATGGGCGAGAACCCTTTCGACCTCCACGTCCACTAAGATGCCCGGCTGCAGTCGATCGAATAGCGGCCGGTCATTCCGATGGCTGAAATTGACGATCTTGTTGGATTCCGTCCGTCCCGTCCATTGCCCCGCCATTTCCGGGATGGATGTTCCTCTCCCCTGGATCCGGGGATTGCTTTCCTCTAAGAGTATCCGCTGGACAGAGCCCAGCAGCTGGGTGTTTTTCTCGACGGTAACATCTTCCTGGAGCGCCAGCAACGCCTGGAGTCGCTGCTGCTTTTCCACCTCCGGAAGCTGGCCGTCGAATCGGGAGGCCGGGGCAACCGCCCGGTCCGAATACATGAAGGCGAAAAGTCCGTCGAATCGGACGGTCTTCATCAGATCCAGGGTCGCTTCGAAATCCGCCATCGTCTCTCCCGGAAATCCGACGATGATATCCGACGTAATGGCGATATCCGGCCTCACCGAGCGCAGACGCTCGATCCGGTTCAGATAGGTTCGACGATCGTACCTTCGGTTCATCCGCTTGAGAATGCGGTCGGAGCCCGACTGCACCGGCAGATGGATGTGAGGGCACAGTTTCTCGAGCCGCGCAAAGGCCCCGATCAACTCCTCTGACAGGTCCTTCGGATGCGAAGTGGTAAAGCGTATCCGCTCAAGGCCTCCAATCGCATTGATCCGCTTCAGCAGTTCAGGAAATGACCACAGCCCTTCCTTGAGTCCGTAACTGTTGACATTTTGACCCAGCAGGGTCACCTCCCTGGTGCCATGCTCGACCCACTGTTGGATTTCCGCGACAATCCGCTCCGGGTGGCGGCTCATTTCGCGGCCACGGGTGTACGGGACGACGCAATAGGAGCAGAAGTTGTCGCAGCCTTGCATAATGGTGATGAACCGGCTTATTCCCCCGTCCGCCCGAAACAAGGGTCCCGCATCGATCTCTTCGATTTCATGGCTCATCGCGACATCGACCAGACGCCGGCGACCGCCGGCAACCTGTTCCAGAAGGCCGGGCAGCCGTGGAATAGCCTGCGTTCCCAGAACAATATCCACGATTGGCATCCGGGACAGAATCTTCTCTCCCTCCTGTTGCGCGACGCACCCGGCAACGGCAACGATGAGATCGGGCTTCTGCTGTTTGAGTTTCGCCAGTCGCCCGATGAAACTGAATGCCTTCTGCTCAGCCTTCGCACGGATGGCGCAGGTGTTGACCATCACCAAATCCGCGTCTTCGAGAAAGGCTGTGGACGTATAACCCGACGTGGCCAGAACCCGAACGATCTGCTCCGAGTCGTAGACGTTCATCTGGCACCCGATGGTGTTGATATAGAGTTTACGCTGGCCCATGTGATCGATCTTTAAGGTTGATATCCGCCGCAGGCTGCCAGTCTTCGATTCGGATGCCTTCGGCCGTTCTCAGTTGCCGAATCAGCGCGTCCACCTCGCCTTCCCTTCCCGGGGCGACGCTCAGTCGAATGATGCCTTTTCCGGGTTCGATCGTTGTCATCACGGCGATGCCTTCACAGGCTTCGATGACGAAGCGCAGGTAGCTGATCTCGCAACGATCCACCCTATAGTGGCGTTCAGTGGTCAAAAATATGCTGGGCATCATCAATGGAACCCGGTGGATCGCGATCGGCCTGAAGTGGTGTCATTCAATTCGACGAGGCTGGTGACCGGCAACGCCATGTCGTAGCAGTATAACCATATGCCCCTGCTTTTCAACCTCATTTTCCCCGCAAGTGGCGATCCGGCACCCCAGAACCGCCTTGTCCTTTCCCGGATGATGGGCTATAGGGCTCATCCATGAGACGGCCATGGCACATCGCCAGCCCGGAGCCGGAAACGGTACGGCAGCTGGCAGCGGATCTGCAAATCGATCCGATCACCTCCGCGGTGCTGGTCAATCGCGGCTTCAAGTCAGCCAAAACCGCCTCCGATTTTCTCATGCCGACGTTCAGGCACATCCAACCTCCCCAATCCGTAAAGGACATTCACATCGCTGCGGAGCGGCTTGCGCGTGCCCTGCGCGATCGCGAGAAAATTCTCATATTCGGCGATTATGACGTGGACGGCGTCACCGCCACCGCTCTGCTGGTCCGTTTCCTTCGGGAAGCCGGAGGGCGGGTGACCTATTACATTCCCCACCGCATGACCGAAGGCTACGGACTCCAACCGGATCACATCGATCGGGTGGCGACGAAAAACGGTGTCCACCTCATCGTCACCGTCGACTGCGGCATCAACAGCTTCGAGGCCGTCCGACGCGCCGCCGAAGTTGGCATGGACATCATCGTCACCGATCATCACACTCCCTCCTCGAAGCTGCCGGAGGCTCTGGCCGTCGTGAACCCGAAGCGCGCCGACTGCAACGCCTGCCTGGACCACCTTGCGGGCGTCGGGATGGCTTTCTACCTGCTGATACTGCTTCGGAAGCAACTCAGGGAGGCCGGGTACTGGAAGAGCGGAAATGAACCCAATCTCAAGGCGTTCTGCGACCTGGTCGCGCTGGGAACGGTGGCCGACATGGTTCCGATGCTGGGCGAGAACCGCGCCTTCACCCGGGCCGGAATCGAGATGATCGCCAAGGGAGCCCGTCCCGGTCTACAGGCGCTGACGGAGGTCAGCCGTCTCGACAGCGCCATGCTGGACGCGGACGATATCGCATTTCGGCTGGCACCGCGCCTGAACGCCGCCGGACGGATGGATCACGCTTCAGCTGCGGTGGAGCTTCTGCTCACGGAAGACCGGGGGAAAGCCTCGAATCTGGCTCGCCTTCTCGACCGCCTCAATACGCAGCGTCAGTACGTCGAACGGCAGATGCTGGTGGAAATCGAGGCAGCGCTCAACGCCACACCCGGATCGATGGATCGCAAGACCATCGTGTTGTCGGACCCGGGCTGGCACGAAGGCGTCATCGGCATTGCGGCCTCACGGACGGCCCGGCTCCACGGGCGCCCCACCGCTTTGTTCTCGATTCGCGGCGGTGACGCCAAAGGATCGGCCAGAAGCGTCTCCGGCATCGATCTGCATTCCGTTCTCGAGGCCTGCCGGTCTGAGATCGTGGCCTTCGGGGGTCATGCCATGGCAGCGGGTCTCAAGGTTCGGACCGATGCTCTCGATCGCTTCATCGAACGCTTCGAGGCGGAAGTTTCAGCTCGCCTGCCGGAGGTGCCGGTATCCGATCCGCTTCAGATCGATGCCGAGATCGACCTGACCCGACTGGATCGACGCATGCTGGACCATTTCGAGCAGTTGAAGCCGTTCGGCCAGGAAAACCCGGAGCCGATTCTCATGGCAGGGAATTTGACGGCCGAAAACTTCAGGACCGTCGGGGAGCGCCACCGTCGGTTCGTCCTCAAGCAGCACGGGCCAGGCGGCACCGGTCAGGTACCGGCCATCGAATTCAACTGTCCGGAGGATGGCGGTCCGTTCGATCGGCTCCACCGCGCCGCCTTTCACCTGAGGTGGAACCGGTGGAACGGAAACCGGCACCTTCAGGCGGTGATCCGCGGCCTGGACTTCTCTTGAATCGACCGTGCCAAAGAAGAATCCAGGAGATCGGGAGTGTTCGCTGCGGTCATCCGGATTCATTTTCCGCGAGAGGAACCCAGGGTTTTCGGTGTTGGAAAGTGCCGTTGTTTTAGCTTGCAAATTCATTTGCTTGTCTCTATTATGATTTAGTTTTAGCCCTGCAAAATACGAAGTCTCGATCTGCCACCCTTTGCCAGCGCGGAAAGAAAGGGGGGAGGAAACCCATGGCAAAAGTATTTCGTCCCAGTTCGCGGGAATCCAATATCCTGTCAAAAATCGAATCCCAGAAGGAGCACGCGCGCCGGATGGCGCTATCCGGAATCGGTTCCTGCATCGACGCGCTCTCCAACGCCATCGCCATGAAGCTGGTGGAAAACAATCTTGTCGAGACGGTCAATAAAAACGGTCTGGAAGAACAGATCTACAAGTGCCTCGACAAACTGACCCGAAAAGATGATTTTGAAATCGACTACAAGATCGCCCCGTATCGGAACCTGATCTCCAATCCCCATATCGTCAGCCTCTACTTGACGGCATTCATTCTCGAGGAAGTGATACATCACAAGGATACCGTCGACATCTACGGGTCGGATGAAGAAATTTATACCTGCATCGACCGGCAGGTAAAAAAGCACCTCCCCTGATCTTCCCATGCGCCCACGGTTTTATCCGAGGCTGGTCAACGGCCCTTTCGGCGATCCGGCGCTTTATTGCTTTTTCGGCCACGAGAGCCGGGCACTTCTCTTCGATTTGGGTGACCTCTCCCCGCTTCCGCCCCGGGATCTTCTGAGAATTTCACATATTTTCGTCTCGCACACGCATATGGATCATTTCTGTGGCTTCGACCGGGTTCTCAGAACCTTTCTCGGCCGCGAGAAAAAGCTTCATCTTTTCGGGCCGCCGGGTTTTCATGCGAACGTTTCGGGAAAGCTGAGCGGCTACCAGTGGAACCTTGCCCATACCTACGCGTCCAGGCTCTCCCTCATCGTGACCGAGGTCCACCCGGCTCATCTCAGCCGACAGACCTATTCCAGCCGGAACGGGTTCTCGAAGGAGAAACCGCCGGAGTTGGAAGCTTTCGATGGCTGCCTGCTTGCGGAACCGTCACTTCAGGTCTTTGCATCTCACCTGGATCATGGCATCCCTTGTCTCGCATTCATGCTTCGCGAGCGGATCCATGTGAATATTCTGAAGACCGGCCTCGACGCCATGGGACTCCCGACCGGCGCGTGGCTTCGGGACCTCAAGCAGGCGGTTTACCGGAAATCCCCCCCGTCGACACCCATTGACACCCCAATCGATTCCAGCGGCGGGAGGCGGACCGTTCGGCCTCTCGCAGAGCTCGTGGACCGGGCGGTACGTATTTCCCTCGGTCAATCCATTGGTTATGTCACCGATGCGGCATATTCTGAAAAAAATGTCGAGGCGATTCTGGATCTGGTGGAGGGCGTCGATCACCTTTACATCGAAGCCGCCTTTTTGGATGCGGATCGTCGCAAAGCTGACGAAAAACGCCATTTGACCGCACACCAGGCCGGTGGGCTCGCGGCTGCGGCAAACGCTAAGGATTTTTCTGTTTTTCACTTCTCACCGCGCTACGAGGACCGCGGCACAGTGCTCGAATCCGAGGCCCGGGAGGCCTTTTCGCTGGTCAAAAAGAAAGGACGGCCTTCACAGCGCCTCAAGGGTGGATCCCCCTGAGGCGCTGTAATCGGCGGCAGGCTCACTCGACACGATAGTTCGGTGCTTCCTTGGTGATGATGACGTCGTGGACATGGCTTTCCTTGAGACCCGCCGCCGAAATCCGGACAAAACGGGCCTTTTCCCTCAGTTCCTCCAGGTTTCGGCATCCGACATAACCCATACCCGCCTTGAGCCCGCCGATGAGCTGATGAATATTGGAGGAAAGCGACCCCCGGTAGGGTACCCGGCCGACGATGCCCTCCGGAACGAGTTTATCCGGATCCGCGTTATCGCCCTGGTAGTAGCGATCCTTGCTGCCCTGCCTCATGGCCTCGATGGAGCCCATTCCACGGTAGACCTTGTAGGTTCGGCCTTGAAAGAGGATCTGCTCGCCCGGGCTTTCCTCTGTCCCGGCGAAAAGCCCGCCCACCATGACGCAGTTGGCGCCCGCCCCGATGGCCTTGGTGACATCGCCGGAATATTTGATGCCCCCGTCGGCGATCAGCGGGATGCCGCTCTTGGCCGAAACCGGCCGGCAGTTCATGATGGCGGTTACCTGCGGGACGCCGATTCCGGCAACGATCCGCGTGGTGCAGATCGACCCGGGTCCGATTCCGACCTTGAACCCGTCCACACCCGCCTGGATGAGGTCTTCAGCACCTTTGGCCGTAGCGACGTTGCCGGCAATGAGGTCGATGTCCGGAAAGGCGCCCTTGACCCGCTCGACAGCCCCGATGACATTCATCGAATGGCCGTGCGAGGTGTCGATGCACAGCACATCCGCCCCTGCCCGGATCAGTGCCTCGGCCCGTTCTTCCATGTCGGCGCCGACTCCGATCGCTGCGCCGACGCGCAGCCGGCCGTATCCGTCCTTGCAGGCGTTGGGATATTTTTTGATCTTCTCGATATCTTTTATGGTAATCATTCCGGTAAGCCGGCCGTTTCGATCCACAACCAGGAGCTTCTCGATCCGGTGCTGGTGAAGAAGCTTCTTGGATTCCTCCAACGAAATGCCTTCCGACACGGTGATCAGCTTGTCCTTGGTCATCACATCGGCGACACTCTTCTCCATATCCGTTTCAAAGCGCAAATCGCGGTTCGTCACGATGCCCAGCAACTGCTCGCCTCGAACGACCGGAAGCCCCGAGATCCGATAGCGGGCCATGACATCGAGGACCTCGTGCACCTTCTGCTCCGGATGGACGGTGACCGGATCCACGATCATCCCGCTTTCGGACTTTTTGACCTTGTCCACTTCGCGGGCCTGGGCTTCGACGGACATGTTCCGATGGATAAAGCCAAGCCCGCCTTCCCGGGCCATGCAGATGGCGGTTTCGGATTCGGTGACCGTGTCCATGGCCGCGCTCACGAGGGGTATGTTCAACGTGAGATTTCGGGTCAGACGGGTGGTGACCTTGACCTCTTTCGGCACGACATCCGAGTAACTTGGCATCAGAAGCACATCGTCAAAAGAATAGGCTTCCTCGGGCGGTATTTTACTCATTAAAACCTCCGAAAAACTTTCGCGGTATTCACAAAATAGAAAAGTGCCTCTATCGTAGGGAGCAGGCACCTTATAGCGGCTTCGACGGCCACGACTTCTCATTGAACGCCGGCAATGGCGTCTTCAGAAGCCTGGCCGAATTAGATGGCACCCATAGCAAATGGACAGTCCTTTCGCAATCCCTTATTTTGGGGTTGAGAAATTGACCATCCCATCATCTCTTACGACTCGATCCGTTTTCCACTCGCCTTTCGCGGTGGACGAATCGGTCGGCAACCAACCGAATCCGTGGAGCGACAATGCTGATTCAGATCAATCCCATCAATCCCCAGGAACGGCTGATCCGCAAAGTGGTGGACATCATTCGTCGCGGAGGCGTGGTGGCCTACCCCACCGATACCTGCTACGGCATCGGCTGCGACATCATGAACAAAAAGGCGATCGAACGCGTCTACCAGATCAAGCAGCAGGACCGCAACAAACCGTTCAGCTTCATGTGCTCGGATCTCACCAACATCAGCGACTACGCCAAGGTCTCCAACTATGCCTACAAGACCATGAAGCGGCTGCTTCCGGGCCCCTACACCTTCATTCTCGAAGGCTCGAAGCTGGTTCCCCGCATCATGCTCACGCGGCGAAAAAGCGCCGGCATCCGTGTTCCGAACCATCGTATCTGCATCGAGATGGTCCGGGAACTCGGCAATCCGATCATCACGACCACCGCCACCACCGAGAACGGTGACATGTTCGAGGATCCGTCGCTTCTCCATGATCACTTCGGTCCTCGACTCGATTTGGTGGTCGACGGGGGCATCGTCAAGGGAACTCCGTCGAGCATCGTATCGCTTGTGGACGACACACCGGAGATCATCCGACACGGAGAGGGGGATGTGCGCCTTTTTGAATGATTCGCCGGGAGTGCGAACCGATCGAAACGGTTGGAGGAATTCCGGCGTCACTGTTCGGGCGAATAGAGGAAAGCCGCCTTGAGTCGGGGTTGGAGGGAGGTATCCAGCAAGATTCGCGACATGGACGCCATCAGCGAACGGAGAAAGGTAAGCCTTCGTTCCGGAGGGTAAACGACATCGGGACGTCCCTCGATCCCGACCGACTCACCGGCCCAGGCGATGGCATCCTCCAGATTGCCGATTCGATCCACGAGCCCCAGCCCCTGCGCTTCCTGACCGGTGAGTATGCGCCCATCGGCAATCTTTTCGACGGCGCCTATGTCCATTTTTCGCCCGGAAGCGATATCGGCGATAAACTGGCGATGCAGTTTTCCGACGAAATCCTGAAGAAAACGACGGTCCGCTTCGCTCATCTCCCGAACCGGTGACCCGACATCTTTCAGGTCGCCGCTTTTCACCACCACTGGAGAGAGCCCGATCTTGCTGAGCAACTCCTGGACGTTGGTGAACTCCATGATAACGCCGATGCTGCCGGTGATGGTGCCTGGATTCGCCATGATCCCATTGGCGGCTGCCGCCACGTAATATCCGCCCGAAGCCGCCACCGCGCCCATCGAGGCGAACACCTTCTTTTCCTGAACGGTTCGGCCCACCTCCCGGTAAATCTCCTGGGCCGGCCCGACCACGCCCCCGGGTGAATCGATCCGCAGAACGATAGCCTTGATTCGCTCGTCTTCGCGGAATCGGCGCAGATTTTCCACGACGTCGCGGGAATCGGCGATGATGCCTCCGACCTCGACGATGCCGACCCTGTCTCCTCCGATACCGCCGAATCCTCCGTAGGGGTCATCGCGGGTGCCAAGATAGATCAAAAGGGCAACACCCAAAACGGTGAAGGACACGATTCCGGAGAATACCAGCAGCGAGAAAAGAAACGGATGGCGTCTTGAAAACATGGTGTCGTTCTCGGGTGACGGAGGTCGTCACCTCCCGGAGGGAAATGACGCAGGGGACAAGCGTCTGTCAGGGCGCCATCGACGACGACGCCCTGACAGCAGAGGTGTTGACTATTCTTCTTCGATGTCCGATTCGGCGTCCGATTCTATGTCTGTGGACTCGGAGTCGGCGCCCGCTAGCTTTTCAGCGAGGTTTTCCCTCAGCAGTTCGCCAAAGGAAGACGTCGGCGCTTTCATGTTGCTGACGTAGTCACTCAGATAGCCCTGATCGTCGTCCATTTCGAGACGTTTGACCGACAGGCCGATCCGTCGCTCGTCGCTGTTGATGTTCATGACCTTGGCGGTGATCACATCGCCTACGTTGAACATCCCAACGGGTGTCTTGATCTTCTCCTTGCTGATCTCGGAGACGTGCACCAGGCCCTCGATCCCTTCCTCCAGTTCGACAAAGATGCCGAAATCCGTCAGATTGGTAATCGTTCCCGTGATCTCCTTGCCGACTTCATAGCGCTCTTCCACGGTCTTCCACGGATCGTCGTGGAGCTGCTTGATGCCAAGCGAGAAGCGCTCGTTGTCCTTCTCGATATCCAGTACGATGGCTTGAACGACATCGCCTTTCTTGAAGACTTCGGAAGGATGCTTGATTCTCTTGGTCCAGGATATGTCGGAAATATGGACCAGGCCGTCGATGCCTTCGTCGATTCCGATGAAAAGACCGAAATCGGTGATGTTCTTGATCTTGCCTTCGATCGTGGTACCCACGGGATACTTCTCGGCGATCAGGTCCCACGGGTTGGGTTTGACCTGTTTCATGCCAAGGGATATCCGGCGATTGTCCGGCTTGATGTCCAGGACGACCGCGCTGACCTCTTCCCCGACGCTCACTACCTTGGAAGGATGGCGGATCTTGCGGGTCCAGGACATTTCCGAAACGTGAATGAGCCCCTCGATGCCCTCTTCCAGCTCGACGAATGCACCGTAGTCGGTGAGGCTCACCACACGGCCGTTCACCTTCGTGCCCACCGGATAGCGCTCGGCCGCGGTGTTCCACGGGTCCTCGGAAAGCTGCTTCATACCGAGCGAGACGCGCTCCTTCTCCAAGTCGAAGTTGAGGACTTTTACCGTAATCTCGTCTCCGACAGAGAAGAGCTCGGAGGGATGTTTCACACGGCCCCAGGAGATATCCGTTATATGCAGCAGGCCGTCCACGCCGCCCAGATCGACGAACACACCGTATTCGGTGATATTCTTGACAACGCCATCCATGACCTTTCCTTCGGCAAGAGTGGCCAGGGTGGCGGATCGTTTGGCTTCCCGCTCGGCTTCCAGGATTACCCGCCGGGAGAGCACGATATTGCTGCGTTTGCGGTTGTATTTGAGGATCTTGAATTCGAATCGCTTGCCGACGAGATCGTCGAGGTTCCGGATCGGGCGGAGGTCCGCCTGGGAACCCGGCAGAAAGGCCTGCACGCCGATATCAACCGAAAAGCCGCCTTTGACGCGGCTGGTGATGGTACCTTCAATGGTCGTGTCGTTGTCGTAAGTCTGCTTGATTTCTTCCCAGACTTTCACGCTGGCGGCTTTTTCCTTGGACAGGACGACGCGTTCCTCTTCATCATCCCACCATTCGACCATTACCTCCACCTCGTCTCCGATGGTGGCGTCGATGTTGCCTTCGTCATTTCTGAACTCGTTGATCCGGATCTGCCCTTCGGATTTGTATCCGATATCCACCAGGACGTGGTCCTTATCCACGGAAATGATCTTGCCGGTCACGACCTCTCCCTCTGCAAAGCGCTTGAAGCTCTCTTCGTAGAGGTCCATGAGCTCGCTCATGCTCTGTTCCGCGCCGGGCTCCTTGATGTTGGAAGTCTCTGCTTCCGGAGCTTCGTTCGGGTTTTCTTTGTCAGTTAGGTTGGTTTCCATTACGTTTTCCATGAAGTGCCGTTATCCCCCTTGGCCGAATTTGCTGCCACCCCTTTGGTGGCTGGCATAACCAAGGATAATTATCAAAATGGACGGGAAAATACAACTGATAATTTCAGCATTTTCCGTTTCCGCTTGAGTTCACCGTCCACGCGCACCTTTGTGAACGCTGTTTTGGATGATTTCCAGCATCCGGTCCACGACCGCTTCCACACCGAGAGAAGTGGAATCGATGCGGTGGGCATCCTCAGCGGGCCGAAGTGGCGCCACCTCCCGGTTCATATCGTTGCGGTCCCTTTCCCGGATGTCCCTTTCGACGACGTCGACGGTAAGATCTTCGGAGGGTCCGATTTCCCGATGCCGCCGTTCGGCGCGGATCCTGGGGTCTGCGTCCAGATAAAACTTGACGTCCGCATCCGGAAAGACCACGGTCCCCATGTCCCGCCCCTCGAATACGGCCTCCTTCTCCTCGCCCATCACGCGCTGGATGTCGAGCAGGTAGCCCCGAACAGCCGACAGGGCGGAGACCGCGGATGCCAGCATGCTGACCCGGGGCGTTCGAATGAGGCCGGTGATGTCCTCGCCGTTGAGGAACAGCCGGGTGCCATCTTCGCCCGGCATGAAGCGGATGCTCAACCGCCGGCAGAGTGACGCAAGGGCGGCCTCGTCGCCGGCGTCGATGCCCGCCCGGATGGCCGCCAGTGCAACCGCGCGGTAGAGCGCGCCGGTATCCACGTACCGGTAGCCCAGCCGTCGCGCCAGGGTTCTGCTGACCGTGGTCTTGCCGGCGCCGGCCGGTCCGTCGATGGTGATCACCAGCTTAGGATGCATGCGATTCTGGTCTCGATTTGCTTCTGGGATGGAATTCATGATCTGCCGGGATGAACGGAGGCGTCAGCCTTGCCGCAGGCGTTGCACAAAGCAGCGATGAACCGGTCGTTTTCGTCGGGCAGGCCCACGTTGACCCGGATGTGGCGCGGAAAGCCGTAGGCACTCATCGATCGAACAATGACGCCCTGTCTCAACATGGCCTCGAACACGGCGTCCGCATCCTGCTCTACGTCGATCAGGAAAAAATTGGATTGGGTCGGAACGTAGCGAATACCCATCCGGTCAAGCGCCTCGTAAAGACCGTCCAGTCCGCTGTGCACGAGGCTAAGGGTTTTTTCGACGAATCCGGTATCCGACAAGGCGGCCGATGCCGCCGCCTGCGCAAGGGTGTTCACATTGAACGGCTGACGGATCCGGTGCAGAAGTTGTGCGATGTCAGGCGGCATGACGCCGTAGCCGACCCTCAGGCCGGCCAGACCGAACAGCTTGGAGAAGGTCCGCAGCACTACCACGGGCCGGGACGGTTCGACGAATTCGATTCCTTTTAGGCAATGCGGATCCCGTGCAAATTCGATGTAGGCTTCGTCGATGACGACGATGACGTGGTCGGGAAGACTTTCCAGAAAGGAAGAAAAATCGCTTCGATGAACGACCGTGCCGGTCGGGTTGTTGGGATTGCAGATGAAGACCAAGCCGGTTTTCGGCGTAACGGCCGCCGCCATGCGCTCCAGGTCGATGACCATGTTCCGCAGGGGGACGGAAATCGGCCGGGCGCCGACGGCGCGGACGCAGATTTCGTACATTAGAAATGAAGGCTCGGGCAGGACCGCCTCATCCCCAGCCCTCAGCAGCGCCTTGGCCAGGAGGGCGATGATGTCGTCGGAGCCGTTGCCTGGAACGATCCAGGATTTCGGGACACCCAGGGCGGAAGCTATGGCGGACACCAGCTCATAGGCCGCCCCGTCCGGGTAGCGGTTGAGCGTTGCCGCGGCTGCCCGGATCGCTTCCAGCGCCCGTGGCGAGGCGCCGAGCGGATTCTCGTTGGAGGCGAGCTTGATGGAGCCGGAGATCCCGTATTCCCGTTCGAGTTCCTCGATCGGTTTGCCAGGGACGTAGGGGCTGATGTTTAAAATGTATTCGGGTACCCGGCAGCGCATCGGCAGTGACACCTGTCAGTGGTTTTTGGGTGCGTCCATGAAGCGTGGGGCGCCTCTGGCGACCGCGCCTCTCAGACTTTTTCGGATTCCTTCGCAGCGGCGACGCCCCGGTCGAAGGCGTCGAGGTTGACCGGAATCAGTTTGGCTTTTTTCTCGAATTCCTTTTCGACCGCCTGGCGGACCTTCGCGGGGTCGACGATCTCCGATCTGGCGACAAAGGCGGCAAGGGCGACGATGTTCGCCGAACGGACACTGCCGGCCTCTACGGCGATCTCGTTGACGGGCACGACCAGCTCGTCCACATCGTCACGGCCGGAACGCACCGGAATCAGGGACCCATTGATCAGAACCACACCTCCCGGCTTCACGAACGGAGCAAACTTTTCGAGAGAAGGCCGGTTCATCGCCACCAGATGACGGGGATTGCGAATGATGGGAGATCCGATCGGGCGGTCGCTGACGACGACCATGCAGTAGGCCGTGCCTCCGCGCATCTCCGGGCCGTAAGAGGGAATCCACACCACCTCGTACCCGGCCTCCATGGCCGCATAGGCCAGTATCTTCGCACTGGAGAGAATTCCCTGGCCGCCGAATCCGGCAAACATCACTTCGTTTTGCATTGGGCTTCCTCCGTGGTGGCTTCCGGAACCTTGAACTCTCCGAGTTGATAATAGGGCAGCATGGTTTTTTCCGCCCAGTTCACGGCTTCGATCGGGGTCATCCCCCAGTTCGTCGGGCAGGTGCTCACCACCTCCACAAGGCTGAAACACCGGCCTTCCATCTGATATTCGAAGGCCTTTCGGATCGCTTTTTTGGCCCGATTGATATGCTTGGGTTTGAGCACCGACTGCCGCGTGATGTAGGCCGGGGTTTCAAGTGCCGCCAGAAGCTCGGCCATCTTGATCGGCATGCCGACGACGGTGACGTCCCTGCCGAAGGGTGAGGTGGTGCTCTTCTGGTTCGGCATCGTGGTCGGCGCCATCTGGCCGCCCGTCATTCCGTAGATGGCGTTGTTGACGAAAATCGTCGTAAATTTCTCTCCCCGGTTGGCGGCGTGGACGATCTCGCCCATCCCGATGCTGGCCAGGTCGCCGTCACCCTGATAGGTGAACACCATCAGATCGGGCCGGACCCGCTTGATGCCCGTGGCCATGGCGGGCGCTCGGCCATGGGCGGCCTCCTGAAAATCGAAGTCGAAGTAATTGTAGGCGAGCACCGCGCATCCGACCGGTGCGATCCCGACGGTCCGGCCCCTGATGCCAAGCTCGTCTATGACCTCCGCCACCAGGCGATGAATGATGCCGTGGGTGCAGCCCGGGCAATAGTGGGTGTGCTGATCGGTGAGGCATTCAGGTTTCTCGAAGGCTTTTCCCATTCCTGTCACTCCTTTGGCTTCGGCATTCGGACGTTGATCAACAGCCGTTGACGGGCCGCTGCACCGATCAGCCTTTTAAAAACTTCCGGATCGCGTCCATGACTTCCTCGGGGGTCGGAACCTCGCCGCCGCATTTGCCGTACCACTCGACCGGACAGCGGCCCTGCACCGATCGATCCACATCCTCGACCATCTGGCCCATGCTCATCTCCACGCTGAGGGCCAGTCGGCAGGAAGACCTCGACGCAGCTTCCCGGACGGCTTCCAGCGGAAAAGGGAACAGGGTCTGGGGCCGAACCATCCCGACCTCGAGCCCATCCGCCTTGAGGTTGTCGATGGCGGTTCGGCAGACACGGCTCATGGTGCCGTAACTGACCACGAGGGCTTCGTAATCGCCATCGAGGTTGTACCCTTCGGACCGTACCTCATCCCGCTTCATCCGCTCGTACTTTTCTCGAAGCAGAAGGTTGTGGTCATTGAGTTGCACCGGGTCCAGGAACAGGGACTTCACCAGATTGCGTCGGGCGGATTTGCGGGTATCCATGCCGCTGGTGGCCCAGTCGTCCTTGCAGGTGGGCTCCGCCTTCAGGTGATCGGGAAAGGCCACGGGTTCCATCATCTGCCCGATGAGCCCGTCTCCCAGTATCATGACCGGGTTGCGGTACTTTTCGGCCAACGGAAATGCCTCCATCACCATTTCCACCGCTTCCTGAACACTGGCGGGGGCCAGGACGAGGAGGCGGTAGTCGCCGTGTCCCCCGCCTTTGGTCGCCTGGAGGTAATCTCCCTGAGAGGGAAGAATTCCTCCCAGTCCGGGACCGCCGCGAACGATATTCACGAATACCGCCGGGCATTGGGCGCCTGCAATATAGCTGATCGCCTCGCTCATCAGGCTGATGCCGGGGCTGGAGGAAGTGGTGAATACCCGCTCTCCGCATCCCGCCGCCCCGAAGATCATGTATCCGACAGCCACCTCGCTCTCACCCTGAAGAAAAACGCCGCCGACTTCCGGAAGGCGCCGCGACAGATATTCCGCCACTTCCGACTGGGGTGTGATCGGATAGGCAAAATAATTGAGGCAGCCCGCCCGAATCGCCGCTTCACCGATGGCTTCGTTTCCTTTCATGAGAACCTTGCCCATGATCCCTCCAGTTCCAGTATGTTGAACGATAGCGGTGAGATGCCTGGAGATGCGGTCGCAGGAGCTCGCATGCCCACCTTTTAAGCCGGAAACCGCATGCCGCTGCGCAGGAGCGAAGCGCACGCGGTGTCGCGCCGGTTCAGACGGCCGCCGCATCTTTCGTTTCAGTTATCGCAATGGCCACATCAGGGCACATGACGCAGCATATGGCGCAGTAGATGCAGTCCTCCGGTCGGGCCTGGTAGGCCGGATAGTACCCCTTGGCATTGAGATCCTTCGATATTTCGAGCACGTTCTTGGGACAAACGGAGACACACAGCGAGCATCCCTTGCAGCGCTCCGCGTCGATATGATGTCGATAAGCCATAATCGTTCTCCTTTTCAGTTCCGCCCGACGATGAGTCTTTAAGGTCGGGTTGCGGTCAAACGGCCGCGGGCAGTCCAGGGAGGAACCAGTTGTCGTCTGATCGGCAGCAGCGGGCAGCCGATGGCGCCGGCATCCAGTTCGTCCGCCAACGCATCCGGTACCGTCACCCATTCCAGGGGAAGCCCGGTTCGATCCGCCAGATCCTTGACGAAAGCATACCCCTCGATGATGATCTCGGGCCGCGTCTCATCCAACAGATTGGCGTTGCCGACGAGGCCGTTGACGGACAACCGCGATGCCGCCTCGATTTCACGGCGGATTTTGGTGCAGCCTTCGATATCCTGCGTAAAGGGCCGGAATGGATTGACGACCTGAAGCATCCGGTATCGCAGTCCGGCGAAGGCGTCACCGAGGGCGGCCAGAACCGTCGCCCCCGCATCGTCACCGCCCACGTCCAGAATGGTCAGGTCGCACGGTCTTTTGAGCATTCCGGCCACGGCGGGACTCAGTATGGGAAGATCGGCGTGAAGGTAGGCTTCCGGGGGAAGAACCATCTCAACGCCCATGTCGGTCAAAGCCACACGGGCATCTCGGGTTCTGAAATACGGGTTGACCAGGTCCAGATCGGCGAGCCGAACGGTCGCACCGGCTGCCCTTCGATGGGCCGCCAGGTTGATGGCGACCTCCGTCTTGCCGCTACCGTAGTTCCCCACGATAACGACAATGCCTTCGATACTGATATTCAAAAATCCACCTCGAAACCAGGCCTGAACCGCAGCAGCCCGACGCTTGGCGGCCGGTAGACCGCTTCGATTCCGCCGCCAGAAGGTGTTCTGTATTGGTTCTGCCATTCTTTGTCAAGGTTCATTGAAAAAGCGTTCGGAAGCCGCTATGGATACGGCAGCATCCACTGAAAGGAACGACAATGGATAGGGTAAGACCAGGCATCGAGGTATTGACCGAGAACCCGCATCCCTGGGTTCGAAACGCCCGTCTCGGGCTCCTGTGCAACCCGGCGTCGGTTACGGCCGCCCTGCGCCATTCGCGGGAAGTCATTCGAGAGCGCTTTCCCGGGCAGCTCCGGGTTCTGTTTTCTCCGCAGCATGGCTTCTTCGCCGAGAAGCAGGACAACATGGTCGAATCGGACCATATCGACGACCCGGTCACTGGCCTGCCGGTCTACAGCCTTTACGGCGAATCCCGTTGCCCTACTCACGAAATGTTCGAAAACCTGGATGTCCTGCTGGTCGATCTCCAAGACGTCGGGACCCGGGTGTACACCTTTATCTATACCCTCTCCTACTGCCTGGAAACCGCCAGGAGCACCGGGCGGCGCGTTCTGGTCCTGGATCGGCCGAATCCCGTCGGAGGGGTTCACCTGGAAGGCAGCCTGCTCGAAGCCGAATGGGCTTCCTTCGTGGGACGGTACCCCATCCCCATGCGTCATGGGCTGACCATCGGTGAGATTTCCCTGTTGTTCAACAGAGCTTTCGGCATCGGGGCCGAGCTCGATGTGGTTCCCATGTCCGGCTGGCAGCGGTTCATGATGTTCCGGGATACGGGACTGCCGTGGGTGGCGCCTTCCCCCAATTTACCGACCCCGGAATCGGCGATGGTCTACCCGGGCCAGGTGATATGGGAAGGAACCAATCTTTCCGAAGGTCGGGGAACGGCCCAGCCATTCGAACTTTTCGGCGCTCCCTATCTCGACACCGGAGGTGTGGAGCGGGAGATCGCGGGGCTGATCCTCGAGGGCGGCGTGCTCAGACCATGCGTCTTCGAACCGACCTCGGGCAAGCACGCCGGAAAGGCGTGCAACGGATTCCAGATGCACGTCACGTCGCCGGATCGCTTCAGGCCGTTCACCGCAGCCCTCAGGCTTCTCCAGGCAATCATCCGGCTTCACCCCGGTGCGTTCGAATGGAAAGCGCCTCCCTACGAATACGAGTTCGAGCGGCTGCCGATCGACCTCATTCTCGGAGGCGACTCGCTTCGGCGCCGTATCGAGGCCATGGAGCCGGTGGAGTCGATCGAGCGATCCTGGAAGTCGCCGCTTGAACGGTTCCGCTCTATGAGTCGGAAGTATCAGTTGTATTGAAACTGCTGTATTGAAATTACAAAGCCCCGCATTGGAGCGGGGCTTTTAAAGAACAGCGGACTTCGAATACCGCTATCAGGCTTTTTTCAGGCTATCGATTTCCTGCTTGAGATCATCGATTTCCTTCTTGTATTTTTCGACTTCATCGGCTTCGCCCACGGGGCTGCCGACGCTCTCGTCCTTCTTCCACGTGTCCTTGAGTTCGTCGAAGCCGAGGTAGATCGCCAGCCCGCCGCCCATCAGCAGCATCACGGGAATGGCACCCGCCAGAAGCTGCATAAACGGCTTCCACCAGACAACGAGACCGATCAGTCCCAGGATTGCGGCTGCTGCCCCACCAACTAGTGTTTTCATGTGAAATCATCCTCCTTTAATTGATCCGTCTGAATAAGTTCTCTGAAATTGTCGGCTGAAACTGTTGGTCCGAACGGTTGGCTTGACCTTTTTGGGTTCTGCTTTGACGGTTGAGCATCGGCGATGCGAAGGAAGCGAGCCCCACAGCCGGTTTCCAACATCGGTGCGCTCCCGGCCGGCCCGCCACGCCCCTCCAGGCACTTGCAGAAAGCCATTTCTGTAGCAACTGCAAAGCATTCGACTGCTCTCGGGATAGCACATCATCCGCCCCAAGACAAGCCTATTTTTCCACTGTCGGCGCAACCCCAAGGACTCTTCCGTTGCACCCGCAATCTGATTCTGATAGTGATTTCTTTTTTTCCGTCGAACATCATCTGAATTGACCGCCAACCCCCCTCGGCCCTGAGCTATGAAACAGCGGCTACTGGATACTCGGCTCGGACGCGCGGCCCATCGGGCGCACTGCCGGTTTCGCCGCCTTCTGAAGGATACGCACCACCACTATGCCTGCCTGCTGCCGATGCGAACCGGTGCGGTCTCCGGGCTTTTGCTCAAACTTTTTTTCAAGGGGATTTCGCTGACCCCCAAACAGACAGCGGTTTTCGGTACACTGCCCCCGGAGTCGGTCATCGTTCTGGTCAACAAGCGCGAAAGCCGATTCGAACGGCTCTTTTATTACACCCGCTACCGGGAAACGGGGCATCCGGTTCCGACCATTGCGTTCGACCAGCGGACCTGGATCTGGCAGCCCGTGTCCCGCATCATCCGAATAGCGCTGTCCCGGATCGACAGCGTGCTGTCCAGCGGACGCCTGCCCGAACCCTATGGGTCCGGCTACCTCGAAAACGAACTGCTGACCGGAAGGACCGCCCTCCTGTCCCTGACCGGCCGCAGGGAATTTCACCGCCGGTTCGTCGAACAAAAAATCGACCCGCTCGAATTTCTGATCGACATGCAGGAGAAGACGGAGCGTCCTGTCTTCCTGGTGCCCCACCTGATGATGTTCGGAAAGCGACCTTCCAAATCCGCATTCCGTGTGTCGGACATCTTCTTCGGCTCGGAAAGACACCCCGGGCTGATCCGGAAAACGCTTACGCTGTTCCGGAAGCCCGGCCAGATATTCGTGGAGATCTCCGAACCCCTGAATCTCAGGGAATATCTTGCCCTGCCGCTCGCCCAGGGCCGGGACCGCCATCACATCGCCCTCACCCTGAGAAGAGACCTGCTGTCCCAGATCAACCGGCACCGCCAGTCCATCATCGGCCCGGTTCTCAAATCCAGATTCGAATTGAAGCAGGCGCTGCTCACCTCGCCCCGGTTCGGATCCTTCATGAACGAAATCGCGATCAGCCAGGGCAAGTCGCTTCAAAAAATCCGGCAGAAGGCGAACGACTATTACGGAGAAATCGCGGCCAAATACAACCCCCTGGTCATTCAGTGCTTCGAGGCGGTGCTGACCTGGATCATCCGCAACATGTTCGACGGCGTTCTTCTCGACCAGCCGGGTCTGGACCGTGTCAAGCGCATGACCGTCAAGGGACCCGTGGTGCTCCTGCCCTGCCACAAGAGCCACATCGACTATCTCATGCTGTCCTACGTCATGTATCACAATGACATGCCCTGCCCCCACGTGGTTGCCGGAAAGAACCTGTCCTTCTGGCCTCTCGGACCCATCTTCAGGAGTTCCGGCGCTTTCTTCATGCGCCGAACCTTCAGGGACAACCCTCTCTATGCGGGGACCTTTTCCGGTTACGTCTCCAAACTGCTCCAGGAAGGATTCAACATCGAGGTGTTCATCGAAGGAGGAAGAAGCCGGACCGGAAAGCTGCTGTCGCCCAGGACGGGGTTTGTCTCCATCCTGCTCGATGCGGTTCAAAGCGGCGCATGCCGGGACCTCATTCTGGCGCCGGTGTTCATCGGCTACGACAAGGTTCCCGAGGAAAAGGCCTATCTCCATGAATTGGAGGGCGGAGACAAAGAGCCCGAGAGTCTTTCCCAGGTCATCCGGGCCCGCAGGCTTCTGAAAAAACGCTTCGGCAAGATTTACATCGAATTTGCCGATCCCATGGTTCTGAGCGAACTGCTCGAGGTAAAGGAATTGTCACTGGAGACAACAACCCCGTCGGAACGGGATGCCTTCTGCCGCTACATCGGGCATCGCACGATCAACGCGATCAACCGGGTGTCCGTCATCACCCCCCACTGCGTCATGGCCGCCTCGCTTCTCAATTGCGAAAAAAAGCGCTTCGCCTATGAAACCGTCGCCGATATCGCGGAGACGTATTGCCGCTATCTCCATTTCAGCGGCGCGAAGCTCGCAGACACCCTTCAGCTCGACCCCGACCGGTCACTCGCCCAGGCCTTCGATGCGTATCTTCAGCGCAAGTACATCGAACAGATCTCCAAGGAGGTGGATTCTTCGGACCCGGAAAGCCGATTTCAGGTCGTCGACAGCAGGCGGCCCGGGCTCGAATATTACAAGAACAACGGTATCGCTCCCTTCGTCCCGGTCGCCTTCACGGCCATTTCACTTCTCTCCCTGGATGCGTTCCAGTTTGCTTCGAGTGATGTACACGATGTCTTCCGGTTTTTGCGAGATCTTTTCAAGTACGAGTTCTCCTACGATCTCGAAAAACCGCCCGAGTTCCACGTGAGACGCAGCATCAAGTCCTTTATCGACGACGCCGTTCTGATGCCCCATCCCACACTCCCCGACACCTATAACATCACGGCGGCGGGGTTTCGGAAGCTCAGGCTCTATGCCCATTTCTGCCGTTCCTATCTGGAGGCCTACGGGGTCGTCGCCGACTATCTCTCCCAGACGCCGCCGGAAGGCCTCTCCGCCTCGGAGCACTTGAAAAAGATCGAAACCCACGGGGCCCGCATGCTCAAACGCGGCGGTATCGAACTCAGGGAAACGCTTTCGAGGATCACCTTCAAAAATGCTCTCAAATTCTACAACAGCCGGGACATCTTCGGTAAAGACGAAAACGCCGAGCTGGCCCCCTACGTGACCCGGATCAACCGCTTTTTGGGCTGCTTCCATTAACTCGGCAGGGAAACGGTGATCATGAAAGCCCTGGTGCTCGCCGCGGGATTCGGCACGCGGCTCTTGCCCCATACACGCACGACGCCAAAACCGCTTTTCACGGTGAACGGCCGACCGCTTCTCGACTGGGCCATTCGCCGCCTGATCGAGGCCGGCGTGGAAGCCGTGGTGGTCAACACCCACCATCTGAACGACCGGATCGAAGCCTTTATAGGCCGCGCCTCCTATTCGATCCCTGTGCTGACCCGTCACGAACCCGAAATTCTCGGTACAGGAGGAGCCATCCGAAACGTTGCCGACTTCCTTGGCGGCAATCCCTTCTGGGTCGTCAACAGCGACATTTATACGGACATCGATTTCTCCGCCGTCGCCCGATTTCATCTGGCCCGTTCCGAGCCGGCAACCCTGGTGCTGGTCGATGACCCCGAATTCAACACGGTGACCGTGGACGCCGATGGACATGTGGTCGGGTTCGATGCGGCGGCCGGCGGATCCCAATCCGCCCTCACCTTCACCGGCATCCAGATCCTTGAGCCGGTCATCTTCGAATACCTGCCGCCCGCCGGATTCGCCAGCAGCATCGATACTTACAGGGAGATGCTCCGAGCGGGAAAAACCCTCAATGCCTGGGTCGCTTCCGGAAGCAGATGGTCTGACCTGGGGACTCCGGAGCGGTACCGTCAGGTCGCCATGGAGGAAATGGTGCGTTCGGCGGCGGCGGAAATCGGAAAGGCGGACGCCGGAATGCCGATCGACTGGACTCAGCTGGCCGGAGACGGATCCAATCGACGCTGGCACAGGGTCCGGATCGGAAATTCCCGGTGGGTGATGGCCGAGCACGGTCTGCGAACCAGCGAGAAAACCGCCGAGGTGGATGCATTCGTCGCCATTGGCCGGCATCTGTTCGGCCGTGGCCTGCCGGTTCCCCGGATCGTGGCGGCCGACACGTTCTCGGGCCTCGTTCTTCTGGAGGATCTGGGGGACCTTTCCTTCCAGGATCACGTCCGGGCGGCCCGGTCGGAGGAGGCGGTGGAGGGCGCCTATCAAGAGGTCATCGACCTGCTGATCCGGCTGTCCGTCGAGGGTGGAAAAGATTTCGATCCCTCGTGGACCTGGCAAACCCGCGCCTACGACCGAACGGTTATCGTCGAAATGGAGTGCCGGTATTTTCTGGAGGCCTTTGTCCTCGGGAAATTGGACATAGAAACCGACTGGAGCGACCTGTCACCTGAATTCGACAGCCTGGCGGAGCGAGTTCTGGCGCCCGGTCTCGGCGGCTTCATGCACCGGGACTTTCAATCCCGGAATCTCATGGTCCGGAACGGGCGCTGTTTTCTCATCGATTTCCAGGGAGGCCGGCTCGGCCCGATCACCTATGACCTGGCCTCCCTGCTCATCGATCCGTACACGGATCTCCCGGCAGGCCTGAAAGATCGGCTGCTCTCCTGGTTTATCGACCGATACGGTCCGCTGTCCGGCCTTTCCCCTGGGCAGCTGCGCGACCATTACCGACTGTGCAGCCTGGCCAGAAACCTCCAGATGCTGGGCGCCTTCGGTCATCTCACCCGGGTTCGTGGGAAATCCCATTTCGAGGCTTCCATTCCCATCGCGGTCAGGAATCTGAAGCATCACCCGCTCCTCGGAAAAGGAACGCCCTTTCCCCGCCTGGCGCGCCTGGTTCGCCGTCTGCCGGATTGAAACCTCTCCCATTTCGCCGTCTGTCTTGTCCGACCCGCCAAATTCTGCTACTTCCCTGCCCAGAGCCAAAACGCAACCCGGCGGCCGCCGCCGCTGTTTTCAAGAACGGAGGAGACCATGGCCACTGTTTCCATCATGATCAACGGGCTTCCCGGGAATGTCGCCAGGATGCTCACCCGTCGCCTGGGCAGGGAAGAAGGAATCGACCTGCTGCCATTCTCTCTTACCGGCCCCGAAATCACCACGAAGCGTTTCGAAGAAGATGGCGTTGCCTTCGAGCTGATCCGCCCCGACCGCAGGGAACGGGCCATCGAAGATATCCGGGCCAGGTTCGGAGACTTCATCACCATCGATTTCACCTATCCCAGCGCGGTCAACTCCAACGCGGAATTCTACTGCCGGCTCGGCCTGCCATTCATTATGGGAACCACCGGCGGTGATCGCGAAAAGCTGGAGGCCGAGGTGAAATCCTCCACCATTCCCGCCGTCATCGCGCCCAACATGGCGAAGCCCATCGTCGGGTTTCAGGCCATGATGGAGTATGGCGCCGAACGCTTCCCGGGATTGTTCGAAGGATATCGGCTCACCGTGAAGGAGAGTCATCAGAACGGCAAGGCGGATACCAGCGGCACGGCCAAGGCCGTGGTCGCCTGTTTCAACGCCATGGGCGTCTCCTTTTCAACCGATGAAATCCAGATGGAGCGTGACCCGGAAATCCAGAAATCGGTATGGGGAATCCCGGAGGAGCATCTGGGGGGACATGCGTGGCACACTTACACCCTGGACTCGCCGGACGAAACGGTGCGCCTCTCCTTCACGCACAACGTCAACGGGCGAAACGTCTACGGTGACGGCGTGATCGAAGCGGTTCGATTTCTGTCCGGAAAGATCGAAGAGGGCATCGGGGGGAGGGTCTTCTCCATGATCGATGTTCTATCCGGTGGAAGGTCTGAAGGTACCGGCTGTGAATGATCGGTTCACTCCGGCAAGGAGTCGAGGAGATCCCCCAGGGACGCGTCGATAAAACCCGGAAGCACGAATGCGGCCCGATGCACGCGTGAGTTGTAGTATCGGAGATTGGCCGAAACCTCCGCCATCCGGGACGCGTCGAAGTCCGCCAGCGGGCACCGATTCATGCTGGCGAACCCGAAACTCCACAGCCCCCCCGGATAGGTCAGGTTGGAATACAGGTACATGTGCAGACGGTCGAAGAACGGCCGCTGGTTCGCAAAAATCGACCGCTGGATGGGGACATCGTAGAAAGGCGATTCCGCCTGAGTCACCAGGATGCCGCCGGGCGCGAGGAGACGGGCGACATTTCCATAGAAATCCCTGCTGAAAAGCCCCTCGGCGGGACCGACAGGGTCCGAGGAATCCACGAGGACGACGTCGAAGCGCTCATCGGATTCCTCTGCAAACCGGATGCCGTCACCCACGACCATCTCCAGCCTCGGGTCTTCAGGCGGCCAGAGCGCCGGCATGAATCGACGACAGGCCTCGATCACCACTTCATCGATTTCCACCATGACCACCCGGGCCACGGACCGGTGCCGTAAAACCTCCCGGGCGGTCCCGCCGTCGCCGCCTCCGATGATCAGCACCCGGCGGGGATCGGGGTGAACGAACAGCGGCACGTGGGCAATCATTTCATGGTAGATGAACTCGTCCCGTTCAGACGTCATCACGATGCCGTCGGTGAGCAGCACCCGGCCGTGTCCCGCCGTTCGGACGATTTCCACGCGCTGGAAAGCGCTTTTCTTGGAGAATAGGGATTCCTCGACCCGCAGCCCCAGTTCCACGATGTCGTTGTGCCGCTCCCTTATCCACTGCCCGGCACGTTCGTCCCGTGCCTGCTGCTTTTGATCTTCCATAGTCGGTACTGAAATCATTGTCCCGCGGTCCCGCAGAGACCTTCGGCTCTATCCGCGGAAATTCATGAATGTCGTCCGGTAATGAGCGTCCAGGACGGCGTGAACAGACTCCTCCAGCGGCAGGAGGGCGGATACGGCGGCCAGGCGCTCGTGTAATTTCTCCGCCCCGCCCGCCGAATTCGTGGTGAGCATCGATGAAAACCGGTACGGGCGGAATATCGCCTGCAACTCACTCATAATCCGGTCAAAATCTACGCGAGGCGCGTTGGATTCATAGCTCGCGTAGGATCCGGACGCCTGGGGCGTGATGTGAACGGTAAAATACAGCCCTCCATCGATTGCATTCAGGGAGTATCCTTGTGGGGAGAAAAAATATTCGTCGATCACTTGAAAGGGATGAAGCTTCCGAAGCCTGCCCAGCACGGAGCTCCGGGATGTCGAGGCCGTCCCGGAGAAGAAGAATTCGGCAATCGACGGATCGAGGTCGTGCATCAATACCTGGAAAGTGATGTCCGGATCGCGGAGGGGGGCTTCTTCAGGCGTCCAGAACAGATGGATGTGGTCGCGGTGCGGCGATCCCAGGCGGGTGCTTTTCCCATTGAAGTAGGCCTGAAGCCGGGCCACATCGTCATCGAAGCCCGTCGGCTGGGCCATGGGAAGCTGGGGATTCTTGCGTTCGAAAAAAACCCTGGATAAACGGTCCTGGCCCGCTGCTTCCAGAACCAAGGGGACCACCGAAACCGGCGTTGTCCGGCCGCAGGTGATGAGCAGCAGGCGGTCGCTCCACACGAAGAGGCTCGACTCCGAAAGGAGATAGGCATCCATCTCTTCCGATGAGATGCGATTGAGAACCGCTGCTCCGCTTTCCTGTACGATCCGATCCCAGTCCGGCTGCCTGCGAAATCCCGCGATCGGGCCGTTGAAGATGATTTCCAGCTTTTTTTCGGTACCCTCGAAGAAAACCATCGCTCGATAGAGTGGAAGGGACATCTGTGAATCGACGGTGGAATCGAAACGGGTTCACCGTTACATGATTCATTTTGTCACTGTCAATGCTGCCGGCTGCGTTGAAGATCCCGACGGGAAGTTCGATTTCGATGGCATGCGGCCGCTCAGGGACCGACAGCTCACAACCCTTCGACGGCGGCGTAGACGCTTTCCAAGGCCTCGTCCAGTTTCTCGGGACGGCTGCCGCCGGCCTGGGCCATATCGGGTCGCCCGCCGCCGCCGCCGCCCACGACGGCCGCCACCTTCTTGATGATCCGGCCGGCTGGATATCTGCCGGTCAGGTCCTGGGTGACACCGACGGCGATGAGCGCCTTGGGACCGCTCACGCAGCCCAGGACCACCACGCCCGACCCCACCTTGTCCTTGAACCGGTCCACGAGGTCCCTCAACTGAGCCGGGCTGTCCACATCGACCCGCCTCGCAACGACCTTCACACCGTTGATCTCGCGGATCCCTTCCTCCACCGCCTCGGCCGCCTGCGCGGCGACGGCCGCCTTGAGCTTTTCATTTTCCTTTTCAAGGTGCTTTTGCTGGGCGAGCAGCTTCTCCAGCCTTGCCAGAAGCCCTTCCGGCTTTTCCTTGAGCAAACGGGAGGCATCGTGGAGAAGCCTTTCGACAGTCAGTATGTGCTCGAGGGCCGCCTCCCCTGTCACCGCCTCGATACGCCGGACACCGGAAGCGATGCTCGACTCCCCGATGATCTTGAACAGACCGATGTCGCCCGTGCTTTCGGTGTGAGTACCGCCGCAAAGTTCCTTGCTGAAGTCGGACAAGGCGATGACGCGTACCCGGTCGCCGTACTTTTCCTCGAAGAGGGCCGTGGCGCCCGACCGGATCGCGGCTTCGATGTCCATCTCGTCGATGCGGGTGGAGACGTTTTCCCGGATCCGTGCATTGACCCGCCGTTCGATTTCCTCCAGTTCCTCTGGAAGCACCGGGGAAAAATGAGTGAAGTCGAATCGAAGACGGTCCGGAGCCACCAGGGATCCGGCCTGTTTGACATGCTTTCCCAGCACTTCCCTCAAAACGGCGTGCAGGATGTGCGTGGCCGTGTGATTGAGGGCGGTGGCCTTTCTCGCAGTGTCGTCCACGGCAAGCCGGACCGTGTCTCCCTTTTTCACGGTGCCCCGAACGACACGAGCCCGGTGGATGATCAGTCCCGTGGGATCCTTGATGGTATCGGTCACCTGGATTTTCAGATCGGTGTCCCTGTCGCCGGAGATCGTCCCCGTGTCTCCCACCTGGCCACCCGAGGCGCCATAGAACGGGGTGGTATCGGTGACCATTTCGATTTCGTCCCCGGCGACCGCCTTTTCCGCGGCCGTCCCGTTCTTCACGATAAGCAGCACCGGGCTTCGAGTGGTCAGTCTGTCATAACCGGTGAATACCGTTTTTACACCCTGAGACGTCAATTCCCGGTAGGCGTCCGATACCCCGGAGAACGACACCACTGAGCGGGACTGCTCCCGCTGCACGGCCATGGCGGCGTCGAATCCCTTCATGTCCAGGGTAATCTCCTCTTCCCGAAGCACATCCGTGACGATGTCCACCGGAAAGCCGAACGTGTCGTAGAGCTTGAAAATGACCTTGCCGGGCAGTACGGTTTCCGCTTTCGCCTTGAGATCGGCGACAGTGTCGTTGAGAAGCCGGAGGCCGTTGTCCAGGGTTTCGAAGAAGCGCATCTCCTCGTTTTCGATCACGCGGGTGATGAAGGCCTCGGCGTCGGCCAGCTCGGGATAGGCCGGCTTCATGACATCCATGACCACCCGGGAAGTATCGTGGAGAAAGGGCCGGGTGAGGCCCAGGTTCCGGCCATAGCGAATGGCGCGGCGCATGATCCGGCGCAGAACGTATCCCCGGCCGTCGTTTGAAGGCATCACTCCGTCGCCGATGAGAAAAGTGGCGGCGCGGCTGTGGTCGGCAATGACCTTCATGGCGACTTCCGTCGACTTCGAGGTCCCCACAGGGGTGCCGCAGAGCTCCTCCGTCCTTCGAATGATGGGCAGGATAAGGTCCGTATCGAAGTTGGTGGGCACGTCCTGAAGCACCGAAACCAGCCTTTCGAGCCCCATCCCGGTGTCGATGCTGGGTTTGGGAAGAGGCGTCATCCTGCCGGAGGCGTCCCGGTTGAACTGCATGAACACCAGGTTCCAGATTTCCAGAAACCGGTCGCACTCACACTCGACTCCGCAGTCCGGTCTGCCGCAGCCGTATGCCGGCCCGCGATCCAGATGGATCTCAGAACACGGCCCGCATGGCCCGGTGTCTCCCATGGCCCAGAAGTTGTCCTTCTCTCCCAATCGGAGGATCCGTTCGGCGGGCACCCCGATCTGCCGGTGCCAGATATCATGGGCCTCGTCGTCGTCCAGGTAAACCGAGACCCACAGCCGGTCCGCCGGCAGACCATAACCGTTTACCAGGAGGTTCCAGCCCAGCTCGATGGCCTTTTCTTTGAAATAGTCTCCGAAGGAGAAATTGCCGAGCATTTCGAAGAAGGTGTGGTGGCGCGCGGTGTAGCCGACGTTTTCCAGGTCGTTGTGCTTGCCCCCCGCCCGCACGCATTTCTGGGAGGTGGTCGCCCGAAGGTAGCTGCGCTTCTCCTCGCCCAGAAAGATTCTTTTGAACTGGACCATCCCGGCATTGGTGAACAGCAGCGTGGGATCGTCCGCCGGTACCAGCGAGGAACTGCGGACGATCTGGTGATCGTTCTTCTCGAAAAAAGACAGAAAAAGGCGCCTCGCTTCATTCCCTGTCATACCAAGCTCCTTACGGTTGCATTCAAAATCCGGGCGCTCTCCTGCAAAGAGGCGCCCGGCGGGTCATCGGCCAGATCTGGATGGCGGAGCGGCCAGGTTATTTTTCCTCGGCAGTGGCCGCCTGCTTTTCGATGAATCCGAGAGATTCCCTGACCTTTGTCAGGATCTCCTCGTACAGATCCGGATTGTCGTCAAAAAATCGTTTCACGTTGGTGCGTCCCTGTCCAATGCGCTCGCCGTTGTACGAATACCACGAGCCGCTCTTCTCGATGATGCCGCGATCGACGCCGACGTCCAGAAGGTCTCCGGCTCTGGAAATCCCCTCGCCATAGGTAATGTCGAACTCGGCTTCCTGGAAGGGCGGCGCCAGCTTGTTCTTCACCACCCGAACCCGGGTGCGGTTGCCGGTGACCTCCTGCCCATCCTTGATCGCCCCTATCCTTCGAATGTCCAGGCGAATCGAGGCATAGAACTTCAGTGCGTTGCCGCCGGTGGTGGTTTCGGGGTTGCCGAAAACGACGCCGATCTTCATTCGGATCTGGTTGATGAAGATGAGCATCGTGTTGGTCTTGCCAATGGTGCCGGTGAGCTTCCTGAGCGCCTGGGACATCAATCGTGCCTGAAGCCCCATGTGCGAATCGCCCATCTCGCCTTCGATCTCGGCCCGCGGGACTAAGGCTGCCACCGAATCGATAACGATGATGTCGATCGCACCGCTTCGCACGAGCATATCGGCGATTTCGAGCGCCTGTTCGCCGGTGTCCGGCTGGGAGACGAGAAGTTCGTCGCAGTTCACACCCAGCTTTCGGGCATAGGACGTGTCCAGGGCGTGCTCGGCGTCCACGAACGCCGCAATGCCGCCCTTTCGCTGGGTCTCCGCCACTGCGTGCAGGGCCAGGGTGGTCTTGCCCGACGATTCCGGACCGAAGATTTCGATCACGCGGCCCCGGGGCAGCCCGCCGATCCCCAGCGCCTTGTCCAGCGCGAGAGATCCGGTGGAAACCACCGGCACCTTTTCAACCGGACGACTGCCCAACTTCATGATGGACCCCTTGCCGAACTGTCTTTCGATCTGGGTCATGGCGGATTCGACCGCTTTGACCTTATCCGAAACCGTGCTCATGCCATCCTCCTCGTCGCCCCGTCCGGGTTCGACGCCGAATTGTTTCCCCTCTGTAACAGGGTGTTTGTGGGTTTACAGCCTGTTCCCATACCGAATCGGAAGAATTTCCCTCTTCGTCGCGTTTCTTGTCATCGGGCGCTATCCGCCCAGCGGTGCCGAGGCCAGCCGGATGTAGCGTGCGCCTTCCGGATTCAGCCGGCTTTCGAACAGGCTGATGGATTCGACGACAAATGACACCGGCTCCGGGGAACCGCAGGCCTCCATAGCCTTCTGTACCGCGGTCCGGTTCAGTCGATCCCGGAAACGCGCCAGGGTGAGATGGGCGTGAAACGGGCGCCGCTCTTTTGCGATGCCGGCGCCGGATTCCAGCCGGTCCGAGAGGGCGTCACCGAGGGCCGCCAGCCGCTCGACATCCCCTTCAAGACCCATCCACAGCACCTTGGGGGGCCCCTTGGGAGGGAAGACGCCAAGTCCGTGGGTCAGGAGGCGAAGCGGCGGAGAAACACTCGCAGCCTCCTCCATGGCGCCTGCGATCGCTCCCACCCGTTCTTCCGGAACATCGCCCAGGAAGCGAAGGGTCAGATGAAAACTGCCCTGTCTCACCCATCGCGCCCGCACGCCCGACTGCCGGAGGCGTTCCTGAAACTTTTGTGCGGAATCGGAAACCGCCTCCGGCACCTCGATGGCAATGAATGCGCGCAGTGTCGCTGCCATGCGTCTGGATTCCCCTCAGGCCGGAAGCGTCTCCTGGGGCTCTCCCAGAAGAAATTTTCCTCCTGCGATCCATGTCTTCAGGGATTCGGCGATTTCCCGGGCCCTGACCGTGCTCGACAGGGGTACGGTCGGGATGGTTCGGTTCTTCAGCCGAATTTCCCCGCTCTTGAGTTCTGCGTAGCTCACTTTCCCCAGGCTTCGGCCGACGCCGTTGGGATAGTCCTTCCCGTAGTCCACGATCCGCGTGAATATCTCATCGTCGGAAACGCCTGTGAAAGCGGCCATCTCGGCATCCAGTACGGGAATGGGAACGCCCAGCCCGACAAACAGGGAACAGCCGTAGCCCTGAATGCTCGCCCCGATCAGCCATCTTGGATCCATCGCTTTCATGTCGCCCATGACGAAAAGAGTTCCCGACGGCGTCAGCGGAACTCCTTTCCTCGTCCGCTTTACCGCGGGGTTGTGCTGAGTGCCGGGGCCGACGACAAACCCTGGCGCCCCTCCCAGGAAGATTCGTGTTCCGACACCGATGGTCCGGAACAGCGGGTCGTTGAACAGCGGGCTCAGCTGACCCGCCGAGCAGTAGTTGGCGTTTCCCGCCCGCGGCTTGAGTGCCCCCATGTACGTGTATATGGTGCGATCCAGAAGATTCACGGCACAGTTGTAGTTCTGATAACCGTTCCGGGGATTGCACAGCGTGGCGTAAGGCAGCTGTTTGAGGTTGACCTCCTTTTCCAGCTCCTGCCGGGGGTAACAGTCGGTTCCGTAGCCACGCGCTCTCAGTCGAATCGTTCGCCCGGCCACCAGGTCATGAATGACGTGGCCGCCGCCGTACAGGAACTCACCAGGATAGGCATGGTTGAGCGGATCGTCCTCCCGAACCTCGGTGGCCCCGATGTAGCAGTCCACGGCAGCCACGCCGCCGTAGGCCGGCACATCGTTCAACCATACCTTCGAAGCTTTGATTCCGGGCTTGGAATGGCCGAAATTGATGAAGGCCCCCGACGAACACATCGGCGCGAAGGTACCCGTCGTCACGACGTCCACATGCGCCGCCGCCGCTTCCGGACCTTCCTCCCGGACGATATCGATCATCTCTTCGGCGGTCACCACCACCACCTCGCCGGACCTGATCCGGTCATTGATTTCCGAATAGCTCTTTTTGACTTTTGCCCTGCTCATCTGAAAATAGTTCTTTCTCCGCTGGTATCAGTCGATTCGCTGTCTTTCGAGATCCGTCAGGATCCCACTCTGGACTCCACCTGCTGAATTTTCAAGTCGATGTTGTCGCGCACCCAACCCGCGTCCCACCATTCCACGGGGTTGACGAAGGTGTCGTGGACCAGGACACCGAAGTGAAGGTGATCCCCGGCCGCGAGCCCGGTCGCCCCCGTGCGGCCGATCACATCGTCCTTTCGGACCGTGTCCCCGGGTTGGACGTGAATTTCACTGAGATGCGAGTAGGTGCTCATGAGTCCGAAACCGTGGTCGAGAATGACGGTATTCCCGTAAATGCCGACACTGCCAGCGAATACGACCCTGCCGTGATTCGCGGCCGGTACCGGGCTCTGGGCTATCGAAGCCAGGTCCGCCCCCAGGTGCACCTGGCGATCGATCTCCTCGCCCTGGTAGAAATAAACCCGATGATCGGCGAATCCGGCCTTCGGCGCCGAATTGGGCAGTCGCAGAAAGGCGCCGTCCCAGTGTTTCGTCGTTTCGCTTTGGGTGCCGACACCGGTCAGTGTGTCGTAATTGGTCTTTCGAATGATGCGGTTGACATGAAGAAAAAGGTCCTTGTTGGACGAGTTGGCGCCGTCCGTCTGAAACACGCCTTTGAGGTGGGTCTCGATGAAGCGGTCGGATATATTGAGGTTGTCGGATCTGAACTGTTTCGCCCGGATCCGGTAGTTGAAAACAGCCGTGGTCTCGTTTCCGGCCGCGTCGGTCGCCGAAATCATCACCGGCGTGTTGGAACCCTGATTGAATGCCACCGCAAAAAAGGCCGAGTACACATCGGCGGCCTTGAAAAAACCGGAATGGGCAGGATAGAAATGATCGCCGACGACGACCCCGAGTCGCGGGCAGTCCTCGGAGACCTTGAAAGCCACCAGACCTGCCCCTCCCTGGTTGATGTAGTGGGAAGTCGTGATCACCGCCACTTGCGGCGGAGTCGTGTCGATCACCACCGGCCGTTCGATTTCGGCGAGGTTGCCGTTCCACCACCGGCGCCAGCTGTAATCGGCCGCCTCGATCCTGAGAATGCCGTTTCCGTCGGCCAAACCCAGCTTCCGGGGCTCGATCTGAACCTGAATTTTCGTGTCCGGCCGGTCTCCGGACCCGGCAAGCGCCGAGCCGCCGAAAGACTCCTCGAAAAGCGTCTCATCCTTGCCTCCTGCCGACAGAATGACCCGCACGAAGCGAAGTCCGCTGCCTTCGTCGGCAACGGAAACTTCGATGTCCCGGGCTATTCCCAGGGCCGTCGGATCCGGCTCGAGCCGAACCTCCGGTGGAGCCCCCTCCAACCGGGTGAACAAAAACCATCCCGCGGGCGCCAGAACACCCAATACAACCAGTATCAAAAGCAGCCTGAAAACCGAAAGACCCTGTGACCTCATGGTGACTTCCCCCTCGCTTTCTGAAAAATTAACGAAATAAAATATCAGCTAAATCCGTGATTATCAATGAAAAGTTTCATTTCTTGACTTTTCGCCCTCCCCAAGGTAAACCATCGGGGCGTTATCGAACCGAACTGCCTGTTCACAGTCGATTTTCCAAAGGAAACCACACTGGAGGGTCAACCCGGTGCGGAGCCGGCAGGCGAGCGTGAACGGCCGCAAGGATTCGGAAACCGGTGACTACCATGGTTGAAACCATTTCAATAGATTCGCCCGAAAGCAATGCCAAGCATACCCCACATTCCAGGTTTGAATGCCGCCGATGGCGGCGGCCCGTTGATCATCGCCGGGCCCTGCGTCATCGAGACCCCGGAGATCACATTCACCGTTGCCGCCCACCTCAAAGAGCTGGCGACCGAGCTCGAACTCCCGATCGTGTTCAAGGCTTCCTTTGACAAGGCGAACCGGACTTCCATCGAGGCATATCGGGGCCCGGGGATGACCGAGGGGCTTCGCATCCTTCAGGAGGTCAAGCAACGGTTCGCCCTTCCCATTCTCTCGGACGTCCATAACCCCGGCGAAGTCGGACCGGCATCAGAGGTGCTGGATATCATTCAAATCCCAGCTTTTCTATGCCGACAGACCGATCTGCTGACGGAAGCCGGAAACAGCGGCAGACCCGTGAACGTCAAAAAGGGGCAATTCCTTGGGCCGTGGGATATGCGCAACGTCGTTGACAAGATCGCCTCCACCGGCAACCGTAAGATCCTGCTGACCGAGCGCGGATCCGCCTTCGGCTACAACAACCTCGTCGTGGATTTCCGTTCCATCCCCATCATGCAGCGCACCGGCTGTCCTGTCATTTTCGACGCCACCCACAGCATCCAGCTGCCGGGAGGCCAGGGAGACCGTTCCGGCGGCCAGAGAGAATTTGCGCCGGTCCTGGCCCGGGCGGCGATGGCAGCCGGGGCCGACGGAATTTTCATGGAAGTTCATCCGGAACCGGATCGGGCGCTTTGCGACGGGCCCAATTCGATTCCGATGGATGATCTGAGAGGATTGCTCCTGCAGCTCAAGGCAATCCGATCCGCCTTGGCGGAAGGCTGACGTCAACGGCTTGCGGGAGGAGACCTGCTCATGAACACGCGTCTTCTCAAATCGATACGGCTGCTGTTGCTGGATGTAGACGGCGTTTTGACAGACGGCCGAGTGCATTACTCGGACAATGGGGAGGAACTCAAAGCCTTCAGCACGCAGGATGGCCTGGGAATCCGGCTGTTGCAAAAGTACGGAATCCAGGTCGGGCTGGTTTCCGGTCGCGTTTCGGGCGCCGTACGCCGACGGGCCTCTGAGCTCGGCATCGACTTGATTTATGAAGGAGTGAGGGACAAGGCGGCGCTTCTGGAGGACATCAGGGGAAGAACCGGCATCACGGCGCCGGAGACAGCCTTCGTGGGAGACGATCTCGTGGATCTGCCGGTCATGAACCGGATAGGGGCTGCCATCGCGGTCGCAAACGCGGTCGAGGACGTCAAGTCGGCGGCCGCCGCAACCACCCGGTCGAGCGGCGGCCGCGGCGCGGTTCGGGAGGTTGCCGAGGCCATCCTCAAGGCCCAGAACCGGTGGGAGGAAGTCCTGCGGGAATTCCAGTGATGGCACCGGGCAGATCCACCCTCAAAAGAATACTGGCCGCCCTTCTGGTGATATCGGTTGCAGCATTGGCCCTGGTGCTGGCCGCCCATCGATGGATAGACTCCCGGGATCCCCGAGAAATTCTGGAGGCGATTCCGGAGGGCGCCACGATGGCGCTGGGCAAAATCAACCAGACGGCCACCCGGGACGGCGTCGCGGAATGGAAACTGGAGGCGGAATCCGGGCAATACGACGCGTCGTCGCAGACCATGCAATTGAAGAATCTTGCCGTCACCTACTTTCTGAAGGAAAATGAAACGGTGGTGATGAAGGCCCGGGACGGCGTCCTCAACACGGACACCAACTCCATGGAGGCATCGGGGCAGGTCTCGATTGACCATGCCGGGTATACGCTGACCACGGAAGAGCTGGATTATGACCACCCCTCCCGCAAGCTGAGCACCCAGGCCGGCGTTCGAATCGAGGGCCAGGGGATGACCCTCGAGGCCGTCAGCATGACCGTCGACCTCACCACGGACACGGCCTGGATGGGAGGAGGCGTCAAAGGGACGCTGAATGGAAAACTTTTGGAATAATCGCCGCACCCGCGCCACCCTGCTGGTCATCGCGTTGCTGCTGTCCAGCGCCCGGGGCCTGGCTCGGGGCGCGGAGGAATCCGCATCCCCGCTTCCGGAGCTGTCATCGGAAGAACAGGTTCAGATAACGGCCGACGAATTGGTCGCGGACAATCAGGAACGATCCATCGAATTCATCGGCAATGTCGAGGCGGTGCAGGGGGACATCGTCATCCACTCGAACCGCTTGCGGATCATCTACTCGGATTCCGAAGGTCAGGAAGGTCAAGGACTTCAGGGAGGCGTCGACACCCTCACGGCCACCGGAGACGTGACCATCCACTTCGGCAATCGGGTCGCCACCACGGAAATGGCCGAATACCGATCCAATGAAGGCGTCCTGGTCCTGTCCGGAAAAGGATCGCGAGTCGTCGAGGGTGAAAACTCCATCATTGGCTCTCGGATCACCCTTTACAGGGAAGACGACCGCATTACTGTAGAGGGAGGAGAAAAAGAGAGGGTAAAAGCCATCTTCTTCCCCTCAAGCAGATCCCAGGATTAGCCGATACGAAAATGTATAAAAAGGATCCCTGGACAACCCGACATCACCTGGATTCCGGAATGACCCTATCAGCCATTCTCCCTGCGGAAGCATCGATTTGAAATCGCCGATGACCACACTGGCCATCCAGAAACTGGTCAAAACCTACCAGGGTAAACGGGTGGTCGATGATGTCAGCATGACCCTGGAAAGCGGGTCGGTCGTAGGGCTTCTCGGACCCAACGGCGCGGGCAAAACGACCACCTTCTACATGACCGTCGGCCTTATCCGCCCCGATTCGGGAACGGTCTGTCTCGACGGCAACGATCTCACCCATGATCCGATGTATATCAGAGCCCGGAAAGGCATCGGATACCTCCCCCAGGAAACCTCTGTGTTCAGGAAATTGACGGCGAGAGAAAACGTGCTGTCCATCCTCGAGTACCTGCCGCTGCCGCCTTCCGAGCAGGCGGAAAAGGCGGACCGGCTGCTGGAGGAATTGGGCATCGGACACCTCGCCGACAGGAGGGCGGCCGTTCTGTCAGGAGGTGAAAAGCGGCGGCTGGAGATATCGAGGGCGCTGGCGACCGATCCATCCTTCATGCTCCTCGACGAACCGTTTGCAGGGGTTGATCCACTGGCAGTCCTCGATATAAAAAAGATCATCCGGCACCTGAGGGAACGAGGCATCGGCGTTCTGATATCGGACCACAACGTGAGAGAGACCCTGGAGGTCTGCGACCGTGGATACATTCTCAACCAGGGGAAAGTCATCGAGGCCGGAACGCCACAGGAAATCATCTCGAGCGACACCGCCCGGAAGACCTATCTCGGTGAAGAATTTAGAATGTAACCCATAGGGCGCGAAGATGGCACTCGAACTTCGACAACAACTCAAACTGACCCAGCAGCTCATCATGACGCCGCAACTGCAGATGGCGATCAAGCTTCTGCAGCTGTCCCGCCTGGAACTCCTCGACACCATCCGCCAGGAACTCGAAGAAAACCCGGCCCTGGAGGAGATCCAGGACATTTCCGCCGAGGAGCAGCGCGAGATCGAATCCGAGATCTCCGGAACGACGACACAGGAGACTCAGGAAGTCACCATCGAGGAGAAGCTCAACGAGGACATCGACTGGAGCAATTATCTGGACGAGTACAATTCCACCGGTCGCAACAATTTCGAGTCCGAAACCAGGGAAGCTCCCAAATACGAATCGTTCGTCTCGCGGAAGGAATCCCTTTACGATCACCTGCTCTGGCAGCTGCTGATGACCCACCCCGATCCCGAGGAAGAGAAAATCGGCAGCCTCATCATCGGAAACCTCAACCGGGACGGATACCTGGATGTTTCCGTCGAGGAACTGGCGGAGGCGAGTCAATCGCCGGTCGAAAAAATCGAGGAAATGCTGGCGTTGATCCAGACCTTCGATCCGCTGGGAGTGGCCGCCCGGAATCTATCGGAGTGTCTTCTGATCCAGGCGCGGTATCTGGGCGTTGACACGCCGGAGATCGTACGGATCATCACCGAGTTCATGACTCACCTGGAGAACAAGAATTACAAGGCCATTGCGCGCGCGCTCAAGATCAAGGTCGAAGACGTCTCTGCGGCCGTCGGCGTCATCCGGGGCCTCGAGCCCCGCCCGGGCCGTCCCTTCACCGACGAACCGCCGCACTATATCGTTCCGGACATCTACGTCTACAAACTGGAAAACGAGTTTGTCATCACGCTCAACGACGACGGCATGCCCAAGCTTCGCGTCAACTCCCTGTATAAGAAATCCCTCGCGCGGGGTGAAAAGCTCACCGGGCCGGCGGAAAACTACATTCAAGACAAAATCCGCTCCGCGGCATGGCTGATCAAAAGCATCCACCAGCGGCAGAAGACCGTGTACCGGGTCATGGAAAGCATTCTTCGATATCAAAGGGACTTTTTCGAGCAGGGCATCGCCCACCTGAAGCCAATGGTGCTCAGAGACGTCGCACAGGATATCGGCATGCACGAATCGACCATCAGCCGGGTGACCACCAACAAATACGCATACACCCCTCAGGGGCTCTTCGAACTCAAGTATTTTTTCAACAGTTCCATCAAGCGAAGCTTCGGAGGCGAGATCGCATCCGCCAGCGTACAGCAGAAGATCAGGGACATCATTTCCAGTGAGGATCCGCGGAAACCTTACAGCGATGACAAAATCGCGAAGATCCTGAAAGCGTCCGACATTCACATTGCCCGACGAACCGTCGCGAAATACCGTGAAATTCTAGGCGTCCTGCCTTCCAACAAACGAAAGCAGATTTAAGGAGGTCGCTATGCAAACATCCGTGACATTCAAGAACATCGACTCCTCTGAACATCTGAAGAGCTACGTGACCGAAAAACTCTCCCGGTTCGACCGCCTTTTGGACAATCCGGCGGAGGCCAACGTGGTCCTGCAGGTCGAAAAGTTTCGACATATCGCTGAAATCAACATTATCGGCGACCGCATGACCATCAACGGCAAGGAAGAGACCGAGGATATGTATTCGGCCATCGACATGGTCCTCGACAAACTCGAAAAGCAGATCAAGAAAAACAAGCAGAAGATCAGGGACCGGAGAGGCGCCAAGAATCGATCCAAGGAACGGATGCTCGAAGGCGGCGTGTTCAGTGATGAAGGGCCGTCACAGCGCATACGGGTGCAGAACATCGAATACAAGCCCATGGACGTTGACGAGGCCGTTCTCCAGATGGATCTGGTCGCGGATAATTTTATCGTCTTCACCAATTCGAAAACAGATCAGGTCAATGTGCTTTACCGGAGGAGCGACGGAAATTTCGGGCTGATCCAGCCCAGCATCTGAAAGGACCCGACAGGCCCGCCGATTCCCATCCAGCCGATACGGAAACCTCCGGCTCGGTTGGGCCGGGTTCCGGGGGCCCACAGCCCGATGGTCGAACGCCAACCCAGAACATCGCACCGGTGGATGAGCAGATGAAGATTCTCGACGTCCTTCAAAAAGAAGCCATTCTCGAAGATCTCCAATCCCAGGACAAGAAGGGAATCCTCGAGGAGCTCGTCGCACCGGTCGCCGGAATCTCCGGCACCAATGCCGAAGTGCTCGTCAGGGTGCTCATGGAGCGCGAGCGGCTGGGAAGCACGGGAATCGGCGGAGGGATCGGCATTCCCCATGGAAAACTGAAGGACATCGATGGCCTGGTTCTTGGATTCGGTCTGAGCCGGAACGGAGTGGACTTCGAATCATTGGACGGTCGGCCCACCCATATTTTCTTCCTGCTCGTCACTCCCGAAAATTCCACGGGCCTGCACCTCAAGGTCCTGGCCCGCATCTCCCGGCTTCTCAAGAACGAGCACTTCAAGCAGAAGCTCATGAAAGCGGGTTCCGCCGAGGAAATCTACAACATCATCAAAGAAGAAGACGAAGATTTCTAACGTGATCCGTCATCGCATCGTCATCGTTACCGGCTTGTCCGGGTCCGGAAAAAGCACTGCGATGGAAGCCCTGGAGGATGCGGGCTTCTACTGCGTGGACAACCTGCCGGTGTCCCTTCTACCCAAATTCCTGGAAATGCCGCTGGAATTCAATCGCGATCTCGCAGGCCTGGCATTCGCGATGGACCTGAGGGAGAAACGCTTTCTCGAAAACTACGAGCGGATCTTCAGCTCCCTCAAGACCAAGGGCTACCGCCTCGAGATCGTTTTCCTCGAAGCCTCGGAACAGATCATTCTCCAGCGATACAGCCAAACGCGCCGGCATCACCCCATGAACGCCGGCAACAGCCTCTTCGAAAGCATCCGTCTCGAGCGCCAGGAACTCAAGCCGTTGAGGGCCGCTGCGGACCTGATTCTCGACACCTCGATCTGGACGGTTCACGAGCTCAAATCCAGAATCAAGGCAATCGTCAGCCGCGAGAGAAAACCGCCCACTTTGAAACTCCATGTCATGTCATTTGGCTATAAACACGGCATCCCGTTCGATGCGGACCTGATCATGGACGTACGGTTTCTTTCCAATCCCTACTTTGTCCCGGAACTCCAATCCCTGGACGGCGAATCGAAGGCGGTTCAGGACTATGTGCTCAAGGATCCGAACGCCGGCCGCTTTCTGCACCTGTACCTTGAGCTCCTTGACTTCCTGATTCCCCTATACGAAAAGGAAGGCAAGGCGTACCTGACCATCGCGATCGGCTGCACCGGAGGACAGCACCGGTCGGTCACATTGTCCCGTATGATCCACGATCACATCCAGGGCAAAAACTGGAACGTGAAGTTGACGCACAGGGACATCGGCAAGTTGGGGGCCGCGCCAGCATCTTGACCATGAACACCGCATGCGCCCCCCCGCAACGTGCATCGGGAAGGAATCGATCGCGGTCGCCCTTTTTGATCCACTCTGCCCTATTCGGTTTATCCACCTGGATAACCCTGCAAATTCAAGCTTGAGGATATTAAATGATCGGCATCGTCATCGTAACCCATAGCCGCCTGGGAGCTGCGCTCATCGAAACGGCGGAGTTCATCATCGGCGGCAAAATCGAATCGACCACCGCCGTTTCCATCGATATCAGCCAGAATCCTGACATACTTCGCAACAAGATTGCCGCCGCCATCAAGGAGGTCAAAAGCGACAGGGGCGTCCTAGTGCTGACGGACATGTTCGGAGGCACACCGTCCAACCTGAGCTACTCCTTTCTGGAGGAGGGCAGGATCGAAGTCATTTCAGGGGTCAATCTTCCGATCCTCATCAAGGCCGTCAACGACAGGAGCGAAAAATCCCTGCCGGATCTCGCCACCACCCTGGAAAGCTTCGGCAAAAGGAGCATTTCCCTTGCCAGCGGCATTCTGAAGGGCAACAAGCGGAGTTGAGGCGTGTCCGAATGGACATTTTCCACCGCTACCCTTGAAGACCTGGAGTCGATCCTTAAATTAGAAAAGTTGTCCTTCAGGAACCCCTGGAGTCGTCGAGCCATCGAGGAAGAACTCCGGCGGGAAGACGCGTACTGCTATGTTCTGAATCGTATTTCGGACCTGGGCGGAACGGCTGCCTTGGGCTATGCGATCTTCCGGGTCATTCTGAACGAAATCCATGTCATGCGTATCTGCATCGATCCGGCTTGGCGTCGAAGAGGCGCCGCATCCTGCCTGCTCGACTCGAGCATCCGGAGATTGAACCGCCTCCGGGCGGACCGGATGCTCCTTGAAGTTCGCGCCGGAAACGAAGCAGCGATCCGGCTTTACGAAAAATCCGGTTTCAGACCGATCGGGAAGAGGACCCGTTATTACCTGGACAACGGCGAAGACGCCTTGGTCATGCAACGGGATTCAAAGGAGGAACCATGAGCATCAAAATCGGTATCAACGGCTTCGGAAGAATTGGCCGCATGGTGTTTCGCGCCGCAATGCAGCACAAGGACATCGAAGTTGTCGCTGTGAACGATTTGACCAATTCCGAAACCATGGCGCATCTGCTGACCTACGATTCGGTTCATGGGCGGTTCCCTTACCCCGTGAAGGCTTCGGGAGAAGTGATGGAGGTCGACGGAAGGGAAATCGCACTCACGGCGATCAAGGATCCGTCGCAGATTCCATGGAAGGATTTCGGAGTCAGCATCGTGGCCGAGTGCACGGGGATCTTCCGGGACCGAGAAGGCGCCTCGAAGCATCTGGCCGCCGGCGCCAGGAAGGTCATCATCTCGGCACCTGCCTCCGATCCGGATATCACCATCGTCATGGGCGTGAACTCGACCCAGTACGATCCGAAACAGCACCACATCGTGTCCAATGCGTCCTGCACCACCAACTGTCTGGCCCCGGTGGCCAAGGTGCTATTGGAAACCTTCGGCGTTCGCTCCGGTCTGATGACCACCATCCATTCCTACACCGGGGATCAGCGCCTGCTCGATTTCCCCCACAAGGATCTGCGCCGGGCCAGGGCGGCGGCACTTTCCATGATACCGACCACAACCGGGGCGGCCAAGGCGGTGGCACTGGTGCTCCCCGAACTTTCCGGCAAGCTGAATGGCCTGGCCATCCGCGTTCCCACGCCCAATGTCTCGATCGTGGACTTCGTCGCCAACGTGGACAAGGCGGGCGTGACGGTTTCCGACGTCAACGAGGCGCTCAGGGCGGCTGCGGAAGGAACCCTCGAGGGGATTCTGGGATACAGCGAAGCGCCGCTGGTGTCTACGGATTTCAACGGCTCCACCCTGTCGTCGATCGTGGATGCCCCAACCACCTATGTCATCGACAATCTCGTGAAAGTGATGTCCTGGTACGACAACGAAACCGGATATTCCAACCGGATGGTCGACCTGGCGGCCCTGGTGGGTTCTTATCTCTGATCCGAACCCGTTATCCCGAGAGGAGGAGTCGAGGCCATGAACGAACGCAAACCGTTGATTGCGGGCAACTGGAAAATGTTCAAGACCGGACCCGAAGCCGTGGCGACGGCCAGGGACCTGGCGCAGTTGGTGGGCGGCCTCTCAGAGGTGGAAGTCATGATCGCCCCGCCTTTCACGGCCTTGAGTTCAGTGAACGAAGCCTTGAAGGGGTCGGTGATTGCCCTGGGGGCTCAAAACCTTCACTGGGAGCGTGAGGGTGCTTTCACCGGAGAGATCGCACCCGGCATGCTATCCGCTGCCGGGTGCCGATTCGCCATCGTCGGGCATTCGGAGCGCCGGCAGTATTTCGGGGAGACCGATCGAAGCGTCAACCGCAAGCTTCGAGCTGCTCTGAAGGAAGGCCTGGTACCGGTGTTTTGCGTCGGCGAAACGGAAGCGCAACGGGAGGCGGGAGAGACTTTTTCGGTGCTTGACAAACAGATAAAAATGGGGTTAGAAGAGGTTTCTTTTGAGGATCCGGGGGCTTTGGTCGTTGCCTACGAGCCCGTCTGGGCGATCGGAACCGGCAAAACGGCCACCGCCGACCAGGCTCAGGAAGTGCACGCTTTTCTCAGGAATCAGTTGGCAACCCGGCTGGGGGAATCTGTCGCGAAGGGGATTCGGATCCTCTACGGCGGCAGCGTCAAACCGGACAACATTGCCGAACTCATGGCCAAGCCCGATGTGGACGGCGCTTTGGTCGGCGGTGCCAGCCTCAAGCCCGACGTTTTTGCGAATATCGTACTCTACGGGAAAAGCTGAAGCGGCTCGTTTCGCTGAATTCCATGTCGCGGCCGTCAGGTGACGGGCCGGCGGCAGCCGCGGAAATCAGCGATTGAGTACGAAAGAGAAGAGACCATGTCAGCACTGATTGTCATTGTTCACATCGTCGTTTGTGTCGCCCTCATCATGATCGTTCTGCTCCAGACCGGAAAGGGAGCCGACATGGGCGCCGCTTTCGGAGGCGGATCCAGCCAGACCCTGTTCGGAAGCACAGGCGCCACCACCTTCCTTGGGAAAGCCACAACCGTCGCCGCCGTGGTCTTCATGCTGACCTCCCTGAGTCTCGCCTACATGTATGGCCATCGGACCTCGGGATCGATCATGGAAAGCGCTCCCGCCGCAGTGGAAACCCCGGCGCCCGCGCCCGCGGAAACACCGGCCGAGGGAGCCCAGACACCCGCACCGTCGGGAGACTGATCAACATGCCAGCTTGTGCCGAAGTGGTGGAACTTGGTAGACACGCTATCTTGAGGGGGTAGTGGGGAGACCCGTGCCGGTTCAAGTCCGGCCTTCGGCACCAGTAGAAATAACAAGGGTTTGAGAGCTACGGAAGCTGTCAAACCCTTTTTTTGTTGCTATTTGCGGTATGTCGTGCTCGTAAAGCCTTATTCCTGTTGATCCTACCGGATACGCCTTAAATCATTTTCCGTTGTCGGTTGCGGCCTGGTCAACACTTTGGCAACATTTTCCCAGATAGGCTTGCAGCCGGTCAACCGCCTGTTGGGTATCGTCCAGATCGATGGTGTTGTACCGGTCGAACATGGCCCTGGTCGAATGCCCGGTGATCGCCATTATGACGGACTCGGCCACCCCTGCCTTGCGCATGTTCGTGTTGAACGTGTGCCGGAGGTCATGGAATATGAATCCGTCCTTCACGAATCGCCCATAGGCCACCCCTGCCGCCTTGCAAGCCTGTTTCAGTGAAGCCCTGATATCGGTGAAGGGTTTCCCCTTGTACTGGAATACGTGATCGTCGTGGATCGCTCTCGGGACCGCCTTAAGGGTCTCATACAGGGCGCCGCTTATGGGTATGGTTCGGGGTTCACGGTCCTTTGTGTCGGCGGCCTCCAGCCGGATCAGCCGGTTTTTCAGATCCACCTTGCCCCAGGTCAATCCCAGGATCTCGGACTTTCGCATCCCGGCGTAATAGCCCATGGCGAAAACAGGCTTCATATGTCGCGGTAGGTTCGCCATGATCGCCTCATACTCTGGCGAGGACAAGATCCGGGTCCGGACGTCCGATCCACGTTTGAGGGTCGGCTTGACTCGCTTGAAAATCCGCATGACGTCTGCGCCCACCTTGTCGTTATCAAATGCGGCCGTGATCATGGTTTTTGTCTTTTTGATCTCATGATCCACCGTCGCCGGCGCCTTGCCCTCGGCCAGTCGTCGCGCCTGATAGTTTTCGAGGTCGGCCAGCTTCACGTCTGCCACAACCCGGTCACCGAAGACCGCGTTGAATTTTTCAAGCGTCAGCTCGATCAGCCAGTACGACGATAACGCCTTGACCTTTTCGAGTCCCAGATACCACCCGGCCAGCTCCCGGAAGGTCATCCGGGATTCAGGGAGCATGTCAAAGATCCGGCCCTCCTTCTTTTGCGCCCGGCGTTTCCCATCAGCCGCTCGCGCATCATCGAGGGAGGTCCCCACCAGTTCGCGCCGCTGCTTTCCGTCCGGCAGCCGGTAGGTGATCCAGTACCGCACCCTGCCGGATCGCTTGGCACGGTCCAGATCCTGGCCACACTTGCAACGCTTGTTTTTCAGGGATTGACGGGTCTTGCAGGATGGACACTCAGACAGGATCGACATGGTAAGCCCCCCTATGGCTTGCCCTATGAGGTATCCGCGGGAAGGCGGTTAGGGTTCCGCTTTTCGCGCCGTCGCGCTATCCCGCGGTAATCGAGCGGTCTTTTACATCATATGGCGAGCGACTGCAATCACGCGTCCTCGATCACATCTGAAAAGTGCTCTTCCAGCGCCTTCGTCAACTCTTTATCCTCCAGCCACTCGCGGGCCTCGGCCTCGGTCAGTACCCGGATGTCGGA
>JBMNCP010000067.1:0-1005 GCA_049366795.1 Desulfobacterales bacterium
GCCTGCGGGCCGCCTGCACGGCCCGATCAAACTCTTCGGCGGTGACCATGCGGTCAATGCCGGGCATCCGGCCCGCTTCCCCGCATGGCTGATATTGATCCATAATATTGAGGTACGTATTCGTGGACAGTCCGGCAAGAAATGCCATCCACTGCTCCGTACCCGCCGTATCGCCCGGCATAACCAAGTGGCGAACCAACAGCCCTCGTTCCGCCAGACCGTCCGGGCCGATTTTCAGATCGCCCACCTGTCGATACATCTCCCGCACGGCCTGGCGTGCGGCCTCGGGATAATCCCTGGCACGCAGATATCGGTGGGCATGATCCGAATCCCACATCTTGACGTCAGGCATGTAGATATCCACCACACCGTCAAGCAAACGCAAGGTTTCCAGGGAATCATAAGAACTGGTGTTGTAAACCAACGGCACGGAAAGCCCATGTTCGACGGCTATCGGCAGGGCTTCAAGGATTTGAGGGACCACGTGCGACGGGGTCACGAGATTGATGTTGTGGCACCCCTGCTTTTGTAGGGACAGCATGACCCCGGCCAACTCATCCGGCTCGGCGTCGATACCGGCCCCGGCATCGTGGCTTATGTCGTAATTCTGACAAAAACGACAGCCGAGATTACACCCGGCGAAAAAGATGGTCCCGGACCCATGTTCGCCCACCAACGGCCCTTCCTCGCCGAAATGGGGGTTGAAGCTCGCGACCACCGCCCTCCGGCCCACGCCGCAAAAACCGCTCTCCCCTTCCAGCCTGTTCACGCGGCATCCGCGAGGGCACAAACAACACTCGCCGAGCATGGATAGGGCTTTTTCGACGCGGCGAACCAATTCGCCCGACTCATGAAGCGCACGGTAGGCTGAAATCATGACAACACCGGCACGTCATGCCGGGAAAGGCCACTACTTCACGACCAACACAGGCTTATTCGTGGTTTGCAGCACCTTATGGGTGGCAGACCCGAGAAACAATCCTTCGAGATCGGACTTGCCCTTGG
>JBMNCP010000068.1:0-17650 GCA_049366795.1 Desulfobacterales bacterium
TCTTGACAGGTCATTTTCAGCCGCCTTTCAATGGACACTCGCCCCGGTTCCGGCGAGCTTGGCAATGGCTTCGATCTTCTCGAAGCTGAAACCGGTGTCCCGGCAGGAATCGCAGATCGGATAGATGAAGGCCCGGACCCGGCCGGGATCGCCCCCGTACTCAGTAGGGTCGTACGGTATGAAGAGCCCGCGGTCGGTTGTCGGCTTCCGGCAGAAGAGACAGGGCGCCTTCATTTGACGCCCCCTGCCGCCGCTGTCGGCTTGGCCCACTCGCCCCGCTGGGAGAGAATGCAGCCGGCAGCCAGTTTGAAGGAGACCTCCAGGCCGTTCGGGTTTTTCTTGGGGTCCTTCCAGTTCTTGGCCTTCACGATCTTTATCTTGTTGGGGGAGACCGCGAGATACAGGCGGGGTTTTTCAAGGCTTCGGAAACCGCCCAATCCAGTGTCGGACCCCTTGTTTTTTTGAAGGGCAATGATGGCGATGGCGCCACACAATTTCTTGTGGATGGCTGCAAGGTCGCCGCCGATCCGATAAAAGTCGTCGTGAATTTCCAGGAAGTCGATGATGTTGATGTTGCCGGCGCCCGGCTTTATCACGTCGGCAAAATCTCCGGACCGCTCATAGGCATTGAAGCGCCATTGACCAAGGGGCGTGTCGGAGAAGTTCTCCAGGCGCTTCCGCAGCTCGGACGCGCCCATCTCTGAATTGAAATAGTGAACGGTGTGCCGCGCCATATTCTGGCGGACGATGTTTAGGAGGATCCCGGTTTTCCCGGCGTTGGGCTCGCCGGCAATTACAATGATGTTACCTGGCATGATCTCCACCATGCGATGGAGGTTGAAGGGCATCCAAAGGTCGGTCGATTCGGTCGGGGCCTCCAGGAAGTTCATTGTTTCGCAATCGGCGTCCACCTTCCGGTACCAGCCGTTGCGCCCAGGAATGCGCTCAATGATCCCCTCTTCCACCAGCCGGCCGAAAACCACCCGGCTCTTGGCTTTGTCCTCGCTGTTACGCAATGTTGCGCTTTGATACCATTCTGTTACGCTAAAGTTGCCCCATGTTGCGCTCACCCACTGGCGGATGGCTTCGGTCAACCCGACTTTCAGGATGTCGGATCGCTTCATAGCCGATTGGATTTTTGAAATGGCTTCCTTTTGGGGAAAAGGCGGGGAACAGTGGGAGGCGAAAAAAAGCATGTATTTTTCGATATTTGCGGTTGGCATTCCGCCTTTTGTCAGGTGATTTGCAAGATGGAAGAGGGCTTCATCCCGCCCGCCCTCTTCAAATGAAATGTTGCCCAATGTTGCGCTTTGTTGCTCGCTGTTACTTTCGCCCGGATCCGCAATGTTGCGCCCCCTATTAGTAAATGCATTAATATTAATAAAAGATAGCAGCGCCGCCAGCAGCGGTTCGGGCATCGGAGCAGGGGCGACTTCCTCGATACTGAGCCCCGGCAACCAGGCATAAAACCCGCCGTTTCCGTTCGAGCCCGGAGGCGCCACGACATAGCCGCCTTGCGTCCGGATGTCGCAGCCCGGAAAGAGGTTCGCGCGGTTCGGGAACCCATCGGCATGGCGAAAATAATAATGGCGTCCGCCCCGAGGGGTTGAGGCAATCGGAGTCGTGTAGGTCTCGGGGAGATAGGATTCGATTTTTTCAACCGCTTCCTGGCTGTCGGCGTCCACTACCAGCAGCCCGGAGACGGGGCCCGTCACGATCCCGATGTTGGCGCCCGGAAAGTCCTTCCACCATTTCCGGACCGCTTCCGGCGTCGGCGCTGTCTCCTGGTAGGGCGCCCAGGCCAGACGGGGCTTTTTGTCATGGCCTACCGGGATGATGGAGAATCCCATTTCCAGGTACCGGGCCGCCGCGTCAGCTTGGGGGTTCACCGTTCTACCTCCACCCGATCCGATTCCATCCAGGTAATCAGGTCCTGGAGGGGATACCGGACCGCCCGCCCTTTTTTGATGTAGGGGGGGCCCTCACCTATGTGCCGCTTGTTCCGAAGCGTCTGAACCGCAAACCCGGTCAGTTCGGCAGCTTCGTTTTCCTTGAGGTATCGGAGGTGAATTTCTTGTGCCATTGGCTTTCTCCATGTTCCTGTTGGTATGAAAAACAAAAGGCCAACCCGTTGAGGTTGGCCTAAGTAAAGCACGGTCTTTTTGGCACTGCTAAAGCGTCAGTGCCAATTATTTTTTGTCAGGTAATTTTTTTCCGGATAGTGTCTACTTTCGGAAGATTGGTATCGAGCCCCTGTTCCATCAGACGCTGGAGGATTTCGCCGGCCAGCTGTGCTCTACTCCAATGAGCCTTTTTATTGCTTTCTGAGCGTATGGCGTCCGCCATTTTTTGCCATTGTCGGTGTTTCCCTTGTGCGGCTTCTCGCCGCTGAACGATGGTCTTTTTTTGGTTATCCTGCAATTTCCCACGATGAAACATGCTCGGTTCAAACGGTCTGATTTTCGCCTTCCATAGTGAATTCATGCACTGGTGAAAGTTGACAAGCAAGTCCGCCGCTTTGTTCTCTGAAAGGTTCCGCCGGACCTGTCCAAGGTACCAAGCCGCATACCCCGCATCGTGCTTTCTACGTTCTGAGCTTTTTTCATCGGACAAGACAGCTTCGATTTGCCCCTCTATGCTGTCCAGCAGCTTTTCAGGCATGGAGCCGTCAAAAAACAGCTCCCAGCACTCCGGCTTAAGATGGTCGCCTTCTTCAAACTCGTATACGTCATGCAGAAACACGCCATCCCGGACCTTTCGTTTTTTAACCATTTGCTGTCTCCCCTTTCTCACCCTCGGAGGCGCCGGTTGATGCTTCGATCAGCTCCCCGGCCAGTTCCGCCGCCCGCTGTAGCGCATCATCCCGTAAGTGGGCATACCGCGCCGTCATCTTGGGATCCTTGTGAGTCAAGAGCCGCTGGAGGGTAAACATATCGACCTTGCCCGATGAGGCTAACAGGCTCGCGTAGTGGTGCCTGAGCCCATGGAGCGGTCGGAAGCTGTCCGGCAGTCCCGCCGCCTTGCGGATCCGCCGCGCCTGAACCGCGATAGTGGTTCGCTGCCCCCCTGCCCGGCCGGGGAAAACATACTCGGCTTCCTTTGGGATCGACTCCAGCAGTCTCCTGGCCGCTGAGTTCAATGGAATGGTCGCATCCTCGCCACGCTTTGGGTCCAGGATACGAACGAATCCCCGCCTGAAATCGATATGCTCCCACTTGAGGCGGAAAATCTCACCTTTGCGGAGCCCCAGGTACAGCGCCATCTTCATGATGTCGCCGGCTTGCGGGTGATCGTCCGCCTCGATCGCCTCCAGTAGCCGCGAAAGCTGTTCCGTGCTCAAATCCTCGGTGACCTCGTTGCTCACCCTCGGGAATTTGATCTTGAACGGCAGGGCCGCGCATAGCCCCTTTGACTGGCCGAAGTTGATGATACGCCGAAGCAGGTTCAGACTGTGCTTTACTGATTGCGCGGCATGGGTCTTGGAAAGCCTCAACCGAAAACGGTCGATGTCGAGCGGCAGGATCTCATGTGGCTCCTGTTTCCCGAATACGGGCTCGATGTGCTTGTGGTAGTTGCTCCGGTAGGTCCTCCAGCCCTTCAGCTCGGGGTTGCACCGCTGGTATTCCTCCCAAAGCCTCTGGACGGTCCACCTGGCTTCCTCGGCCTCGGCCTCGGCCTGCCTCTTCTCCCGTTCCTCCTGGCGGGTAAGGCGTCGGCCTTCGATGAGGTCCGATCTCATTTTGGCCGCCTTCGCTGGCGTCATCCGGTTTTTGTACTGGCGTCCGAGCTTGGTCTCGATGAGCTTTCCATCGGCGTCCTTGTAGACCGCATAGTAGACCCGTTCCTCGCCCGGTCCGCCCAGGCGCTTCGCCATGCGGTAAAAGATCCCCTTGTACCCTTCGACCTTGATCCGCTTCGCCATTTTTCCAACCCCTTTCCAACCTGTCAGTCCGGAGCCATAAGCCCCAGGCTGAAACGGGTTGCCTGGAAGTTTTCCAACCGTATTTCCAACCTACAGGATGAATATCAAGGTATTTTGAGGTATGTCAAGAAAAAAGAGAGGGTGAATATTGCTTTGTAATCAGGGGCTTTTAGGATGGTAGGGTAAATATAGGTAAGTGATAAGATTCAGCCTCCGGAGCTGAAGATCGCTGGTTCGAATCCAGCCGGGCGTACCAAAATCAACCTCGAAGACCGGCCGATATCGGCCGGTCTTTTTTTTCGCCTCCCGCTGCCGCGAAAAACCCGATTTAGCCGCAAACCGGCGCTTCCGTCCCCACACCCTCTGAAACCCGCCTGACGCATTGTCCGGGGCCCGGATTGTCTTACATTGAATCCTGGAAACCTACCCGGGAGCAGCGGCAGGCGATTCGCCGGCGCATTCCCTCACCCCCACAACCAAGGAGGATCATTCGATGGCAGCCAAAAAAATTCTTTTTCTGGTGGGCGACTACGTGGAGGACTACGAGGTGATGGTTCCCTTCCAGGCATTGCAGGCCGTCGGGCACACGGTGCACGCCGTCTGCCCGGACAAAAAGGCCGGAGAGCAGGTCCGCACGGCCGTTCACGACTTCGAGGGGGATCAGACCTACAGCGAAAAACGGGGGCACAACTTCACCCTCAACGCCACGTTCGCGGAGATCCGGGCCGATGCCTACGATGCGCTGGTCATCCCCGGCGGAAGGGCCCCCGAGTACATCCGCCTCAACCCGGCGGTGATCGATGTCGTAAAGCATTTCGCGGAGACCCAAAAGCCGATCGCCGCCATCTGCCACGGCGCGCAGCTGCTGGCGGCCGCCGACGTCCTGCGGAATCGAAGCTGTTCCGCCTATCCGGCCGTCGGCCCGGACGTGACGCGCGCGGGCGGACGGTACATGGACATCCCGGTGGATCAGGCGCACGTGGACGGCAACCTGGTGTCCGCTCCCGCGTGGCCCGCCCATCCGGACTGGATCTCCAAGTTTCTCAAGGTGCTCGGCACCCGCATCGAGCTGTAGGCGATCCCTCCGGAATCAGCGCCGGACGCCGACATGGCGAGAGACCGGCCCCATCAACGAAGACGGTAGATCCAGGGAAACCAGCGCTCGAACCGGCCGTCCGGATCCGGAAGCCTTTCATGCGAACCCACGATCACCACGCCACCGCGGGCGACGCATTCCCGAACCCGCGCAAGGACCCGATCCCGCTTAGGCGGCCGGTCGTAAGTGAGGATGCTGTTGCGCAGGAAAACGATGTGGAAGGGTGAGCGGCACTCAATGGCCTCGATATCAAGGCACTGCCAGCGGATGCCGCTCCGGACCGCTTCCCGGACGCGGTAGCCCCTCCCGCCCTCGAGTTCCTCGAACCAGCGGGGAAGGAGCGCCTCCGGTATTTCCTTCATGCTGCCGCGCGGGTAGAGGCCGGCCTCGGCCCTTTCGATCCTTTCGGGCATGAGATCAGTGGCGAGAATGCGCGGAGGAACGCCGGGAAGCATTTTCTCCCACAGAATTCTGAAACTGTAAGCCTCCTCGCCGCAGGCGCAGCCGGCGCTCCACACATGCAAAGGGACACCGAAGCGATCCAGCAGGGTGGGCAACACGGGATCTCTCAGTTGTGCCCACAGGACCCGATCCCTGAAGAACCTTGAGATCGGAACCGTCATCAGCCGGCGCGCCGCTTCCATATCGGCCGCGGAGCGTTCCAGAGCCTCCAGGTAGGCGGCGACCGTCCGGCAGCCCAGGCCCGCCATGTGGCGTTCGAGTCGCCTCTTGACACCCTTGCGGACCTTGCGGTAGCCGCGGCGGGAACCACCGAGATGATCGACGATTCGATGGAACGCGCTGTCGTCCATTTTCCCTGGATCCCTCCCCCCGAACCGGATGCCGCGTAGATCGGCCGCGCCGCCGGCCGGCGGCTTCAAATCACCCTGGACAACCGGCAGGTGGCGGTATTCCTTGCCAATTCCGACCGGCATGATTAATATTCCGAACCATGAAGAATCAAAGCGAAAAAATACCGAATCCCGCCGAAATCGAAAAGGAAATCAGTGAATTTCTTTCCAAGAAATTCGGCAACAGCGTCAAAATCGTCTCCCCCATGATGATGGCCGAACCCGATGCGATCCACAAGGACGCCGAGCCGCCCCGATCGGAAGCCGGCATTCGATTCGATCTCAAACCCGAGGAGCTGATCGCCTACCTGGATCGCTACATCGTCAAGCAGGACAGGGCGAAGGCTGTACTTGCCACCAAGATCTGCACCCATTTCAACCGGATCAAACGTGCGAAAGCGAGCGGCGAGGCCGTCTCCGACCTGGTGGGCCGAATCAAGAACAACGTACTGCTTCTCGGCCCCACCGGTGTCGGGAAGACCTACATCGTCCGGCTGATCGCCAAGAAGATCGGGGTTCCCTTCGTCAAGGGAGATGCCACCAAGTTCAGCGAGACCGGGTATGTCGGCGGGGATGTGGAAGACCTCGTCAGGGACCTGGTTCGCGAAGCCGGCAACGACATCGAACTGGCCCAATACGGCATCATCTACATCGACGAAATCGACAAGATCGCCGCTTCGAAAAATATCATCGGGGCCGATGTTTCACGGTCAGGCGTTCAGCGCGCCCTTCTGAAACCCATGGAAGAGACCGAAGTCGATCTCAAGGTGCCCCACGACCCGATTGCCATGCTCCAGGAGATCGAGCGCTTTCGAAAAACCGGAAAGAAGGAGCGCAGGGTCGTCAACACCGCGAACATCCTGTTCATCATGAGCGGCGCCTTCAACGGACTGGCCGAAATCGTCAGGAAGCGCATCGCGAAACAGGAGATCGGTTTTGGCGCGCACATCCGCGATCATCGGGAGGACGCCGACCTGCTCAAACACGCCGGATCGGAGGACTTGATCGAGTATGGATTCGAGTCCGAGTTCGTCGGCCGACTTCCGGTCCGAGCGATTTTGGACCCGCTCTCGGTCACCGATCTGTTCGACATCCTGAAGAACCCCAGCAACCCGATCATCCTGGGAAAGCGCCTGGATTTCGACGCCTACGGCATCGACGTCAAGTTCGACGATCCCGCGCTCGATATCCTCGCCCGCCAGGCCCATACCGAGAACACCGGCGCCAGGGGGCTGGTCAGCGCCGTGGAAAACGCATTGATGCTGTTCGAGAAGCGGCTGCCGTCGACCTCGATCCGGAAGTTTCCGGTCACGGCCGAAGTGGTCGAACATCCGGAGGCCGGCCTCGATGCGCTCGTGGCCGACAACGGCCGGTCCGCGGAGGAGGACTTCGAGCGGATCCGGCACTCCGAAAAAGCGTCCATCAAGGCGTATCTGGAAGCAAACCGCGCCCTGCTGGTCGACCGGTACAGCCTCAAACTCACGCCCTCGAAAATGGAAATCGTCGCATCCTACTACTCGAGGCATATCATGGACATCGGGCAGGTGCTCGAACGCATCCGGGGCCTCTACGATGACATCAAGGCAATCGAATTGGAATTCTACAAGCACCACGACATCAACATCGTCCTCGAGGAGGACGCTATTGACTTCGTCATCGGCCAGCTTGTAAGTTCCGAAACCACGACCGGTCAATTCGCCCAGGGGCTCTCCGACAATTTTGAGCTCGGGCTCAAACTGGCCGCGGAAAAAACCGGCAAGAACCGTTTCTTCATCAACCGGTGGGCGCTCACTCATCCGGATGAGTACATCCGAAGCCTTTTTCGACAGGCACCGACACCCCCCTCATCGCTGCAATTGGAAAGGTCTGACCGTTCATGATCGGCATCTCGAAGCTTTACTGTGGGACCGTCGAACCCTCCGACGCACTCCGCTATGGAAGACAATCCGTCAACCTGCCGTCCCATCTGCTGCAGTTTTCCCAGGACAAGAAACCCGTCGTGGTCTGGAACATTACCCGCCGGTGCAATCTCAAATGCGTACATTGTTATGCGCACGCAAAAAACCAGGTGTTCGACAACGAATTGAGCACCGAGGAAGGCAAGGCCCTCATCGACGACCTCGCCGCGTTCGGCTCGCCGGTGCTGCTCCTTTCGGGAGGCGAGCCGCTCATGCGCCCCGACCTGCCCGAACTGGCCGATTATGCAGTGAAAAAAGGCATGCGGGCGGTGATCTCCACCAACGGGACGCTGATCACCCCGGAGATGGCTCGTACGTTGAAAACCATCGGGCTCTCCTACGTCGGCATCAGCCTGGACGGCATGGAGGACATCCATGACCGGTTCCGGGCCGTCAAGGGCTGTTTCCAGGACGCGCTCGACGGCATCCGCAACACCCAGGCGGCCGGCATCAAGGTCGGGCTCCGCTTCACCATCAACAAGCACAATGTGGGTGAGATTCCGGCGGTGTTCGATCTCATGGAGGAGATGGACATCCCGCGCGTCTGCTTCTACCATCTCGTCTATGCGGGCCGCGGATCGAAGCTGGTGAAGGACGACCTCACGCACGAGGAGACCCGCCGTGCCATCGACCTGATCATCGACCGGACGAAGGATCTTCACGATCGCGGAAAGCCGAAGGAAGTGCTGACGGTCGACAACCACGCCGACGGTCCCTACCTCTATCTCCGGCTGACGAAGGAAGACCCGAAGCGGGCGGACGAAGTGCTGGAGCTGCTTCAGATGAACGAAGGCAACAACTCCGGCCGGGGCATCGGTTGCGTGAGCTGGGACGGGGAGGTTTACGCCGACCAGTTCTGGCGCCACCACAGTTTCGGAAATATCAAGGACCGGCCCTTCTCCGACATCTGGAGCCGGCCCACCGATCCGCTGCTCCAACAGCTCAAGAACAAGAAGGCCTACGTGACGGGAAGATGCGCCACCTGCCGGTGGCTGGATATTTGCGGCGGCAACTTCAGGGTGCGGGCCGAAGCCTTCTACGGCGACGTGTGGGCTCCGGATCCCGCCTGTTACCTGACCGACGAGGAAATCAGCCAGAGTATCTGAGTCGGGTGAGTAGACCCGATGCCGTCAATTTCAGTCAATCCAGAAATTCCAGAAAGCAGGTAGACCTCATGATCTTCCCGGAGTACCGCCCCCGCCGCATGCGGCGGAACGAAGCCATTCGACGCATGGTTCGGGAAACCCGCCTTTCGGTCGACGATCTCATCCTTCCCCTGTTTGCCGTGAGCGGCAAGGACGTCGCCAAACCGGTCCCCTCCATGCCCGGCCAGTACCAGATGTCCGTCGACCGCGTCGTCAAGACCGCCCGGCAGGCCGCTGAAGCGGGAGTGCCGGCGGTCATCGTTTTCGGGGTGCCGGACAAAAAGGATCCGCTGGCCACGTCCGCCTACGCCAGGGACGGCATTGCCCAGCGCGCCGTCAAGGAACTGAAAAACGCGCTTCCCGGCCTCATGGTCATCACCGACGTCTGCCTCTGCCAGTACACGGACCACGGCCACTGCGGGGTCGTGGAGGGAGAGACGATCGACAACGACGCTTCCCTCGATCTGCTGGCGAAAACGGCCCTTTCCCATGCCCAGGCGGGCGCCGACATGGTGGCGCCGTCGGACATGATGGACGGCCGGGTGGCCGAAATCCGCAATGCCCTGGACGAAAACGCCTACAGCCATGTCCCGATCATGGCCTACTCGGCCAAGTACTGTTCGGCGTTTTACGGCCCCTTCCGGGAGGCCGCCGACTCGGCGCCCCAATTCGGAGACCGGCGGACCTACCAGATGGATCCGGCCAATGCAAGAGAGGCCATCCGTGAGGTATCCATGGACATCGAGGAGGGGGCCGACATCATCATGATCAAACCGGCCCTCGCCTACCTGGATGTCATCTGCCGGATCAGGGACGAGATCGACCTGCCGCTGGCGGCCTACAGTGTCAGCGGAGAGTACTCCCTCATCAAGGCAGCCGAACAAATGGGTTGGATCGACGGCCAAAAGGTCATGATGGAATCCCTGACCGCCATCAAACGCGCCGGGGCCGACATGATTCTCACCTATTTCGCGGTCGAGGCGGCGCGGCTGCTGAACCCCTAGAGGATAAACCATGGCCCATCATCCCCCAGCCCAGGAGCACCCCGGCGGGCATCCGTCCAGCGCGTCATCGAAAGCCCCCGAGGAAGCGCCATTGCGGCTCGTGGCATGGGAAACCACGCGGAATTGCAACCTCGCCTGCCGGCACTGCCGCGCATCCGCCGACCTCGGTCCCCATGAAGGCGAGCTGGATACCGAAGCCTCCTTCCGGCTTCTCGATCAGATTGCCGAGGTGGGAAAGCCCATCGTCATCCTGACGGGCGGAGAGCCGCTGCTCCGCGCGGACATCTTCGACATCGCCAGCTATGGAAACCAACTCGGGCTCCGAATGGTCATGGCGCCCAACGGCACCCTCATCACACCGGAGCATGCCCGAAAAATGAAGGCGTCGGGCATCCAGCGCATCAGCGTGAGCCTGGACGGGGCCACCCGGGAATCCCACGACAGTTTCCGCGGCGTGGCGGGTGCATTCGACGGTGCGATCCGGGGAATCGAGTTCGCCAAGTCCGCGGGCATCGAGTTTCAGGTCAACACCACCATCTCCAAGCTGAACCTGGATCAGATCCCGAAAATCCAGGAACTCGCCATCCGGCTTGGAGCGGTGGCCCACCATATTTTTCTGCTCGTTCCGACCGGAAGGGGCAAGTATCTGATCGACAAGGAAATCGACGCGGAAGAGTATGAAAGTACCCTGAACTGGTTCTATGACCAGCGCGAACGGTCGAAACTTCAGCTCAAGGCCACCTGCGCCCCCCACTACTACCGGATCCTGCGCCAGCGCGCCCGGGAGGAAGGGAAAAAGGTGAACTTCGAGAGCCACGGCCTGGACGCCGTAACCCGGGGGTGCCTGGGAGGGGTGGGCTTCTGCTTCATCAGCCACCGGGGCATCGTTCAACCGTGCGGATTCCTTCAGGTCGAAAGCGGCGATGTCACCCGGGAGTCCTTCGCGGACATCTGGAGAGGATCGAAGGTATTCCTTACCCTCAGGGACTACGACGCTCTCAAGGGCAAGTGCGGTGACTGCGAGTACCGGCGGGTCTGCGGCGGCTGCCGGGCACGCGCCTACGAAGCCACCGGAGATTATATGGAAGAAGAACCCCTGTGCAGTTTCGAGCCGGCCGTTCGAACGAAAACCGAGGGAAAACCGTCATGAAGATCGAAGACCTGATGGTGAGAGAACCGATTACCGTCAACGAACGATCCACGATCAGCGATGCCATCGGCATCATGAAGACCAATTCCATCCGGCACCTTCCGGTGGTCGGAAAGGACAACCAGCTCGTGGGCTTCGTGACACTGGCCGACCTGAAGCAGGGACTCATCCCCTCCATGGTCGGCGATCTCGGTTTGAAAGATCTCATGATCAGGAACCCGGTCACGGTTTCTCCGGACACGGACGTCGAAATTGCGGCCCAGCTGATTTACAAGCGAAAGATCGGGGGGCTTCCGGTCGTCGACAAGGGCAGGTTGGTGGGGATCATCACCGTGACGGACATTCTCGGCGCATTCGTCAACATGATGGGGCTCTTATCGGCCAGCAGCCGAATCGACACCGCCATCGAAAACCGACCCGGAGCCCTCCGCAAGGCCATCCAGGTGATCCACGAGCAGGGGGGGGACATCATCAACATCGCCATGGCCGGCAAATCCGGCAACAAGCGGATCTACTACTTCCGCCTGGCCGAATGCGACACGGCGGCCATCAGCGCCGCGCTCGAGAAGGCCGGTGTCACCGTTCTCAACGCCATCGGCTGAAACGCCGCCTCACACGCCGTAGTAGGACCGGTACCATTCAATAAATCTTGGAATTCCCACCTCCAGGGGCGTTTGCGGCGTAAAGCCCGCATCCCGTCTCAAGTCCTCGATATCCGCATAGGTGGCCGGCACGTCCCCGGGCTGCAGGTCCATGAACTCCTTCCGTGCCTCCCGGCCCAGGGCGGTCTCGATGATCCGGATGAACTCCAGCAGCTCGATCGGTTGATGGTTGCCGATGTTGTAGATGCGATAGGGCGCATAGGAGGATCCGGGATCGGGCCGGTCGCCGCTCCAATCCGGATTGGGCCGGGGGAGCCGCTGCATGATCCTGACCACTCCCTCGACGATGTCGTCGATGTAGGTGAAGTCCCGGCGCATCCTGCCGTGGTTGAACACCTTGATGGGCCGATTTTCCAGGATCGCCTTGACGAACAGGAAAAGGGCCATGTCCGGCCGTCCCCAGGGTCCGTAGACGGTGAAGAATCGCAGGCCCGTGCAGTTCATGGCGTACAGATGGCTGTACGTGTGCGCCATGAGTTCGTTCGACTTCTTGGAGGCGGCATAGAGAGAAACGGGATGATCGACATTGTGGTGAACCGAGAAGGGCATGAGAGTGTTGGCCCCGTATACCGAGCTGGACGAGGCGAAGACCAGGTGGCGGGCGTGGTGATGCCGGCAGCATTCGAGCAGGTTCACGAACCCCACGATGTTCGCCGACACATAGGCGTGAGGATTGGTGAGCGAATAGCGGACGCCGGCCTGGGCCGCCAGATTGACGACCGCATCGAAGGGTTCGGCATCGAACACGGCATCGAGCGCCTTCAGCTCGGAGAGGTCCGCCCGGACGAATTCGAATCCATCCAGGGACTCGAGCTGGCGGAGACGATCCTCCTTGAGCCGGACATCGTAGTAGTCATTCATGTTGTCGATTCCGACCACACTCGATCCGCCTTCGAGAAGCCGTCGCGCCACGTGATACCCGATAAAGCCGGCAACGCCGGTCACCAGAACCCGGTTGAGATCGATGATCATGGGAAATCCCTCCTGTGAGCATGCAGCCGCCCCGATCGGCGCCCGCCAAACGGGTCATGGGGTTCGAAACGGATATCAGGCACGCCCCGCATGGTTGGCATACCAGTCGTAGGTCGATCGAAGCCCTGATTCCAGGTCCACGCGGGGAAGAAAACCGAGGCATTCTTCAGCTTGCCCGATGTCGGCCAGGGAATGACGAACGTCGCCTTCCCTGGGCGCCGCCGGGACTGCCGGGAGCTCGAGCCCCGCAAAACCCCGGATCAACTCCCAGAGGCGGCGGACGGTAATCGATTTCCCGGTCCCGATGTTGAAGATTTTTCCACCGGCCCCGGCGGCGGAGGCTGCCATCAGGTTGGCGCGCGCGACGTCCTCGACATAGACGAAATCCCTGCTCTGGCCGCCGTCACCGTATATGACCGGCGCCCCGCCCCCCACGGCCCGTTCCATGAAGATCGATATCACGCCGGAATACGGAGAGGAAGGATCCTGCCGGGGCCCGAAAACGTTGAAGTACCGCAGGCAGACCGTCTCGAGCCCGTAGAGGCGCCAGTAAAGCCCGGCAATCAGTTCGTTGGCCAGCTTCTGGGCCGCGTAAGGGCTGAGAACCTCGGGCGCCATGCTCTCGCGCTTGGGCAGATCGGGATTGTTGCCATACACGGCGCTCGAACTGGCCAGAACCACCCGCCGGACGCCATGGACCCTCGCCGCCTCGAGCACCTTGAGGGTGCCCATCTCATTGACCTCCGCGGAGCCGACCGGGTCCTTGACGGACAGGGGCACCGACACCACCGCCGCCTGGTGGAAAACCAGGTCGACATCCCGGAATGCGGAGTCCATGGCTTCCGAATCCCGGATGTCCGCCTCGACGAGGTCGAATCGATCCTCCAGGTGGGCCAGGTTCACCAAACTCCCGGTGCTCAGGTTGTCCAGCACCCTCACCTGCGCTCCGCCGTCCGACAGCGCCTCCACCAGATGCGAGCCGATGAAGCCCGCCCCGCCGGTCACCAGGACCGTCCGCCCTTCGAGATTCAACACTTTGATCTCCTGCTGAAGTCCGCGGCGCGCCGACTGCTTCGCAAAGCGGCGAAAGCTCCGGCCTGCCGCGGCAACGATTCAACGACTTTCGGTGAAAGACAAGCCGCACCGACCTCCGAGCAACCTCGGATCGTGCGTCACTGCGACTACCAGAAAAGCCGGTCGCGGGCAACAGCCGGTTCCCGTCCCCGCCGGCTTCGATTGACTTTGAGAACCCCGCCTTTTACTATGAATGGCATTGGAATGACCGTTTCACCACAACCCCTTCACCCCCGGGACCGTCGATCATGGACGCCACCATCGATATCCGCCTGTTCGCCACCCTCCTGAAATACCGGCCCCCATCCCCGGATCGGTACACCATCGGTCGTCAGACGACCGTGAAGGATATTATCGAGGAGTTGGGGATCCCGGAATCCGAGGTCAAGCTCGCCTTCATCAACGGCGTCACCGTGCCGTTGAGCCAAACACTCGAGCCGGGCGACCGGTTGGGGCTGTTCCCGCCGGTCGGTGGAGGCTGAGATGGATCCGGACGCGCTGTCTCGAAGCTGCGAGTCGGCGGCACTCAGAATCACATTCGCGGACGGAAGCTCCAGGCAGCGGCTCACCGTCGACGATGTGATGCGCATCGCACAGGATATGGGCGTGCCCGGCTCCGAGGTGGAGCGGGCCGCATTGGCAAGGGGCATCGTCCCGGAACGCTACGAACGGAGTTTTGACTCGTTTTCGGTCGAAGACCAGTCCCGGCTTCTGGCATCCCGCGCGACCGTCATCGGGCTGGGCGGACTGGGAGGCGTCGTCACCGAAATCCTTGCCCGCATCGGTGTCGGATACCTGCGGCTCGTGGACGGCGACCGGTTCGAAGGGCACAATCTCAACCGGCAGTTCCTTTCCACCACCGGGGCTATCGGAACCCCGAAGGCGAAAGCCGCCAGGGAGCGGGTGGAGGCCGTCAACCCGTCGGTTCAGGTCGACACGGCTTCGATCTTCTTGATCCCCGCCAATGCCGACGAGCTCATTCGAGGCAGCCACGTCGTCGTCGACTGCCTGGACTCCATCGAAGGCCGCTTCAACCTGGAAAGCGCCTGCAAACGGTGCGGCATCCCCATGGTTTCCGCCGCCATCGCCGGCATGTCGGGGCAGGTCACGGTCATCTTCCCGGGGGACAGGGGGCTCGAGTCCGTATACGGCGACCCGTCACCCACACCGGCGAAAGGGGCTGAGGCCACCCTTGGAACCCTGCCGATGGCGGTGGGAGTGGCCGCCAGCCTGGAATGCGGCGAAGCCGTCAAGATCCTGCTGAATCAGATGCCCGCCCTCCGGAACCGGCTGCTCATCTTCGATCTCGCGGCCGGCATCTTCGAAACCGTCGATCTCTGCTCTACCTGAGAAGGGGCGGTTCTCGTCCCCGTCTCCGTAGAAAAACCCCCGGCTACCCCTCCCCCGCCTCGAATCGGATGCCCTGCGCCAGCGGCATTGCGCCGGACCAGTTGATCGTGCAGGTCTGCCGCCGCATATAGGCTTTCCAGGCGTCGCTCCCCGATTCCCGTCCACCGCCGGTTTCCTTCTCGCCCCCGAAGGCGCCTCCGATCTCGGCGCCGGAGGTCCCGATGTTGACGTTGGCGATCCCGCAATCGCTGCCTTCGTGGGAGAGGAACCGCTCGGCCTCCCGAAGGTCGTTGGTAAAAACGGCGGACGACAGCCCCTGGGGAACGGCGTTGTGGATCCGAACGGCATCGTCCAGGTCGTCGCAGGACAGCAGATAGAGGACGGGCGCAAAGGTTTCCTCGCGAACGACCGCCATGTCCGGGTGGGCCTTGCAGATGCACGGGGTGACATAGGTACCGGCATCGTAGATGCCGCCTTTCAGCACCTCGCCGCCGTAGAGCACTTCGCCGCCCTGCTTTTTGGCCTTTTCGATGGCCTGCTGCATGGCGTCCACCGCCTCGCGGTCGATCAACGGTCCCATCAGGGTGCCGTCATCGAGCGGATTCCCGATCGGCACCTGCCGGTAGGCGTCGATCAGCCGCCGGGCCAGCGGATCGAACACGTCCCGGTGAACGATCACGCGACGGGTCGTCGTGCAGCGTTGACCCGCGGTTCCGACCGCCCCGAACAGAATCCCGCGGACCGCCAGCGCCAAATCGGCCGCAGGAGTGACGACGATGCCGTTGTTCCCGCCCAGCTCGAGCAGGGAACGCCCCAGGCGCGACGCCACCGCCTGGCCCACGTGGCGCCCCATCGCCACGCTGCCGGTGGCGGAAACCAGCGGTATCCGCCGGTCGTGGACCATGGCCTCCCCGACCGCTTCCCGCCCGCCGACCGCCAGGCCGAGAATGCCCTTGGGGAGGCCGTTGCGCTCCAGAACGGGCCAGATCAGCTTCATCAGGGCGATAGCCGTCAACGGGGCCTTCGACGATGGCTTCCACACCACGGTGTCGCCCGCGACAAGGGCGATCATGGCATTCCAGGACCAGACCGCGGCCGGGAAGTTGAAAGCGGTGATCACGCCCACGGGGCCGAGCGGGTGCCACTGCTCGTACATTCGATGGCCCGGCCGTTCGCTGTGCATCGACAGGCCGTAAAGCATCCTGGACAGCCCGACGGCGAAATCGGCGATGTCGACGGCCTCCTGGATCTCCCCTTCCCCTTCCGCGCGAATCTTCCCGGTTTCGATGCTGACGAGGGCGCCCAGCTCCCGCTTGTTCTCGCGGAGCACCTGCCCGATCTGCCGCACGATGTCCCCCCGCTTCGGAGCGGGGACGCTTCTCCAGTGCTCGAATCCCTCCGCCGACGCCTCGACGACCGCTTCGAATTCGTCGCGGGAGGCGCAGGAGACCCGCGCAAGCACCTTTCCGTCGATGGGGGAAACCGCATCGAGCATTTCTCCGGTTCCCTCCATGAAGGATCCGGCACCGACGCCAGCCTGGGTTTTCAATATCCCGAAATGATCGATGATGGATTTCATGGGCATTCATTTTCCTTTCCGGGTCCGCGAAGGGACATCGTCCTTCCTGCCCGAATGACCGTATCTGGACGGACACTAAAAGGCCTTTGCAGCAAGGTCAAGGACGCGCTACCGCGCAAACCGCTCTTCGAAGTCGATGGCCTCCCGGACCCGGGTCAGCGTATAGCCGAGAAGGTTGAGACCCCGCCAGAGGCTTTTCCGCCTGGCCTTCGGGTCGTCGGCGGAAAGCCCGATGCCCCAGACCCGATCATGGGGCGACGCCTCGACCAGGATGGTCCCGCGGGTTCCCAGCAGTTGGAACTTTAGCTTTTCATGCTGCGAAAACTTGGCATAGTTCGCCGTGTAGACCACCCCGCCCCGGAAGCATTTCCACAGATCCTCGCGAAACCCCTCCACCTCGCGGCCCAACCCCTTCTGCTCCCTCGGCTTGGGCGACTTCATCACCTTGGCGGCCGTCAGGGCGTCTCCGAAGAGCATCGCCTTCGACCAGGCCACGAACTGCTCGCAGCAGTTGAAGGTTCGGCCGCAGACGGTGATATCGGCCAGGTGCCACTGCGAAAACGGTCCCTGCCAGAAAAAGGTGTATTCCGGCTCGGGTCTGTCCCCCTGGGCTGCGAAGAGTTCCTTTTGCTGGGTCATGCCCGGACCTCATGCTGTCAACAGCCTGTGGATAAGCAAGCATCGGACCGAAAGGCACATGTCCAGGCGAAGCCTGTTGACGAAGCCGGAAGGCGCGGCACGGAGCGAAAAGCGCAGCAACCACAGGTGGTTGTGAGCTTTTTCGCGATGGCCGCAACGCCGCATTTCGGCCTGAGGCTCCTTTTAGCCACAGGCTGTCAAGGCGATCGCGCCTCAGCACCCGTTCGGCAGCCGGGTCGTCACCGCCT
>JBMNCP010000068.1:17750-22586 GCA_049366795.1 Desulfobacterales bacterium
GCTGTCAAGGCGATCGCGCCTCAGCACCCGTTCGGCAGCCGGGTCGTCACCGCCTCGTATCCGAAAAACTGGTTGACCTCGCTCAACATGGCCCGACAGCCTTTGAATTTCCTGTCTTCCGAAACCTTGACAATGGCCTCCACCCCTTCCGGCATCACGATGTGGATAAACCCCTGGTCCTGGCCGGGGTATCGCTTCAGCATCTCGTGCAGCCTCTGGATGGCGTTCGGTCCCACCTTGTCGAGCCGGATCCTGAAATGGATGTCCATCGGGATGTTGCCGTCGACGGTGTCGAGGGCGGCGACCTTGTCGGCGATGATCTTCACGGCGTTCTCGTCCTTCTGGATCTTTCCATCGACCACCACCAGGCCGTCGTTGACCAGCAGATCCGGGGCCTCGCGGTAAACCGAAGGGAACACCACCACCTCGATCGAGCCCTGCATGTCCTCGACCTGGCAGAACGCCATGAGATCGTCCTTCTTGGTGCGGATGGTCTTGACGGTCTTCACCACGCCGGCCAGCCGGACCGTGCTCTTGTCCGCCTGTTCGACCACGGAGAGCGCACTGGAATTGGTGTAGCGCTCGATCAGGTCCCGGTACTGGTCCAGGGGGTGGCCGGTAACGTAAAAGCCCAAGGATTCCTTTTCGAATTCCAGCTTTTGCCGTTCGTCCCATTCCCGGATCTGGGGGCAGGCCGGCTCGTTCAACCCGGAGGCGGCGCCTCCGTCGCAGGCCCCGAAAAGGCTCATCTGGTTGCTGTTCTTCTCCCGATGAAGGCGCTGCCCATAGTCGAGGGCTTCCTCCAGGACGGCCATCAGGCGTGACCGGTATTCGCCCGTGGAATCGAACGCCCCGCATCGGATCAGGCTTTCCAGGACCCTCTTGTTGACCTTTTGGGAGTCGACCCTTGAGCAGAAGTCGAACAGGCTTTGAAAGGGTCCGCACTTCTCCCGCTCCTCGATGATCAGGTCCACGGCGGCCTGCCCGACGTTCTTGACCGCCGCGAGGCCGAAAAGGATCTTGCCGTCCTTCACGGTGAACACCGTGTTGCTCTGGTTGACATCGGGCGGCAGCACCTCGATGTGATGGGACTTGCATTCATTGATGAACTTGACCACGCCGTCGATGGTGTCGATTTCGCTCGTGAGCAACGCGGCCATGAATTCCACGGGAAAGTGCGCCTTGAGATAGGCGGTCTGATAGGCGATGAGCGCATAGGCGGCGGAGTGGGACTTGTTGAAGCCGTAGCCGCCGAATTTTTCGATCAGGTCGAAGAGTTCCTTCGCCTTTGCGCCGTCAAGCCCGTTGCCGATGCACCCGTTCACGAATTTCTCGCGGTGCTGGGCCATGAGGGTTTCGATCTTCTTGCCGATGGCCTTCCGGAGGCTGTCCGCATCGGCCATCGAGTAGCCGGCGAGCGTGCCTGCCGCCTGCATGACCTGCTCCTGGTAGACCATGACGCCGTAGGTTTCCTTGAGGATCGGCTCCAGTTGCGGGAACATGTACTCGACCGGCTTGCGCCCGTGCTTCCGCTCGACGAAATCGTCCACCATCCCCGAATCCAGCGGCCCCGGTCGGTACAACGCCACCAGCGCCGTGAGTTCGGCGAAGCTCTGGGGCTTGAGCCGCACCATCAGGTTCTTCATTCCGGGAGATTCCAGTTGGAAGACGCCCGTCGTGTCGCCCGCCTGAAGCAGTTCGTAGGTCTTGGGATCGTCAAAGGGCAGGTTCGAGAGGTCCGGCACCGGCTGTCCCTGCTCCCGGATCATCCTCAGCGCGCTGTCGATCACCGTGAGGTTCCGAAGACCGAGGAAGTCGAACTTGACCAGCCCGATGTCCTCGACCTTCTTCATGTCGAACTGGGTGACGACTTCGCCCTTCTTCCCCCGGTATAGCGGCAGGTACTCGACCAGGGGCTTGTCCCCGATCACAACGCCGGCGGCATGGGTGGACGCGTGCCGGGACAGGCCCTCGAGCGATTTGCTGATCTCGATCCACTCGGCGATCCGGGGATCGTTTTGCACCATTTCGGCCAGGCGGGGCTCCTGCTGAAGCGCCTTGGCAACCGTCATTTTGAGTTCTTCCGGGATGAGCTTCGCCAGCTGGTCGATCTCGCTGACCGAAAAGCCGAGCGCCCGGCCCACGTCCCGCACGACGAGCCGCGCCTTCATCTTCCCGAAGGTGATGATCTGGGCCACATATTCGCCGCCGCCGTAGCGCTGAACGACGTAGTTGTAGACCTTCTCGCGGCCGTGGATGCAGAAGTCCACGTCGATGTCGGGCATGCTGATCCGCGAGGGATTGAGGAAGCGTTCGAAGATGAGCCCGTGCTCCAGCGGATCGAGATCGGTGATGCCCATGGCGTAGGAGACCAGGCTGCCGGCGGCCGACCCGCGCCCCGGGCCCACCGGGATCCCGTTTTCCTTGGCGAAACGGATGAAATCCGCAACGATCAGAAAATAGCCCGGGAATCCCATGTCCTTGATGGTCCGGATTTCGTATTCCAGCCGCTCCTCGTAAGGGGCGGGATCCAGGTCCGGATGCTTGGCCCTCAGCACCGCCATCCGACGGGCGTAGCCGTCGCGCACCTGGGCATCGAAAAGCTCGTCCGGGGTCTTGCCGGACGCGGCGTCGAACTGCGGGAAATGGTAGGTTTTGAAATCGAAGTCGATGTCGCACTTGTCCGCGATCGCCACCGTGCTTTCTATGGCGCCGGGGTAGGCCGCGAAATAGGCGCTCATCTCCCCCGGTGACTTGAAATACAGCTCCCCGCTGTCGAACTGGAACCGGTCGGCGTCGTGAATGGTCTTCTGGGTCTGGATGCACAGGAGGATCTCATGAGCCTTGGTGTCGCCGGCGTTGAGGTAATGGCAGTCGTTGGTGGCGACGAGGGGGATCGAGAGCTTCCGGGAGAGCTCCAGCATCCCCTGGTTCACCTTCTCCTGCAGATCGATGCCGTTGTTCTGAACTTCGAGATAGAAATTTTCCTCGCCAAAGACCCGCTGGTACCAACGCGCTGCCTCCTCGGCCCTTTCCAGTTGGCCGGAAAGAATGAACTGGGGGATCTCCCCCTGAATACAGGCCGTCAGCGCGATGATGCCCTCGCTGTAACGTTCCAGGACCTCCTTGTCGATCCGGGGTTTGTAGTAGAATCCCTCCAGCTGGCCGATCGTGGCGAGTCTGCAGAGATTGCGGTAGCCGTCCATGTTCCGGGCGAGCAGCACCAGGTGACGCATGCCGTCCCTGTCGGCCATGGTCCGGTCCTGAAGGGTCCGGGGGGCCACGTAGCATTCGCAACCGATGATCGGTTTGATTTCGGATTTCCTGGCCTGCTGAAAAAAATCCAGCACCCCGTGCATGGTGCCGTGATCGGTCACCGCAACCGCCGACATGCCGTATTCTGAAGTCTTTCGGATCAGATCCTTGACGCGGATCGCACCATCGAGGAGGCTGTATTCGGAATGAACGTGCAAATGCACAAAAGAACTATTCATAGTGAAAACAATCTGTTAGGGTTGGTTAATCGTGCGGGTCGAAACCGGTTGAAGGTGCCTAAGAAAACATCCGGGACTGCCGGCTGTCAAGAGCTACGACAAGCCGTCGGAGAGGAAACAGGAGGAAGGGCTGAGGGATGAGGAGCGATACGTGATTAGCTGGTTAGGTGGTTAGGTGATTAGGTGATTAAGTCGTTAGGTGATTTAAAATGTTGTGGTTGACTGGTTTGGTGAGGGGCTGAGAGTTCGGCCCGGGGCCGCCACCCTGCTTCCCCTTAATCACATAATCACTTAACCACCTAATCACTTTCTTTTTTTCCTTTTTTTTGACAACCCGGCTGCCGCCATTAGGGTAGAATGACCCAAACAGACCGAGGAGGACGGAACCATGGTCAAATACAGATTTGTTATGAAAACCCATGATCCACGTCACTTTCTCCTGGAATGGGATCTTTTCCACCGGGAGCACACCCCAAAGGAAGTTCGGGACCAAATCAAGGTGTGCTGGTGCGTCGCTCCCGGCGACGAGGACGGCCGGATGCCGATCTTCGTCGCCAAAGGAGAGGCCATCGTTCCCGATCACCTGGTCGACGGGGAGCGCATCGAACAGAACCTGAAACGTTTCAGGGAAATGGGTTTGGGAGAGGCCAGGGTCAGCATCGAGCCGGCATGAGGAATGTCCGATCCGGCACGGGCTTACGCCCGGGTGCCGGAAGCGGGCCGATCGGCAGTGAGCATGGGACTTGACAGCCGCCGGCAGGGTACTATGGTTTTGATTGGACCGCCCGCCAGGGCGGTCGAGGTTAAACACTACCTCAAACCTCTCGCCTAAACAGGCGGGGATGACCGATACGGTCGTTCCCGCCTTCTTTTTCGATTGCCCAATAAGAGTTGACTCACTCAGTCCTCAGTGTTTTTTCCTTCCCATCCTGCCCCCCGAAGGCCCAACGGCAATGGTGTTGGATGCCATGCTGAGCGGCCATTTGGTCTACCTCCTCTCACCTGCGTTGCTGCTCGAGTACAGGGACGTTCTGCTGCGGCCCAAGATCTCCCGGCTCCACGGTCTCGGCGAAATCGAAATCGACCAACTCCTGACCGAAACCACGGTCAACGCCGTATGGCGCGAACCCACTACCCATCAAACCCCATCGGCCCCGGATCCGCGGGATGCCCACCTGTGGGATCTCCTGGGCACGGAGCCTGCCGCTGTACTGATCACCGGAGATCGCATGCTCATCGAAAGCCCTAAACCCCAGAGCTCAATCGTCTCCCCCGCAACTTGGGTTGAATGTTTTCACGCCGGTACGCCGCAGCCGGAAACCCGCGGAGAACGCAGAGCAGG
>JBMNCP010000069.1:0-1015 GCA_049366795.1 Desulfobacterales bacterium
CCTGGAACTTGGCAATGTGATTGAGGACCTGGTCGGCGATCAGCGTGCTGAAATCGCCGAACATGATCTCAACCACGGGCCGCAGACCGCGCAGCGCCATGCCGCCGGCCACGCCCGTGATCCCGGCTTCCGAGATGGGCGTGGTGATCACCCGATCTGGGAATGCGGTCGATAAGCCGCGGGCGACCTTGAAGGCGCCACCGTAGGGATCAAGGACATCTTCGCCCAGGAGGAAAACCGAAGTATCATCAGCCATGGCCTGTTGCAAGGCTTTGTTGAGGGATTCGAGGACGGTGCGGGGCTGTTGTTCCGTCATGCCGGCCTCCCTTCCGCGTTCATGGCAGCTTCAAACGCCGCATTCAACCTATCCATGACTTTGAAGATGATGTCGCATCTAACCTGGTCCGTAAACCTCATCGCGCAATCTTCGACGGGGTCATGCAGCGTCCACAGCATTTCCACATCCATCTTATCCCGTGTGTCATCGCCCTTGGAGTGCGGCCCCAGCCGGGCGGTGTCGATCACCAGGGCACGCGGGCTGCGTTCTCTGCGCACCTCTCCGACCAGTCTTCCCGCTTCATTTTTGATATCCATCACATCATTGCTGTCCAGATGGATAGTTGGAATGCCGAAGGCTTCGAACCGGGCGGCGATGCTGCCCGCGATTGCCAGGTCGGCAGGTGTGGTCTGGGCGATGCGGTTGTTCTCCAGGATGTAGAGGATCGGCAGCGACCACAGCGAGGCCATGTTCAGGCATTCATAAACAATGCCCTCGCCCAGGGTGCCGTCCCCCAGAAAATCAAAGACGATTGCATTGCTCCCCTTGTGCTTCTCCGCCAGCGCCATCCCGGTCGCCATGGCGACCGTGCCGCCCTGGATTCCATTGGAATAGAAGTTGCGCCAGTGCAGGTGCTGCGACCCCCCAACCCCGCCGCACACGCCGGAGGGCTTGCCCATCAATTCAGCGAACAGCGCCTGCGGATCGCCGCCGTACGCCAGGAAGTGCCCGTGGCAG
>JBMNCP010000070.1:0-6100 GCA_049366795.1 Desulfobacterales bacterium
GACCTCAGCGTTGCGAACGCTGCGCTCTCCCAGCTGAGCTACATCCCCAGTAAAGGAAACATGCTAATACCAGAACCGGAAGGTTCCGGTCAAATAAAATTACGACTTGAATTTACCTTCACGAGCCATTAGTTAGTGCCCATCCACGATGGATGATATCGGCACGCGCGTGTCCGATTCGGAAATGAGGATTTTGGGTTCTGATCAAGGCCGCAAAGGTTTGCGGTGAGGCGTACGCCGGTACGCCGCAGCCGGAAACCCGCGGCGTACGCCGCGCAGGACAAAAAAGACCAATTCTGGACGGACAAAAGTAGGGACCAACCGCCCATAGACACATTCGACTACCGACGTAGTTCTTGATTCCTGCCGCACCTTGCCAAAGTTCCCCCAACAGGCTGTGCCGGCCGTCAGATTCCGGACGCTTTGACCGGATCGACCATTCTTGGTTGCCATGGACGTACGATGAGAACCAACAGCCGCGGAATCGATGCGGCCATGCTTGTCAATTCGATGCGAGGAGCCCCGATGACCGGAAGAATTACACTGAACGACGCCTTCAAAAAGTCCACATACGATCAGGACAAGGTCCTTTCTCCGGCGGAGACCGTGGAGCGGATCAAAAAGCGGATGGAGTCGATGGATCTCGATCTGCTCGCCCATACCCGGAGGATCGACAACGGACGATTGGATATTCCCGTATTTTTCAGCGTCTGTGGTGAAGATGCCAGGCGCATGACCGGCACCCGGAAACAGATGGGCAAAGGCGCCACACCGGAGCAGGCCGAAGCCAGCGCGGTAATGGAGCTTGCCGAACGCTTCAGTTTTTTCAGCTTCTGCAAAAACCCTGGAAATTTCACCGTCGACACCTACCGCAATCTGAAGGACCGGGCCATCCCCTTCGAGCTGATCGCCCGATCGGTTCACGACGACTCCGGGGACCTCGAGGCCGCTGAACGGGTTTTCGAGACGCTGCCGATGAAATGGACCCCGGCGTTCAACATGACCCGGGACCGGGAAATGCTGGTGCCATTCGACTGGTTTTACGCCATCAACGAGTTCAACGGGCCCTCCGCCGGCAATTGCGCGGAGGAAGCGCTCAGCCAGGGCATCTGCGAGGTCATCGAACGGCATGTCTCCTCGATCGTGAGCCGCAACCGTCTCGCGGTTCCGGCGATCCGGCCCGAGTCCGCCACCGACGGGAAGGCCGTCGAGATGCTGGGCAAATACGCGCGGAACGGGATCCGGCTGCACATTTCCGACTTCTCGCTCGACACCGGGATTCCGACTGTCGGCGTGCTCGCCTACGACCCCGCCACCTTTCCTGCGAAAAGCGAAATCGTATGGACCGCGGGGACCACGCCCGGTCCGGAAAAGGCGCTCAGCCGCGCCCTGACCGAAGTCGCGCAGCTTGCGGGCGATTTCAACAGTGCCGGCAATTACCTGGCCAGCGGACTCCCCAAGTTCTCGAACCTGGACGAAGCCGCCTACGTCATCCAGGGATCGCCCGTGAAGGATCTCCAGAGCCTGCCCGACTTGTCCCACCCCAACATCAAGCAGGAGGTCATGAACCTGATTTCGACCCTCTCGACCCGCGGAATGGAGGTCATCGTCATCGACACGCGCCATCCCCGGCTCGATATCCCCGCTTTCTACACGATCATCCCCGGCGCCCACTTCCGGGAACGGGCGGAAGTGGCGAGCGTTGGCATGTTCACGGCCCGCCTTGCCAGCGAGAATCTGTCTTCAGCCGATGCGATGGCGACGCTCGAACGTATCGACCGATGGCTCCCGAACCGCTATTATATCCAGTTTCATCTCGGGCTTTGCCGTTTGAACCTGGGAGACCCCGACGGCGCTCTCACCCGGTTCAGGGCGGCCCTCGAAATGAATCCGCCCGATGAGGACGCCGTCAGCGTCTATTCCTACATGGGAGTGTGCATGAGGGACCAGGGACGATACGAGGATGCCCTGGAGGTACTTCGGAAGGGGCTCGACCTGGATCCCAACCGCACGGATCTCCACAACCTCATGGGGTTCTGCCTTTTCAAGCTCAAGCGCCACGAGGAGGCCATCGCGAGCTTTCATGAAGTGCTGAAGCTGGATCCAGGCTCCGCCATCGATTACGCCAATATCGGCTCCAACTATCGGGATATGGGGAACCGGCAGGCGGCCGTCCGATATTACCAGGCGGCTCTTGAAATCGACCCGGGACTCGACTTTGCCCGGGAAAGCCTGGAGCGGCTCCTCAAGGGATAGCCGTCCGGTCTCTCCCCCCTGGGATCAACCCGTTCGATCGAGAACTTCTCCGGCCAGCCGGCGGTAGTCGGCAGCGCCGCTGCTGCCCGGCCGATAATGAACCACCGGCCGGCACACATCGGCGCTCTCGGCAATGGTGGTGTTCGCACGAACCACGGTGTCGAAAAGCAGCGGGGCATATCGATCATCCGTGGACAGCTTTTCGAGGACCCGCCGGCTCACCCGGGTGCGGCGGTCGAAGAACGTCGCCACCAGCCCGGTGATCGAGAGATCCGGATTGATGCCCTTTCGTACGAGGCCGATGGTATCGAACAGCTCGCCCAGGGCCTGGAATGCGTAAGGCTGGGTCTGGCACGGCACCAGCACTTCACGCGCAAAGGCAAACACATTGACCGTGAGCAGGGACAAGCTGGGAGGCGTGTCCAGAATGATGAAATCATAGACGCCGTCGAGATCGGTCATGGCTTCGACAAGCCGGTTCTCGCGGCCCTCGACCTCGACGAGTTCGACCTCCGCCCCGGCCAGATCCGGCACGGACGGCAGAACGGAAAGGCCATCCCAGCGGGTGGCCAGAACGGCATCCGGCGCCGGGTACGCACCCGGAGAGCGTATCAGGTCGTAGACATGCTTTTCGACCGCCTCGGGGGCGATACCCAGCCCGAGCGTTGCATTGAATTGCGGGTCCATGTCCACAACGAGAACCGACTGACCTTGAAGGGCCAGTGCCGCCCCGAGATTGACTACCGTTGCGGTTTTGCCGACGCCGCCCTTCTCGTTGGCCACGGCGATCGCCCGGGTATGGCGTTTTCCCATCGACAACCTCCTTTGCAAGCGTGATCAGGATATATCCGCATCGCCTCTACGATTCCGTTATCGCAGATGTTGGCGAAGGGGGAAGCTCGACAGGGCAGATCCTTTTCCGCAGGTCCTTCAACTTTTCAACGATCTTCTCGGCCCGGCTCGAAATTTCGATGAGCCGGTCCGCCCGTTCAGCCACACCACTCTTGTCCCCATCCACCCCTTCCACCATCTGGCCCAGATCGCTGGCATAGGTTTCGATTCGGTCCAATAATATTTCGGCCAGGCGATCGGAGGCCTTCGACAACAGCAGGAAGAGGTAACGGAACTTCAGGTTTTCCCGGTAGTCTTTCAATTGAAACTTGAGGGCGTTTTCGGTTTCCTGTTTCATCCGCTTCACACCCGCCTCCAACGCCTGAACCTCCTCCGACCGACGGCCTGCCAAGGGTTTTCGAAGCAGCTTTCGGAATCCTCTCAGAAAGCGATAAGCCCCCAGCCTGAGAACCGCCTCGGTCTTCACCTTTGCGGAAAAGCGCATGACCGCCTGCACCGGCGGCACGGTGAGCCCGGATTCCCGCCGGACCCGTTCCATGTCCAGGTTGGCATCGAAGAGAACGTCCTCGGAAAGCTTCGCGTCGACGCCGATGTCGGTAATGGTGCGGTTGACGCCGGTTACAGCGTCACGGACCAGAGATTGGTAGGGAGACACGAGCGCATACAGTCTTTCGGTGATCCGGGATTCCTGTTTGCGGACGAAGCGGACCAGGTCCGGATGGGTGTTCTCCGCCATGTAAGTTTCCAAGGCTTGCCGGAATTCCTGAAAAATCCGGTAGAGCGCGGAGTGAAATCCGTCCGTCTGCAGCACTTGCTCGTAATCGGATGCCGACACGATGGCGTAATTGCGGATGAAGCTCATCAACGCAGCGGTCGTCTCGCCGCTGTGCTCATCGAAGAACCGGTCGGTTTCCGACCGCAGCTCCCGCTGGATTTGCTGCTGTCCTCCATCGAGCGTACTGCGGATGATATCGCGAACCTTTCCCATCTGATCCAGGTGCTGGCGGACGCGCTCGAGAATCCGCAGTGTGTTGGTGGCATCGGAGGTGAGCATCTTGTGGTTGACCGCCGTCAACTGACCAATCCCGGAGGCAATCCGATAAAGACGTTCGGTGGGATTCGAGAACAGAAGGCCGCAGGCGTCGTTGAACAACTTGCTTCGAAAAGCCTCCAGAAACCGGCACTCGCCGGCTTCGGACACCTCCAGCAGGTCCGCGGCGGATTCCCACTGCTCGAGCCGCAGACGGTCCTTTTCCGGAAGGCTTTCCTTCTGCACCTTGAACAAACGGAAAAGCGCGGAGATCGGAAACACGCGCGGCGAGGGAACTAACATGGCAAGCTCTTCCCGGACTTTTTCGAAAAGCGCTTCGAGGTCCTCTCCTGTCTCATGCTCGCTGAAATCCACATTCAGGACGAACAGAAGATGGTCGCTGATCCCCATCTTCCGGATGATCGAGATGAAGTCCAGATCCGCCCGACGAAGACCGGTGCGGCTGCTGATCACGTATATGATCAGATGCGTCATGAGCAGGTAGTCCTGGATCATGGCCAGGTGCAGGGGGTTTGGGGAATCGCTGCCCTGGCAGTCCGCCAGTTCGATATTCTCCAGGAGGTCGTCCACCGGAACCGTCAGCCGTATGTCCTTCAGATAGACGGCAAGGACATCATCTCCCACGAACCGGCGATGCTCGGGAAAGCGGCGCTCATCGAACCGGACGACGGAAGTTTCCGACCCGACATATTCGGCCACCTGATCGAAGCCTCCCAGGTAGGACCACAAGAGCACGCTGTTCGCATTCCGGGCATCGTTGGTGATCAGCTGTTCCGGACTCAGGGAGCGCATGGCCTCCCCCAGACCTTGCCGGTCGGTCTCGCGCCTCAGGTCGAACGACCGGCCGTCGGGCAGCCAGTCCCTGCTCGGAAAGAGTACCAGGGCATGTTCGATGTCGTCGTTGATCTCATTCCATGATTTGAAGTGCAGCTCTGCCGAGAGCGACTCGCCCTGGACGATCCGCGTCACGATGGAGGTGACGACACCCGCGCCTCGCTTGAGGTAGTCCCCTTTGAGGAGGGCATTGGCAAAAGTGCTCTTCCCGGATTTGATCGGTCCGACAACGGCAACGCGGATTCGATCCTCTGAAAGCTGCGACCTTGCGGCGGCACAGGCCGTCTTCCACTTGTCGGCAGATTTGAAGGCGATCCCGGGCAGACCGGCGGCGGTGTCGATGAGGCCTTCGACCTCGCCGGTAATTTCGACCAATTCCTTCTTCAGCGGTTCGTAACGTTCCATATTTTCCAAAAGTGAATCACGGCCGGCAACCGGGACATGGCTCCGAACGGACCGGGCGCTGCCTTTGGCGGCAGAAAATCGCAATAAATCTCAAACGATACTTCGGGGATAGACTCTGAAGCGAGACGGTGCATGCTTACAATGGATGGAATGCGTTGTCAAAACGTATTGCGGCGGCAACCGGGCCTCCACGGGAACCCGCAGGCCATCACAAGTATAACCTCTTGTAAACGTTAGGGGTTTATGATAGAGAAACCGTGCTGCTGAAAAGTTATGCGTTCTCGCGAGGGGAAATGGTCGGCTTATGTCAGACAAAAATCCCGAATGCCCGCTCTACAACCCGCTCAATTGCAAGGAATATTACAACCCCAAGCTCTGTGCATTCGTCCGGAAGGACAAGGTCTGTCGAAAAAAGAAGAAAAGTAAATCCAAGGACAACGGCGGAAAATAATCATACCGCCCCACGCTCCTACCAAATCCCTCGAAGGTTTTCCCCCTCATCGTTACGCAAGGCGCTGCCGCTCCCCCTGGTGCCCCGCCACGACCACCACACCCCCTCCGCGCGTTCGCGAGAACGACCAGAAGAATTCGAAATCCGAATGGGAGAAAACACGACGCGTACATCGGACTTCCAGACCGAGGGGAGAATCTGGATATTTCAAATTTCGAATCTCAAATTTGAGATCATCCCGCGCCGCAGCG
>JBMNCP010000071.1:0-2600 GCA_049366795.1 Desulfobacterales bacterium
GTAAACGTAAACTCATCGATCCTATGAATGTATAGGCGATTGAAGGAGAATAATACCCATAGGAGAAACGACTATGGGAAGAGCATACAAGCTTAGCGAAGAAGAGAAGGAGCGTCGGATACAGGTTCTCGAGCGGTACGACCGGTGGAGCGAGGGCTCGGAATCGCCTTCTCCCTCTTCGTATTGTGCGGCAACCGGAGCCGATTACCCGTACCTGGCAAGCTGCATGAAGTGGCGCAAGGCGCTGAAACCGGAGGCTCCAGTTGCGAGTGAGACGGGTTTCGTCAGGCTTGGGACGACGGAAGGCCGAGGCTGGGAACCGGTGAGGATGTCAATCGGCAACGTCTCGATCGAGGTCGGACCGGCGAGCAGCAAGGAGGCCTTGGCCATCGTGATCGCAGCCTTGGGGGCGGCCCATGTTCTTTGACTTCAGCCGGTACCGCTATTACGTGAAGGTGGGAGCCACCGACATGCGCTGCGGAGCCGTCAGCCTCGCCTACCAGGTGCGGGAGCACATGGATCTTGACGTGCTGTCCAAATCGATGTTCCTGTTCTGCTCGAGGGACCGGAGCATGCTGAAGGTGCTTGTCTGGGACGACGGATTCTGGTTGATGACCAAGCGCCTCAGCGGCGGGACCTTCAGGTGGCCGCTCACCGAACGGGACCCGCTCGAAGTCAGCCTTGACGACATCAAGCGCCTTTTGGGTGGCCAGGATGTGTTCAGGCGCTTTGCCCCGGTGGAAGGGAGATGGGTCTTCTGACTGTCGGAAAGTTGCTGTTAATTCGTTCAATAGATTGAAAATATTCTCTATTTATGCTACTGTTTGGCATGAGCAAAACAGTAGCACAGAAGACGTACAAGGCCACCGGGATCGAGATCCCCGAAGCGACCGAGACCCAGGTGCTCAGGGATAGGATCGCCGTCCTTGAGGCCGAGCTGGAAGGCCAACGGGTGGAAGCCGAGCGATGGAAGCTCCTGTACCTTTCGTCCCGGCAGCGGCTGTACGGCAAGAAGAGCGAGGTGTCCCAAGCGGAGCTCCTGAATCTTTTCGACGAGGCGGAGCTGGAGAATACTTGCGATGTCCTTGAGCATAGCGAGGCACAGGTCACCGCCCAGAGTGTCCGAACCTACACCAGGAGGGCCAATCGGAACCGGACGCTCACCGTCGGTCCCGACACTCCCGTCGTCGAGATCGAACATCCGTGCGCAACCCCGGTGTGTTCGTGCGGATCCGCGATGGAACGATCCGGTTCGTTCAGCCGCGATGCCCTTGCCGTCATTCCAGCCACGAAGGTCGTGGTGCGTCACCTGTACCCCCAGTACCGCTGCACCAATTGCCTCGGGGACGAGGGCGAGGACCAGACGATTACCCCTGCGACAGACCCTTCCCTGTTGAAGGGCAGCATATGTGAACCTTCGTTGCTTTCCACCATCGTCACCGACAAGATGGGCTATGGGCTTCCGCTGTACCGGCAGCAGCAGCGTTTTTCTTCGTTGGGAGTCGACTTGTCGCGCCAAGCGATGAGCGGATGGATGATGGGTGCGGCCCAGGCTCTTGCGCCGTTGAAGGCGGCCTTGGAGAGAAGGATCGGCGATTGTGCCTTGTGGAACATGGACGAGACGTCGCTGCAGGTGCTGAGGGTTCCCGGCGAACAGGAGGCCAAGGATTGCTTCATGGCGGTGCGGGTGGGAACCGACGGGGACGGCAAGGCGACTGTGGTGCTCTTCGATTTCCTGGAGAACCGGACCAACGCCTCCATCGCCTCGTTGATCGGCGGCTTCGGGGGCGTGGTGCAAAGCGACGGCCTCGGCGGCTATGCCGCGGCGGCCCGGCAGGGGAACTTCACCCACATCGGCTGCCATGTCCATGCCAGGAGGAAGTTCGCCGACATCCTCAAGGTGCAAAAGAACCACAAGCTTGCCTCCGAGGCCATCGGACTGTATGCGACATTCTTCCACCACGAGCAGGAGCTCATCGAGGGCCGCCGGACAGAGACTCCTCTTGGAGAAGATGAATACCTTGGACGCAGGAGGGCCGTCCTCGGATCGGACCTGGAGGCGATCCACGGTTGGCTGCTCGCATACCAAAAAGCTGCGATACCCAAGACGCCGCTCCTCGGCGCGATCAACTACGCCCTTGGCCGGTGGGAGGAACTGAACCGGTTCCTTGACCATCCGTACGCGACGAGCAGTAACAACACCGCTGAGAACGCCATACGGCCTTTCGTTCTGGCAAGGAAAGGATTTTTGTTTGCCAATACGCCCCAGGGGGCTCGGGCATCGGCACTCTACTTCTCCCTGACCGAGACCTGCAAGGCGATGGGGATTGATGCGCATCGCTACCTTACCCACCTCTTCGCCAACGCGGGAAGCTGCCGGACCGAGGCCGACTGGGACGCCATGCTCCCGGGAAACGCCGACCTGGGGGATGTCGATGATCACTTTGCCGCTCTCCGAAATGCCCGACCCGATCCCGATCGGGCCAAACCTTACATCCTCAGGGGAAAGCGGTACTGATACAAGTTCGCGTTTTGCTTCCATGCAAGAGAGTCTATTTCATGCCCCATGCGGATTGTATGGGGGATGAGTTTACGCTTAC
>JBMNCP010000072.1:0-2303 GCA_049366795.1 Desulfobacterales bacterium
GCGGCCGTGTGGATGAGCGGTTGCACAAGGTCGTCAATGCTTACGGCTTGGGCGAAACCGTGCCGAGCGACGGCGGATTCCTCATTGAAAAGCAATTTTCAGCCGAACTGCTGCAGGCCGCATTCGAGCGTGCGAACATTGCCAGCCTTTGCCGTCGGATCCCGATCGGCGGGAACTCGAACGGCGTCAAGATTCCCGGACTCGATGAATCCTCCCGAGCTACGGGCTCACGGTGGGGTGGCTGCCGCGGCTACTGGGTGGCCGAAGCCGACGAGAAGACCAAGAGCAAACCCAAATTCCGGCAGATTGAGCTCGAGCTGAAAAAGGCCGCGGTCCTGGTCTACACCTCGGACGAGCTGCTCCAAGACTCCACTATTCTGGGTGACGTGATTGGCCGGATTGCGCGGGATGAATTGGCCTTCATGCTCGATGACGCGATCATCAACGGCACCGGTGCCGGTATGCCCTTGGGCATTCTGAACAGCGGCGCCCTGGTCACTCAGGCGGCAGAGTCTCAGGCGGCCGGGTCCTTGGTGCCGGAGAACATTTCGAAGATGTGGGCGAGGCTTTTCGCCACGAGCCAAAAAACCTCGGTGTGGCTGATCAACCAGGAACTTCTGCCCATGCTTTATCTTCTGAAAATCGAGGGCGACGCCGGCGCGGTCACGACTCTTTATATGCCTCCGGGCGGGTTCTCCCAGGCACCCTACGGAACGATCTTCGGCCGCCCGGTGATTCCGATAGAGCAATGCCAGGCGCCCGATACGGCCGGCGACATCATCCTTGCCGACTTCGCCAACGGTTATGTGCTGGCGGAAAAGGGTGGGGTCAAGTCGGATCTGTCGATCCATGTCCGGTTCGTTTATGACGAATCCGTCTTCCGCTTTGTCATGCGGGTGGACGGCCAGCCGGTGCTGAGCCAGCCAATCGCCCCGTACAAGGGATCAAATGACCTGAGCCACTTCGTCACGCTGGCCGGCAGCAGGACCGCTGAGTAAATCTTGAAATGGCATGGTGCGGCCGCTGGTTTTCTGATCGTTTGCCAGAAACGCACTGACCAAGCCGTGAGTGGTCAAAAACCGCGGCCGCTGGTGACGGTGCTCCTCCGGGCGCCAGCCGGACCTTGAACCTCCCCCCGCGAAAGCGGGCTCAAGGCCCGAGAACAACGGAAAGCCTCTTCACCGTCTCCATGTCCGGTGGAGAGGCTTCCCTCTTATCGAGCCACATCATGATCAACCGGATCCGCCAGACCGCGACCTACATTCCCAAACGCCGGCCGGCGTGCCGACATTATGATACTTGCCTCAACCGTGCTGCCGAGGCCGATCTGTATGACATCGGTTGTGGCAACTGCGGCCGTTATCAACCGGGCCCTAGGCCTCATATCCAGGCCATGCTGGACGCTTCCGGCTGCCGGGCGCTTGTCTGGTGGGTTTTTTATGGTGGGGATGGCGACATCATGGAGGGTCTGCCGGATCACCTCCGGGACAGGGCCTTCCGGCGGTCCGACCGGCTGCTTTTGGATGATCCGGCAGGGTGACGCGGTGGGGTTACTTCTTGACCAGCTTATCAACATCAATACCGGCGTGCTCTTTCAGGTAGACCAGGAGCGCGTTATAAACGTAGTTGCTCACCGAGCGGTTTTCTTGGGCCGCCAGCCTCTCCAGGGCCGCTTTGATTTCCTTGGGTACTCTCACGCCGATCATGTCTTTCATGCCTTTCCCCGTTAACAAATGTAACGGTGTTTTTCAAGTTTTTGGTTGACATCTCAAAACCGGGTTGTTATCGAACGTTATGGTTGTTAACAAACGTAACGAAAGATTGCGAACCTGTCAACCAAAAAGGGGAGGAGCCATGAGACCACTATCAGGGGCAAGGCCATTACATCGGCCACAGGACCGCGTTATCGCCGTCGTGACAGCTCCGGACGGATCAAGTTGGACGGTGGACGTATCAGTAATGTCCTGGTGGGACTTCGCGCGATTCGCCAGGGAATGCGACCTTGAGGGCCTGAATTACCACTTGAAGAGGATCCCGGCCGACCTTCCGGCATTCCTGGGCGGGATCGAAGGGAGGCGGTCATGATCGAGATCCGGATGAACCGTGACGAAGCCCTTCTGCTGCACGATGCGCTGATGGTGGCGGATGGTCCGACCCTCCGGCCTGAGTGGTCCGAGAGCAAAAAGGCACGACTCACAAAGGCCCTGGACCGGCTGAGGCTGTCCATCGCGCTGGAAACCGAGAACGTTTCACACACAAAGGAGGATGCGGCATGAAAAAGATCATCGACGGCAAGCGGTATG
>JBMNCP010000073.1:0-1075 GCA_049366795.1 Desulfobacterales bacterium
CTGGGCTTCACCATTCCGGGCAGGGTGGCGGAGGTGTTGGTGGAGGAAGGCGACCACGTCGAGGAAGGTGAGTTACTGGCGCGCCTGAAGGATTTGGAAACGCTGGAGGCGCAGGTGAGTGCCGCCGAACTCGCCGTCCTTGAAGCGGAACAGCTCCTTGCGGGCCTGAACGAAAACGCCGACCTGGCTGCCGCACAGGCGCAGGTTGGGTTGGTTCAGGCGCAGCAGAACCTGATCGAAGCCGAACAGGCCTGGGACGCCGTGGATACCGATGCATTCATTGATGAGCTGGACGATGCCCGGGTCGAAATGAACGATGCCGAGGATGACCTTGAGGAGGCGGAAGAGAACCTGGAAGACAACGTTGATTTGGACGAGGACAATCCCATCCGTGAAGGGTACGAGGAAGACTTCGAAGATGCCCAGCAGGCGTATGATGAGGCCGTGTGGGCGTTTAAGACCCTGCAGAACCAATCTGACCTGGCGGCAGCCCAGCTTGGGGTGGCCCGGGCCGCTCTGGATAATGCGGAAGGGCGTGTTGAGGATACCCAGGACGGCCCAAACCCTGATGACCTTGCGCTGGCGGAAGCCAACCTGGAAGCCGCACAGGCGCAGCTTGAAGCGGCGGAGCGCTCCCTGGGAAATGCGGAACTGACCGCACCTTTCGCCGGCACGGTCGTGATGGCAGCGCTGACCGAGAACACAGACGTTCCGGCCGGGCAGGTCGCCTTTGTGCTGATCGACGACTCGGCGTGGTTCCTGGAGACGAACGACCTGACGGAGAACGAAGTCGTCCGGATCATGGCGGAGGGTGAAGTGACCATCAGCTTTGATGCGCTGCCCGGCGAGACCTTCACGGGTGAGATAGACTCGATCGGCGAATATTTCGTGGAACAGTACGGCGACATCACCTACGTGGTGCGAATCCGCCTTGTGGAAGCTGATGGACGGCTGCGATGGGGCATGACCGCGGAAGTTAATTTCATCGAAGAGTGATGGAATCAAGGTTATTACTATTCAAATAATTGCCCAGCCTAAAAATAATCCTACAATTGGATCTTAGACGCTGCTGGGA
>JBMNCP010000074.1:0-12461 GCA_049366795.1 Desulfobacterales bacterium
CTTTACTGGGGATGTAGCTCAGCTGGGAGAGCGCAGCGTTCGCAACGCTGAGGTCGAGGGTTCGAGCCCCTTCATCTCCACCACAATAAAAACAAACAGTTAGCCCGGATCTGGAAATCAGGTCCGGGCGCTGTTTTTGGTAAACTGTTACCAGGGACCGAAAAAGGAGGGCGGGACGGCCGGATCAAGCCGCCCCGCAGGTGGCGGGAGTGTGGCGGGAGCAGGGCAGGGGGTCAGTGGGTCAGTCCGTAGCTGGCCGGTATTTTGCCGTCGGCCCTGAGCTTGTCCGCGATCGCGGCGAGGTACTGCTGGTCCGCCGAGTCGTTGGGCCAGTAGAGGCCACCGGCGACGCTGACGGCGTAATACATGGTGCGTGCCGTGTCCGGATGAACGCCGTCCTCGAGGAGGAGCTCGTGGAAGATCCGGTCGGCCTCCCGGCGGCTCACCTGGTGCGTGTGGTGCAGCCAGTCGTGGACCAGGGCCGCCCGCATGTAGCGCGGCTCGAACGGGGAGCCCACCACCGGCCAAAACGGCCGCGGGATCGATGCCCCGTCATAGGCGAACCAGGACGGCACCCGGATGACGTGACCACGGCAGCGGACGGTGACGTCCTCCCGCAGCATGTAGGCGGAGGGAAGTTTGTTGAACTGCGTGGTCGTCAGCGGTGAGAGCAGCAGCATCACGGCCTCCTCGATGGCGCCAGGCGCTGCCGCTGCCGGATCCTCTCGCGCATCGCGTCCACCAGCCGGTCCAGCATCTCCGGATCGGCCGCGATGCGCTCGATGACCGCATCGGACCGGAGGGGATTGTCGATCTCGAATCCCTTTTCCGGGATCGATTTGTGGGTGAAGAACCGCAGCGCTACATTGATCGCGGCCATCAGCAGCACGACGATGATGGCCGCCTCCTCTGGGCCTACGATGTCGCCGAACCCGTACCGGGCCGCCAGGCCCACGACGAGTGCCGCGAGGATCGTGTTCGTGTTGATGGTCTTGCTCCGCAGTATGCCCTTCCAGGTGTTCGGCTCCATGGCGCCTCTCCTATGGCAGTTGTTGGACGGCCGCGTGCAGGTCGCAGAGCAGCGCGCAGTCCATCGATTCGATCTGCAAATGCACGTGCGGGATGATCCCCGGGTATTTCCGGGAGATGTCCTGGGCGTGGCCGATGACATCGCCCATCCGCACCGTGCGGCCGTAGAGGTCGAGCAGCGGCTCCAGGTAGAACAGCTTGATCTCGATCCGCTTTGCCCTGAGCAGCACGCCCGAATAGGACCCGCCGGCGTAGGGCCGTGCCTCGCGGACCACCAATGCCTGGTCGATGGGGCAGACCACAGGCTGGCCGGGGTGGCATATGTAATCCGTCCCGCGGTGCATGCGGCTGCCGCCGTCGCGCCGGGCGCCATAGGCCCCAGAGCCCCACTTGTCTTTTTGCCGCACGCGCTGTCCGGTCGGGCTGATCATGTCGGGCCTCCGTGTGGGTGGTCATGCGCCCGCTGCTCCAGCCGATCGATCCGTCGCAGCATGTCGGCACGGCAGTCGCCGCGGGATCGGTCGAAATCGGTGCGCAGTAAATACCGGGTCGCGCCGCCCTCCTCGAAAAGCATCCGCCGGAACGTGGCGAAGTTCTCTTTCATTTCCGCCGATAGCGCATCCTTGAGATTTGCGATCGCAAGGCCCAGGCCCTTCTGGTCAGACTCGAAGGCCGCCTGCCGGCCTTCGATTTTCTCCATCCGGTACTGCACCAGGCGCCACGAGCCGCCGATGGCGACGATGACGCCGATCACTGCAATGACCGCTGAAATCCACCCGGGAGAGATCATGTGATGCTCCGATCCGCTGGAAGGTTTTGCCGGCCGAGCTCGACGGCGGCAGATCACTGAACACGATTCGAGCCCTTGTTTCGTCAAACATGTCTAAGGTCTTTTAGGCTGTCTTTAATTACCCACCGAATAGTCCAGCCCCGTCGCGCCGAACGTGGCGATGCCTGCGGGGTTGGGGGTTAGGCCGAGACGCAATGGGTTTCTTAGAGGGTGGGGGTATTGGTATGGCTCATAATGGAATTGCCATTCTTCTGCCGTTGCGTTCCACACCCAGAGTTGCCCGTCATCGCCGGATAAATTCCAATCCCCTCTATCCGTTACCCAAAAACCTACTCCGTCAGTCGTTGGGGTTATGGCCTGCATTTCGGCGTAGGTTCCTGTGCCGACACCTGTTGAGCCGTCGAAGGATGACGCTTCGTTATAATAATCCCGGTCTGATTGTATCCAATCATCACAGCTATTGGCGATAGATACGGATGCGATGGTTTCTCCTACGCGGTTGTTGACGAGATAAATTGGCGCTGATGCTTGGCTTGGGTAGGGATTTTCTACCGTCCAGGCAAACGCATCAACCCCGCGCCCTATTTGGTCCCGGCAAGCCCATCCATTCGCCAAATCGTTCGCGTCCCAATCAGAGTCCCCGTCGCACAAACCAGATGTTCCAATCGATGTGAATGACCGTACATTATCAAAAACAATATCGCTTGTGTATAGACCTGCAATATCATTCGCAAAGATATACCCTGCGCCAGATCGCATAAACATAGATGTATAAGTCACAGAATCTAACTCAAACGTATTATTGTAGACCGCAAAACTTCTGGTTCCACGTTCGGTATCGCTTTGCAGCGAGTGGGCCATGAAAGAAGTGCTGCCTCCTATAGAATTGAATCTAGCAACATATGATGCTGCACGATTGGCATCTATTACATTTCCGCCGCCCCAAACAGTCTTGTAGAATACATTGTCTTCTATAAAAACATTGTTTGCACTCCCAATGCGTGATGCGCTTGCCCATTCCAAAGACATTTTTGCAAATGTCCCCATGCCAGATACAACAACACGCCCCTCAGTAAACGAGTTGTTATCTATAAGACCCTCTGGCAATGTTGTGGTATTAATGCCGGTAATTTCGATTGATAATCTCGACTCACCAGTGGCGTTGTTAAACGAACAGTTGTCGATTCTCCATCCCGTTCCCTGCACTATGATTGTTGCATATGTACCAGCACCAAGTGGCTTAATGAATCCTATCCCCGTAACTCTCGAACCGGATTCGTTCAAATTTATCGCAGTAGATTCGGATGTTATAATTGTGTTTTCCGACCCGGACCCACGGATGATTAGCGTTTTAGCATTTGGCACATCTAAAGAACTGTCCCATGTGCATTCTCCTGGTGGTATCAACAATTCATCGCCGTCAGAACATAACGTCAGTGCGGCATTAACGTCAGTGTATGAGCAGGTATCAGATTCAACAATAGCGCCTGCTGCATGGCCGACTAAACAAAAATATATAACCGCTAAGAATAGTATTTTTTTCATGGAAAACTCATATAAAAAGACCGTGCATTGGTACTGGTTAAATCGCTGTCGGTGTCCCATGTTTCTGGGGGGGTAAAGTCTGCATTTGAAATATAGCGAGTATTTGCGCCAGTGTTGTTATACTTCAGTCCTGGGGCAATAGCACCATCCAAAATTACTCCTACCCATACTTTTCCTGTTAAACATCCTGTCCCACTGCTTGAGAGACTATCCCAAGCGAATGCGTCTTGATCTATTAAAATTGAATCACTAACATACAGTAGCGATCCAGGCTCGCCAGACCCACCATCATCGTCATAAATTACCCATTTATAATTCGCAGCGCTACCCAAGTTGTTGTCTTGGATATACGCATAAAGAGTCGGATCTTCTCCCTCGTCTGTCGATAGATCAATTTCTGTCACCAGAATTTGATTTTGGGAAACATTGAAGTTTGAGCCATCAGTCGCGGTATTCCCATAATCTCCTGATGCAGTATCTGCACAGGCCCCACCCGCCGCCACCGCCTGATGCCCCCCACCATAGACCGTGTAGCCAAACCCTGCCCACGCGGGAGATGACAGGAGCAGCAGGGTTATCGCTATCGCAAATGCTTTTCGCATGGTGTCTCCTTATTGCGTGAACCCGTAGCGGATAATGAAATGCTGGGCCACACTATCGACGGTCGAGGCATCGTTGGTCGCGTCCGTCCCGTCGCGTGTGATCCTGATACGCCACACCGGATCGCCGGGAGTAAGTGCTGTCGCCCATCCGGTAAGAGTCGCGGCTGTGGTAGCCTCTGCATCTCCTGACGCGCCGGAAGCATCGGCGGTATAGGGGAGTTCAACAGAGTTCAGTATCGCTCCGGTCATGTCCTCTGAGGCCGCAAAAGAACCCATAGAGGCCACATACTTATGGTCGGCGGTATCGGCGTCGGAAAGCAGGAAGGCGAAGGTGCCTTGCAAATCGACGGTGGTGTCAAGGTCGGGCGGGACGGAAATTACCCATTCGATCCAGTTATCCGTTGAATCATCATCGGCAAAAATCGCCCTGCCGTAATTGATCGTTCCATCCGTATCGTTGCGCGTCACCGCCGGTCCTACCGAATGGGGTAGGGTCAGGACGATGTACCCGTAGCCTTTGATGACGTTGTTTGCGGCGTCGATAGTCTTACCCGAAAGCGTAGCCGTAGAGGTCCGCTCATCGAAGACCGCCTTGCTCGTAGCCACCTTGGCGCTGGAATCCTCCGGCGTGTCGTCCATCGGGATAGCTGCGACATTCCCACCCGTGACTCTCCCCACAACGGTCTGCTCCGTGATCGCCAAAGGAGCAAAAGCAAACGGGTCCGCACCGGAGACAAGGACTTGATCCTGGTCCGTGCCGGTGACATTCAGTTTTTGAAAAGCGCCCAAAACACCCGACGCATCCCATCCCAACACGCGATTGGCAACCGCGCCAAATCGCGTAGGCACGCCATCCACCCCGCCATAGATGATGTCGTATTGGGTCGTCATCGGGTTGGACAGCGTGGCACCGAACAGGGCATCGAGTTCTGCTTCCGTGTCGTAGGATTCGCCCAGGTCGGTCGTCAGATCGTAGCCCCCGGCAGCCAGCGCAGACAATGTGATTCCCAATGGATTGTTCGGGTCGAAGATTTTGATGTCGTCGCCGTCGCGGATGATCTTATGATCCGGAGTGCCGACACTAAAAGACCGTCCGCCCTTGATCCGGACCTCGTTGTCCGTCACCTCTATCCCGCGGCGGAGCTTGGGGTCCATCGGCAGCACGTCGTCTGCTATCGACGCTGCTGGCAGGCCCAGGAGGAGAACTATCAGAAGCAATACAAATCGTCTCATGGCATGCCTCCCTTATTTCCCAATCCGGACGGTGACAGATCCGGCCGAGTAGTCGCCGTTTTTCATCCCGATCCGGTAGTAGACGTTGCCCTCCGGCTCGTAGGCGATATCCTCGGCGTTGGCCGTGTAGGTGGCCACGTCCCGCCAGGTGGCCGCCGCGTCCTTTGCCGCGTCGTTTGCGCCGGCTGCGCTCACCCGGTCGAACGATCGCTGGAGCGTCACGGTCCCGGACCAGGAGGCCCCGGACACGCTCACATTGAACGCGCCCCTGCGGATGTCTCCGGAGGTGAACGCGTCCGCCTGCGGGTCCGCAGCGATCGTGATCGTTTTGTCGGCTGCCATCGCCGCCATCGGCATCACCAGCGCCGCCACCAGGGCCACAAACAGAATCCGTTTCATCGTTCTCCCCCTTTCAGAAATCATAGACTGATGCCGACAGGTCGATTCTGGCGAATTCCCAGTCCGTATAGATCCACTCCAGGCCGCTGCCCTCGTTCGCGAGCTCGGGCCAGTCCGGAGTGGCATAAACCGTGTGCCCATTCGCGGCCGCCATGGCGGACACCGCCGCTCGGACGGCCGCCTCGAGATCGCCTGTCCTCGGCTCCCCATATCCGTCCTCGAGGTCCGCGCCGTCGGGCTTGTATCTCGCTGACAGCGCAAGCTGCGTGCGGTTGCACCAGAACTCCACCGGCGGGTCCCCGTCGATATCGCCTTGTTGGGTTTGGGTCTGCCGGATGACGGCCTGCGTTCTGCGGATCTGCTGGTACAGGGTTTTGTCCGCGTAGCGGCCGGCCACCCGCTGCACATAGAGCTCCGCGCCATCGATGAAATGCCCGTTCAGGCTGTCCCAGCTCGACCACCAGACCGGCGCGTAGTATTGCAGCATCCCGCCGACCTCATCGTAGTAGACATAGCGGAGATATTTCCGGATCGCCGTCGGCAGATCGCCGATCCGGGTCTCCGCCCGGTGCGCCCCCATCAGCGCGTAGTCCAGCCCGACGTAGGCCGTCCCGTTGAAAATCTGCTGGCTCTGCTCCCGGTAGATACAGTCCTGCCCGCCTGGCGGGCTGTGGACGTCCAGCCGGTAAATATCCTGCTCGAACGTCTGGGTGGCGATGATCCCGTCCACCGAATAGGTGTAGACCGCAGGGTTGCAGAATCCCTCCAGATAGTGCGGATCTCCGGATTCCCATGTGTCCATGTCCGGGATGTCGCCCAGGGCAGTCTCGGAGAACAATGCGTAGCCCGTCACCTGGGCCGCCTGGCCCCGAAAGTAGGCCGTGTCGGCATACGGGCACGGGTATGACAGCTCGCCCCCCAACCCGTCCGGTATACCTGCCGCAACCGCGCCCGCGGCCACGTCCCAGATCACCGCGTAGCTCGGCACCGCAGTCCAAATACCGTTGACGAGCTGGCTCGCCTTGACTTCCAGCACCAGGTACTGGATAGTGCAACGCTCCGGGTGATCCACGAAACCGATCACCCTTGGCCCCGACCAATCGCGCGCCTGGAATTCGACGACCACGTGGTCCCCGTTCTCGAACACCTCGGCGTTGCAGGTCATGTACTCGATGGGCACCCCGGCCAGGCTCGACTCCTCGTTCACGTCGCGTCCCTGGATCGACGACTCAGCCGCATCGAGCGACACGTCACAAGTGGCGGCCTCTACGTTGAGATTGGCAACCGTCCCCGTCCGGTATCGCGGCAGCCTGAGCTGAGTGGCCGGCATGATCGCCCGGTTGAAAAACGCCTGCGCCGGCGTCATGGCCACGGCCGGGACTATCTGGCCGTCGGATGCGTCCGCGCTCCGGCCCATCGTGTACGAGGGTTTGATCAGCACCGTGCCGCGCTCATCCGGTATCTCTACGGTGCCGACATCCCCGGAGAGGTCGACCGTGTAGTCCGCGCACCAGGCGGAGATCTCCGGCTCCTCCGGAGCGTGGTCCGTCAGCCAGGCGAGTCGTTTCGAAAGTCCCAGCATCTGCACCCGGCACAAATCGTATTCGGTCGTGCCCTCCGCAAGGGTTGCGAGCAGGCCCTCGTAGTAATCGATCTGGTCGTTAGCGGCCTGCACGGCGGCCAGGTACCGCGCCTGCCCGTAATCGAGCCGGACCGTGTACTGGCCTTCGCCCAAATTCGATATGATGGTCCCTCTGCCCATCTCAGGCCGCCCCGATCTCCAGCACGCGCCGGGCCGGGTAGATCCCGGCATAGACGCGATGGATGGTGAGATCCTCCCCGTCCACGGTGACGGTATCGCCCGGGACCGGTATCGATTCGAATTCGCTCATCCGCAGCGTGCTCTCTCCGGACTCGTCGTTTCGGTAAACGAGATTCGATAGCGGCCACGCCCCGGAGCCGGCCGCCACGTCGTCGGCCCCGGAGATCTCGAGGCCTCGGCCTATCTCCACGGAAACGCCGGTCATGGGCGCCCTGGCGATCTCGGCCGTATAGAACCTCTGCCCCATGAACATCCTGGCCGCCGAGATGACGATCTCACCGGCCGGCCGGTCCGCGATCGCCCGCAGCACGTCGTGACTGTAAACACATTGCACGGCGATCCGCATCCGGCCGCCCGATTCGATCCGCACGGATGCGCTCCTGGCGGCGAGCTCCACGTCGGCAACGCCGTCCGGCGCTCCGGTGAGGGTGACCGCGGAAACCGACGGCAGCCGGTCCGACGCCGGCACCGGAATATAGGTGACGACGATATCGACGGACGCCGAATTCCCGAACGTGTCGTGAGCGGTGATCGTGATCCGGTTTTCCCCGGGCAGCAGCACGATATCGGAGATGCTCCAGGCCACCGTCCCGGCGGCTGTGCCGGAGGCCCCGCTCGCATGGCTCTCCCACTCGATCCTGTCGACCTCCACGTTGTCCGATGCCGCGCCGGCCACATCCAGCAGCCGCGCAAACGAGGTGGCACCGTCTGCCGGGGTCACGCCGTGGATCTCAGGCGGCGTCGTGTCATCCAGCCGGGTGACGGTGATCTGATCGTTGGAGCTGTTCTCGGCGCCGTCGTAAGCCGTGATGGTGATCAGGTTAGGGCCCATCGCAAGCGGCACGCCGACCAGCCACGTCGTCGTGCCGAGCACGAGGTCGCCCTCGTCCGTCGCCGCGTTGTGCCATTCCACCCGGTTGACGCCCACATCGTCCGAGGCCGTGCCGTAGAGGTCGATCCAGGTGTCATAGGTGCTCGTGTCAGATGCCGGATCGGTGATCTCGACGGTGGGCGGCGTCGTGTCGGGGATGGTCAGGGGAGCCGCCGCAAAATTGTCCAGGTGGTCGATGTTGTTGACCGTGCTGAACAGCCCAATCCTTCCGGCGTCGTGCTCGGAGTCGGTCCGGGTGAACAGGAGGGACCAGACGCCTGTGGCGGCCGGGCAGTGGTACACCTCGATGGTGGAGCCGTCGGCCTTGATCCCGTACTTGTCGTGGGCCGCGACCGCATGCGCCACCCAGGAGCCCACCAGGGCCGTGTACCACCCGCCCCGCAGCTTCCAGACACTGAGCCCGCTGCCGGGAACGTAGCGCAGGAAATAGCCGTCGGACAGATCGTTGGTGACCCTGAAATAAACCCTGAATTCGTAGTCGTAACCGATGAGCGGGCCATAGGAGACGACTATCTCGAAATTGTCATACGTTTCGCCGGCCCACAGGGCGGTGCCGTCGCCCGAAAAACAGTTGTTCCAGATTTTGGGTGCGCCATCGACCACCAGCCAGTTGGCGCCCAGGGGATCGCCGTTGCTTCCGGTGAAATCGTCGAGCAGCGTCGCGTATTCCGGAAACGCCATCAGCCGCTGACCTCCATCGTTGCCCGGCGGGCGTTTACCAGGTAGCCCACCGTGGCGATCTCGAACTCAACGCCCAAGCCCTGCGCCTGCGCCGTGTCGCCCGGCTGCACGGCGGGATCCACCGCCGCCACGATCACCGTGGCGGACTCTCCCTGCCGCACCTCCATCACGTCCCGGATCTCGCGGGCGGCCGGGCTGCCGTTGGTCGTCTGCCGGTAGCCGGTGAGCGTGATGGCCCTGGCCGCGGCGCCCAGATCAGTCCTGAGCGGCTCTGCGTTCACCCGGACGATCTCCACGGCGGAAATCTCGACGCCACCCTCTGTGGTCACCCGCTCCACCACGATCTGGCCGTTGGGCCGCGCCTCGATGCCGGGCTCCAGGCTCACGTCCGGGATCACCACCTGCAGGTAGCTGGGCTCTCCGGTCCTCCGGCGGGCCTGGAACGAGCGCACCGGCAGCGGGAGATCCGGGAGGGAATCCGCGTCGCCGGTGAGCGTGCATCGGTAGCCGATCACGGGTGCATCCTCTCATCCGGCAGAAAAGTGATGGAGTAGCGGCCCCGGTTCCATCCGAACCCGGAGAGCACCCCGGAAAACGCGCCCTCGCCGGTCCCCAGGTAGTGGGCCGCGTCGTTTTCCTGCATGGCCCGGAGCGTTTCCTCCTGGGCCTCGGTGATCGATCGCGGCGAGATCCGAAACGTCCGGTCCCCATGGGAGACGCCGTAGTGCGCGATGTGCACCGTGCCGTCGATCAGCGCGTCGCGCTGCACACGGGCCTCCGGGGCCCGCATGTCCGACGCCGTGAGGTCCTCGTCGATCACGAGAGAATAATTGTCCGACCAGAGTGCGATCACAATCCGGCGCCTCCGATGGCGAGGAGGGCCTCGGCCGCCTCCTCGGTCATCCGCATCTGCGTGAATTCCAGGATTTTCCACATGATGGCCTCGAGCTCCGGCCGCAGCCCGTCGCACTGGATGGAGATCAGGGCCTCCCCGGAGGTTAGCCGCTCGGTCCGGGCCTCGTTGTAGGCGACCGTGCTCGCCACCAGCCGCTGCTGCAACTCGATCTCTTTCTGCCTCAGCTTGGTTTCCTCTGCGATCGTGGAGCGCAGATCCAATTTGTCCCAGGCCGATGTCTTTGGGTCCGTCAGCAGGCCGAACAGGCTCTGGAGCGTCTCGCCCGTGGATTCGATGCCGGTGTTCACGCTGCCGAACGCGGCCTCCATCTGCTTCGCCGCGGCTTCCGCCTGTGCGATGTCCACCTCGGCCTGGTACTTCATCGCGCTGTCGAGGAGGTTCGCCTGGATCTCCAGCCGCTTCAGCGCGTCCTCGGCGTTTAGCGTCTCCAGGACCGGCTTGACCTTCGGCGGGTTTTTGCTGAGCTTGTCGTCATACTTCCGCAAAAGATCATCGATTGAAGATGGAGGAGAAAACGGCAGGATCTCGACGGTTCTGGTTTCTGAGGCTTCATCGAGACGCCTTGAGATCTCTTCGGCATCGGATAGAGCAACCCCTGCTGAATCGATTTCGACTGAGACCCGCTTTTCGTCCGGAAGCTTTTCCAGGGAGTCGGTGATATCGGAAAGAAGCCCGGTAACCTTTCCGTGGGTTATCTCCGCGTCTTCTCCGATCCGTCCAAACATCAGGGAAAACCCGTCGGCGGCATCGCGGGTGTTTTCAACGAAATTCTCCTGGAATTTCTTCTTCACATTGTCCAGGTCGCCCGATAGCCCTTGCACGACCTCCCGGACTTTTTCCATGCCGGGAACCGGAACGTTTGCAATGGATTCCATCAGGTTCAACGGCATTTCCAGAAGAGAGACCATGCCCAGCATCAGGACATCCAGAAGGGATTCGAAGGCGTTTTTAAGAACCTTCAAGCCTCCCGCCGCAAAATTGAAAAGCGCATTGATTCCCGCCCCGGACTCGGCCATGCCGCCATTGAGAAGCCCGAAGGCCAATCCAAGATCTTTTACGACCTTTGCGAGTGTCAGCAAAGATCCGATATGCTTTTGAGTCGCTTCATCGCTGTTGTTGATCTCATCGATAAACCGCGCAATGGTATCGAAGATCGGCCGGAAGGCTTGAAGCATTCCATCGGATATCCGCACCAGGGCTTCAACGGTATCCATCACCTCCTGCATGGCCTTGTTAAGCCCCTGAGCGGTTGTGAGATCGATCCCACCGAAAAAGCTTCTGATGGTATCCCCAAGCTTTCCGAAGGCATCAAGGAGGCCCGACCAGTCGATACCCTCCACTGCTTCCGGCAAGACCTCCGCCACGTCCTTCAGATATTCGCCAAGCTGGTCGAAGTAATTGCGAAGAGCTTCAAACAAGGGCTCAAAGGCTCCGGACTCCACCAGGCCTTGGAGCGTGTTCATAATCTCCGTTCCGCCGTCGATGGATGATTTTGCAGCTTCCTGGAACTGAAGCCCGACAACGGTCCCAAGGTTTGCGATCCCTTCCTTGAACCGGCGGACAATGACCTCGGCCGACTGAAGGCGGCTTTCGACCTCGGCAATGGCCGATCCCGCACCCTTGTGAGCGTTCGCCGTGACTTCGAGCTGGTAGGAAAGTGAGCCGAAGACTACGGCCATTTTCGCGGCCTGATCTTTTCCGGCGAGCACTGAGGCAAGGTTCGTCTGCTGTGCGCTGGTAAGCCCGCCCCAAGCCTTCTGAACGTCCAGGAGGACCTCCCGGCCTGATCTGAATTCGCCGTTTGCATCTCGGGAGGCAACCCCCATTGCGGCAAGCGCCGCCTCTACTTCCGGCGTCGGATCGGCAAGCCGCAGAAGTCCCGTTCGAAGACCGCGGGCGGCCTCTTCCCCGGACCGGAAAACCTCGATCACCGGCGTAAGGAGCCCCACGCTTTCCTCATAGCTGTAACCCAGCATTTTGAGGATTGGCGAAAGCTCGGCCAGGCCCTTGCCCAGCTCCTCGGTATTGGTGGCGTATTCGTTCGAGGTGATGTTGAGAACGTCAAGGATCTGCCGGGCATCGGTCGCGGGCGCCCGGAAGCCCTTGAGCGCTGCAACCAGGATTTCAGTTGCACTCCCGGCCTCCATGCTGCCGGCGATCACCAGGTCCATGGCATCTTTTGTGAGCGCCATGGATTCTTCGGCTGAAAAACCGGCTTGCTTCCAATCCGCCATGGATTGCAGGATGTCGCTCGAAGCCTCGCCGTACTGGTTTGAGAGCCGCAGCGCCTCATCTCCCATGCGCCGAAGCATTTCCGGCTGATCGCCCAGCACCTTTTCAAGCTCGACCAGGCCGGATTCAAATTCCTTTGCTTTCTGGAAGCTGTAAACCAGAGATCCGGTTGCGAGGGCGGTCAAAGCAGCGTCGGCCGCCAGTACACCATCGGCCACGGCGGCAAATGGCGTTGCGATGGTATCGGCAACCTGGTTGAGCTGCCCCATACGGCCGGAAATATTTGTAATCGTACTACTTACCCGGTCATCCCCGTTGAA
>JBMNCP010000075.1:0-151251 GCA_049366795.1 Desulfobacterales bacterium
CTTCGCCAAGAATGCCACCCTAACCGTGATGAATGCCATTCAGCCAGAACTGCTGCCCTGAAAGCCGTTCGCATCGGGTCTTTTGAAGTGCCAGGCGCCATTATCGGGCCGTCTCGGGCGAAGTGAGCACCAGCAGATACAGGCGTCCGGTGTGTTTCATGTGGCCTGCCGCGGTTTCGGCATAGGGGCCCGAGCCCCAAAATAGGTCGACGCGCCCGGGGCCCTTGATCGCCCCTCCGGTGTCCTGGTTCAAAACGAATCGATGAAGGGGCGCCCACTCGCCGATTTGCCGCGTTTCCCGGACCAGGGGTTTTTCCGTCTCGATAAAAGCCAGGGCAGCGGGCGGAAACACCTCACGGTCGGTGGCGATGCTGCGGCCCGGGATCACTTCGACGCCCAGGCTCCCAAGCGGGCCTGTGTCGCTGATCCTGAAAAAGACGTAGCTTGGATCCTGGTTGATGCGAGGCGCGATTTCCTGCGGGTGGCGGTTGAGATACTGCCGGATTCGCTGCATGGACATTTCCTCCCTGGAAATCCGCCCATCCTCGATCAGGCGCCGGCCGATCAGCCGCGCCGGGAGGCCGTTCTTCCCGGCATACAGCAGCCCGATCTCCCGCCCGTCGGGCGTTCGAATGCGGCCGGAACCCTGTATCTGGAGGAAATACAGATCGATGGGGTCCTTCAACCAGGCCACCGCCGGGAAGTCGGGCCCCGGTCCGCGTCGGACGATCTGCTCCCGGTCGAAATAGGGAACCAGCCGGTTGTTTTCGACCCTGCCGACGAGCTGTCTACCTTTCCATGATTCCGAAAAAAGTGACAGGTCGACCTTGATCAGGTCCCGCGGCAGACCATAGGCTGGCACCGGAAAACCGGCCGACGGTTCCAGGCTTCCCTCGTAGATCGGCTCGAAATACCCGGTAAACAGCACGTCGCCATCCGGCGTCCGGCCTCTTGATTGATAAACGGTGTAATGTTCGCGGATAAAGCGGTTGAGCCGATCGCGATCCGGCGTCGTGCGGATGAATGTCAGGAACCGCTCCAGGGAGTCCCTGACGTGACGGGCGCTGTACCGGTCCGATCCGAAGGAAATGGCGCGGTCAGGTGGAATCCGCTTCAGATAGACGAGGCTCTGTCCGATGCCGCGGTCCAGCTCGTCGAAATCCATGTCGTCCGAAAAGTCCGGGTACTCGGCCTTGGACAGGACGGTGAGGACAGGACGTTCGGCAGGTGCTTCCACCACCGGTTCGGGCGGGGGTTTGACCGCGCACCCGGCGGCCCAGAACAGTACCAGTCCGGTCAAAAGGACGTGGGGTCTCAGACGGCGGTATTCAATCGTTATTTTCATGGGATTCCACTGCTTGGGGATTGGCGGGCAGGATCGTGAGGGTGTCGACGACCGCCGGCATCGGTTTCTTTTTGGGGCTCAGGCCGAGATCCTCAAAGCGTCGAGCCGATGTCAACACCCGGCGCTCAAAAGAGCCCACCGTTCGATTGTAGGATTCGACGGCCCTTCCGAGCTCGCGGCCGAGAGACTGGAAGTGCCCGGTGAGCGTCAGCAGCCGGTCGTAGAGTTCCTGCCCGAGTTCACAGATCCGCCGGGCGTTTTCGGTGGTTTTCTCCTGCCGCCAACCGAAAGACACGGCTTTCAGAAGCGAGATCAAGGTGGTCGGAGAAGCCAGGATGATGTCTTTCTGGGCCCCTTCTTCGATCAGTGCGGGGTTCTGGGACAGGGCTGCGGCCAGAAAATTTTCTCCCGGAATAAAGAGAACGACGAATTCCGGTGTCGGCTGGAACTGCGACCAGTAGGCCTTCCGGGACAACTGCTGGATATGGGCGAGAACCCGGTCGGCATGCTGCCTCAGGCAACGTTCGCGCCTTTCTTCGGAGTTCGCCTCCAATGCGTCCAGGTAGGCATTGAGCGGCACCTTGGCGTCGACCACGATCAGGCGCCCCCCGGGCAGGTGGATCACCAGATCCGGGCGGCTTCTGCGCTCGCCGTCTCTGCTGACGGGCTGTTCGACGAAATCGCAATGGGGTTGCATGCCCGAAAGCTCCGCGACCCGCCTGAGGGTAAGTTCGCCCCACCGGCCGCGAACCTGCGGGGAGCGAAGGGCCGTCGCCAGCCGCCCGGCTTCCCGCTGAAGCTGCTCCTGGGTGCGGACCAGGCTTTTGACCTGCTGGGTGATTCCGCCGTAGGCGGACTCCCTTGTCCGTTCCATGGCCTGGATCTGCTGCTCGTAACGGTCGAGGCTTTCCTTCAGGGGCTGCATCGTCTGGACGATGGCCTGCTCCTTGAGATCCAGATCGCTCCGGGACTGGTCCATGAACCGCCCGAGCACCGACTGGGCCAGGTCCATGAATGCCGCGTTGTTTTCCTTGAGGGCGGTTGCGGACAAAGCCTGATAGGCCTCGCGAAGGCGATGGTGGGCCTTCTCGAGCCACTGCTCCCGATCACGAGCCTCACGTCGATCCTGTTGAATGAGGGTTTCCAGCCGCACGCATCGGCTCGAGAGATCGACAACCTGCTGCTCGCGCTTTTCGAGCTCTCCTTCGACGCTCTGAAGACGCTCAAGACGGGCAGCGGCGTCGGCCTGTAGGCGGGAAAGCCTTAGAATTTCGTTTTGCGCGGCCGACAATGCCCTCTTTTCGGCGTCGAGCTGCCGGTCGGTTTTCCGTTTCAGCACCGCACGGGCAACCGCCCAGCCCGCCAGCAAGCCGGCAGCGCCGGCCGAGGCCGCCCAGCCGATGGTATCCGGTGTCGGAAGCGGAATCATGGTTTCGACCTGGATCCGGCGGGCGGCTTCAACGGCTGCGTTTGAAGTCTCCGCTCTTTCCTCCGGTTTTCCGAAGGAGAAGGATATCGGAGATGGTCATTTCACGATCATGGGATTTGCACATGTCGTAAAGGGTGAGAGCGGCGGTGCTGACCGCTGTGAGGGCTTCCATTTCGACGCCGGTCCGGTCCAGCGCCCGGACCGAGGCCTCGATCCGGATGGAGCTGGATTCCGCATCAGGGAAAAAATCGATCTGCACGTGACGGATCTGGATAGGATGGCACATGGGAATCAGTTCGTGAGTGCGTTTGGCGGCGAGGATACCGGCGATCCGGGCGGTTTCGAGAACATTTCCCTTTCGCACCCGATTTTCGGAGATCCGGATAAAGGTATCCGGGTTCATGGACACCCGCGCCTGCGCCACGGCGGTCCGGTCGGTGGGCGGTTTGTCCGCCACGTCCACCATTCGGACGCGGCCTTTGTCGTCGATGTGAGTGAATTCGGTCAAGGGGCGCTTCCTTTTTTCCGGTTACCGGAAATATTCCGTCTTCCGGGTGACGGTGGTCTTCACCGCGTTCAGGGTCTTTTCCAATGCAGAGATCACGTTCTCCCGAAAATCGCCGGCAACCGCCAGAACCATTACGGTATCTCCCACCGTCAGGTCCTTCTCCTCGTTGATATGGATCTGGATGTCCAGGATGCCCGGCAACCGCCGGTGGGCGTCGAGCACCTCCTCGAGCCGGCCGTGATCGACGTGGACGCGAAGCCCGGATACGCGTCTGCCGTCCCGGGCTGTGCCCCGGACGACGCCCTGATGGCAGAGCACCATCCCGGCCTTGTCGAAATCGGGTCTGGACCGGATCCGGTCCATCAGTTCACTAGGTTCCATGGTGGGTCTCCGTTGGGGTGGAAGCATCCCGGTCCGCCATGAGTTCCAATTCCATTCGCTCGGCTTCGGCCAGGGCTTCGGGGGTATTGACGTTGATGAAGGAATGCAGCAGCGGATCGATCTTCCGGAGTCGATCCTCGGTCAACAGGACCATCCTGACCTTCGGGAAAAATCGCCTGATCTGAAACTGTTTCCCGGCCAGAAGCGCTTCCACGTGGCGCAGGCAGCGCACCGAGTAGACGGCGCACAGGGGTTGAATTCCCCCGTCGGTCTCCGGCAGTACGACATCGGAGCGATGGTCGATCAGTTCGAGAAGGGACTGAATGACCGCTGGTTTCAGAAACGGCAGGTCGCATGCGGTGATGAAGACGTGATCCGTGGCAGCGTAGAACAGGGCCGTGTGAATACCCGTCAGGGAGCTGCGCTCGGAAACCAGGTCTGAGGCCATCCTGAGATCCCATTCCCAGTAGCGCAAGGGGTGGTTGGTGACCAGGAGGACGTCATCGAAAAAACCCTCGAAGGCCGACAGAAGCCGGTCGAGAATCCGGCGGCCGTTGACTTCCACCAAGGCTTTTTCACGTCCGCCGAAACGGGTGTTCAACCCGCCTGCCAGAATGACGCCCGTAACCCCTTTCATCGCACCCTTCCCGCCCGGACGCTGCCGGGTGAATTGAAACAGCATGATAGGAGAAGCCGAGGGCACAATCAAGGCCTATCCGTCGATCCATCACGGTGTCGGGTGCTTGATCTTCCCAGGAGGCGTGATATATCCAAAATGTCGTATCCCAGGGCGGTGAAACCGAAGGGGTCCGGTGGTCGACCCCCGGAAGGGTTTTCGGTTCGCTGTATTCCTGCGCGAAGACGGCGGCACATGCGGGGGTTCCGATGGAAACGATCATGGACAGGGCGGCCGTCGACCAGGCACTCGATCGCATGAGCCGGGAGATCATCGCCGCCCACCCGGAAACCGGGAGACTCATGCTGATCGGCATCAAGACCCGGGGGGTGTTCCTGGCCCGCCGCCTTCAGGCCAGAATAAGAGCACACTGCGGTATCACCCTTCCGGCCGGTAGCATGGACATTACCTTATACCGCGACGACTGGACGCGCATGGCCGATCATCCGATCGTGGAGGCTACCAACATCCTCTTCTCGGTGGACGGCAGGGACCTGATCCTGGTGGATGATGTGCTGTACACCGGGCGGACCATCCGCGCTGCGATGGATGCCATCATGGATTTCGGCAGGCCGGACCGGATCGAACTGGCGGTGCTGCTCGACCGGGGCCACCGGGAGCTGCCCATTCAGCCCGACATCGTGGGGCTGGTGATCGATACCCTGCCGGAAGACCAGGTCAACGTCCGGGTCGTCGAGGTCGACGGCGAAGACCGGGTCGAGATGCATCGAAGCCTGCGCCCGATGGAAGCCTGATGGAACAGGCCCTCCGAAGGCGCCCGAGGGACAATGGAGCGGGAAGAAATATGGGAACGCATGAACATCGAAAGGACGCCCCGCGCACCCTTGACGTCGCGGTGTTGACCGTATCCACCACGCGGGGGCCTGCGGAGGACCGCAGCGGGCGCTGGATCCGAAAGCGGGCTGAACGGGAGGGCCACCGGGTGGTCGACTACCGCATCGTCTCGGACGATGCCGAGGCCATAAAAAGCGCGGTGATGGACATCATCGAATCCCATGGGCCCCACGCTGTTCTGGTCAACGGCGGCACCGGCATCAGCCCGACGGATGTCACCATCGAAGCCATCCGCCCACTGTTCACCAAGGAACTCTCCGCTTTCGGAGCACTGTTCACCCATCTGAGCTTCGAGGAGATCGACTCGGCCGCCATCCTGTCCAGGGCGACGGCCGGCATCATCGGCCACACGGCGGTCTTCTGCATGCCAGGCAGCCTCAATGCCTGCAAGCTGGCCTGCAAGAATCTGGTTTTTCCGGAACTGGGCCATGTTGCCGGGCACATTCTGACCGGGTAGCCGTTTGGATTCAGCACCGCAGGAGCAGGCGGTTGAGCCTGGCCGCCAGATCGGTCCCATCCGCCAGCGGACGGCCGTCAACTTCAAGGATCGGCACGGCGCCCATCAGGGCGTTGGTCGCCAGCATCTGGCCGGCATTCGCGAGCTCCTCCGGCCGAACCGTCCGCCGTTCAATGGCAAATCCCATTTCTCCCAGTGCACGGCATGCCGCCGCTTCCATGACGCCCGGCAATACGTGAGCGGAGCGGGGCCGGATCACCCGTTGTCTGTCAACGATCAACAGGTTGGCCGTTGCGGTCTCCGAGACCGAGCCGTCCGGGTTCAGGATCAGGGCTTCGTCGGCGCCATGGGCCTTCGCCCACCGGTTGGCCTGAAGGTAATAGAGGTAGTTGGCTGTCTTGTGCCCGGCCAGCGGGGTTTCCCGCGGCTCGGGATAGGTGGCCACTCGCAGGCCCCTGCGCCCGATGATCTCGAGGCGGTGGCGGTACGGCCGGGCCGTTGCCCAAAGCGACGGGAGCAGCCTCGGTGACTCCGGGTTTCCCCGGGTGGCGGCGAGGCGCACGGCCGCCAGGCAATCATCCAGGCCGTTGCGTTCGACCACCAGGGAAAGGATGGCATCCCAGGTCAGGTCCGGAAACGGCGCAGGGGAGAAAAAGACGTTCCAGGATTGGCGAAATCGATCGATGTGGGCGGTCAGCCGCAGCGGCCGCCCATGATCCACCCGAATGGTTTCGAAGAGACCGTTTCCGTAGAGAACCCCCTCGTCGAAAACCGGCACCATCGCCCTCCCAGCGCCGATCAGCCGGCCGTTGATCCAGACAATGGGTTCGGTTGCGGCGCAGGTCTCCCTTCCTTCGAAAACCCCTAGCAGGGTGCGGCCCTTGTGAAGGGTTTCCTCGTATTCGGCCGCCGGATCAGAGTCATATACGATTCCGCCTCCGACCGAAAAACAGATCCGGCCGTCGTGGATGGTGGCGGTGCGGATGGCGATGGAAAGATCCAGTGTGTCCTGAAAACCGATATAGCCGATCGAACCGGTGTAGATGTGCCTCAGGTCCGGTTCGAGTTCGTCGATGATTTCCATGGACCGGATCTTGGGGCAGCCGGTGATGGAGCCCCCCGGGAAAGCCGCCCTGATCAGGTCCACCGAGTCGAATCCGCCGGCGAGCCGGCCTTCCACGACCGAAACCAGGTGATAGACGTTCTCGTAGGCCTCGATCCGCTTGTGCTCGGCCACTCGCACCGAGGCGGCCGCACAGACTTTCCCGATGTCGTTCCGGAGAAGATCCACGATCATGGAAAGTTCGGCGTCATCCTTCGGACTGGTGAGGAGTTCCTCCCGGAGACGCCGGTCCTCGGCCGGATCCATTGACCTGGGACGGGTGCCTTTGATCGGCCGGGTTTCGACCCGCTCCCCCTCCCGGAGCAGGAACCGCTCGGGAGAGGTGGAAACGATCTGGTGGTCACCGGCATTGATGAAGGCGAAAAAGGGGGCCGGATTTCTGCGGTAAAGCGTCTGGAAAAGGGCGAACGGATCGCCGGTGAATTCGGTTTCGAACTTCTGGGACATGTTGACCTGGTATACATGCCCGTCGGCGATGTACTCACGGATGCGGGCGACGGCGGTCATGTAGTCGTTCCGCTCGAAGTTCGAGCGAAAGCCTTCCGTGCAGCATGCGAAAGCCGCCGACGCCGGTTCCGGCGCCTCGCTTTCGATCGCGTCGAGGAACCACCGCTTCAACTCCGCCGGGCTTTCCGCCCCTTGCCGTTGGAGAATGGCCAGCCGGGTGGATCCGGACTCGAGGTCTCGGACCAGAAGAATCGAGGGCGCGAACAGGCAGATGTGCGGTAGTCCGTATCGGTCCAAGGCGGTTCGCGGCAGTTTCTCGATGACATCCTTGAGATCGTAGGCGAGATAGCCCATCAGGCCCGCGGACATCGGAAGCCCGGTTTCCTTCGGCCCGTTGCGAAAAGCCTCGAGCACGGATTTCAACGCCTCCAAGGGATCACCAACGGCTTCCAGGGCCTTCGAGCCGGCTACAATCCTGAGCCGGGAGCCTCTTCCGGTGAGAGACAGCCACGGACGAATCCCGAGAATGTGGAATCTGGAGCAGTCGTGCCGTCCGCCGCTGAGCAGCAGCACCGTTCCAGCCTGACCCGAAAACCGCCCGGCCACTGCTTCGAACGGCCACGGAAGCTCGACGTGCTCGGCAACCACCTGTTCGATCCGGGGCTGTCCGCTTAAAAAGGTGCTGACGGCTTTCTTCCCCATGGTCTAGTTTCCTTCTCCAAGAGGACCCATCCTCAGAAACCGGTCGATGATCCGGTCGCCGGCATCCGTGAGAAAGCTCTCCGGGTGGAATTGAACCCCGTGGAGCGGGGTGTGCCGGTGAGAAAGCCCCATCACCACGCCGTCCTCGCTTCTGGCGGTGACCCTAAGCACGGCCGGAACATCCACGGCCATCAGGGAATGGTACCGGGCTGCTTGAAATGCATCCGGGACGCCGGCGAAAAGGCCCTGACGGTCATGGACCACCCGGCAGGTCTTGCCGTGGACCGGCAGCGGCGCCCGGACCGTTCGGCCTCCGAAGGCCTCGTTGATGCATTGAAGCCCCAGGCAGACGCCCAACACCGGTATGCGCCTGAAGTATCGCCGGATGAACGGAATGGAGACCCCCGCATGGGCCGGGTTCTTCGGACCTGGACTGATCAGGAGATACTGGGGACCGAGGGCTTCGGCTGCCTCGACCGATATGGCGTCGCTGCGGAAGATCCGGATATCCAGCGGATATTGCATGAACATCTGGACCAGGTTGTAGGTGAATGAATCGTAGTTGTCGATCACGAGCAGTCGATGCATGTCGACAATGGCTCCCAAAAAAAATGGCATCCCGTCCGTTCACCGGGAGCGGTAACAAAAAAACGCCGACCCATTGAGTCTGGGTGGCGTTGGCCTGGCATAACTCATTCGCAGAATTTTCCCCGGAGGGGGCATTGACGTCTTGCCTCATCTTGTACTTCAATCCGGAATCCGGGTCAAGACGGCCTTAGCCTTCCTTGCATTCCCATGGTCAAGGCCCTATAAGAAACCTCTTTCGGACATTCAATTCATACGCCGGACCGGCGGATCGCGTGAATGCGGCAAGGGCGTGAACGATCATGGTCAAAATCCGTGGCGGATCGAAATCCTCGAGCGACGGCCGCTGGCTCACCGCGTTGGTGGCCAACAGCCGGGGAGAAATCTACGAGTTGGAGGGCTATGCCGCCGTGGGGATGGCCGGCTCACGGCTCGAACCCCTGGCCATGGGCAACACGATACCCACGCCCGACGGCGGCGAGGTGATGTATCTTCCGGACCGTCGACCCATCGTCTTCGACCTGGACACTCAACGGTTCGAACGTCTCGACGAAGACCCCTACCGGCCGGGAGAACCGGTCTACCCCGTCTCCGCGTTCAATTCACCAGGATATGTGACCACGCTCCTTTCGGCTTTCGAAGAACGGATCGCCGCCTCCCCGCTGCCCCTTTTTTCCTACGGCGCGGTCGGATGGTTCGAAGGCGGATTCCGGTCGACATTGATTCAGGTCGACCGGGAGCCCCGCCAGGATCTCCGTTTCATGCGCATCGAGGAGGTTAGAAATGGCGTTCGGCGGATGCGCCGCGAACTTCCCGGAAACCGCCTTCGAGCCCACCTGGAAAAGTGCGCGCTGACCTACGGGTGCCCCGCCGGCAAGAATTTCTTCCTGGGCCGGTACGAGGCGCCGTTGCCGACGTCCAAAGCCTGCAATGCCCGGTGCCTGGGGTGTCTTTCCCTCCAGTCGGCGAGTGGAATCCCCAGCAGCCAGAACCGCATCGACTTCACCCCCGCTCCGGAGGAGATCGCCGAGGCGGCCCTGGCTCACCTCGAACGAGTCCCGAACGGAGTCGTCAGTTTTGGCCAGGGCTGTGAAGGAGATCCGATGCTGGCGGCCCATGTGATTGAACCGGCCATTCGTCGGATTCGCGCCCGCACGAAAGATGGGACCATCAACCTCAACACCAACGCCAGCCAGCCGCGGACGGTTTCGCAGCTGTTCGATGCGGGTCTCGACACGATGCGGGTCAGCCTGAACAGCGTCCGTGAACCCTGCTACGCAGCCTATTTCCGGCCGAACGGATATACCCTTGCGGACGTATTCCGCTCCATCGACGCGGCTGCGGAAAGGGGGGGCGGCGTGTCACTGAATTATCTCAATCTGCCGGGGTTTACCGATACGCCGGAGGAGTTGGATGCCATGATCCGGTTTCTGGGGGGGCATCCGGTTCATATGATCCAGTGGCGCAACCTCAATTTCGACCCGATCCGGTATTGGACCGTCATGGGGGCGGCGGCTTCCCAGGGGCCGCCATTGGGAATGAAGACCGTTCTCGACACGATTCGGCGGCACTATCCGAAACTCCTTTTCGGCTATTTCAATCCGCCCAGGGAAAGATTCGCCCATATCGGCGGCCGCCAAGGAAGGACAGCCCCATGCGATGGATCGAAGTGAAAGTTCTTTTCAAGGAACCCTTCCATGCGGTCGATACCCCCGGTTTGGCCTTCACCGAACGGGTCGTCGACGTTTTCTACCGGTTCGGGATCATCGGCGTGGTCATCGAGGATCCGGACGAACCGGTCCCGGGCGATGAGGATACCCCTGATTTCAAACGGCCCGAATCCCATTCGGTTGGCGGATATTTCCCTGACGCCCTGGAGACCGTGCGCCGGTTTGAAAAGGTCGTTCATGAGGTGGCCGGCCGGGAAGGCATCCGGGTCCGTGTTCAAAGCCGGCCGGTCGACGAGGAGGACTGGTCCGAATCCTGGAAAGCCTTTTTTCATCCGCAGCGGATCGGGCGCAGGTTGGTGGTCAAGCCAAGCTGGCGCGACTTCGACGCCGGTACGGATGACCTGATTCTCGAGATCGATCCGGGAATGGCCTTTGGGACGGGAACCCATCCAACGACCGCCATGTGCCTCGAGACCCTGGAGGAGCTTGTCGAGCCGGGGTGTCGGCTCCTTGACGTCGGCTGCGGCTCGGGTATCCTGATGATTGCGGCCGCCCGGCTGGGTGCAGGCCTCGTCGCGGGGCTGGACCGGGATCCGGTCGCGGTCGGGATCACGAGGGAAAACCTCATTCGGAACGGCATCGGTCCGGATCGCTTCCGGCTTCACTGCGGTCATCTCCTGGAGGCCATCGACAGCCGGTTCGACATGGTGGTGGCCAATATCCTCGCGGAGGTCGTCGTGGATCTCATGGACACCATCGGACGGGTATTGCGGCCGGGCGGCTGGTTCGTGGGATCCGGAATCATCGTGGAGCGGCGGGAAGCCGTTCTCGAACGGCTAGAAGCCAAAGGGTTCGGATCGCCGCAGATCCGAACCGACGGCCAGTGGATGGCTGTTGCCGCCCGGTTCGGGGCCGCTGAAAAGCCCAACGGTTAGTGGAGGGACCCATTGTCCGGAATCCAGGAAATCCTTTTGGTGGTCCTTCTCGTCCTCGTGGTCGTCTTTCTTCCCCGGTTGCGTTCCTCGCGACGGCCGCCTCCGCCCGGAGGCGCCAAGGCCCGTCCACTTTCCGGCCGCATGCGTCTGGCAATCGTTGCCAGCATTCTCTGGCCCGTGGCAGCGGCGGCGGTGACGAAGCCCTGGGCGGGCGATGGGATCCGGTTCGTTTATGTGGGACTGGCGCCGGTGGGGGTGGCTTGGGCGCTCCGGTGGGTGTTGACCGGCTTCCGCCAGCCCGGTCGCAGGCGATGATGCCGAAAGTCGAACGGAACCGCCGCCTCTTCCGCCGGCGCCGGTTCGCCTGCCGTCATCATCCGGCCCGTGCCGGCTGCGAAGACGGTTCCCCTTCCAGGTACCTTCGCAGATAACGGGCGGTATGGGACGTCGGTATCCTGTCGAGCAGCTTTGCGGGCGTTCCCCTGGCGATGATTCTTCCTCCCGCATTCCCGCCCTCCGGGCCGAGATCGATGATATAGTCGGCCGCCCGGATGACGTCCAGGTTGTGTTCGATCACGGCCACGGTGTGCCCGCGGTCCACCAGGTCTTGAAGCACGGCGAGCAGGCGTTCCACATCGGCCCGGTGAAGGCCGGTGGTGGGCTCGTCCAGAATGAAAAAGGTGGGGCCGCCTCCGGGCTTTGCCATTTCCCTGGCCAGCTTCATGCGTTGGGCCTCTCCACCCGAAAGCGTGGGACTGGGTTGGCCGAGACGCAAATAACCCAGACCGATCCGGCAGACAAACTCGACGGCGGAGCGGATGCCCGGTACAGGCGAAAAAAACCGCAATGCCTCGGCAAAAGTCATGTCGAGAATGTCGGAGATCGTCCGGCCGCGGTAGGTGACGGCCAGGGTCTCGCGGTTGAAGCGTCTGCCGCGGCAGGCTTCGCAGGGAACATAAATGTCCGGCAGAAAGCTCATTTCCACTTTGGGGTGACCCTGGCCCTTGCAGACCGTGCAGCGGCCGCCGTCGACATTGAAGGAGAACCTGCCGGGTCCATATCCCCGCGAGCGGGCCTCCGGTGTCAGGGCAAGAAGTTTGCGGATGTCCCCAAGAAACCCCACATAGGACGCCGGAACCGAGCGCGGCGTCCGACCAATGGGGCTGTGATCCACCTCCAGCACCCGCTGCAGCCGCTCCCAGCCGGTAATCCCGTCGCAGGGACCCGCCGGATCCTCCCTCCGGTTGAGCAGGTTTCTGAGATGACGATAAAGGGTTTCCTTGAGCAGGGAGGATTTCCCCGACCCGGAGACCCCGGTGACGGCCGTCAGGCAACCCAGGGGAAATCCCGCCGAAACGTTCCTGAGGTTGTTGACCCTGGCCCCCTTGATCCGCACCATCCTGTCCCGGCGCAGCGGCCGCAGCCGTGAGGTGATGCGACGGGGGCCCGCCTCGAGGAAAGCGCCGGTGACCGACTCCTTCGCCCGTTTCAGTACTTCGACAGGGCCAGCCGCAACGACAGTCCCTCCATTCACGCCGGCCCCCGGCCCCAGATCGATCACGGTGTCGGCCGCCCGAATCGTTTCCTCGTCGTGCTCGACGACCAGGACCGTGTTGCCGCGAGCCTTCAACTCGCGAAGGGCATTCACCAGGATGCTGTTGTCCCGTGGATGCAGGCCGATGGTCGGTTCGTCCAGCACGTAGGTGACCCCGCGGAGATTGGATCCCAACTGGGCGGCCAGGCGCACCCGCTGCGCTTCACCGCCGGACAGGGTGTCGCCGCTGCGGGACAACGAGAGATAGGACAAGCCCAGGCGGTTCAGGAGCGAGAGGCGGCCGGTGATTTCCGATAGGACCGGCAGGGCGATCGGCTGCCGGTCCTTCGGGAAATGGAGGGCCAGGATCGCTTTTTCGAGATCGGCCGCCGGAAGCTGAACGAGATCCCAGATGGACCGCCCGTTGATTCGGACGGCCAGCGCTTCCGGCTTGAGGCGGCTGCCGCCGCAAACACCGCAGGGAGCGCGGGTCCCGTTCGTCTCCCCGCCCACCTCGCCCAGCCCTTCGCAGGCAGGGCACGCCCCCCTGCTGCTGTTGAAGGAGAACAGCCGCGGATCCAGGGCTTCGACACCGATCCCGCACGTCGGGCATATCCCGTGGCGGCTGAAGATGTCCTCTCCATCCCGATGAAGCACGATGAAGCTGCCGTCGCCTTCGGCCAGCGCACGCTGCACCACGGTTTCAACCTCGCCGCCCCCCAACCTGCCGACGACCAGCTCTATCGAGTGCTCATGGTAGCGGCTCAGCGCCATGCCGGCTTCGATTTTCCGGATCGAACCGTCCACCCGGGCCTCCGTAAGACCGGTTTTGAGGGCCCGGGAGAAAACGTCCTTGTGATAGCCTTTCCGACCGGCCACCTTGGGCGCCAGTACGGTTGCCTGTCGCTTGCCGTAGCGTTGCCGGACCTCCTCCATCAACGCCTCGGGTGAACGGGCCGTGAGGGGGCGGTTACAGCCTCGGCAATACTGGACGCCGAGCTTGCTGAACAACAGGCGAAGAAAATGATAGATCTCGGTCAGGGTGGCCACCGTGGATCGTCGGCTCGAATGGCTCACCCGCTGCTCGATCGCCACCGCGGGCGCGAGGCCCGTCACGAGGTCGACGTCGGGCCGCTCCAGAATTTTCATATACTGGCGGACGTAGGGTGCTAAGCTTTCCAGGTAGCGGCGCTGCCCCTCGGCAAAGACGATGTCGAACGCCAGTGTGGATTTGCCGGATCCTGAAACCCCGGTGAGTGCGATGAACCGGTTGTGGGGAATGTCCAGATTCAGATTCCTTAAATTGTGCTCCCGTGCTCCACGAATTGAAATGACCTCCGCCGACGCAGGGTATGCGGCGGGCTTTTCGCGAACATCCCCCTTGTTCCGGCCCGATAGAAGGCTGAATCCGGGGTCGAGATAGGACTTCAGGAACCGCCCCGTGTGGGAAGCCGGGCTTTCTGCGATGACCTCCGGCGGCCCTTCGGCGACGATGGCCCCGCCTTCCTCACCTCCTTCGGGACCCAGGTCGACGATCCAGTCGGCCGCCTTGAGCACATCCATGTTGTGCTCGATCACCATCACGGTATCCCCGGCGTCGACGAGCGCCTGCAGTGCCGACAGCAAGGTGGCGATGTCCTCGAAGTGCAGACCGGTCGTGGGTTCGTCGAAGATCAGCAGGCGTCCCTTCCCGTCCCGGCTTCGGCCGTCGATGGATAGATAGCGGGACAACTTCAGCCGCTGGGCTTCGCCTCCGGAAAACGTGCTGATGGGCTGCCCCAGACGGATATAGCCCAATCCCGCCCGGACAAGAGGTTCGAGCGCCGTAAGGATCTTCCGTCGGACCGCAAAGAACGCCTGCGCTTCGTCAACGGTCATGTCCAGGATGTCGCCGATGGTCCTGCCCCGGTAATGCACGGAAAAGATTTCGGGCTTGAACCGGCGCCCGCCGCATTCGGGGCAGGTGATCAGTACATCGGACAGAAATTGCATCTCGACTTTTTCAAAACCGTCTCCCTTGCAGGTCTCGCAACGGCCGCCCGGGACGTTGAACGAGAATGCGCCGGGTCCGAAGCCGGCTTTCCGTGCATCCGGCGTGTCGGCCAGGAGCTGGCGCACCGCCCCCATGGCGCCGGTGTAAGTCAGGACATTGGCCCGGGGCGTCCGCCCGATGGCCCTCTGGTCCACCAGCACCACCTCCTCGATCCGTCCGGCTCCGAGAATTCCGCCGTGGGGACCCGGCCGGCCCTCGTCCTCATGATGCGCCCGTTTCAGCGCCCGGTAGAGTATGTCTTCGGCCAGCGTGGACTTTCCGGATCCCGAAACGCCGCTGATACAAACCAGAAGCCCTAGTGGAATCCGGACATCGATGTTTTTCAGGTTGTGGGCAGCGGCCTGCCTTACGGTCAGCCAGCGGTCCTTTTCGGGCCGCCGCCGGACCGCCGGAGTCTCGATACGCCGCCTGCCGGTCAGATAGAGGCCGGTGGGAGAGCCGTTCACTTCGGCGGTCGGTCCGAAGTACGTGACGTTGCCTCCCTGCTCTCCCGCGTGAGGGCCCAGGTCCAATAGATAGTCGCTTTCGCGGATGATCTCGGGGTCGTGTTCCACCACGACCACCGTATTCCGGAGATCGCGAAGCTGCTTGAGAATCCGGATCAGCCGGCGGTTGTCCCGGGGATGCAGCCCGATGCTGGGTTCGTCGAGGATGTAAAGGGTGTTGACCAGAGAGGAGCCCAGCGCGGAGGCCAGCGCCACCCGCTGAACCTCGCCGCCGGAAAGTGTCCGTGACTGGCGGTCCAGCGTCACATAACCCAGTCCCACATCCTGCAAATATCGGATTCTTCCCGTAATCTCATCATGTACCATCCGATCCGCTTCGTCCCGGGTGAGTGATTCGAGTTCTCCGAAAAAAACGGCCGCCCGGTCGACGCTCAGTGCATAAAGCTGCGCGATGGTTTTCCCGTGGATGCGATAGAGCAGCGCTTCGGGATTGAAGCGCGTGCCGCCGCAGGCCTCGCATACATCGTAGCTGCGGTAGCGCGACAGAAAGACGCGCACCGGCATCTTGTAGGTCTTGGTTTCGAGCCACCGGAAAAACCCGCGGACGCCGTAGTACGCTTCGGTGCCGTCGATGACCATTTGACGATGGCTTTCGGAAAGATCCCGAAAGGGCGTATCGACCGGGATGCCGGATTTTCTGCAGAAATCCATGAGGTCGTGAAATTCGGCGCGGTGCTTCGCGTCACCGTTTCCCCATGGCTTGATCGCGCCTTCGGCCAGCGAGCGGGAAACGTCGGGGATGATGAGATCCATGTCGATTCCGATCGTCCTGCCGAATCCCCGGCATTGATCGCAGGCGCCGATCGGACTGTTGAAGGAGAAGAGATTCGGCAATGGCGGCGCATATGCAATGCCGCAGGCGGCGCACTCCAGCCGGTTGCTGAAGGACATCGTCGCATTTTCCGGCAGGTGAACCCCCAGCCGCCCGCGTCCGAACCGGTAGGCCATTTCCAGGGAATCTAGAATCCGCTGTCGATCCTCCTTCCGGACGATCGTCCGGTCGACCACCACGTCGATGACGCCGGGGAGCGATTCGAGGGGCAGATCCATGAGATCGGTCACCCTGCCATCCCGGTAGCATCGGTCAAATCCCATCTGCAGGAGGTGCCGGATGGGATTGTCGTTCGGATCGGCGGCCGTCGCTTCGGATGGATACGGAAAGGTGACGACGGCGCGGCTGCCCTCCGCCCGGCGGATCATTCGTTTCCATACCAGGGATGGCGATTCCGAGAGCACGGGTTTTCCGCAGGAACGGCATTGGAGTTCCCCCATCCTGGCATAGAGGAGCTTGACGTAGTCGGTGATCTCGGTCATCGTTCCGACCGTCGATCGCGAGGTTCGGACCGGATCCTTCTGATCGATGGCTATCGCCGGCGGAATGCCACGGATTTCCCTCACCCTGGGACGGTCCATGCGGTCCATGAACTGGCGCGCATACGGGGAAAACGTTTCCACGTAGCGGCGCTGGCCTTCGGCATAGAGCGTGTCGATGGCGAGGGAGGATTTTCCCGAACCGCTCACGCCGCTGATGACGGTAAAGGAGTTGAGGGGTATCTCGAGGTCGAGGTGCTTCAGGTTGTTCTGGTGGGCTCCGTAGATTTCTATGGACGGCTGGTTCATCCGATCTCCGAATCTGTTGACTGCATCTTACCGGTCACCGCAGGAAACCGCGGCCCGGTGGTCCCCTCTCCCGGCCGGGAAGTCATCGGACGGGTGGAGTTATGAAAATCAGGCGTTATAATAAGCATGGCTTGCACGCTTCAACAGGTTGTCGAAATACCTCGCTTCTTTGCGACAGCTGCCAAAGCCGGCAAGCCCGTCGAAGCACAACTGGGAGGCCCGGGATTTATGGCGGAAGCCGACCCGAACGCAAGATTCATTCAATACCGGCAGAACGGTAACCGCTGCCTTTCCTGTGGTTGCAGCGAGAACATGGGGCGTCGTCGCTACTGCTCGGTCGAGTGCCGCCAGCGTCTTCGCTACAAGCTGCAGGTTCGCACCGGTCTGCTCAGAGCGCTCAACACCCGCTATGCCACCTTTCATTTCGATGACCGGATGATCGTTCTGGACGTTCTGCCATACGGTTCGAAGGAAATTTTCAGCTTCCTCTTTCCTCGCAGCAACGGCAATTCCCCGGCCGATGATTTCAACGCCATGGCCGATATTCTGGGCAACTACTGGTGGGCGGAAAAGCGAAAAACACGGAGAAACTATCTCGCCTCCCGGAGCCTGCTGAAGCGTGCCAGGACCGACAAGGCGCCGACGGCCCTGATGCCGGTAGAGCGGATTCGGCCATCGGTCAGCAGTCGCGCACTCCTTCATCTCAAATTGGGCCGCAAGGATCTGAATTCACCGGACTTGGACGACATTGTCCGAAGGGCCTTCCGGCGGCAGGCCAAACGGCACCATCCGGACCTGGGTGGGAGCGCCGCCCTTTTCAGGAGGCTTCACGAGGCTTACACGGAGCTGTTGAGCTGGGCGGAAAACCCTTCCTTCTTTCGCCGGCAGGGTTTCCCCGACAAGTGGTTTTACAGCGGGGAGCGAAACCGGTGGGTGCAGCCCATCCCCCATGCGGCCCGCGAGCAGGTTGGCGGGAGAGACCGTTAGCGGCTACTCGATCACATGGACGATTTCGGATGCGGGCACGATTCTGACGGATCGTCGAAGGTCCGGCAACGCCTCCTCGAGCATCTTCACGGTCAGCGGATGGGGATGGGCGATCCCCACGGCCTCTCCCTGGCGTTTGGCCGCGCGGACGAGTTCCCTGAACTGCTTGCGGATGAACGCCGGATCCTGGACATGGTCGATGAAGACATCCCGTTCGGCAAACGGAAGCTGAAAGAGCCGGGCCGAAGGCCGTGCGACCGTCTCCGCGGAAGACCGGCTGTCGATGAAAAAGAGATTTCGCTTCTTGAGAACCGTGAAGATCTGGTACATCTGGGACGATTCGGCAGTCAACCTTGATCCCATGTGATTGTTGACGCCCTTGATGCCAGGGATGCCTTCGATATCCCGGTTGAGCTGGACGATGAGTTCATCCGGCGTCATGGAACGCAGCAATGCCCCCGGACCGGGGTCGATCTCGGGATACTCCACCGGTTCCATGGGCAGGTGCAGCATCAGTTCGTAGCCCTTTGCGCGCAGCTTTCGGGTGATGGACTCCTGGAACGGGCTCTCTGGCAGGACAGAGAAGGTGAGGGGCACATCAAATGCCATGAAGGCGTCGGCAAGCTGCTTGTCGTAGCCGATGTCATCGATAATGATGGCGACCCTCGGCAACTTCTCCAGCGGTGGCCGGGCATCCGGAGGAGTGATGTCGCTCCGGACATCCTTGCGCGCGGGAGTGGACTTCCCCGGCTCTGCAGGGGCCTTGGGGACTGGGGCGGCGGCTTTCGGATAAACTTCGTAAACCGGTGGTTTCGATACCGCTTTCGCAACCGCCGCAGGAGAGGTCGGTTCCGGGCGCTTCAGACCGAAGTGAAGCAGCAGGCCGGCTCCGGCGACCAGGACCGCCAGAATGCACAGAGCACCCGTCATCTTCAGCAGGGTAAGCCCGATGGAAGGGGTCCTCTTTTTCCGGCGGCTCGGTTTCCGGGATTTGGCTCCCTTGGTCCTTGCCGATGCCCCGGGCGATGTTTTCTTTTTGGGCTGAGATTTGGCCATTAGGCGGTGACGCACAAAACCGCGCCGCTTCCCTTGAAGGGAAGCGGCGGTCGATGGATTGCTCTTAGGGTCGCCGGTTGCCGGTTTATTGCAGTCTCAGGTTCTGGAAGAGCTGGTAGGAGACCAGTACGTCAAGCGCCCGCATGACCTGGTTGTCCTGCATCAGTCCTTCGAGTTCCAGGGGGCTTACACGATATTCCATGTCGCGTATCCCTTTCTGCGTTTCCGGTTCGGGGGCAATCTCCAGGTGGTTTTTCAGATCCTTTTCCTTGACGAAGGGGACATCGTCGGCTTCCTCTTCCTCCTCGACCAGCTGGCTGTACTTGACCTCGATATCCGGCTCGATGCCCTTGGCCTGGATCGACTGGCCGGAGGGCGTGTAGTAAAGGGCGACCGTCAGCTTGAGACCGGAGCCGTCCCTCAGCGTTTCCACGGTCTGTACCGATCCCTTCCCGAAGGAAGGCGTGCCCAGCAGTATGGCCCGCTTCTGGTCCCGAAGGGCTCCCGCCACGATCTCCGATGCACTGGCGCTGCCGCCGTTGATCAGTACCACCATGGGGTAATCCCGCTTGACCTTGGAAGGTGTCGCCCTGAAGACCTTCGAGTTGCCTTCGTTTCGCCCCTTGATGGACAGGATGACACCATCATCGAGGAAGATGTCGGAGATCTTGATGGACTGATCGAGAAGTCCGCCGCCGTTGTTTCGAAGGTCCAACACGAGGCCTTTGAGCTGGGGGTTCTCGGCTTCGATCTTTTCCAGGGCTTCCAGGAAGTCCTCGGTCGTGTTGCCGGTGAAGTTGGTGATCCAGATATAGCCATACCCCGGCTTTAGAGTCTGAGCTTTGATGCTTTTTACCGGGATGACGTCGCGGACGATCTCGAATTCGATGGGATCCTGGACGCCTTTGCGCAGCACCGTGACCTTGACCTGGGTTCCTTTCGGCCCCCGCATCATGTTGACCGCCTGCCTCAGGTCTTCAACCTCCTGATCGTCGACCTTGATAATGCGGTCCATGGCCTGGATGCCCGCTTTGGCCGCCGGCGTTCCCTCGATGGGGGAGATGACGGTGACCATGCCGTCCCGGACGGTTATGTGAATCCCGATCCCCGTGAAATTACCCTGGGTATCGATGCGGAGATCCTCATAGGCCTCGGGGGGAAGCAGCGTGGAGTGGGGGTCCAGGCTCTGGACCATTCCTTGAATGGCCTTCTGGATCAGTTCCTGGGTGTCCACCTCCTCGACATATTTTTCCTGGACGATTTCCAGCACGTCGGAAAACAGCTTGAGACCCTGGTATATATCTTCCGTGCCGGCCGACAATCGGGTCACGAATCCGGTTCCCACGGCCCAGAACACCACGGCGCCCGCCATGATCATCCACAACTTCACATAGCGCTTTTGGGGTTTCGGCATAATCTGCTCCTTACGTTCGATGGCTGCCGACACGCTGCTGCGCCGGTGTAGGGGCCCAGATCCGATGCGCGATATCGCTCGTCGAAACGTTCGAGGAACCTCGACGTCGGATGTTTGAGGCGGTGATGGGGGCCATCGATAAACACGAACTCCTTCGAGTCCGTCATCCTTGTTTCAGCCAGTGCATCGGGTCTTCCGGTTTTCCGTGATGCCGGACCTCGAAATAGAGGCCGGGTCCGGTCAGCGATGCGGAGTCGCCGACAGTGGCAATGACTTCGTTGCGCTCCACGCGGTCGCCCTTGGCCTTGAACAGTTCTTCGATATGCGCATAAAGCGTGTAATAATTGTCTCCGTGGTCCAGAATGACCATGTTGCCGTAGCCTTTGAACCAGTCCGCAAAAAGGATCGTCCCTGGGGCCACGGCTCTGACAGGCTCGCCGCGGTCGGCCTGAATATCGATCCCGCTTCTGAAATTGATCGCGTCATAGCGGGGGTTTCGGTAAGGGCCGTACAAGTTGATCACTTTACCCCTTACCGGTAATTCAAGCAAGCCTTTCAATGAAACGAAGGCCGCATCCTTCCCCGGCCGGGATCGAGATTCCTTCTGAAGGGAGTTGATCATCCGGTCGAGGTCGTCGGCGGAAGCCTTGAGATCCGAGATCGCAGCGATCGCGAGCGCCTTCTGGTTTCGAATCCGCTCCAGCAGCTCGTTTCGGCGGCCGCGTTCGGCATCGAGTTCTGCCACCTCGGCCTGGAGGGCGGCGGCCATCGTCGACTTTTCCTTCCGGCGGGAATCGAGTGCGAGGGAAATGGTCTGCGCTTCGAGCAGGTCCCGGGCGAGCTGCTGTCTCTGGCGTTCGTCCTGTTCGAGAACCCGCTCCAATGCTCCGCGCCGCAGAAGCATTTCGTGAAGCGATTCAGAAGAGGCCAGAACGTTCAAGGGGCCGATCTGGTTGAGCTTGTACAAGGATATCAGCCTCCTGCTCACGGCTTTTCGATTGGCTTCGATGCGTTTTTCGAGATCCTCGAGGTCTCTGGACCGCTCCTCGATCGAGCGCTCCAATTCCGACAGGTCTCTTTTCAGTTTTCGAACCTGGCGCTTCCGGGAGTTGATTTTTCGGTCCATCGCGTCGAGCTTTCGGACGGTTTCCGATTCTTCCCGTGAAAACGACTCCGCTTCGGTCTCGCGGACCTCGAGTTCCTGCTGCAGCTCGAGGGCTCTTTTCTTCAGTTCCTCGACCACAGCCTCCGGCGATGCGCCGGACCCGGAGGTGAGTCTGACATAATCCGGCGCGTTGTAAACGAAGCCGCTGGTCCCGTTGATTGAAACCTTGAGCCAGTCGCCTTCCACTCCCAGGAGATCGAGCAGCTCCCCCTTCGAGACCACCCCTACAATCGACCCGGTTCGGTCAGGAACGGACCTGATGTTCAGCTGTTCCGCCCGGACGACGATCTTTGGCGATTCCACCGGTAAGGCGGAGCCGGTAAGCATCGCCAGGATCAGCCAGGCGGCGGTCAAGACTTGAAGTGCTGTTTTAATGACAGATGGCATCCCAGCCCTCCGACCGCCATACTGGCGAAAACGATCATCGCCATCGTTTCCATGGGGAGGAACCGGAGCTGGAGCCAGCCGGTTTGTCCGACCCTGGCGGTCAGCAGTTGAAAAAGGAAAAGCAGGGCCGCCATGCCGGTGAGCCCCCCGATCAAGCCTTGAAGAAGGCCCTGGATGTAGAACGGGATCAGGATAAACTGGTCGGTGGCGCCCACGAGGCGCATGATTTCCACTTCTTCCTGGCGGCTGTAGTAGACGAGGCGGATCGTGTTGCCGACGATGAAAACCGATGCCAGTATCATGAGCCCGCCCATGGCATAGCCGGTGAGCTGAAACAGGTTGAACAGGTGAATGAATCGATTGACCCATCGCTGTCCGTATTCCACCTCATCGACCCCCTCCATGGCTTCGATTTCCCCGGCGAGTTTCTCGATACGCTCCCAAGAGTCGGATACGGCCTTCATCCGCACATCGAAGGCGTCGGGCAGCGGGTTCCCCTCCAGGTGATTCAGAACCGCCGACTGGCGTTCCATCTGGGACTTGAGCCGGTCGAGCGCCTCAGCCTTGGAGACGAACCGCACTTCCTCCACGCCCGGCAGCTGACGAATGCGGGTTTCAATCGTCGACGGTGGCCCGGCTCCGTCGGCATCGTCGAGATACACCATGATTCGGATGCCCTGCTTCCATCCGGTCAGGAGATCGCTGAGATTCAGAAAGAACAGGCTCGCCGCCCCCAGAATCAGAATGGTCAACGCGACGGTGGTCATGGTGACCAGGTTGAGCAGCCTGTGGGCGTCCATATCCTTGACGGCCCTGCGGACATGAAGAGCGATGCGATTCATGCCGGCTCCGAAGCGGATGCCAGTTCTCCCGAAACGCCGAAGGCGGATTCGATGCGTCCCTGCTTCAGCTGGATGACGCGGCCAGGGGCGCGGCGGATGAGTTCGCGATCGTGGGTGGCCACGATCACGGTGGCGCCGCGGGTGTGGAAGGCCTTGAGCAGCTTCAGGATCAAGGCCGCCGATTCGGGATCCAGGCTTCCGGTCGGCTCATCCGCAAGAATGATGGCGGGGTCTCCGACCACCGCCCGTGCGACGGCGATCCGCTGCTGTTCTCCGCCGGAGAGCGTCCGGGGCATGCCATGCTGACGGGCTTCCATACCGACGATCCTCAAAACGCTGTTGACCTTCTTCTGGATAAACCGGCGGTTTCTGCCTGCGGCCTCGAGAACCAAGGCGATGTTTTCGAAGACGGTCTTGCCGGAAATCAATTTGTAATCCTGGAAGACAATGCCGAATTTTCGACGAAGCATCGGAATTCGACCGCGGGGGATACGCGACAGGTTGATGCCGTCGACGAGGATCTGTCCGTCCGAAACCGGCTCGCCCAAGTATAGCAGCTTCAACAATGTTGTCTTCCCTGCGCCGCTGGGTCCCGTAATATAGAGGAACTCGTTTCGGTAGATATCGAGGGTGATGTCCGTCAGCGCAGCACTGGAGTGATAACGCCGGTAAACATGAAACATCCGGATAATGGTGCTCTGGTGCCGCGACAGGCGCATTCGGACGGATCCTGGTCCACCGGGAGGAGGCCGCATCCGCTTGCGGACAAAGGGTTTCGGATTGACCCCTCCGGGCATTACTGTTAAATAGGGCGCGAGTTCAGGGAGTGCCGCACCCGGTTTTCCTTGCTCAAGCCTCCACTAAACCCATTTCTTTCGGCTTCTTCCAATCTTAGTGGAGGCTTTTTCATATCTTAATCAGGCAGTTAAAATCAATCTTTTCCGTCACGCCCTCACGGCAAGGCCCTCGGATCATCCGGTCCATCCTGGAGCAGGCCTCCGCCCACGGGGTGATCGGCGGCAAGGGAGGCCCCTTTCGATGAAGGATACCCAGTCGATGGCTTACAAGGATGAACTCATCCGACTGTTGTGCCGGAAATCGGTCAAGTTCAGCCGGGAGCCGGCATATCGACTGGTTTCCGGCCGCATGAGCCGGTTTTACGTCAACTGTAAGCCCACCACGTTGAACCCGAGGGGGATGTTTCTCGCCGGAAATCTCGTTTTGGAGGCGATCGGAGAGGCGGACGTGGCCGGTGTCGGGGGACTGACATTCGGTGCGGACCCGATTGCAGTGGCGACAGCCTTTGCCTCCGAATTGGCCGGTCGGCCCATTCAGGCCTTTTCCATCCGGAAAACACAGAAAGACCATGGGATCGTCCGGTGGATCGAAGGGGATATTGCTCCCGGCGAGCGCGTGGTGATCATCGATGATGTGGCAACGACCGGGGGGTCGACCCTGAAGGCTGTAGAGCGGGCTCGCTCCGAGGGCATCGTCGTGGTGAAGGCGATCGTTCTGGTCGATCGTGAGGAAGGCGGGATGGACCATATTCGCAGGGAGGTTCCGGATGCGACAGCCATCATCACGAGGAGCGATCTCCTTGCGGCCTGGAATGCGGCCGACGGCGGCTGCGAGAGGTAGTTTTCCCCCTGTGTCCGAGGCGGACCCTCAATACACCTCAATCGCTCAGGGGATGTAGGTGGCTGCCGCGTCGTCGGACTCCCAGGCAGTGACTTTGTAAACCCTGACTCCGGGGATCTCCATCCGATTCTGAAGCTCGACGGCAATATACGTGGCGATGTTCTCGGAGGACGGAGGTCTGCCGTTTCCGAAAGCCGAAGTCTCGTTCAGGTACTTGTGGTCCAGGGTTTCCATCAGGTCGCGCACGTGCCGCTTCACAACGCCGAAATCGACCAGCACTCCCCCCTCGTCCAGCTTTTCCCCTCGAACGTGCACCTCCACCTTCCAGTTGTGGCCGTGAAGGTTTTCGCACTTTTCTCCGACCATTGTCAGCCGGTGGGCGGCGGCGAATCGGGTCGTCACCTTCAGTTCATACATGTCGTTCGCGGTCCTTTCTGGAGAGGAACATGTCCGGCCGGCGTCAGTTGGAGAGGCTGATGGACTCTCCCTTGAGAATGTTCTTGAGCTTGGTCGTGATTTTCCCGGATTCCAGCTTCTGGAAGTCGCGTAGAAGGGCTTCCTGTTTCTTGCTCAGGTGGGTCGGCGTCTTGATGAGGACCTGGATGATCTGGTCCCCGCGCTTCCCATCCCGCAGGGAGGCGATGCCCTCCCCCTCGAATCGGAAGACGTCCCCATACTGCGTTCCCTTGGGAATCTTGAGCTTGCGCTCCCCGTTGAGGGTCGGAACGGCGATCGTGTCTCCCAGTGTCGCCTGCGGAAACGAGATAGTGACATGGCAGATGATGTTGGTGTTGTCCCTTTCGAAAAATTCGTGGGGTTCGACATGGATAAAGACATACAGATCCCCCGGTGGGCCTCCGTTGCCCCCGCTCTGACCTTCGCCGGTGAGACGAAGCCTCGAGCCGCTGTCGACTCCCGCGGGAATCTTGACGGAAACCTTTTTCCGAATCCGGATCTGACCCGAGCCGTTGCAGGACTCGCAGGGGTGGCGGATGATCCGGCCGTTGCCCCTGCAATGAGGACAGGTCGTCCTGACCGTGAAAAATCCCTGGCTTCGCGACACCTGGCCCATTCCGCCGCAGGAAGGGCAGGTTTCGGGCTGGGTGCCCGGCTTCGCCCCCGTGGCGTCGCAAGCGGTACACTGGTCGAGTTTTTCGATGTCGATCGCGGTTTCGGTCCCGAAGGCCGCCTCCATGAAGGAGAGCGTCAGGTCGTAACGGAGGTCCGCTCCCCTCTGGGTGCGCGACCGTCCGCGCCTTCCCCCCTGTCCGAAACCGAAAAAGTCCTCGAAAATGTCTCCAAAGCTGGAGAAGATGTCTTCGAAGCCGCTGAAGCCGCTGAAGCCGGAACCTTCCAGACCCTGGTGTCCGAACTGATCGTAAATCTGACGCTTTCGGTTGTCGGAGAGCACATCATAGGCTTCCGCCGCTTCCTTGAAGTTTTCTTCCGCTTGTTTATCGCCCGGGTTTCGATCCGGATGGTACTTGAGGGCAAGCTGTCGGTAGGCTTTCTTGATCTCGGTGTCGTTGGCGTTCCGGCTGACACCGAGGACCTCGTAGTAATCTCTTTTGGCCATCTGGGTTCCGTCTGAGTGCTGGTAAGTTTCGAAACCCTTGGCGAACGCACTTGCGCAAGACTACCCTATCACCCAAACGGGCGAGGACCGCACACACTGATTGTCTTCGCCTGAATATCGACCGATAGTCGGAAGCGCCTTCGCCAAGGATTTCGGTTCAGTGGTCGCTTCAGTTGGGTTTTCGAAATTTGCGTTAAGGTAAACCCAATAGCGCAATTGTCAACGTGGATCAAGCCCTGTCTGGCCAGGAGGATCCGGCGGTGCGGGCAGGCACTTCGACCGCCGGCCTTCGGACCCGCAAAGCGCGAGAAACAGGGTGATCCCGCCCGCCATGGCCATGGCGCCGGCGCCGAACGCCAGGTCGAGACGGGCTCCGTCCATCAGTACGCCCGCGACCAGGGCGCCCGCCAGCATACCCATGCTGTGTCCCATGGTTAATACCGACATCAGGCTGCCCATTGCCTGGACCCGCACTCCTTCAGCGACGGCCAGTCCCATCAACGCGGGCATGGCCATTCCGCCTCCGATGCCAAAGGCGGCGCTGGTAAGCAGAAATCCCGCTGCATGATCGGCCCACCGGAACCCCCAGAGCGCCGTTCCGGCAAGGATCCCCCCGATGACCACCATCCACCTTTTGTCCCGAACCCAGTCTGCCACCCATCCCATCGGGGTCTGGACGATACCGCTGACGAACACGCCCATGGTCACCACCAGACCGGTGAGTCCGCTGTCAAAACCGAAGGATATGTCCAGATAGAGGGGAAGGAAGCCCCAGATGATTCCGATGCAGGCGGTATAGGCAAAGCGATATGCAAAGAGCCCCGCCACCTGCCGGTTGAGAAGCACGCGGCGCCAGCGATTCCGGCCCGTCGGGCTGGATTGCCGCGAGGGTTCGGCTGAAACGGCGGGCAGGAAATAGAGGCACAGAAAGAACGCTGCGAGCGACATTATCCCCATTCCGGCAAATGCCGTCGTGAGGTTCCAGTGCTGGTTCATCCACCCGCCGACCAGGGGGCCCAGACTCAAACCCAGGAACACGGCCATGTTGAAGGTGCCCATCCAGGTGCTCTCACGACCTTCCGGGGTGATGTCGCCCACGTAGGCCTGCAGGACCGGCATGAGCATGCCCGAGGCGATGCCCTGGAAAAACCGGATGACCAGCAGAGAGACCACCGTGTCGGCGGCCATGAAGGAGGCGGACACGACGGCATAGCCCAGCATTCCCGTGATGATGAACGGCTTCCGCCCCCTGGTGTCGGAGAGTGCGCCGAACCAGGGAATGGCGGCAGTCCTGGAAAGCGAAAAAATCCCGAAAATCATCCCGATGAAAAATCCGCTTGCTCCGAGATCCTTCGCGTAGACCGGCAAAAGCGGAACGACGATGCCCACCCCGGTGACGGCCGTGAAAATGGAAAAGCACAGCACCCAGAAGATGCGCCGGTTGGCGTGGGTCATGACGGCACACTCCTCATGGAGTGCCTGATGGTGAACGCGGTCGCCCTCGGAGCATGACGAGTGCAGGCCGGAACGCCCCTTGCTGCCGTGCAGCCAATGCGCCCGGGGTGGATGTCGTCACCGCTCTTTCCGCAGCTGGGCGAGAGCGGATTCGACGGTGTGACGAATGTCGGCAAGACGATCGGCGGACAACGCTTCGAAGCGCAGCACGAGCGCCGGCTGGGTATTGGAGGCACGGATCAGACCCCAACCATCCTCGAAGCGTATCCGCACACCGTCGATGTCGATGACGTCGTGGCGCTTCCGGAAGTAAGCGGTCGCCTTTTCCACCAGCGCGAATTTGATGTCGTCGGGGCAGTCGACGCGGATCTCCGGCGTGGTGAACGTTCGAGGGACATCGGCGAGCAGCTGGAGCGGCGACTGCTGCGACCGTGCCAGGATCTCGAGCAGCCGGCAGGTGGCATAGATGGCGTCGTCATAGCCCAGATAACGGTCTGCGAAGAACATGTGGCCGCTCATCTCCCCCGCCAACACCGCGTTCATCTCCTTCATCTTTTTTTTGATCAGCGAATGGCCGGTCTTCCACATGACGGCCGTTCCGCCGTTTGTCTCGATATCGTCGTAGAGGGTCTGGGAGCATTTGACCTCCGAGATGACTGTGGCGCCGGGTCGCCGGGAAAGGATCTCCCTCGAAAAAAGGATCATCAGCTGATCCCCGTAGACGATCTGTCCCGTAGGGTCGATGACCCCGATGCGATCCCCGTCCCCGTCGTATCCGACGCCGAGGTCGAGTTTTTCGGTTTTCACGAGATTCGTCAGATCCTTCAGATTGTCGAGAACCGTCGGATCGGCTTCATGGTTTGGGAAGCGGCCGTCCATCTCGCAGTAGAGCTCGTGGACCTCGCATCCCAGCGCTCGCAGGATCGGGACCGCAACCACGCCGGCCGTCCCGTTGCCGGCATCCACCCCGATTCTCAACGGGCGAGCCAGTCGGATCCCGTCGAGCAGATGTTTCCGGTAGTCCGGAACCACGTCAAGGCGCTCCACTCGCCCTTCACCCGACTCGAAATCCTCCTGATCGATCAGCTTCCGGATCGCCTGGAGATCATCGCCGAACACCGAATCCAGGCCCAGGCACAACTTGAACCCGTTGTACTCCGGAGGATTGTGGCTGGCCGTGATCATGGCGCCGCCGTCGCGACGCAGGTGATGGATCGAAAAATACAGCACGGGCGTCGGGCAGATGCCGATATCGGTGACGTGGCATCCGGTTTCGCTCAGCCCCCGGATAAAAGACGCGGCGACGGCCTCGGAGCTGATCCGGCAATCCCGACCCACGGTCAGGTGCTTCCGGCCGAGACGCCTCAAATAGGTGCCGAAGCCGCGTCCGACCGCAGCCGCCTCCGATTCAGTGAAATCGACGCCCACGATCCCTCGAATATCGTATTTCCTGAAAATGGTCGGATTCATGGTGGCGATGCTCCTTTCAGATGACGAGCGCCAGCGCACCCGCCAGCCAGCAATAAGGGGCGAAGTAACTGAGCTGCCCCCGGTTTACAATGAAGACCAGCAGCTTCAACGCGGCATATCCCATCCCGAAGGAAGCCGTGGTGCCGATGATGCAGGCCGCCGGCTCGAACGGGGCTCCCGCTACCGCGTCCCTGAGCACCATGAGACCCGCGCCGAGGATGGCCGGGATGGACAGAATGAACGAATAGGCTGCTGCCGCGGGTTTGCCGACACCTAGCAGGAGACCGGTTGAAATCGTGGAGCCTGAGCGCGATATGCCCGGCAGCACGGCGAAACCCTGGACGAGCCCGATGGCCAATGCATCCATCAGCCTGATTTCGGTGCGGACGGCCGCTGCGCCTCCGTTGCGGGGACGTCTGTCGATCAAGCCCGTCAGGAACAGCAGCAGCCCGGTAACCAGGAGGTTGACGCCCACAAGGGTCATGGAGGAAAACAACTGGTCGGCAAAGGGTTTGAGGCCCAAACCGATCATGGCCGTCGGTATGGATCCCGCGACGATCATCCACAGCAGGCGGCGGCTTCGAGCCGCTTCGCTGCCGGGCTCGGGCCCCGGCCGGGCGCGCAGAAGGTCTGCGGCAGCGTGGAACAGACCGATGAGAATCCGGTGATAAAAAACCACGACCGCCAGGAGGGTCCCGATGTGGACACTGACGTCGAAGAAGAGCTCGGGTTCGGTCAGCCCGAACAGTTGCTGGAAGATGATCAGGTGGCCGGAACTGCTGACAGGCAGAAATTCGGTCAATCCCTGAATCAGGCCGAGTAGAAGGGCTTGGGTGGGTTCCATAAGTGATGATCTTTACCGGTAGTGCTTGTAACTGACACCGAATTTCCGTGCCTTGTAGTTGAATTTTCGTACGGTGGTCTTGAGGACGGATGCCGCCTGGGTGGCGTTTCCACGGGTGTTTTTCAGGGCATCGATGATCATCTCCCTTTCCAGGTTTGACACGGCTTCCTCCAGGGAGAGCGAGGGCAGGGTGTCCGATTCGGACCCGGTCTGAAGCGTCGGCGGCAGGTGATAGCTGTGGATCACCCCCTCTTCGCAGAGCAGGACCGCCCGTTCGATGCAGTTTTCCAGCTCCCGGACGTTTCCGGGCCAGTGGTAGGCCATGAGCATATCGATGGCTGGAGTTGAAAACCGTCGGATATCCTTATGGTTTTCACGCGCGTATTTCTCAAGGAAATGGTCCGCGAGCAGCAGGATGTCGGTTTTGCGCTCCCTCAACGGCGGCATGTAGATCGGGAAAACGTTGAGCCGGTAATAGAGATCCCCGCGGAAAGAGCCCTCCTGCACGGCGCTTTCGAGGTTCTTGTTGGTCGCGGCCACTATGCGGACATCCACCTTGATGGTCCGTTGTCCGCCGACCCGCTCGAATTCACGTTCCTGAAGGACGCGCAACAGGTTGGCCTGGACTTCCAGCCCGATAGAGCCGATCTCATCCAGAAAGAGAGTTCCCTTGTTGGCCATTTCGAATTTTCCGAACTTCTGTCGAATGGCGCCGGTGAAAGAACCTTTCTCATGACCGAAGAGCTCGCTCTCGATGAGATTGGCCGGTATGGCCGCGCAGTTGACCTTGACGAAGGGGTTGCGTGCCCGCGGGCTGTTGTAATGCAGAGAATTGGCCACCAGCTCCTTGCCGGTTCCGCTCTCCCCCCGGATCAGCACGGTGGCGTTGCTTTTCGAAACCTGGGAGATCATCTGGAAGACTTCCCGCATTTTATTGCTGTTGCCCACGATATTGTTGATCCGGTACTTGTTCTCCAGCTCTTCCCGGAGGCGTTTGTTCTCTTCCCTCAGGGTTTGTCGCTCCAGGCGGATGGTTTCGAGGTTGATGACGTGGCGGGCGATCATGGTGGCGATGACCGTCAGCAGCTTCTCCGCGCTTTTGAGGGAGTAGTTTTCATCGAAAGGCTTGTCCACGCTCAGGGCTCCGATCACCTGTTTGCCCTTTTTGACCGGTACGCAGATGAAGGAAAGCTCCAGGTCCTGTTTGGTGCGTCGTGAGACCGTCCGGTTCAGGAAAGTGGGTTCCTCGCTGATCTTCGGAATCGAAACCGCCTGGCCGGTCTGAATCACCTTTCCGGTGATGCCCTCTCCCAACTGGTATTTGACCTGCTTGATCGCCCGCCGTGTAATGCCGTGGGCCACCTCGATGTGGATCTCATTCCGGAGCGGGTCGAGAATCGTCACCGTACCCCGAATCATTCCCATGGAATTGGAGAGGATGTCCAACACCTTGTAAAGGGATTTCTTGAGATCCAGGTGTTCGTTGAGCGCTTCGCTGATCTCGTAAAGCAGGGTGGTTTCTTCGATTTTTTTCATACGGCGCCGAATCCTTCCAGGTCCCCCATGGCTCGCGGCGGTGCGGCGAAATGCGCTCCCGCCGCTTCAGGGCCGTACCCATAACATTTTTGTATGAATTTGCCAAAATCATTCCTTGGCTTCATCGGCCGTGTTTTCCATCGGGTGGGGTAATCCGGGACCGCAACAGCCTGTGGATAAACGGCGCCTCAGGTCTCGCCAACAGGCTTCCCCGGACGCGTGCCTTTCGCCCCGATGCTTGTTGATCCACAGGCTGTTGAAGTGGCGGGCGGCATCGCTGCTGAAGGGTGGAGATCCTTCCCTGGCGGAAGGGGCGGGCTTTCTGTCGTCGACCGCCGGTGGCGGCGGACACAACCGGTCAGTGCCGGCCGCCCCTGAGGATGTTCCAGAGCAGCCAGAGGCCCAGAACCGCGGCGGGAACGAAAATAATGATTCCGAGAAAGGAAATGCCGAAAAAGAGGGGCGGGATCCTGGTGACCACGATGATGGACGAACCGATGACCAGACCGGCGATAATGATCGCAAAGGAAATACGGTTGCTGATCTGGTCATGGGTTTCGAGCATGGCATCGAGGCCCTTGAGCTGAAAATTGACGGAGAGTTTCTGCTGCTTGAGCTGCCGGGCGATTTCAAGCAGTTCGTCTGGAAATTCCTGAATGAACCGGATCAGGTCTCCGCCGGTGTTCAGCAGTTCTTCCGCGATCCGCTTCGGGTGGTAGCGCTCCATCTTGACCTGTTTGACATATGGGGCGGCCAGCTGGAGGATATCGAAATCCGGATCCAGTTGCAGCGCCACCCCTTCCACGCTGGTAATGGCTTTGAGCATCAGGAAGATATCGGGAGGAATGCGCAGCCGGTGGCGGGAGGCCAGTTCCAGCATGTTCTGAAGCAGCCTCCCCATCCGGATTTCTTTCAGAGGCCGGTGCAGATGCCGCCCCATGAAGTCGGCGACTTCCTTTTCGAAGGCGCGCATATCCGGTTTCTCCTCCCACAGGGAGATCTTGAGCAGAACCTGGGCCGTCCGGGACTCGTTCCGGTGCACCACCGCATCAACGAGTTCGACGAAGTCCTCGCGTGTCTGGCGGTTGACCGCGCCCATCATGCCGAAGTCCACCAGGCAGATGACCTCGTCCGGCAGAACGAAAATGTTTCCCGGGTGGGGATCTCCATGAAAGAATCCAAACCGGAAAATCTGCTTGAGCATCACCTCGGCTCCGCGGCAGGTGATCCGTTTCCGGTCCATCCCGGCGGCATCGAGTGCATCGAGCTTGGAGATCTTGATGCCGTCCACGTACTCCGTCGTCAGGATGCGCGGGCTCGAAAACGATCGATACACCTTCGGGACATAAAGCGATGAATCGCCCAGAAAGAAACGGGAAATCCGCTCGATGCTGCCGGCCTCGATCGTGAAGTCGATCTCCTTTTCCATCGTGTTGGCGAATTCTTCGACGATTTTGATCGGCCGGTGATGGGCGGCTTCCTCCACGTGCCGCTCCATCAGCGTCGCCAGGTGCAGCATGATCTCGAGGTCCACCTCGATCGTGCTTTCGATGCCCGGTCGTCGAACCTTGACGGCGACCTGCTCGCCCTCCTTGAGGCGTGCGCGGTGCACTTGGGCAATGGAGGCGGAGGCCAGGGGGAATTCCTCCAGCTCGTCGAAAAATTCCTCCGGAGGCCCTCCAAGGTCCTTCTGGATGATGGCTCTCACCGCCGGGTAGGGAAAAGACGGAACGTTGTCCTGCAATTTGGATAGCTCGGTGACCAGATCCACCGGGATGAGGTCGGGGCGGGTCGACAGGACCTGGCCGAGTTTGATGTAGGTCGGGCCCAATTCTTCAAGGGCCATCCGGATCCGCTCCCACCGGGTCAGCTTCTCCAGCCGCTCCCTTCGTTTCCGGGAGATCATCTGAAGACCGATCTCGATGTACTGTTCGATCTTCAGCAATTCTACCAGGTCGCCGAATCCGTATTTGAAGAAGATGGTCAGGATCTGGCGGTAGCGGTTCAGGTGGCGGTAGGTTCTTCCGAATACACCGATTTTCCGGATACTGAGCATAATTGGGAGATGGCTCCGAGGCGCTCGAGACGATGCCGGTTTCCGCCGCGGCGAAAGCGGATACGGAACATGTCAGGATTCTGGCTTTTCTTCCTTCTCGCTCAGCGCCTGCTTGAGCTTCCAGATTTCCTTCTTGACGGCTTTCAATTCGTCAGTGGTCACAATGTCCATCTTCTTCAGGACTTCCTTGACCGTCCGTTCGACACGCTCCTCAAGCTTCGCCTGGGATTTTTCATACCGCTTTTGCACATCGTCGACGAACTTCTTTCCTTCTTCCTCGGTCATGCTCAGGCGCTTTTCGACTTCCTTCGCCCAGTCTTCGACTTCGTCCTTCGCCACCAGGGCAAGACCGATGCCCGTCACCATGGTCTTTTTGAACAGTTCCATCAGATCCGCCATTTTCTTCCTCCTGTCGAGCTTGGATACCGTTGGAAACCCCGTGGGCCCGCCGAAGGGGTTCCGTTTTATGAAAGGGCGGCGGCACCCGCAAGACGTCATCCATCATCATGCGGTATCTTAAGACCCCAATGAGGCCCCATGCAACAGTATTTTTCCAACGGCGCCAGACAAGGCGGAATCCTGCCGGCGGGGCGGCCGGGGATTCCAGAAGTTCCTTGACTGAAAGGCCCTGTTGTCTTAAATAGCTAAGGATTCTAAAGAATTTGTAATTGATTGTCAGGAAAGATCGCCAGGAAAGGATCGACTTCATGAAACCGTTCTCCATCGCACTGGCCGGCAAGGGTGGCACCGGTAAGACCACCATGGCCGGTCTGGTCATCAAATATCTGCTTCTGAAAGGAAAGACCCCGATACTCGCCGTGGACGCGGACGCCAACGCCAATCTGAACGAGGTGCTCGGACTCAACGTGTCATCGACCCTGGGAGACGCCAGGGAGGAAATGAGGAAGGGCACGGTTCCCAGCGGGATGACGAAGGACGTTTTCATGTCCATGAGGATGGAGGAGTCGGTTATCGAGCACGACGGCTTCGACCTGATCGTCATGGGCCAGCCGGAAGGCGCCGGTTGTTACTGCGCCGCCAATTCCCTGCTGTCCCGATTCCTCGAACAATTGACCGACAATTATCCCTACCTTGTCATGGACAACGAGGCCGGCATGGAGCACATCAGCCGCTTGACCACCCGAAACGTGGACGTCCTGCTCATCGTTGCGGACGCTTCCCGGCGGGGGCTTCAGGCCGCCTTGCGGATCGACGCCCTATCCCGTGAATTGAACATCGGGGTCGGCAAATCCTACCTGGTGATCAACCAGGCCAGGAGCGAGCCGCCGGAAGCGTTTTTGAACATCATCCGTGAGGCGGGCATCGATCTCGCCGGCATCCTCTTCGAGGACGACACCCTATACGAGTACGACCTCCAGGGGAAACCCACCATCGAACTGCCTCCAGAGACGCCGATCGTTCAGCAGGCATTCAAGATCTTCGACCGGATTCTCGGAGGATAGGAGCCTGTGGGTAAACCAGCATCGGGTCGAAAGGCACATGCCCCGGCAGGGCCTGATGGCGACGCCGGAAGGCGCGGCCCGACGCGAAAAGCGCAGCAACCACAGGGGTTGTGAGCAGTTTCGATAGAGCCGCAACGCCGCATTTCGGCCTGAGGTGCCCTTTAGCCACAGGCTGGTTGCCCCGGAGAAGGCGCCAATGAAAAAAACCGGGCTTCTTTTCGACGAGCGGTATCTTCGCCATCGAACCGGTCCCTACCATCCGGAATCGCCGGAACGGTTGATCGTCATCCTCAACGGCCTGAAGGTCGCGGGCCTCCTGCCGTCGCTGCATGTCTTCACGGGACGGGCAGCGGATACCCGGGAGCTGGAATGGATCCACGATCCCAGGTACATCGAACGGTTCCGCGCCGCCTGTGAGCGGGGGGACACCACCTTCGACAGCGCCGACAACCAGATGTGCCCCGAGACATACGAAGCGGCACTGGTCGCGGTTGGCGGTGTACTGGATGCCGTCGGAAAGGTGATGAGGGGGGAAATCGACAATGCCTTCTGCCCGATCCGTCCACCGGGTCACCATGCCGAACGGGCCAAGGCCATGGGGTTCTGCTATTTCAACAACGTTGCCATAGCAGCACGTTGTCTCCAGAACGTCTGGGGGTTGGAACGCATCGGCATCGTCGACTTCGATGTTCACCACGGAAACGGAACCCAGCATCTATTCCAGAAAGACCCGACGGTTTTTTATTATTCCATTCATGAGCATCCCTCCTTTGCGTTCCCCGGAACCGGTCGGGAATTCGACTACGGAAATGACGAGGGATATGGATTCACGCGGAATTCCACCGTGTTGCCTGGAGAGGGGGACGCCGTCTACCGCACACGCATCGAGGAGGAACTGGTTTCCGACTTCGAAGCGTTCCGGCCGCAGTTCATTTTGCTTTCCACAGGTTTCGACGCCCACGAAGACGACGACATGTCCGATGTGAGGCTGTCGACCGAAGGCTTTTCCTGGCTTGGGAAACAGGTGGTGCAGTTGGCGGACCGGTTTGCAGAGGGCCGTCTGGTGTCGGTGCTGGAGGGAGGCTACTGCCTGCAGCGGTTGCCGGAGCTTGCGGCAAATCACGTCCGCATCCTGTTGAACCACTGATGGCCCGCTGACGATTATTCCGTTTGAGGGGCGCCCGAGGCCCCGGGGAGGCTGCGATGTTTATCAGCAAATCGATGACGCCCAAAGTCGTCACCGTCCGCGAGGACACCGTCGTGATCAGCGCGCGGGAGCTCATGGTCAAGCATCGTATCCGGCATCTTCCGGTGATCGATGAAGACGATCGCCTGATCGGAATGGTCTCGGACCGGGATATCCGGAGCGCCCTGCCGAGAAAAGTCTATACGGCGATCGCCGAAGGACAGCCGGTCGACGATGTGGAAGGCATCAGGGTCGCCGAGATCATGACCCGGGATCCGGTTTCCATATCACCGCACAACACCATCGAAGACGCGCTGCTGATGCTTCAGGGTCTTCGTGTCGGAGCCCTTCCCGTCGTCGATCGGGACCATAGGCTGGTGGGAATCATTTCGGTGAGAGACCTGCTGAGGGCCTTTATCGCCGTATTGGGTATCGAGGAGCCCGGCACGCTGCTCTGCATTCTTGTGGAGGAGAAGATCGGACAGATGAAGAAGATCGTGGATACGATCACCGCGGAGAACATCTCCTTCGGCAGCATCCTGGTGGCGCGTTACTGGGAGGAAAACATGCGGGCCGTGTTCCCCTACCTTCTGACCAACAATGTCCGGACCGTGAAAAAAAAGCTGGAAGCCCAAGGCTTCAGGCTCCTGGATCCCATGGAGTGGACAATGGATCGAATCCCGCGTCATGACCCGAAATCTCGTTGATCCCAGAAAGCCCCCGTCGCCTTACCACCGGCTTTTCATTTACTATCTCGAAGGAAGGGTTGCGGCTTCCGAACCGGAACTAGGGCCAGACTTTATCGGCAACTGGCAGGAGAACGGGTCCTCCTTTCTTTTCTTTTCCGAACCGATGGACGATGCCGTCGAGCGGCTGGTCTCGCGAACCGACGGCCTCGAGCTCATCGACCGTTACACGATGTCCTACGAAGACTGGCTGGGAGAGCGCTTCGAGGGGTTCGAGACCGGCCGGCTGGCGGTCCGCCCCCCCTGGACTGCGGTTGCGCCGGGCGGTTCGAAGATCGACGTCCTCTTGGATCCGGGCGTGGTTTTCGGATCGGGGACCCACACGACCACCCGGGATTGCCTTTCGGCGCTGCAGGAGGTCTTTCGACTTTCCGAGCCTCAAACGGTTTTGGATCTGGGGTCGGGAACGGGGTTGCTATCGGTGGCGGCGGCCAGGCTTGGGGCGAAGCGGGTGCTTGCGGTCGACCTCAACCTCCTGGCCGTGCAGACCACTTTGCGCAATATTCGGCTCAACCATATGGCGCCAAGGGTACTTGCGGTGCAGGGAAGGGCCGAAACCTTCATCGAGAGCCGAACGGACCTTTTGATCGCCAATATTCATTTCGATATCATGAAAGACCTGGTCGCCGCTTCCGGGTTTACGCAATGCGACTACTTTATTCTGTCCGGCCTTCTACGCAGCGAAGCCAGGGTGGTCGAGGGCATGCTCTCCCGCTTGCCGGTCCGGCTGCTCGAGCAATGGGGGGATGACGGTGTGTGGCATACCTTTCTGGGAAGACGGCGCTGAAAGCGTCTCCTCCGTGATTCGGACCTCTTCGGAGTGGGGGTGGGGATGGACGCGTTGATCGAACGGGCCGTCGAGGACTTGGCGGTCGCCCGCAGAGGCCTGGTGTTGACCGGAGCCGGGGTCTCCACGGAGAGCGGAATTCCTCCGTTTCGCGGAAAGGGCGGTCTTTGGGAGAAGTTCGACCCGATGGAGGTCGGCCACATCGATGCATTCATGCGGGATCCGGCAGCCGTCTGGAATACGCTTTTTCTGGAGCTCGGCCGGATGCTCAAGAACGCCAGGCCGAACGCCGCTCACTTCGGTCTGGCGGAACTCGAGCGCCTGGGCAAGGTCGACACCATCATTACCCAGAACATCGACGGACTGCACCAGAGGGCGGGCAGCACTCAGGTGATCGAGTTTCACGGTACGTTTGCACGGCAGCGGTGCATGGCGTGCGACAAGAGAACGGCGACCGATGAACTGGACCTCACCCGGATTCCGCCCCGTTGTGAATGCGGAGGGCTGATCCGCCCCGACTGTATCCTGTTCGGAGAAATCATCCCTGGCGGCGACTTGAACCGGGCGCGGGAGTCCGCTTCCCGGTGTGATGTGTTGCTGGTGGTCGGAACGTCCGCCGTGGTCCAACCGGCGGCGATGATCCCGTTGATCGCCCGGGACCACGGCGCCAGAGTGATCGAAATCAACACGGAACCGACGCCGTTGACGGGCCGGGTGAGCGACTATCTGGTTCGGGGCAGTGCCGGAGCCGTTCTGGAAACGGTGATCGACCTCCTGAATCGCAAGGAATCGTCCGGTGGGAAACGATAGAACACCTCCCGCCGCATCAACTGAATTCGATCGGCCCGGGATCGAACGAACCGTGGGAAAGGAGAGCCGCAGGGCAGATGAACGCCGCTGAGCATGGCTGGATCGAAACGGTTCACCTGACGCCCCCGACGCTTCGGGACAACACCGCGGACGTGGATCGCCTGGCGGGCGCCCTGGCGCGCCGCGTGGGGACGGACGACATTCGAATCGGCCCGGAGCTGATGCGGCGGTTGCCGGGCGCCCTTCGCGCCTGGCATTTTTCCGCCCGCTGCGTACTGTTCAGGGACCGCGGCGGGTGGGTGCTGGCCGGGGCGTTCGATCCGGGGGACACGGTCTCGCCACTGGGGGCGGCCATCGACCTGGGCACGACCCGTATGGCCGTTTCCCTGGTGGACCTGGCGACTGGGGAGAAATTGGCGGAGGCTTCGCCCGGAAACCCCCAGACCGGGATCGGCCCGGATGTCCTGTCCCGGATTCATCATGCCGATCGGGAAGGGGGGCTTAGCGAACTCCAGAGGTCTGTGGTCAGCGCGTTGGACGAAACGATCCTGGATCTGTGCAAGGGCCGGGGGCTCCCGCCGGATCATCTCTGCCTGATGGCGTTGGCGGGAAATACGACAATGGCCCATCTGTTCATGGGTCTCGAGCCGCGATGGATCATTCGGGAACCCTATATCCCGGCGGTCAATCGTCCGGCGCTGCTGGATGCCGAATCGCTGGGATTCACCTTCAATCCCGGTGCCCGAGTTTATGTATTCCCGAATATCGGCAGCTACTTCGGCGGCGACGTGGTGGCCGGTATCCTTTTCAGCGGACTTCATCTTGAGGCCGATCCGGCGCTGCTCGTGGATGTGGGTACCAATGCCGAAGTGGTCTGCGGAACCCGGGCATGGATGATCGCCTGCGCCGGCGCGGCCGGACCCGCCCTGGAAGGCGGTATGTCGAGCATCGGCATGGCCGCGGGGCCCGGTGCGATCGATCGGATCCGTATCGATCCCGAGTCCAGGCAGTTCGAGGTGAGAACCATCGCCGGTGCTCTCCCGAAAGGCATTTGCGGTTCAGGGGTCATCGATCTGGCCGCGCAGCTTTTCAGGGCCGGGATGATCGATATCCGGGGGCGGTTGGTCGCCTCGGCCTGCGGGTCCCGGTATGTCGAAAGGGACGGCATTGCCCATCTGATCGTCATCCCCGCCGCAGAGGCGGAAGGCGGGTTCGACTTGATGATCGGACAACCGGAACTGGACAGCCTTGTACGGTCCAAGGCGGCGATGTATACGATCCTCGAAACACTGGTCCGGTCGGTGGGGCTCGACCTGAAGGATATCCGGCGGTTTTTCGTGGCAGGGACCTTCGGCGCCTTCATCGATCCGGCTTCGGCCATCACCATCGGCATGCTGCCGGATCTCCCGCTGGAATGCTTCAAGGTCGTCGGCAACAGCTCTCTGGGCGGCGCCCTTCAGGTCCTGAGAGAACGGGAGTCGCTCGATCAGGTGGAGTCCATCCGCCACGGCATCACCTACCTTGAACTCAACGTGAACCAGGAATTCATGAACCGCTTCAGCGCGGCCAAATTCCTGCCCCATACGGACATTGCCCGTTTTCCCTCCGTCGCCGCCGATTCGGGCGCAAGGCACGGGCTTGGGGGCGCAGCCAACCTCTGATCCAATCGGGACGATCGATGGCGAAGCTATATATTTTCCACCGAAACGGCAGAAGCGAATTTCAACTTGCCGATCACAACGTCGTGGGACGTCATCCCAAGAACCGGATCAAGATTCCGGAACCGGGGGTTTCCAAGGTGCACTGCCTGATCAGCCGGGATGCGGTTGGTGCTTTTACCATCCGCGACCTGGGGAGTCGGAACGGAACCTTCGTCAATGGCAAACGCATATCCGGAATCACGGATCTGGCAGACGGCTGCGAGGTGCTCATCGGCAATACCCGCTGCCTGTTCCGGGAAGAGGTGGCGGCATCGGTCGTGAGCCTGGAGGAAGATCCGGAAGTGATCTCGCGCATCCGGCAGAAGATTTCCCCCCTGCGGCTCAACAAATTCTTCCCGGAAGCCAACATTATCGATGAAGAAATGCTGAGGACCGATTACGAGCGGCTTCGGATCTCCTTTGAACTGAGCCGTGACATCGGCTTCGACTTCCACGTGGATTTCATCCTGGGTCGAGTGCTCGATCGGGCGCGGGATGTCCTCGATTTCGACTATGGGGCGGTGTTTCTGGAAAACGACGAAGGGGTTTTGAAACCCCAGTCCTACAAACTGAAGGGGCTCGAAGACCGGATCACTGTTCCTGTCGATCTTCTCGATTACGTCCGGGACGAACAGAAGGGCGTCCTGCTGAACGATGCGCCGTGTGACCCGCTCACGGCATCGGGGCTTTTCATCGATCAGGAGATCTGCTCGATGATGGCGGTCCCGATAATTTTCCAGTTGGATTTTCTGGGGATCGTGGTGGTCGCGAAAACGGCCATAGCCCGGACTTTCAATGAGCGCGACCTGCACCTCCTTTCCAATGTCGCCAACAAGACGGCCATGTTCATCCGCAACTCCCAGATCGCCAAGCGGGTGAATCGGGAATCCATCGAAAGGGAGAGGTTCCGGCAGATCGTTTCACCGGATCTGGCGGAAATGATCGTTTCGAAGCAGCTGAAAGTGGAGCGCAAAGGGATTGTGCGGAACGCGACGTCGATGGTGGTCTGTATCCGCAACCATTCTCCCCTCAGTGAATTTTCGGATCCCGAGAGCACCCTGGCCTCGCTCAATGCTGCCCTCGAAGTGATCACCGGTCCGATTTTCCGGTTGGAGGGCATGGTGGATCGTTGTCTGGGAGACCGAGTGCTGGCAATCTGGGGCATCCCGGTGGCCCATGACGATGATGCGGTCCGAACCGTTCGGGCGGCAATGGAGATTTGCCGGAGCATGGAGGAATTCAACCGCAGGCTCGCACACGGAAAGGCCGGACCCGTGGAGGTCGGCGTCGGCATCGATACCGGCGCGATCGTCGCGGGAAACATCGGCGCCGGATGGAGTCGCCGGTATTCCTTCATCGGGGAAATCGCGGACTCGGCCGAAGCCCTGGCTTCTTCAGCCGCGGCGGGCCAGGTGGTGATATCTGAAAACACCTTCTTCATCATCCGGCAACTTTTCGACGTCGCGGCCCTCGAGGGGATCGATTTTCGCGGAGGGGTATGCTCGCGATACGCGGTCGTTGCCGAAAGGCCGTCTTCATCCCAGGTGCCCTGGACGTACCTGGGTTGAATCGGAGGATCCACAAGATGTATCCCCCGAGGCGACCGATCAGCCTTCCAGAAGAAACAGATGGATGAACCGCGGATCGAGGTTCTCGATCCGAACGGCTCCATATTCCGCCTGAATCTCCATGAAGAGCGCGTCAAGAATGTCCCCAACGGTTTCTCCGAGGCGAACGGGATCCATCCCGGTGCGGTGAACCAGCCAGCGGCGCATGGCATCCTTCGTTTCTGGTTCGGGTGCTGCCGATTCCGCGCCGCCTCCGCCTTCGATCCGAACGATTCTTGAATAGAACGGTCTGAAAAGTGCCACGGGTATGGGAGCGACGGATTCGGTCAGATTGAGCTCGTGACGTGCCCAAAGCGTCAGCAACAGGTTCTCGTAGGACAAGACTCGGTTCAGCGCCTTGGGGATGTCCTCGATTCCGAGGTGTGAGAGCAGCTCATCCATGGCCTGGATCCGCCGAAGGGTTTTGGCGCTTTCCTCTATCTCCTGAAGGCGCTCGAATTCCCGATAGAGTACCCCCGCCTGCCGGTCGTCGTAAAACCGCGGCCTCTTGAGCAGAAGCCCCCCCAAAACGCCGGTCCATGCCTCGCCCCAGAAAGTGAGGGGGAGTCCATGCCGGAAGAACCAGCTTTTTTCAACCCATTTCTCGGCCTGCCACTTCACCGCCATCCCTTCTCCGTATCCCAGCCTGAACAGGTCGGAGACACCGTGTCGGTCGAGCCAGTGACGGGGGTCCGGGCGTTGGCCGGTTTCAGGGGTGCGATGCCGAACCAGGGTTTCCAGGCCGATGGACACATAGGCGCAGGCCTTTCTGACGATCGGCGTCAGATCGGCCCGGCCGCGAACCGTTACCTGGTCGGCCACGGCCAGTTGGTTGCAGAGCGCGGCGAATTCCAGATTGAGGGTCTCCCTCGACTCCGCAGAGTCGATCAGCCGAAGAGCGTCGGTGAACAGAAATCCATTATGGGAATCGGCCGAGGTGAGAACGGGCGCCGGCGGCAGGATCCCGGGTTCGGCATAGCCGGCGGTCCGGCGGCGGGCTCTTTTTTCGAGCTGTGGCTGGCGGATGGGCTGGTACACACCGACGGCTTCGTCGAATGGCAGAAATCCTTTTTCCCCCAGGCGGACGTTGCGAAGGCGATACGCCTCTTCTTCGACCTCTGCCGGGAGCAACGCTACGGATTCGAGAACGATGTCCTGGAACCGACGATAGTCGAGATCGGCGAGCCGCTTCAGAAAATCGGCGAGAATGTCCCGGGCCAGTTTGCCGTTCGAGAGTTCGACCGGTCTGAGGTAAATGACGTTGTCGAGCGAGAAGAAACCTTCTCCGAACTCGGAGGGATCCTGATCGTGTTCCCGAACCCGGACCTCCAGCGCACGGAACAGGCAGATCTCGAGGGTGGAAATCTGTTCGCGGGAAAACCATGCGACCAGCCGGTCGGGATCCGCCCGCACCAGCAGACCCATCCAGCGAATCACGGAGGTTAGCGCCAGGCGGTCTTTTTCCCACACGACCTGGTCAAGTATGAATTGAAGTTGCCGGTCCGACGCAAGGGCGATCAGCGGCAGCGCATCCTCCGGGCCGATATCGAGGATGAGGCAGTGGAGGTCTTCCTCGGAGAAGGAATGAACCAGGGCGGCGGGCTCCTTGGCGGAAAGGATGCGTTCCATCGCCTTTTCAGGCGCCAGGCGGAGGATTTCACGGCGGGAGGCGTGAAGCTGCTCTATCCTGGACAAGATCGGCGGGTCGACGCTTTGGGTTTCGGGGATTTCGCTCATCTCTGGCGTCCATTTCAGGGTTGAATCTATGGGTATGATATTCATGAAACGCCGGTTTGACAGGTTTCAGCCTCGTTGCGGCGGTGTTGTCTCCATAGGCTGTCCGGTCTCGATCTTTCGACTCCAGGGGGCGAATTTCAGGAGCAGCAGTAGGCCCGGAATGGCGATCAAGGCGCAGAAAACAAAAAAACCGGTCCACCCCATGAATTTCGCCATCCATCCGGTAATCGACGAAGCCACCACGCGGGGAATTCCCATCAGGCTGGTGAGCAGCGCGTATTGCGTGGCCGTGAATTTTTTATGCGTGATGCTGGCCATGAACGCGGCATAGGCCGCGGTTCCCATCCCGGCCGTCAGATTTTCGAATGCCAGTACAAAGCCCAGCGCCGTCAGATGATGTCCCAGCTGCGCCAATACCGAGAAGCCGGCGGTCGACAACGCCTGAAAAATACCGAATATCCAAAGACTCCGATTGATCCCCAGCTTGAGCATCACAAGCCCGCCCAGCAGGTTTCCGCCCAGGATCGCCCAGAACCCCACCAGTTTGACCAGGGCCCCGACCTCCGTCATGGTGAAAGCCATGTCCATGTAAAAAGGGGCGGTCATTGAACTGGCCATGGTGTCGCCGATCTTGTAGAGCAGAATGAAGGCCAGGATCCAAACCGCGTTGGGTCTCTGAAAATATTCGACAAAAGGCTCGACAACGGCTTCCTTCAGGCTCTCGGGGGTCCCCAGGGGCGTTGCAGGCTCCGGCGTCAGAATCGTTGAGATGATGCCCGGCAACAGACATAGGGCCAAGAGGGAATAAACCATTGGAAAGCCCAGATGGTCCGAAAGAATCAGCCCGCCTCCTGCTGCCAGGAGCATACCGATCCGGTATCCGCTGACGTAAAGGGAAGATCCCAGCCCGAGCTCCTCATCCGGAAGGTCCTCACGGCGATAGGCATCGATGACGATGTCCTGGGATGCACTGAAAAAGGTGACGCAAAAAGCGATGGCGGCCACCAACACGGGGTTATGGGCCGGGTCGGTCCTGCCGAGACCGACGATGGAGACGACCAGCGCCGTTTGAAAAACCAGCAGCCACCCGCGCCTCCGGCCGAAAAACGGAAGGGTGAAGCGATCCAGAATCGGGGCCTGAAGGAATTTGAGCGTGTAGGGAAGACCCACAAGGGCAAAAAGACCGATGACCGTCAGATCGACGCCTTCCGTGCGCATCCATGTTTTCAAAACGAACCCGGTCAGTTCCAGCGGAAGGCCGGCTGCATAGCCCATGATCAGGCACACCAGCATTCGACGGCTGAAAAGGACCTTCCGAAGGAGATTCCGGGGCATGTTCACATCGCGTTCGGTCTAAGGTGAAAAAAAGCGGGGGGAGGCTTACGGCCTTCCCACCCGCTTATTCGAAAAGGCGCGGACGTCAGTGCGCTGTCGATTCCAGTTGATCCGGCGAGACGACCGGTCCGAACCGGTCTTTGAGCGCCAACAGCCCCTTTTTCTGGTTGGCGAGGATTTCGAACAATTCAGACGGAATGCCTTTTTCCTTCCCGTAAGCTTCCCTTTGAAGGTCGATACGGGCAACGATGTTGTCGACGTAAAGGCTGAACTGCTTCTCGTAGAGATCCCGGGAGTAGTCCTTGTCGATTCGCTCCCGGAAGAGCTTCTTCAGGTCCTGGTACCGTGGAAGGAGCCCGATCGGCGTGGGAATCGTCGATACCTCCCGGTGGACGAGCCGTTCGAGCCACGCCAGCCAGACCTTGACGTCCCTCTTCTCACCCAGGAGCTTACTGCTGTCTCCCCCTCTGGACGCATGGGTCAGGAAATAGTTGAGACCGGCCATGATGGGGCGGTGTGCGTTCTGGATGCGACGATTGTTGAAAAACTTGAATTGCGCGTGCATATAGTCCCCGAGGGACCCCGGGATGAAGGGTGCATTCGCCCACGGGGCCCGCTTGACCCCTTTGGCCCCCACCTCGGTTGCGGTCGCGGCGGAAACGATGCAGGCGCCGATCACGACGCCCTGATCGGGCGTTCCGGCCACCCACACCGGGGGCATGGTGTCGCTGTCCCGGCCGCTGTAGGTGATGATACGGGTTTCCACGCCGGCGGGGTCCTCGCAGCGGTCCGAGTAATTGGCCAGTGCGCTGGCCTTGAGCGTACAGCGGGCATTGGGGTGGGAGATCGGAATGGGCTTGCCCTTTGAATCGGTCATCCCCTTCTTCCATTTCCCCTGGAAGTTGTAGCCATGCTCGGGCGCGGGCTCACCGTTGCCCGTCCAATGGGGGACGCCGTTGTCGTCGATGAGCACATTGGACCAGATCACCTCGGTTCCCTCGTTTCGGAGAACCTGCATCAGCTTCGGGTCCCCTTCCCGGTTTACATCCTCGACAATGCCGAAAATGCCGCATTCCGGGTTGATGGACCGGATGGTGCCATCGTCGTCGATCCACATCTGCGCGAGATCGTCGCCGACGAAATAGTCCCCCGCCATGGCCGTGGTGGTTTTTCCGCATCCGCTCGGGGCCGCTCCCGCGCACCAGGTGATGCGCCCGGAAGGACCTTCGATACCGGTGATGAACATGTGTTCGGCCAACTCCCGCCCCTTGTTCTCGTAAACGGCCCGGTCCACCGAAAAGCGGTGGTTGCCCTTTTTGAGAAGAAGCGTGTTGCCGGCGTAGGTGCAAAAGCAGCTGTAGGTGGTTCGGTCTTTTCGATCCATCAGCACCCGGGCGTTGGGGAGGTCTTCGGGCCGGTTGGGGCCTTCACTGTGGATATTGGTGTAGAAGTGGCCCAGCCGATCGACCTCCCTGTCGAATTCCCGAAAGGCGTTCCGGTACAGCAACTCGGCGCTGTGCGAGACATAGGCCGAACTGGTGATTTCCAGGGCGGGGTTGGATGCCGACGCGCCGACCGGACCCCGGACATAGAAGCCGACGATCATGGTTTTGTTCTTCATGATCGCGGTCATTTTTTCGCGGATTTCCGAAAGCGCATGAGATCTCAGCATCTTGAGCGCCAGGCTGCTGACGATTTCATCCTCGTCGACGATGTAGTACGTCCGGTCGATAATACGCCCCTGCTCTTCCTTCAGATCGAAATGGATCGTGTGCCGGGGCATGGGCAGGGCTTTCTCTTCGCCTTTCTCAAGCGCATGTTCGCGGATCCACTGGACATCCTCCTCCGAGCCCGTGTTGACGAACACGGCGTCCGGATCGCACAAGGCGATGGCATTGGCGATTTTGATCCGGACGTCTTCATTCCGGATCTTCTGGATTTTTTGAAGCTGAACCGCGTCGAGTCTGCGTTCGAACAGTTCGGTGGCCGCTCCATCCGTTGTGATACCACCGATGATCCTGGCCAAATCGGCATTGTTGCGGGATATGTCCATGAATCCCTCTCCTCGTGCGTGGCGTCGCGGGGTTCAATCGGGAGATGCCCCGATCACCTGAATTTTACCAATGATGCCTTCCTTCCCGGCAACCTTCAACCCAAGAACCGGCTATCCGTTTCCCTCTCCCGAGAATCTACGGCTCATTGGTGCCGGCATCCGGTTTTGGGGGGCTGAGGCATCTGTTGACGTATCCAGATCAAGATCTTTTCGAATTCGTCCCGGATCTCGCTCAAAGCCATTCCCCGGTGGCTGACCCGGCTCTTTTCCTCCATGGTCATCTCCGCAAAGGTCCGATTGTGCGGCGGATAGAAAAAAACCGGGTCGTAGCCGAAGCCGTTTTCGCCTTTCGGTTCCCGCGCGATCCGTCCTTCGCAGCGGCCTTCGTAGGTCAATGCGGCTCCGGAGGGAACCGCTATGGAGATGACGCACTCGAATACGGCCGTACGGTCCTCACGTCCCGTCATGGCCTTCAGAAGTTGGGCGCACCTGTCGGCGTCGGTGGCGCCATCGCCGCCGTACCGGGCGGAATGAACGCCCGGCGCTCCTCCCAGCGCGGTTACCGAAAGTCCGGAGTCATCGGCCAGCGCAGGAAAGCCGAGCATGCGAGCGGCGAAACTGGCCTTTTTGTATGCGTTTTCATCGAAGGTGATGCCGTCTTCCTCCACCTCCGGCAGGGGGCCGAAATCGTCCAGGTTGCGGACATCGACCGGAAATTCCTTTAGCAGATCTCTTATTTCCGCCGTTTTACCGGCGTTGCGCGTGGCGATCACCAGTACGGTTTTGGGCACCATGTTTTCCCCCGGGGGGTCTGGCGGGACCGATCGTCCCTTGCCGTCGGACTGAACCTCTATTGCTACGGCAAGGCGGCTGATTTGTAAAGCAGTTTCCCGGTCTTACCGTTCGATGGACCTGATTAAGCCCTTTACACCCGGAAGGGTGCTGTTGTATGCAACAAGGCGATTCCGCCCGGCCGGAGCGCCACCGCGGCTGACGCCGCTTCCAAGGTCGAATCCGGCCGTGATGCTGAAATCAGACCGAAAATCGTTGAGGATAAGGATGGTTCGATGCACAAGCTCCTGACCGATCATCCGGGGCAGCGAATGCTGCTTCTAGGCAATGAAGCCGTCGCCCGCGGGGCTGTCGAGGCCGGTGTCGCCTTCGCCTCCACCTATCCGGGAACGCCTTCATCGGAAATCTCTCTGAATCTGTTCCAGATATCCCGGGAGACCGCCCTATATTTCGAATACAGCACCAATGAGAAAGTGGCGCTCGAAGTGGCTGCGGCGGCCGCCAATGCCGGCGTCCGAAGCATGTGCATGATGAAGCACGTCGGGCTCAACGTGGCCGCCGATGCCCTGATGACGTTGGCCTACATCGGTTGCCGCGCCGGACTGGTCATTCTCAGCGCGGATGATCCCTATATGTTCTCCAGCCAGAATGAACAGGACAACCGATACTATGGCAAGCTTTCGGGCCTTCCGGTGCTGGAGCCCTCGTCGGTGGCCGAGGCCAGGGAGATGGTGCATCATGCTTTCGACATCTCGGAGGCGCTCCACGAACCCGTGATTCTGAGAACCACCACGCGCATCAATCATTCGACGGCGGTCGTGGAACTGGGGTCTATCCAGCCGGTTCAGGGGCACGGCCGGTTCGAAAGGGATCCGTTCAGTTTCGTCACTGTTCCGGCGGTTTCCCGGAAGCTGCATGCCCGCCTTCTCGATCGCCTGGAGCAGGCCCGGCAAATGTCCTCGGCATCACCCCTCAATTTCCTAAAGGGCGACGGTCCATTGGGCATTGTCTGCAACGGCGTGAGCTATGCCTATGTCGCCGACGCGGTTTCCGATCTGGGACTCGGGGACCGGGCCCGGATCTTCCGGATCGGCTTTTCCCACCCCATGCCCGACGAGCGTCTCAGGGCCTTTCTGAAGAGCGTCACCCGGGTGCTGGTGGTGGAGGAAGGCGAGCCCTACATGGAGGAGGCGGTCAAGGTCGTCGCCCAGGAGGCAGGCCTGATCCTTCCGATCCAGGGAAAAGGGGTTGCGCGGCTCAGCCGGCTCTACGAATACGACCCCGCGATGGTCCGCCAAGCGGTGGCGTCATTTTTCGATATCGCGTACATCCCTCCCGAAACCCCCGACCTGACGGATGTACCCGAGCTGCCGCAGCGGCCGCCGACCCTGTGCGCCGGATGTTCCCATCGGGCGACCTTCTACGCGGTCAAAAAGGCGACCGAGGGCATGGACACCATTCATCCGTCCGACATCGGATGCTATACCCTCGGCTTCCTCCCGCCCCTGTCCATGGGTGATTTTGTCGTCTGCATGGGCGCCTCCACCGGAACGGCGGGCGGATTTTCCCGGGTAACCGAACAGAAGGTGGTCTCCTTCATCGGCGACAGCACTTTTTTTCACTCCGGAATACCGGGGCTGATCAACGCGGTCTTCAACGGGCACGACCTCACTCTGGTCATCCTGGACAACGGAACCACGGCCATGACCGGGCACCAGCCCAATCCCGGCGTCGATATGGCGGAACTCGGCCTGCAGGACTACGGCCGCGTCTCGATCGAAGCCCTGGTTAAGGCGCTGGGCGTCCAGCACGTGTCGGTCATCCGGCCCTACAACGTGAAGAAGAGCATCGCCGCGATCCGCGAGGCGGTCGCCTTCAAGGGCGTGTCGGTCGTCATATCCCGGGAAAAATGCGCCCTCTATGCGAAGAGTCTCCGGCAGCTCAAGGGGAAACCCTTCCGGATCACCGACCGGTGCCGAAACCATCGGGACTGCATCAACGACCTGGCCTGCCCGGCATTTTTCCTTGAGAAGGACCAGGTGAGAATCGATCCTGACATCTGCATCGGATGCGCGGTTTGCGCGCAAGTATGCCCGGAGCACGCCATCGCTCCGGTGAGAGAATAGACCCCCAAGCGGAATAGCGAGAATGAAGACGACCCGATTGATCATTGTGGCGGTTGGCGGCCAGGGAAACCTCTTGGCATCGCGCATTTTAGGCGAGGCGGCCCTGGCGGACGGGGTTCCGGTCAGGATGAGCGAAATCCACGGGATGGCCCAGCGGGGCGGCGTTGTGGAATCGGCCGTTCTCTTCGGGGACGGCGAGAGCACTCTCATTTCAGACGGGGAGGCGGACGTCCTGGTCGGGTTCGAACCGGTGGAAACCCTTCGGGCGCTCAACAAGTGCAGCGCCGCTACCACGGTGATCACCAACCTGGCCGAGGTGCCGCCGTTCACGGTCGCCATCGGACGAGGCGCCTATCCGAACCTGGATGAGCTTCAGAGGCTGATCCGGTCCAAAACCGCACGTCTCATCGCCTTTGACGCGGCCGCCATGGCGAAAGCGGCCGGCAACATCATGGCGGTCAACATGGTCCTGCTCGGAGCACTCTGCCGAACCGGCCTGGTGCCGGTAAAGGCAGAGACCGTCAAGACCGCCATCACCCAGCGATCCAAGCCGGCTTTTCTCGAAACCAATCTCAGGGCCTTCGAAATGGGCGTCGACGCGGCGGCATAGGGGATCATGGTGTCCCGGATGGTGGTTTTCGATTGTCGACTGAATCGTCGTCCCGGACCCTTTAAATGACGGACAGGCCGGCGGGATCATGCTCCAGGAACTGGCCATACGCAACTTTGCGATTATCGACGACGCCCGCATACTGCTGCAACCGGGATTGACGGTACTGAGCGGCGAAACCGGGGCGGGCAAGTCGATCATCGTGAATGCCGTCAACATGTTGCTCGGTGCCCGCGCGACCGCGCGCATGGTCCGAACCGGAGCCGATGAGGCCGAGCTCGAAGCTCTTTTCCTCGTGCCGGCGGGCAGCCGGATCGCCGAGCGAATGGCCGAACACCATCTGGACCCGGGCGAAGGGCTCCTGATTCGCCGAATCATTTCCGCTTCGGACCGTCACCGGGTCTACATCAACGGGCGGCTTTCCACCCTTCAGATGCTGAGCGAACTCACCGACGCCCTCGCCAGCATTTCGGGACAGCACGCCCACCAGGCCCTGCTCAACACCGACCAGCATCTTGCGATACTCGATCAGTTCGGCGAACTTTTGCCGCTACGGCGTCAGATGGAACAATTGTTTCACCGGATGGTGCCCCTGGCGGAGGAGAAAGACCGGCTCCGGAAAGAAGCGGAACACCGCTCCGAGCAGAGAGAGTTCATGGCGTTTCAGTTGCGGGAGATCGTCGAGGCGGAGCCCCTGCCGGACGAGGACGTCGAGCTGGAATCGGAGCGAAACCGCCTGCGCAATGCGGAAATGCTGATTCAAACGATCGGCGGTTGTGTGGATGCACTGTACGCGGAGAACGGATCGGCCGTCGAAATCCTCGCGGAGGTCGGCAAGCGTCTCGAAGGCCTCGTCCGACTCGACGATCGTCTTCGACAACCGGCGGAACAACTGGAGGACCTTCGGTACCGCATCGAGGATGCGGCCGCGTCGCTTCGGGATTATCTGGGCGGGCAGGACCTGGATCCCTCGAGGCTGGAAGCGGTCGATGCCCGTTTGGACCGCCTGAACCGTCTCAAACGGAAACACGGCGGGGATCTTGCGGCGGTCATCGAAAAACAGGCATCGCTGGAACGCGATATCGGCGCGCTGGACTCCCTGGATGATCGCATCCAGGAGGTGGATCGATCCCTTTCGGCATTTCACCGTGAGGCGGTCGAAACCGCCCTTGAACTCTCGGTCCGCAGAAAGGAGGCGGCCGAGCTGCTGGCCCGACGCGTCGAATCGGAGCTGGCGTCGCTCAAAATGCCCGGGACCCGCTTCGAGGTGGTCTTTGATACCTATCCCGTCGATGACGGGCCGTCCGGTCGTTTCAATGCCGGGGGCCGCGGCCTGAAGGCTTGGGGTATCGACCGGGTTTCCTTTTTCATTTCGGCCAATCCGGGTGAAGCGCTCAAGCCCCTGGCCGCCATCGCTTCCGGAGGAGAACTGTCGCGGGTCGTTCTGGCGCTCAAGAGCATCCTCGCCGCCCATGAGGCGGTTGAAACGGTGGTTTTCGACGAGGTGGACGCCGGCATCGGCGGCGGCGTGGCGGAGCAGGTCGGACGGAAGCTCAAGCAGCTGGCCCGTTCCCACCAGATCATCTGCATCACCCATTTGCCTCAGATTGCACGGTTTGCCGACCACCACTTTCGCATTGCCAAGAATTTAAAGGAAGGTCGTACCGCCACCACCATCGTGCCACTGGACATGGAACGACGCCTGGAGGAAATCGCCCGCATGCTCGGAGGCGAGCGGATCACCGCCGCGACCCTTGAACATGCGCGAGAAATGCTGGAGTAGACCCCGAAGAACCGTTGGTCCCGCGGGTTGACAACCGCGGCCGGCCGTCATAGAAGAAATCCCTTGAAATCCCCTATGGAGACTGCCATGCCAATCTATGAATTCAAATGCCTCAAATGCAACGACATCTTCGAATTCCTGGTCCGCGGGACCGACGATTCGCTCGAGATGCGCTGCCCCAAATGCGCCTCCGAAGACTTCGAGCGGGTCATGAGCTCCACCCGCCATTTCATGGGCGCCGCCTCGGCCGGCTCTTCCGGTCCGCGGGCCGAGAGCCGCCAGTGCAAATCCGGAAACTGTACGACCTACGAAATCCCCGGGCCTTGACCGGACAATCCGTCCGGCGGGCGTTATTGGAATGAGGCCATGACGCAACGGGCCCGCTACCTTCAGGCATTCGCCGATGGGCGGCTACGGGAGAAGGTTCAGACCGCCCTGGCCCGGATGGAGTGCTGCACCCTTTGTCCGCGGCAGTGCGGCGTGAACCGGATTTCAGGGGAAACGGGATTCTGCCGCACCGGTCGGAACGCCTGGGTTTCCAGCTTCTCGCCCCATTTCGGAGAGGAATCCCCGCTGGTGGGCGACAACGGATCGGGAACCATCTTCTTCACCCATTGCAACCTGGACTGCGTGTTCTGTCAGAATTACGACATCAGTCATCTTGGGGCGGGTGAGCCGGTCGAAGACGATGCGTTGGCCCGGATGATGCTGACCCTTCAACGGATGGGTTGCCACAATGTCAACTTCGTCACCCCCTCTCACGTGGTTCCCCAGATTCTATCGGCGGTCGAGATCGCGGTCCCGGAAGGCCTTTCCATCCCCCTGGTCTACAATTCCGGCGGCTATGACGACGTCGAGACCCTGAAACTCCTGGACGGCGTGATCGACATCTACATGCCGGATTTCAAGTTCTGGCATTCCGAAGCCTCCAGCCGGTTCTGTGACGCTCCCGATTATCCGGAAATCGCGATGGCGGCCCTCAGGGAAATGCACCGGCAGGTCGGAGACCTGGTGACCGATCGGCGTGGCCTTGCCGTCCAGGGGATGATCATCCGCCACTTGATCATGCCGGACCGGCACGGGGAAACCGCCGCCATCCTTCGATTCATCGCCGACGAGATTTCCCCGGAGAGCTATGTCAATCTCATGCCTCAGTATCGTCCTTGCGGCCGGGCTACGGAGTTCCGGGAACTGGCCGTCGGGGTATCGGTGGAGGATATCGAGGCGGCCGTCGAATCCGCAAAAAAGGCCGGCTTGAGGCGCATGGATCGCTGACAGGCGTTCTCGATCCGGCTCCGGCGATCGCCACCCCAACGATCGGAGGGAGACATTCCGATGCATGCTTTGTTCGATCTTTCGACCCGCAGAGGTCTGCTTTTCATCCTTTTCATCCTTGTCGCGGGCCTGACCGCCGTTGCGCCCGCTTTTGGCGAGCGGCTGTCGATTGCGGTATCCAAGGCCAATGTCCGCTCCGGTCCCGGCACCCAGAATTACGAGGTGCTGTGGGAAGTGGAGCGATATCACCCGCTCGAGGTGGTTCAGAGATCGGGAGACTGGATTCTTTTCAAGGATTTCGAAGGGGATCAAGGATGGATGCACAGCCAACTGGTGGGTAAGGAGCCAAGCGTTATTACGAAACGGGATGACTGCAACATCCGGTCCGGCCCGGGAATCGACAACGAAATCGTCTTTCGGGCTGAAAAAGGCGTCCCATTCAAGGTGCTCGAACAGAAGGGCGACTGGATTCACCTCCAGAGCGCCGATGGCGATAAGGGCTGGATTCACAAAGACCTCGTATGGTAAGTCGACCTACGCAAGGATGGGGGATGACGAGCCGGCGTTGCCATTCGGATCATGCTGCGTATTTCCATCGGCTGCCCGATCGATTGAGCGATGACTTGAAAGGAGACACCTAGATGGCAGTTGCGAAAGAAGGCCATGCCACCTATTTTCCCCTTCCCGATCCCGGCCGGCGGACGATCGTCGGTGTCGGCTCGGCTCTCGTGGATATTCTCATACGGGCCGGCGATGAGTTTGTCCGCCGGACAGGGGCACCGAAAGGCGGCATGGTGTATTTCGACAGTGACACCATCGACGGCATCCTCGCCGCTTCCGGGGTCGAACCGGTCACCGTTCCCGGAGGTGCAGCCTGCAACACGATGGTGGGCATCGGCAGACTCGGCGGATCCAGCCGGTTTATCGGTAAACGCGGGAAGGATGCCTTCGGCAGATTCTTCGAAGACGGTCTCAAGGAAAGCGGCGTCGACCCGGTTCTGGTCGAAACAGAGGCGCCTACCGGCAGGGTCCTGTCGATGATCTCTCCGGATTCCCAGCGCACGATGCTGACCTGCCTGGGCGCGGCCGCGGAGTTGACGCCTTCGGATGTGAGCGCCTCCGTCTTCGAGGACGCGGCCGTCACCTTGATCGAAGGGTATCTGGTTTACAATCCCGAACTGTTCGTACACGCGCTTCAGCAGGCGCGCGGCGCCGGGAGTCTCGTCGCTCTGGACCTGGCCAGCTTCACGGTCGTCGAAGAATGTATGGAGCGGTTTCAGCAGGTGGTTGACGATTTTGTCGACATCCTGATCGCCAACGAAGATGAAGCGCGCGCATTCACCGGATTCGCGGACGAAGGGGCTGCGCTCGACGCACTGCTCCGGCATGCCGATCTGGCGGTTCTCAAGCTGGGCCCGCGAGGAAGCCGGATCGCCGTCGACGGCCGGCGCATCGATATTCCAGTGGTGGGGGCGGACGGTGTCATCGATACCACCGGCGCCGGAGATCTCTGGGCCTCAGGGTTTCTGTTCGGGCTCGTCAACGGATGGCCTCTGGAGCGATGCGGACGGATGGCGTCGGCTTGTGGTTACGAGGTCTGCCGCGTCAAGGGGGCTTCCATCCCGGAGGAAGGCTGGGGAAGAATCCGGCGGATAATGGATCCATCCACGCGTCACGGTATCGCGGCCTTCGACGCCGTCGGTCCTGGTGCGCGGACGGAACGCATCGAAACCGAATCGAAAAGATGGAGGAAAAATGGGGGGTTACAAACGGATCTCCCGGGCAAGGAAGCGCGATCTTCAGCAGCCCGATGAATTTCTGACCTGGTCCGCAAGGCTTCTGCAAACGGTTGCCAAGTTCAAGAACCGGATAATATGGGGCGCCATTGCAGCAGTGGTCGTGGCCGCCGGCATCATGGGCTACAATGCCTATCTCAACCAAAGAGAGATGAAGGCGTATGCCGGGTTGGGCCGCCTGGTCGAAACTTATCAGGCAGAGCGGGCGCCGGGGTCGGCCGATGAGGCTCTCGAACGGGTGCGTGCCGACATGGAGGCGCTGATCGGCAGCCACGGCAGCGGTACGGCGGGAAAGATGGCAAAGGTGCTGCTGGCGGGTTACAGCTACGAGGCCGGGAAAACCGAAGCGGCAATCGATCTTTTCAAGCAGGCGCTTCAGGATTTCGAGCCCGGGTCCTATTACCACGCTGCGATCCTGAACGGCCTGGGATACGCCTATGAGAAGTCGGGTGATTTCAAGGCGGCACTGGCCCAGTTCGAAAGGCTGACCGGGGAGGCCGGCGGCTTTCTGAAGACCGATGCGCTCTACAACTCGGCACGAATGTATGGCCGTCTTGGAGAAAAGGACAAACGGGAATCGGCACTCAGGAAAATCGTCGATGACCGGCCGGATTATCTTTACGCGGACCTGATAGCGTCCGAGGTCGACTAGCGCGTCCGAACATCACCGATGGCACGACTCCGAGGTTGTTCCTTGATTCGGGCGACCGACGCCGGCCGGCATGCTGGAACGGGATCCTCGCCCAATTTTCAGAATCCTTCAGAATCCGCGGAGGGGCCGGAGAGCCACGACGCCACAGAACTGCCGGCGACACTGGGGCGACCGCCGGTCATGACTTGAATCCGCTATCGATTTTGAACTTCTTGAGCTTCTGATTCAGGTTGCTTTTCCCGATGCCCAGGAGTTCCGCCGCCTTCGACTGGACATTTCCCGAGATCTTCATCGCCCTCTCGATCATCTTGCGTTCGACCATGACCAGCGTGTCGTAGAGCAGGGCATTCGCAGGAATTCCTTCGATGTGCAGGGTGTTGTAAACATTGTCCCTGAATTCCCTGGGAAGGTCCGCAATGCGGAATGTGTCCCCGGAGCCCATCACCATCATGCGCTCGATGACATTCTCGAGTTCCCTGACGTTTCCGGGCCAACTGTAGTCGAAAAACAGGCGCTCGACCTCGGGGTCGATGCCGCGAATGGGTGTCCGGGCGCTTCTTTCCCCTGCATATTTCCGGATGAAGTGATCGATCAGCGGGCGAAGGTCCTCGCGCCGTTCCTTCAACGGGGGAAGCAGAATTCTCACCACGTTTAGCCGGTAAAAGAGATCTTCCCTAAATCTTCCCTCTTCCATCTCCTCCCGCAGGCTCTTGTTGGTGGCGGCAATGATCCGGATATCGACCTGGATTGGTTGTTCGCCGCCGACGCGCTCGAATGTCTTCTCCTGAAGCACCCGCAGAAGCTTGACCTGGATGGTCTGGGGCAGCTCTCCGATTTCGTCCAGGAAGAGCGTCCCGCCGTTTGCCAGCTCAAACCGGCCCTTCTTGCGGCTTACCGCCCCGGTAAAAGATCCTTTTTCGTGACCGAAAAGTTCGCTTTCAAGAAGGCTTTCGGCCAGCGCGGCACAGTTGACGGCTATGAAAGGGCTGGACTGCCGGCCGCTGTTGTAGTGAATGGCCTTTGCCACCAGCTCCTTTCCCGTTCCGCTTTCTCCTTCGATCAGGACCGTGGCCGAGGAAGGCGCCACTTTGCGTATGGTCTTGAACACCTCCTGCATGGCCTTGCTCTTGCCGATGATGTTCTCGAACCGATACCGGGACTCCACGGCGTCGCGCAGCTGGCGGTTTTCCTTGATGACACGGTACACCTCGATCGCTTTTTTGACGTGGATGACAAGACGATCGTTTTCAAAGGGTTTCAGAACGAAAGTGTTTGCGCCCTTCTGCATGGCCTCCACGGCCTTGTCCACGGTGCCGTGCGCGGTCATCATGATGACCGGCAGGTCGGGATCCACCTGCTTTGCGCGTTCGAGAAGTTCCAACCCGTCCATCCCGGGCATTTTCATGTCGGTCAACACGAGGTCCACCGGATCGGAGGCGAGTATGTCCAAGGCCTCCTGCCCGCTGTTCGCCGATAAGGTTTGAAAACCTTCTTCGCCCAGGACGGCACTCAGAATAGCGGTGTAATTTTTTTCATCGTCCACGATCAGAATGGTTTCCATCTTCAAAGCTCCTGGCGGATGGGCAGATCGATTTCCACCCGTGCGCCTCCCGCTTTACTGTTGTCGATCCGGATGACCCCACCGTGCGCTTCGACGATGTTTCGGACGATTCCGAGCCCCAGCCCCGTTCCCTTTTCCTTGTTGGTGAAAAAGGGATCCCAGATTTTTTCCTTTAAATCATCCGGAATTCCGGGGCCGTGATCCTGGAAGGCGATTCTCACCGCCTTTTTCAATTGATGAATTTCCACCCGGATCTGTCCACCGCCCGGCATGGCCTGCATGGCATTGATCAGGACGTTCAGAAACGCCTGATACAGCATTTCGGGATCGCCCTCGATCTCCGGGATGCCATTTCCCAGGATTTTCTCTACGCGATAGCCCTGGTCTTCGATCTGGGGCCCGAGATAGGAAAGATTTTTCTGAATCACCTCCTGGAGGCGACATGGCTTGAATCGAGGCTCCCGGGGTCGGGCGTAGTTGAGAAAATCCGTGATGATATTGTTGAGCCGTCCGGCCTCCTCCACGATGATTTCGGGGATCTGGTTGGAAGGATCGAGCGACGCGATGCGCTTTTTCAACAGGTCGGCCGAACTCTTGATGATGCCCAGCGGATTGCGGATCTCGTGGGATATGGCAGCCGTCATTTCACCCAGGGAGGAAAGGTGTTTCGCCTTGGAAAGCTGCTCCTCGAGCCTGAGCCGCTCCAATGCCCGACGTTCGATGATGCGCTCGCCCCGGCGGACGACCACCAGGAGAAAGAGGAAAAGCACCACCATGACCGCCGTGCAGGTTAGGATGACCTGAACCTGGAAGTGGTAGATGGCCTCGTATTCATCCGACAGGTCCTGGACAATTTCCACCACGCCGAGCACCGGACCCGGAAACCGGGACAGGGGTTTTTCCGCCCTGAGTGGAGAGTAGGTGACGATCCGGCTTTCGCTGGGGATTCCGATGAGCAGCTGGGTAAAGGATCCCTGCTGGTCCAGCTTGGTGACGCGCTCCCCCTTCAGTGCGGACATGTAATGGGTGCCGCCCGCGTTTCGCCGGCCGATCAGGTCCGTATCCGTGCTGTAGGAGATGGTGTTGTTCAGATCATAGATATTGACCTGATCCACCTTGAATCCGTGCAGGGTCGTTCGGATGACCTGGTCCATCAGCTCATACTGCTCTTTTTCCCTGAGCTGGATCTTCCCGTGCTTGATGATGGTGGGCAGGACGAACTGAAGAAAGACCTGGTGGTTCAGATTTTCGATGAGCAGAAGTGCATAATCCTTGTTCTTGTCCAGCTGCATGCGCCTGGCCCAGTGCACGTTCAATAGGGAGAGCACCAGAGCGCCGGCGAACAATACGGCAAGGCTGGAAAACGTAAAGTACTTCACCAGCCGAAACGGTTTGACCTTTTCCTCGATGGTTTGAGTGCTTTGTTTCATCGCGGGCCTGTTTATGCGCGTGTCAGTGGCTCGGGCATTTCCGGTGCCAACCGAAGACACTCGCTCCTTCTGCCAAGGCTGTTTACCGTCATTCCCCACCCTTGTCCACCTTTGTCGCGGCCGCCGTCAACGCCGTCATGAAGTTAAGCGATCCGCTCGTATCGAATTGCTATCAAGAATTTTCCTAAACCTTTCCCTCCGTCCTGGCGAAATACAATTTGTGGGCGGAATCGTGTAGACGCCTTGAATATCAAGGCAATTTGTAATCCTGAAGCCTGTCGACCCCACATATGGTAACCGTTTGAGACGCTCGGCACAAGATCGTGTAAGTACATATAACTATGTATCATTTTAGTACAAATAGCTTGACTTGCCAGAGATACGAGGTATACGGGGGAGCGTTGGTCTCTCCCCCGGTGTTTTCGAGATATATTTCACGTTAAGCTCTTTATGATGCGGTTGATGATGGGGAAAAATTCATTGAAGGAGATCAGGGAATCGCTCTTGATGAGCAAGGCGGAACTTGCCAGGGAGGCTAAGGTATCGCCAATCACGATCACCCGTATCGAAAGCGGGCTTCCCTGCCGGATGGAGACCAAACGGAAAATTCTCCTCGCCCTCGGACTCAACCTTTCCGACAAGCACAGAATATTCAAAGACTAAGAGAATACCATGCTTCTGGGTAAAAAGAACCACCTGGTGGGGTTGGACATCGGCTCCAGGACGATCAAGGCCGGGGAAATCGCCGAAGGAAAAAAGGGGCGGATGCTCAAGCGTTTTGGCATGATCGACATTCCTCCGGGCGCCATCGAAGACGGTTCGATCAACGACGCTCAGGTCGTCGCTGACGCAATTCGGCAATTGTACAAAACCTATGGGTTCAAGGAAAACAACGTTGCGGTCTCGATCGGCGGCTATTCGGTCATCGTGAAGAAGATCAACGTCCAGACCATGCCCGAGGAGCAGCTCCAGGAAACGATCCAGTTCGAAGCCGAGCAGTATATTCCTTTCGACATCGCCGATGTCAATCTCGACTTCCAGATACTGGGTGAGAGCGAGCACAATCCCAACCAGATGAGTGTTTTTCTGGTGGCTGCGAAGAAGGAGATGGTCAACGACTACATCAATCTCATCAACATGGCAGGCCTCACTCCGATCATTATCGATGTGGAAGCCTTTGCACTTCAGAACATCTTCGAGCTGAATTATCCCGATGAACAGGAAAACATCGCCCTGATCGATATCGGAGCCGCAAAGACCTCCCTGAATATCCTCAAGGGTCTGGTTTCGGTTTTCATGCGGGACGTCGCCCTGGGTTGCAGCCAGATCAACCAGAAAATTTCATCCATGATCGGCTGCTCACTCGAAGAGGCGGAATTGCTGAAGCACGGTGAGCAACCCGACAAAATCTCCTCTGAAGATCTCAGCGGAATCATATCGTCGGTCGTTTCCGACTGGTGCACGGAAATCCGCCGTGCGCTCGACTTTTTTTACTCGACTTACCCCGAGGATCAAATTACCAGGATCGTTCTCAGTGGCGGCGGGGCCAATGTTGCGGAATTCCGGCAACTGCTTGCCGCGGAGACTTCGGCAAAAGTAGAGATCATCAATCCATTTCAGAGTCTGGTCGTCGAAAGCAATTCTTTTGAACCCGCCTACATCGAGCAGATCGCACCTCAAGCAGCCATCTGCATGGGGCTCGCCATCAGAAGAGTAGATGATAAATGATACGGATCAACTTACTGCCGTTTAGGGCTGCAAGGCGGAAAGAGAATATCCGCCGGCAGGTTTCGGTTTTCGTCCTGTCCCTGATCCTTCTGCTGCTGGTTTTGGGAATCGGGCATTTCTGGTTCGGCGCCAAGCAGAAAACCCTTGTGGCGGATGTCGCAGAATTAAAGAAAGAGATCGCTTCATACGCCGAGAAGAACAAGGAGATACAGGAGCTGGAAAAGAAGCTTAAAGATCTCGAGCAGCGCACCACGGTCATCAACGACCTTGAGAAGGGCCGTCACCTGCCGGTTCACATTTTAGAGGAAATGACCAGGGCGGTTCTCGAAAGCCGGATGTGGCTGACGCGGATGGACATCCGGGACAACGCCATTTCCATCAACGGACTGGCGCTCGACAATCAGACGGTCGCCGATTACATGGACAAGCTGCAAGCAATGCCGAGCCTCAGCAATGATAGCGTGCCTGTTTTCCAAAAAGTCAATCTGAAAAGGCTTCAGCAGCAGACCGTGAGGAACACGAAACTGAAAAGCTTTCAGATTGTTTGTGACCGCCAGGCAACAACTCCCCCGCCGCCGGTCGCCAAAAAGTAACGATCGCCTCCAAGCTTGAATGAGTGGACTATGCCTGCCAAAGCGAAAAGCAATGCGAGTGTGGAAGGCCTGTTTTCCCAGGTGGAGAGCCTGACCCAGGTTCAGCGTATCTTGATCTGCGTCTCTATCGTGGTCGTCCTGATCGGAGGATTCGTCTGGCTCTCCTACCTCCCGAAATGGGACAACATCAAGAATCTTCGATCGGAATACCAGAAGCTTGATGCGCAGCTGCAGAAATCGAAGAAGAACGCAGCGAGGCTCCCCGAGGTGCAGCGGCAATTCGAAGAGAAGCGAAGGGAATATATAACGGTGATGAAGTCTCTGCCGGAGAAGGAAGAAATTTCCTCGCTGCTCGCGAGCATCTCCCAGTCGGGCCAGGACGCCGGCCTCGAATTCATCCTTTTTCAACCGGGCGCTGACGTCAATCGGAATTTCTATGCCGAAATACCGGTGTCGATCACGGTCAACGGAGGCTACCACAATGTGGCCACCTTCTTCGACAAAGTGGCCAAACTGTCGCGAATCGTCAATATCAAGGACATTCAGATCGCTTCGGCCAACAATCAGCTCACCACCTCCTGCATGGCTGTCACCTATAAGTTCGTCGAAAACCCGCCAGAGCAGAAAACGTCTGGAAAAAAATCGAACCCGAAGAAGAAATGAGAAAAAAAAGGCTCTGACCATGCGTTCTATCCAATTCAGATTTTTCACCATTCTCCTAGGGGTCGCCTTGTTGACGGCGATGGTGGGTTGCGGTCAGCAAAACAATGCGAGTGGAGAGAACATCGTCAAACGTGCCATTCCCTCCAATCCGGCATCCGCAAGGCAGCATGCGCCCGCTAAGGAGGATCCCTCCCCAGCTGATGCCGGACAGACGCCGCAAATGCAGGCAGCGTCGATACGCCCGCCTTACAATGCGGAGGGAAAGCTCGATCCGTTTGAACCGTTGTTCAGACAGGAAGCCCCTGCCGATGAAGGGGAAATCAAGCCTGAAGTAGCGAACAGACCGGAACGGCCGCGTACTCCTCTGGAAAAGCTGGAGTTGGGGCAGCTCAAACTGGTCGCTGTCGTGTTTGCCGGACCTCAAAGAAGAGCGCTGGTCGAGGAAGCCAGCGGCAAGGGGTATGTGGTCGAAATGGGCACTTCGATCGGCCGCGAACGCGGGAAAGTGGTGGAAATCGAGAAGGACCGCATCGTGATCAAGCAGGAGTTCGAGGATGATTTCGGCGATATGGTGGTCAAACAAAAAGAAATGAAACTTCAGAAACCGCCTGGAGAATGATGGATATGAAAGATCGTATCTTCCGACAATTGCGCTTCGAAAAGCTGGTCCTGGTATTGCTGCTCATATCCGCGTTCGGGTGGGGGTGCAGCGCGAATCGAGATCTTGCTCAAACCGCGCCTGTGGGCGGCGGGGCGGATGGTGCCGTCAAGAAGATCAGCCGGCTGGATTTCAGCACGACCGGCCAGGTTAACGAAATCCGTGTCGAAGGCGGGCCCGATCTGCTGTGCTCTCATTTCAAGAAACCGGACCCGCTGAGTCTTTCCTTCTATTTTCCCCAGACCGCGCTCGATGCCGAAAACCCCGTGGTAGATGAGAATCATCCATTCATTTCAGAAATTCGCGCCTCGCAGCTGTCCGCAAGCGGCCAGACGGCGAAAATTCTCGTCTCCCTTAAAAAGGACGTTGAATATGAGGTTTCTTCCGACACCGGTTCCCTCAGAATCCATTTGAAGGCTGCCGAAGCCGTCTCAGAGGCTTTGTCCGCGCCTGCGGCCGCCGGTCCGGATACGCTGGCGGCGGAAGACGACGCCGCGGAACCATCCGCGGCCAATACCGCAGAAGTTCTTGCGGTCGCCGGAATCGATGCCACCCGAATGGAAAGCATCGATGCCCGCGACCAGGCCGAAGGCATGAATATCACCGTTTTCGCCGATGGCAGCATCGAGGACTTTTCTTCCTTCACCATCAATGATCCGCCGCGGATCGTTTTCGATCTCTACGGTCTTGAGAGCCCCTACAGCGGCCTCCAGAAGATCGATGTCGACTCCACCCGGGTCACCAGCGTCCGACATTTCGCCTATCCCGACAAGATCCGCCTCGTTGTCGACACACAGGCGGAATTTCTGACGGCCTTTACCTCCAAACCCGTTTCCAACGGTCTGCAGATCAGCATCGGTGGTTCAAGCCCGGTGCCGAGCCTGCCCGAGGTTCAGACAGTGGCGGACACTACCGCCGATAAGCAGACGGCGGCTTCGGCGGCATGGCTGAACAAGATCGAGTTTTCAGGGGAGGATGCCGGTCGATCCAGCGTACTGGTCGGGACCACCGGTCCGGTGCGCTACGAAATGGAAAAGATCGGCGAGCGGGAACTTCAGCTCAAGCTTTTCGGGACCCGTGTTCCGCAATACCGAAAGCGCCCTCTGATCACGACCCGCTTCAACAGCGCCGTGGATCGCATCACGCCCGTGCAGACCTCGACCATGGGCGATACGGCGATCGTCAACTTCGAGCTTCGGGAAGCTGTTCCCTATGAAGTCACACAGGAAAACAACCTGATCCGCGTGCGTTTTGCCGCCTCCAACATCCCGCCCAAGCCGCTTGAACAATCTGCCATGCCGGAATGGCAGCAGGTCCTGGAGGGAAAGACCGCTTCCGCAGCTGGAGAGCAGCCCGAATCTGGTACCGATTCCGGAGCGGAGGGAGATGCAGACTGGTTGGTGAGGCCGGGAACGGCGCAGGAGGAGCCCGGAACGAGGGCCGAGATCCGGGAATATACCGGTGAGAAGATCGCACTGAACTTCTATGAAACCGACATCAAGAACGTGTTCCGCATTCTGGGCGAGATCAGCCAGCAGAATTTCGCCATCGACAAGGATGTCACCGGCAAGGTCACGCTGAATTTCGAAAAACCCGTGCCCTGGGACCAGGTGCTCGATCTGGTCCTCAAGATGAACAAGCTTGGCCGGACCATGGAGGGCGATATCATCCGGATCGCCACTCTTCAGACGCTGGCAGCGGAGGAATCGGAGCAGCGGCGGAAGCTTGCCGAAAAGCAGGCAAGGGAAGATCAGGAAGACCTGGAAACCGTTTTCCTCCGCCTGAGCTACATCGATGCCATCGAAACGGCGCGGGACCACCTCGTCGACAATCCCGACGAACCGCCGGGCAAATGGAAGTCGAAGTTCAACCCGGACCGGGGCAAGGTTTCCGTCGATCCCAAGCAGAACATGATCGTCGTCACGGACGTTCCGCGGGTGCTGACCCGGGCAAGTGGAATCGTAACCAGGCTGGACAAGGTGACGCCGCAGGTGGTGATCGAGGCGCGGATTATCGAAACCACTTCGGAATTCTCAAGGGAAGTGGGGTTCGATTGGGGCCGCATCAGCATCGGGGCCTTCGGACTGGGGGACTGGGGCCAGATCACCGGCATCAATCTCCTGGCCAACAATTCGATTTCGTCTACACCTACCGGAGCCGTCAGTTTCGGCTTCAGCAAGCTGGGGGGCACTTCCTTCGATATCGTGGACGCAACGCTGGAAGTGTCGGAGAGCCAGGGGCAGAGCAAGACCATATCCGCTCCGAAGGTCCTGACGCTTGACGGAAAACAGGCGATCATCCGCCAGGGCTTCGAGATCCCTTACGAGGTCAACGACTCGGCCGGCGGCAGCACGGTGGAGTTCAAGGAGGCCCTGTTGTCGCTTTCGGTGACGCCCCAGGTGACGCCGGACGACCGCATCTCCCTCAAACTGTCGTTGCTGAGGGACGAGCCGATCGACATCAGCCAGAGCGAACCCCCCTTGATCAAGAACTCCATCGAAACCGAACTTCTGGTTGAAGACGGAGAGACGATCGTCATCGGCGGGATCATCAAGGATACGATCGCCGAATCCGAAGCGGGTATTCCGGGCTTGCGGCGTATCCCGGCGCTGGGTTATCTTTTCGGAACGAAGGGAAAGAACAATACGCGGAACGAAGTCTTGATCTTCATGACCCCCAAGATCGTGAAACTGGAGAAAAAGGACATCAACGTCAAGCTTTAGAACTTCTGCCCCCGAAAGCCATAAACAGGAAGGGCCGCCCGTCGCGAGACAGGCGGCCTTTCCTGTGTGGGGCAAAGACGCCATTCGACCCCCGGCATCTCCAATTCAAACAATTTCTGCCTTCGATATGGCTTTCAACGTAACGGGATCGGATTCGTCATCGAATTCGGAGGCGATTCGGTTTCGGTTTGGATCCTACTGAATTATCGAATCAGGCCTCTCAATTCGCACCCATCCACGATTGTCATTCAGGCACAGGCGCATCCGATTGAGAAATGAGGGTGTTGGGTTCTGATCAAGGCCACACAACGGTATGCGGTGGGGCGTACTCGGGGTCGCCGCAGTCGGAGACCCGCGGAGAACGCCGACCATGACCCAAAAAACCATTTCTGGACGCAGACTAATTCGATTCCAGACCCCGAATCCTCAGGAGTGCATCATCGGCGACTTTGGTGGCAGGGTTGATTTCCCGGACTTTCCGGTAGGACTGAACGGCGAGGTTCCGGTCTCCTGACATTTCATAGGCTCTTCCCAGATCCATGTGGAGTTCCTGGACCCTGGGGGCGGTCCGGATTGCGCGCTCCAGGTAGGTAACGGCCTCGTCGGGCCGATCCGCGGCCATGCAAGTCAGACCCAACCCTCTGAGGACGCTCAGGTACGTCATGTCCGTCTGGAAGCCGTCGTCGTAAATCTGAAGAGCGCCTAAAAACGACTTTTCGGCCTTGGCGTATTCCCCCTTGTAATAGTAAGCCCATCCAAGATTGTTTCTGGGGAAGTGGGGAGTGGAGTAGATATTGAAGGACTCGTCATTGATCAGGGTTTCCAGGGCGTCGATCGCCTTGTCGTAGTCTCCGTTCAGGATGTAGGCATTGCCCAGGCTGTTTCGCGCCGGCGCGTAATCGGGCTTCAATTCGTTGGCGCGTGAAAGATGGCGGATGGCCTCCGGATAGAGCTTCTTTTCAATGTAGGCGATGCCCAGATCGTAATGAAGGAAGTGATCGTTCGGGCTGAGCTTTTCGGCCTTCAGGAATTCGCGGAGTGCCGCGGTGTAGTTACCCTGGGACAGATAAGCTTCCCCCAGACGCCGGACCGCTTCCGCTTCCGCAATCCTTTCCGCGGATTCCTGCGGCGTCGTGGCACACGAGTAAAAGCTGAAGACAGCTAGAAAGAGAACGATGATGCATCTTGCGGCGGATGATTTCATGGTGTTTCCCATTCGACCCGAAACGCATTGAAGTGTGTCCTGCCAGACCGGAGGGGCGAGTGCAGATCCGCATTCAACCGATCGTCTACCGTCGGGATGTGAGGCCCAGGCTTTTCGCTATCTCCTCGGCTATTCCGGAAAAGAACGCGCCGTCGCCGCCTTCCAACTCCGTTATAGATTCCGGACCCTCTCCGCACCGCGTGCAATCAATGCGATGCGGACGGTTGATCAATTCCGGATTCGGCGTGACGGCGTAGGCATCGGGAAAGCGGTTCTCGAAGTACATGTCTTGAAAGCCCGAAAATTTCAGGGCGTGGGCCGTGGAGTCCAGAATAGCGGTTTCATTCGGCTCGATCCATCCGCTCCGGATCGCCGCGATCAGTCCCGCGAGGCACTCCCCTCCATGCGTACAGGCGACATGGCCGTGCCGGTTGGCCTCGAGCTCCCAATCCATGATGTCCTGCTCCGGGACGCTTGCAAAGAAAACCCGCTGTTCCCCCGCAACCTGGTCGTAAAGCTTCACCAGGTGAATCACTCGGGGTATCGACACCGGGTTTCCGATCATGGCTGCCTGGGCAACGCTGGGGCGGACGGAAACGGGCTCGAATCTTCCCCTTTCCGGCTTCGGGCGGCTGTAGTAGCGGTAGACCGGGTTGGCATGATCGGACTGGACGCCGATGATCTTCGGCAGCCGCTGAATGATGCCGGTTTCCAGGAATTTGAGAAATCCGCTCATCACCGCCGTGATGTTCCCGGCGTTGCCGATCGGAACCACCACCACCTTGTCGCCCACTTCGTATTCAAAGTCCTGGGCGATCTCATAGGAATAGGACTCCTGTCCCAATATCCGCCAGGCGTTTTTCGAATTGAGCAGGGCGACGTTGTAATGCTCCGACAAATATTCGACCACCTTCATGCAGTCGTCGAATACACCCGGCATTTCGAAGACCTGCGCCCCGCTTCCGAGGGGTTGGCCCAACTGCTGGGGTGTTACTTTTCCCTGAGGCAGGAGGACGGCCGACTTGATGCCGGGTTTCAGATAGGCGGCATAGAGGGCCGCCGCCGCGGAGGTGTCCCCGGTAGATGCGCAGATGGCCAGGACGTTCTCGAGTCTGCCGGAGGACAACAGAAAGTTCAAATAGGAAAACGCGCTGGCCATGCCGCGATCCTTGAAGGATGCGCTGGGATTCTGGCCGTCGTTCTTGAAGAAGAAGCGGCGGCCTACGCGTTGTTGAAGCAGGGGGCTGGCTTCGACAAGCGGGGTGTTGCCCTCGCCCAGGTAAACGATATGCCGGAGCGGTATGACAGGGCCGATGAATTCATGGAACCGGTAGATTCCTTTGAGGGCCGGCGCCGTCAGCATTTTACGGTAATCGAAGATCCGATGCCAGAGCTCTCCGGACAAGCGCTTCAGGCGATCCGATTTCCGGTCGCGAAGCAGTAGAACCTGTCCGCAGTCCGGGCAGGTGTAGAGCAGCTCGTCGATGCCGAACTCATGGCTGCAGCCGAGGCAACGATAGATGACCTCGCCGGATGGTTCGGGCATCAGATAGGAGCGTATGTCACGGGGAAAGTGTTCGATCTTCATCTGGAGAGCTTTTCCACGCCACCCATGTAGGGCTGCAGGGCCTCAGGGATGCGGACGGTGCCGTCGGCCTGCTGTCCGTTTTCGAGGATGGCGGCCACTGTTCGTCCGACGGCCAGGCCGGATCCATTGAGAGTGTGAACGAATTCGGTTCCCTTTCGGCCTTTACGCCGGAACCGGATATTGCCGCGCCTGGCCTGAAAGTCTTCGAAATTGCTGCAGGAGGAGATTTCCCGGTAGACCCCCTGGGCCGGCATCCAGACTTCGATGTCATAGGTCTTGGCGGACGCAAAGCCCATGTCTCCCGTGCAGAGGGTGATGACCCGATATGGGATTTCCAGTCTTTGCAAGACCATCTCCGCGTTTTCGAGGAGACCTTCAAGCTCTTCGTACGACTTGTCCGGAAGGGAGAATTTGACGAGCTCCACTTTGTTGAACTGATGCTGGCGGATCAACCCCCGGGTATCCTTGCCGTGGGATCCGGCTTCCGATCGAAAGCACGGGGTGTAAGCCGTATAGTATATGGGCAGCTTCTCCTCCTCCAGGATTTCATCCTGATGGATATTGGTGACCGGAACCTCGGCGGTGGGAACCAGGAAGTAGTCCCATCCTTCCAGCTTGAAAAGATCCTGTTCGAACTTTGGAAGCTGTCCCGTATGGGTCATGCTTGCACGGTTGACGATGAATGGTGGCAGCACCTCGGTGTATCCGTGTTCGCGGGTGTGGAGATCCAGCATGAAGTTGATCAGGGCGCGCTCGAGACGGGCCCCTTCGCCAACATACAAAGGAAACCGGGCCCCGGTAATAGCAGCGGCTCGCTTGAAATCCAGAATGCCAAGGTCCTCGCCGATCGTCCAATGGGCTTTGGGCTCGAAATCGAACCCCGGCGGGACGCCGACTGTTTTCAGGACGGGATTGTCGGCCTCGTCCTTGCCGACCGGCACGGATAAATGGGGTACATTGGGAAGGGTCAGAAGGGCGGAATGGATCTTTTCCTCGATCGTCGACAGTTCGCTTCCCAGATCCTTGATTTCGGCGGAAACGTTCCGCATCTCGGCAACGAGGTCGGCAGCCCCGCTTCCCGCCTTTTTCAATTCGGCAATGCGTTCCGAAACGACGTTCCGTTTGTGGCGAAGATCTTCCGACTTCGCAAGCAATTCTCTCCGCCGATCATCCCATTCGAGCAGCTCGGTCAATGAGGCGGCCTCCCCCCGGTTTTGAAGGGCGGCCTGAACAATGGATAAATTTTCCCTCAGGAACTTGATTTCAAGCATTTTTATACCTATTATTCTATGATTTTTTGCTCCCGGAGTGGAGTGCTGCAGGGACAACCGGCTTCAGGGGCAAGTTGAAAAATTACCACCTGGCACTACTTTAGTCAATACACGGTACGGCTGCTATTACGGGGAAACAGGTTCGGAAGCCAATCGACGAGGCGGAAGTGAATTGAGAGGGGAAAAAATGGATGACATCCAGGAAGCCAAGCGCGGAATTCGAACGCAGATGATCCAGACGCTGGAAAAACTTCCCGAAGATGAGCATGCGCTCCTCACCCAACAGGTGGAGGCGCGGCTTTTCGATTTCGCCAATTTTCTCGAATCGAGAATTGTGATGCTGTATGTCGCCGGAACCGGCGAGGTGCCCACCCGGAACATCATTCGAAAGACCTCCGATTTGGGAAAGATCGTCGTACTGCCGGCCTTTATCCCCGAGAAATTCGAGATGAAGCTTTTGAAGATCGATCACCCGGAGCGCGATCTCGTTCCAGGGCCACGAGGAATCCTCGAGCCGAATCCGGCCCGGTGCAAGGAAGTGCCGATCGATTGTATCGACATCGCCGTCATACCGGCCGTAGCGCTGGATGAAAAAGGAGGACGCATCGGATCCGGCGAAGGCTATTACGACCGTTTGATTCCCGACCTGCCGATTACCACGCGCAAGGTGGCGCTGGCGTTCGATCTGCAAATCGTCCCCCAGGTTCCCATGGAATCCCACGACAAGTACATCGACATCATCGTGACGGAAAAGCGAACCATTTACAAAATCTGAAGCCGGTGTTCGGACGGTCGATAGAGCGCTCAGGAAGACGCCCGGCCGGGATTCAAAACCGCTTCGAGCTGCTGGAGATTGGCCACTTCGCCCACTGCGATGACGGTGGCTCCTGCACGAATGACGGGTTCGAACGATGGATTGAAAACCATCGTACCGCTCGGCTCCTTGCGCCATATAACCTGTCGTGCCGATCAGCACGATGATCATGGCCAGCAGGGAAGATACGATCAGGTCGGGCACTGTTCATGAGCCTTCAAGGAAACGGTGTTTGGTCGGTGGGACATCCTTAGTATGAACTCGAATGTCGACACAATCGGATTCCGACCTCTACCTTCCGGCGCGGTCCAAGGAGCTCCGGAAGAAATCCACCGAAAAGACACCAATGGCGGCGGAAGAGGACCCTGGCCGCTTGACGGTCTCATCGGCGGCTGTTAATTAGTGTTCATGAACGGTGAGGACCGCATATACGAGCGCCGGCGCGAAGAGATGGTCAGACGGCAGTTGGAGGCCCGCCACATCTCGGAGCCCAAGGTGTTGGCGGCGATGCGCAAGGTGCCGAGGCATCTTTTCGTCAGCGAGGCGCTTCAGCATAAAGCCTACGAAGACTATCCGCTTCCGATCGGCGAACAGCAGACCATCTCCCAGCCTTACATCGTGGCTGAAATGACCCAGGCCCTTGAATTGAAGGGCGATGAGAAGGTCCTCGAGATCGGCACCGGCTCCGGATACCAGGCAGTCATTCTGGCCGAAATCGCATTCCGGGTCTTCACCATCGAACGCATCTACAGCCTCTATGTTCAGGCCCGGAAACGCTTCGATGAGCTGCGATATCACAACATCGTTGCCCGATACGGGGACGGTACCAAGGGCTGGAAGGAACACGCCCCTTACGATGCCATCATTGTCACGGCCGGCGCCCCGGCGGTTCAGAAGGAACTGGTGGGTCAGCTGGCTGTCGGCGGCAGGATGGTCATACCGGTCGGCGGCCAGTATACCCAGGATCTGATCCGGATCACCAAGGATGCAAGCGGCATCCGCCAGGTCAACTTGGGTGGATGCCGATTCGTGAAATTGATCGGAGAGAACGCCTGGCAGGAATAGTCTCCTAATCCCCCAGCGGTGTTTGATTCGATTCGAGAGGGTTCGGTTCAGTATTCGCCGTCATGGCCATACCCTCGATGAGGCACTTGCTGAAAGCCCCCGCCAAAGGTGACAGGGTGCGGTGCCGGTCTCGGATCAGGTAGAAACCGCGACGGATTTCGACGTTTTCGATACGCGGTGCTGCCAATTCACCTCGTTGAAGGTCTTCCACGACCGCGAGCGTCGAAAGGATCGAGACACCGATCCCGTTCTTGACGCCTCGATAGACAGCCTCGGTGCTGCCCATTTCGGCGATGACGTTCAGGTCTCTCGTGCTTACACCCGATTCTTTCAGCGCTCTCTGAATCGCCTTCAGGCTGCCCGACCCGCTTTCTCTGAGAATCAAGGGTTCGGCGCAAAGCTCCTGGATCGATACCGACTTCCGAACCGCCCAAGGGTGTTTTCCGGGAACTATCAGTCGAAGTTCATCTTCCATCAGCCTTCGGTATTCCAGCCGGGGGTCTTCCGGCATGGCCCCAACCACCCCGATTTCGATGAGGCCGTCGAGTGTTTCTCGGATGATGGAGTCGGTGTCTCCAACGCGCATGGTGACCTTGACATCTGGATAATCCCGTTTGAAACGGCCGATCATTTTCGGCAGCAGATACCCGGCAGGCATCGTGCTCCCGCCGATGCACAAGGTTCCCTTCATTTTTCCCAGGAACTCCGCGACGGCGCTCTCCGCTTCCGCGCGAAGCGCGAGAAGGCGCTTGGCGTAGCGGTAGAGAATTTCACCCGCCTTGGTGGGCGCCGCCTCCTTGGACAACCGATCGATCAGCCGGCAGTCGAGGTGCTGTTCGAGCTCCTTGATATGGCTGCTGACCGTCGGCTGGGAGAGGTGGACCTGTTGACCGGCTCTCGAGAAGCTTCGGGTTTCGACGACGTTGCAGAAGACATTAAGCTGCCAGAGGTCCATGGTCATTCCGTTGAAATCATACCTTTGAATTTGTCCCTGAGTTTTTGATTGACAAGGGCGGGAACCATGCCGTTGATGTTCCCGCCGAAGCGCGCGGCCTCCTTGATGATAGAAGAGCTGGTAAAAATCCAGCGCAGGCCGGTCATCAGGAATACGGTTTGAATATTCCGATTGAGCCTTCGGTTCATCAGTGCCATCTGGAACTCATATTCAAAATCGGATACGGCGCGCATGCCTCTCAGAATCGCGTGGGCATTCTTCTTGACCGCGTAATCGACCAGAAGCCCGTCATAGGTGTCGATTTCGACGTTGGCCGTCGCCTTGAGACTTTCCTGAAGCATTTCCATGCGTTCTTCGATACTGAAAAGCGTCTTCTTGGACGGGTTGTGGAGGATGCACACAATGATCTGGTCGAAAAGCTTGAGCCCGCGGGTGATGATATCGATGTGGCCATTGGTCACCGGGTCGAAGGAGCCTGGGTAGACGGCCTTCCGTTTCATTGTGGTTTCATTCCTTTGCGGTGATGATTGAGGGAAGTCCACGCTTACAGGCCAAAAACGAAACCAGCGATTTCCGCTGGCGTCTTTGATCCTGGATCTCGAACGGTTGGATTTCCGGCGGCAGCGGTTCGCGGATGCCGTGTTCAATCACAATCAGCGCCGATCGGTCAAGCTGCGGGCAGGTCGACAGATGACGCAACGTGGCTGAAACCAATCCCTGTTCATAAGGCGGATCCATGAAAACGAGGTCGAACGGATTGGAAGCATTTCTCAGGCAGTCCAGCGAAATTTGAATATTCCAGCGAATCAGCTCGGTTGGCCTTTCCACGTTCAAATGCCTGAGGTTCCGTGCGATGAGCAGCAACGCGGAGCGGCTGATGTCCACAAAGGTGCAGCTGGAGGCTCCCCGGCTGAGCGCTTCGATGCCAAGCGCACCGGTGCCCGCATAAAGGTCCAGCACGTGGCGTTCCCTGATTCGGTGGGAAATCATATTGAACACGGATTCTCTCAGACGGTCCGAGGTGGGACGAACGGCCTGGTCCTTCGGTGAAAAGAGTTTTCGACCTCTGAAGGTTCCGGCGATGACTCTCACTGCTTCATTTCTTCCCGGGGGGATGTTTCAGGATTTTGTGCAGATAGCTTCTCCCCACCCCGATGGATCGAGCCGTTTTGGAAATATTGTGATCGTTTTCGGTCAGTTTGTGATGAAGGAAGTAGACTTCAAATGCCTTTCGAGCTTCCTTGAAGTCGTTGAAGGAGAGAAAATCCCGAGGTTCCTCCGGCATTGTTTGGGGAGATTCGCTCCGGGCATAGGAGGCCGGAAGGTCTGATATCTCGATTTGATCCGCATCGACGCCGATCGAAAGCCTTTCGATCAGGTTTTTAAGTTCCCTGACATTGCCGGGCCAGTGATGCGCGCATAGCACGGTTACGGCTTCCCGGCTTATCCTTTTGGGCTTTTCCCTCGCCTGACGCGCCGCCTCTCTCAGAAATGTGTTGATCAAAATCGGTATGTCTTCCGTTCGTTCGCGAAGGCTGGGTACGTGCAGGGGTATCACGTTGATCCGGTGGTAGAGGTCCTCCCGGAACCGTCCCTCGGCGATTTCCTTCTTCAGATCCTTGTTGGTGGAGGCGATGACCCTGATATTCACGGATATCGTCCTTCCCCCGCCGAGACGCTGGAGCTGCTGTTCCTGAAGGACCCGGAGAATCCGGGCCTGAGTCGACAGGCTCATATCCCCTATCTCGTCGAGAAACAAGGTTCCGTTGTTGGCAATTTCAAATTTCCCGCGTTTACGATAATTCGCCTCCGGAAATGCGTTCTTTTCAAACCCGAAGAGTTCGTTTTCGATATGGTTCGCCGGAAGAGCCGCACAATTGACATCGATAAACGGCTGCTCGACACGGTTGCTGAGTTGAAAGACGGTTCTCGCGACGAGCTCCTTCCCGGTTCCGTTTTCTCCCGTGATCAGGATCCAGCTGTCGGTCGGAGCCGCGGCGGCGATCTTCTTTCGCAACTCCTGAATCGGGGGACTGTTTCCTTCGATGGAATGCTTTTCCAGGGTTTTTTTCCGGAGATACCGGTTCTCCTCCTCGAGCCTTCGGAAATTCAGGGCGTTGTTGATGGTGACAACCACTTTGTCAAAGGAAAGCGGCTTTTCGATCAGATCGTAGGCGCCGAGTTTCGTTGCCTGCACGGCCGTTTCGATGTTTCCGTGACCGGTGATGATGACCACCGGAAGGTAGGGGTGATCCTGCTTGAGCATCTTGAGCGTTTCAATCCCGTCCATGCCCGGCATCCAGACATCCAGAAGCACGAGATCCGGCGATTGGGTCTCGGCGATCTTGAGCGCTTCGTATCCGTTGGAGGCGGTGAGTACTTCGTAGCCTTCATCTTTCAGAAGCCCTCCCAAGGATTTCAATATCGACGGTTCATCATCCACAAGAAGAAGTGATGGAAACATGGTTGACTCCTTTTTCAGACGTCTCCGCCTGCGGCCGCCTCCATTCGCTCCACGCCCCGCGCGGGGAGAACGATGCAGAATTTGGCCCCTCGCGGGGTGTTGTCTTCAACGCTGACGGTACCGCCATGATCCGCTACGATCGTATTTACAATGGTCAACCCCAATCCCATGCCTGTTTTCTTGGTCGAAAAATTCGGCTCGAAAAGGCGGGTTTTGTCGGCATCGGCGATTCCGGGTCCGTCATCGGCCACCTCGATGCGAACCTTCCGGGTTTCGGCGTTGAACTCGACGGTCAGCAGGATCTGTCCCTGTCCCTTTATGGCGGCGATGGCATTGTCGATGAGGTTGATCAGCGCCTGTTTGATCTGCTGGCGATCGATATAGACCAAGGGGATGGAAAGATTGCCTTTCAATGCGGTTTTGAAGGTGACATTCTCGTGGCCCTCCTTGAAAAGGGCCACGGCTTCCTCGATGATGGGAGGCAGATCGTTGAGCGTCAGATTGGCCGCCGGAAACCGGGCAAAGGCTGAAAATTCGTTGACGAGATTTCGAATCAACTCCACATGATCGATGATCATTTGCGTGCATTCGTCGAAAACGGGATCCTCGATCCTTTCGGAGTATTTCCGCTTGAGCCTCTGGGCCGAAAGCGAAATCGGCGTCAGCGGATTCTTGACCTCGTGGGCGATACGCCTCGCCACCTCCCGCCAGGCCGCCATCCGTTGGGCACGTTCCAGCTCGGTCAGGTCGTCAAAAACCAGAACGATGCCCATATGGTCTCCCAAATCGTTCTTCAGGGTGCTGATGCTGATGAGAAAACTTTTGGGTTTTCCGCCGACGGTAATCTTGAATGGCAGCTCCATCTGGGTTCTTCCGGATGAGCGGATCGAATCGAGAATCTCCCGGGCGCTGTCCAGATGCTGTCCTGTCAGCAGTGACTTGAAATCCCGATTCAGAATATCCCTGGCGCGCAAATTCAGCATCCGCTCAGCCGAGGTGTTGATGGTGGTGATATGATCGTTCGCGTCGACGGAGATGACGCCGGCGGAGACGTTCTTCAGCACGATTTCCATGTACTGTCGACGTTCTTCGATTTCCACGTTCTGCTGCCGAAGGATCCGGGCGGAAAGCTCCAACTGCTCCCGGCTGATCCGAAGATCCCTGGTCATTTTGTTGAACGAGCTGACCAGGCTGCCGATCTCGTCGTCTGCGGTGAGATCGATGCTGAAACCCAGGTCCCCATCGGCGACCCTGCGGGTGCCTTCCGCAAGCTCCATGATCGGGATCGTGATCGATTTCGCCAGATAAAAGCCGAACCAGATGGCGCAAAACAAAACGAGAAGAGCAACGATGAAAAGGGAAATGTAGTAGGTGAGCTGAATGGGCTTCTTGAGAAGCTTGATTTGCTGATACTCTTCGTAGCCCCTCGAAATGGACTCCATGTCCTCGTACAAATAATGGGGCAGAAGGCGAGTGATGGCGACGAAGGCCTGGGCTTCGCTCGTTTTGGCTCCGAACGGCACGGTAGCGACGGTTTTGACGAGTTCCCCTTCGGAAGCGTTTTCCGTAATGGTTTGAACCTTCTTGAAAGGATCGGATTTTAAAAGATCGCTTTCCGACAGCGGATGCAGGCTTTTCTCGCCCAGATCCTCCGTCAGGGCATGACTCAGGCGGTCACCGGCCGCATTGTAGATTTCAATCGCATCGATATTGAATTCTCGCTGGACGACCTGGATGTAGCGGTTCAGGGCCTTCTGTTTCTTCTCGTCCAGAAGCTTGTTGATGCTGATTTGAAAGGCGACCCGCTCCAGAAAGAACGCATTGTCCTGTTCGATCTGGTCGTAGACCCTCCGGCCGACATCCAGAGAATTCTGAAGCGCCCGCTCGACGGGGGCGTTGAACCAGAACTCGATGCTGGCGGAAATGAAGTTGATGGAGAAAAAAAACAGAATGGTGGTGGGCAGCAGGGTGAGGGCGATGAAGGCCAGAACGAGCCGGGTGCGCAGCCTTGACCCGGTGGCCTTGCGCCTTCGGTCGTAGAAAAGCTTGACCAGATTGCGAAATACCAGGAAAATCAGCAGGATCAACAACAGCATGTTGATGTTGATCAATATGAACAACAGGATGGTATTCGATACCGGTATGTCCGCGCCGAACCGGATGATACGGCTTTCGGCGAAGGTCAAAAGCGCAACGACGACAATAAGAAAGGGGATGAGCAGGATCTCACGTCTTCTTCGCCGTCGATCCGTCTCGATGAGAAATGCAGTCTGCTGGGAGGTTTCCTTGCGTGTCATTGTGGAAGGCCGACGAAAGGATAACGGGGTTTCAATAGGTGAAGTCCACCGTGTACCAGTCGGTTTCGAAATCCCAGAGCGTTACAAAATAAAAGATGTAGTGAAGGTAAAACGGCAGTGTCATCTTGCTCAGCTCCGCCTTGGCCCAGAGCTCGTAGGTATCGCCTTTTTGAAGCTGGTGCAGGGGGATCAACGGCAGATCGCTTACCTCCGTCATCAACTTCTGGGCCTCGGCGAATGATTTGGTGATGACCGGTTTTTCTTCCTTCCAGGGCCGCGTGATGGTGAAATCCTTTTTCAGGGTATCGTATTTGATGTGGTGGGTGAACTCGATGTTGGCCATCTCCTTGTCAAACCACATTTTCCGAGAACGGTTGAGCGAAACCAGAAAGGAGAAATCCGCCGGCACGCCCCGCAAAACCGCCTCCGTTACCTGATTGCTGAAAGCGCCTTCAACCTCGAAAGAGACGGTGAGCGCCCCATCGGCCCGTCGCAGGGTGATGTTTTTCAGAATCGCCTCTTGCGCCGATGCACGAATCGGCACAATAAACGATGCCGTCAAGATGATGATCGCTATGATCCGGCTCCGGATATTTTTCATTGGATTGCTGATGTTTCCGTCGGCGCGGATGGGGCATGCGACAGGAAACCGATTTAAATTTATAGCAAAAATAAATATTTACAAATGAGGCAATATAACGAAAATCAGATCAAGTTGCAAGGGATTTGGTCTCGGGAGAGGGTGGGCCAGGTGGAAGGAAGGTGCGGGTTTCCCATGCCTTTTTGCTGGTGAAGAATTTTTCCAGAAAGGCGTGATTGAAGGCATGCCCGGACCGTCGCGTCACGAGATGACCGATGATCGGCATGCCGAGGAGTGAGAAATCTCCGATGCAGTCCAGAAGTTTGTGCCGAACAAACTCGTTCGGATATCGAAGCCCACCCGGGTTGAGAATCTCCTCGCCGTCGATGACGATTGCATTTTCAAGATTACCACCCCTTGCCAACCCAAGCCGCTTGAGGTGCTCCACCTCAAAAAGAAATCCGAAGGTTCTCGCCCCGGAAATTTCAGATTCGAAAACCTCGTCGGACAGCTCGATGGAGAGGGTTTGCACGTTGATCAAGGGGTGATCGTATTCCACGGTGCAGGTCAGGCGGAAGGTCTCGTCAGGGTAGGCGCCGACGAACTTGTTTCCTTCCGTAAGCTCTATGGCTTCGTTGATGACGAAGAAGCAGCGGGGAACTCCCTGGTTGACCGTCCCGGCGCTTCTGATCATCCGAGCGAACTGCGCGGCGCTGCCGTCCAGGATCGGCATTTCATAGGCGTCGATCTCAACGAGGACATTGTCGATGGAAAAACCGGCAAGGCTCGCCATCAGGTGCTCGATGGTCGAGACAATGCAGCCGTCTTCCCCGATGACGGTGGCCAGGCTGGTGTCTACGACCCTGTTGAAAAGCGCTTTAACCTTTGGACTTCCGGGAAGGTCTGTTCGGACGAACTTCACGCCGTGGTTCACGGGTGCGGGCTTAAGGGTCAAATTGACCGGTTTTCCGGAGTGGACACCGATCCCTGAACACGCAGCCGGCTTTTTGAGCGTCTGCTGGTAGGTCTTGAGCTTCATGAAAATTGGTATGGCCTACGGCCTTTGGAGCCGCTTTCCTGTTTTCTGGACTGGTTTTCAATGACGAAGGTCATAATGCGACAGAGCCGTTGTGGTGTCAATTAATTTCGGTTATGATTTTAAGCCGTTGCTAAATACGTGCCGATCGTCCTCCTATTCCTGCTCCTGTTCCTGTCGAGCAAAACCAAATGAGGAGCCTTAGATGCTGGCCAAAGCGCTCAGTGGTGCTGTCATCGGAATCGATGCGCATGTGGTGGAAGTCGAGATTGATATTGCCTCCGGTCTGCCGTCATTCACAACGGTCGGCCTCCCTGAAACCGCTGTCAAGGAAAGCCGCGAGCGCGTCAAATCCGCCATCGCCAACTCCGGATACCGGTTTCCCGACGATCGCATTACCATCAATCTCGCCCCGGCGCACATCAAAAAGGACGGAACCGGCTATGACCTGCCGATGGCCGCCGGAATCCTGGCGGCCATGAAAATCATCCCCCAGGAGCGACTCGGCCGATATCTGGTGATGGGAGAGCTCTCCCTGGACGGAAGGGTCAAGCCGGTGGCAGGCGCTCTCCCCCTGGCCCTGTCCGCCCGTTCCGCCGGGTTTGGCGGGCTGATTCTGCCCCACGGAAACCGGAAGGAGGCGGCTGTCGTAGATCATATCGAGGTCATTCCGGTGGAAAGCCTCGAGCAGGTCGTGGGATTCCTTCGGGGGGAGTTGCAGATCGAGGCGGAACGGGTCGATGTGGGCGCCTTGTTTGAGAATACCCCTGACGGCGGAATGAATTTCTCAGAAGTGCTGGGCCAGGAGAACGCCAAGAGGGCGATGGAGGTGGCGGCTGCCGGAGGGCATAACCTGATCATGGTCGGCCCCCCGGGCGCCGGGAAGACCATGCTGGCCAAACGCCTCCCGACCATACTGCCGTCGATGAGTTTTGAAGAGGCGCTCGAAACGACCAAGATATACAGCGTCACGGGATGCCTCGATCCGCAACGGGGATTGGTCACCCGGCGGCCTTTTCGAGCTCCGCATCATACCATATCCGATGCCGGGCTGATCGGCGGGGGCCATATTCCCAGGCCCGGCGAAGTGAGCCTGGCTCATCACGGTGTCCTGTTCCTGGACGAACTTCCGGAATTCAAAAAGCACGTGCTGGAGGTTCTGCGGCAGCCGCTCGAGGACATGAAGGTGACGATCTCCCGCGCGGCGTCCACGCTGACCTATCCGTCCAGCTTCATGCTCGTGTCGGCGATGAATCCCTGCCCGTGCGGATATTTCGGCGATACCACGAGAGAGTGCCGCTGCACCCCAACCCAGATACGCCGGTACCGGACGCGGATCTCGGGACCCCTCATGGACCGCATGGACATCCAGATCGAAGTGCCCGCCGTGCCCCGCAGGGATCTCCTTTCGGGAACGGAAACGGAAGGATCGGAAAGTATACGACGTCGGGTGTCGGCGTCGAGGCGCATCCAGGGGGAGCGTTTCCGGCGGGCGGGAATATTCTGCAATGCCCAGATGCAGAGCCGCCACATCCAGAAATATTGCAAACCCGATGACACCGGGCGGTTCGTGTTGGAATCCGCCATCGAAAAACTGGGGCTTTCCGCCAGAGCCTACAACAGGATTTTGAAAGTCGCCCGGACAATCGCCGACCTCGAAGGGAGTCCCGAGGTGACGGCCGATCACATTTCCGAGGGAATCCAGTACCGAAGCCTCGACCGCGGCAGGGTCCGATAGCTTCCCCAGCCCGCGCCCAACCGATGCGGGCGCGGGCGGCATGGCCCGGCCATGAATTCTTTTGACACCCCGTACTTTCTATATTAAGTGGAAAGGTCGGCCATAAAACGGATATTTCACCCGCCGGTCCGTCGGCGGCGGGGTTCTTCCAACGGACCAGAGAAAACCGACAGCGACAGCCGATGACCACCGAAGCGGGATCCCGCTTTCCATTCCTCCATCGCGTCAATATTGCCTGCCAGATGCCTTCACTGCCGAAGGCGGCATCAAGGATTCTGCTTCTGCTGCAATCCGACCCTCCTCCTTCCCCCCGGGAGGCGGTTGCCTCCGTACTCAAGGACCCGGCAACGGCTTTCAAGCTGATGCGGGTGATCTGCGACCGGCGGATCATCTCCGACCCGGTGCTTCATTTCCAAGACGCCATTGAGATTCTCGGCATCGATACCCTTCGCGTGCTGGTCGAGGTTCAGTCGTTGGTGGCGTCCGGCGGTAAAATTCCGGCCGGAAGGGCAAAAGCGATGTCCGATTGCTGGCGTCATTCGGTCAAATGCGCCATCACGGCGGGGCATCTTGCCAGCAGCATGGGCCGCCCCCCTTTCGAGGCTTACCTGGCCGGTCTTTTTCACGACATCGGGAAGTTGCTGTTGTGGGTCAATTTTCCCGGCCCATATGACGCCATCCTTCAAGACGCATCGGATGCCGACGGGGTGGAGGTTGCCGAACGATCCAAATTCGGGGTCTCTCACAGCCAATTCGCGGCCGATCTTTTCAGAGCATGGGATTTGTCCATCTTGTTTTGCGATGCCATCCGCTACCATCACCGGCCCCTGAGCGAGATGGCGGAGGCGCTCCCGCTTGTGCGCATCTTATCCGTCGCTCATCATTTATGCTGCCGTGAAGGGCAGGATCCGGACTGGGCCTGGCTGGCGGGGGTCTTGGGCTGCGGGATCCGGCCGGCGCAGCTTCAGGCCCGGATGGAGAATGCCGGACGCGAGGCCCGGAAGGCGGTTTCCGAACTCACCGATGTTCCCGGGAGACCGAAATCCGCCATGGGAACCCTGCCCGACTCGAGCGATGCTGGGGGCGCTGCCTTTCAGCTTCAGCAGGATTATCTGGCCGCCGGTGCCTGGGCTCGACTGTCGGCGGCCAATCCGGGCGGCCGCCCTCAGAAGATATTGCTCGACTGCCTGCAACTGGTGTTCGATGTTCGATCCGCCTTTTTTTTCTATTACGATCCGGTTCCCCACGCTCTTATAGGGAGGCCATGCAGGAATGTAGGGAGGGACCGATCGATCGATCGGATGGCCCTCCCCGTCCGCAATGAAGGCAGTCTTGTCTCTCGATCCTTTCTGGATCAGAACATTCTGGATTCATTTGGTTATTTGAAGGAGACATCCCTGGCCATCACCGACGAGCAGGTCATACGGCTGCTGGGAACCGACGGGATGATATGCTTGCCGATGACCTTCCGCTCCAACCCGGTGGGCATCGTACTGGCGGGAATCGATGAACCGCAGTATCCTTCCATTTCCGTCCACCTCGAGCGGCTACGGCAAATCGCTGCACTCTGCGCCGTGCTGTATGGCAATTCGGGATCAGCGCTCTTTGCCAGACGCTCCGAATCCGCAACCGGATTCGTCAAGGATGCGCCATCGCTCCAAAAGATCGTCCATGAAGTCAACAATCCCCTGGGGATTGTTCGCACCTACCTCAAGCTGATCGCCGGAAAATTCGACGGCACCCCTGATGTCCGTGAAGAGATCGGCGTCATCGAGGAGGAGATGGAACGCGTCCGCCGGCTGATCGGTCAGCTGTCGCCGGCCGAGACGCCTGAATTATTCCCGGTTCAACCGCTCGGGTTGGATTTCAACGGAGTTCTCCGAAATCTTTCGCGTATCCTCGAACGATCCATCTTGAACCCCGCCAACATTCGAATTCACTTCCATCTGGCACCGGATCTTCCCCCTTACCCGGGTGAGCGCTCCGGCATCATTCAGATTTTCATCAATCTGATCAAGAACGCGGTCGAGGCCATGCCGGGAGGCGGGAATATCTATGTCGAAACCCGCCGCCTCGGACAGGCAGGCGGCGGAGACGGTCTTTGCGTCACCGTGCGGGATGACGGGCCGGGAATACCACAGGCCATCATCGATTCCCTTTTCGAGCCCGGGAAAACGACCAAGGGCATCCAACATTCCGGCCTGGGCTTGTCGATCGTCCGGGACATTGTCAAGCGTCTTTCGGGCAAAGTGGCCTGTGCCAGCTGCGCCGGCGCCGGGACCACCGTTCGCATCGACCTGCCGTTCGAGGCCGAAGGGTTGGATCGCCCCAGTGGAGGATAGACATGGAACAGCTTCCAACGATTCTCATTGTCGATGATGAGCCGCGCATCTGCAGTGGTTTGAAGCGTCACCTTCAAACCGGATACCGGGTCGAAACCGCCCACTCGGCGAGAGAAGCCCTGGAGAAGTCCTCCCTCCCACTCTTTGACATTTATCTCCTGGATATCGGCCTCCCGGATTCGGACGGCTTCCGGCTCATGAAAGGGATCTTCAAATACAATCCCGAAGCTCAGGTGGTCATGATGACCGGCGACGCCTCGGTGGATTCGGCGGTGAAGGCGCTCAAGCAAGGCGCGACCGATTATCTCAAGAAGCCTTTCGATCCCGAGGATCTTGAAAAAACCCTGAGAAACGTCCTGAAGCAGAAGCGTCTGATGGCTGCCAACCGGGACATGACGCGGCGATTGCAACATTCGGAACGCCGCTACCGGTATTTGATCCAGAATTCCCCGGACATGATCTACACGCTGGATGCAAAGGGATGCTTCACGTTCGTCAACAATGCCGCTAGGGATCTTTTCGGCTACGAGGCGGGCTTTCTGATCGGTAAGGAGTATCTCGTGCTGTTCGAAGATCCCGACGACACCAGGGCCCGCTGGCATTTCAATGAACGCAGAACGGGCGCCCGGGCAACTTCCGGACTTCAGCTGCGCATCAAGACCGGACCGATAAGTCAGGTTTCGAGGATGGGCATCAATGGTTATGCCGATATCGAACTGAATGCAACCGGCGTCTATCGACGCGAGGACTCGGGTGGACGTCGGACTCTGGTCGGCACCTACGGGGTCGTCCGCGACGTCAGCGAACGAAAGCGGCTTGAAAAGGAGCTGATCCATGCCAAGAAGATGCAGGCGCTGGGCAATCTTGCCGGCGGGATTGCCCATGATTTCAACAACCTCCTGATGGGCATCCAGGGCAACGCGTCCCTCATGCTCATGGACACCCGAATCGGAGATCCGTTTTACGAACGTCTCAAGAACATCGAACAGCATGTACAGGATGGCGCAGCCCTGACTCAGCAGCTTCTCGGATTCGTCAAGGGGGGCAGCTACGAGATCCGGACGATAAACATCAATGAGCTCGTCCGGAAACAGAACCGCATGTTCGGCAGAACGCGAAAAGAGATCCATCTGCGGGAGGATTGCGAGGAGGACATATGGGCTGTCGATGTGGATCCGGTCCAGATCGAGCAGGTGCTTCTCAATCTATATGTCAATGCATGGCATGCCATGCCGGAGGGGGGAACCCTGGAGATCAGGACCCGGAATCTGCGCCTGACGGCGGAGGATCCGATTCTCCGAACGGCGGAAATGCAGCCCGGGTGCTACATCCGGATCAGCGTCGCCGATACCGGAACCGGCATGGACGCCGGCATCCTTCAGCGCATTTTCGAGCCTTTCTTCACGACCAAAAAGCTCGGAAAAGGCAGCGGACTTGGGCTTTCACTGGCGTATGGCATCATTCGGAACCACGGCGGCCTCATCCGCGCTTTCAGCAAGCCCGGCCGGGGCTCCACCTTCGAAATCCTGCTGCCCGCATCGGACCATCCGGTCGAGAGCCGCCAGAAACCGGTCTTCAGGCGGCGGACCGGACATGAAAAAATTCTTCTGGTCGACGACGAACCGTCCGTGCTCAGCATCTTCAGGGACAACCTGAAGCAATTGGGTTATCGGGTGGTCACCGCCGAGGACGGCCGATCGGCCATCGAGATGTTTCAGAAGGCGCGGACGCCCGTCGACCTGGTGGTGCTGGACATGCACATGCCCGGCATGAAGAGTTGCGATGTCTTTGATGCATTGCGGCGGATCGATCCGGAGGTCAGGGTCCTTCTGGCAAGCGGATACAGCGCGGATAAATCCGTCCAAACCCTGCTGCGGACGGGCTGCAGCGGCTTCATTCAGAAGCCGTCCACTATCGAGCAGCTGTCATCGGCCATACGTGGGATTCTGGACCGGTGCAACTCGGAGGCACCCGGCCGGAAGAGCCGGCAAAGCATCTCCGCATCCGCCTCTATAGGTCCCGGATGAAGTCCTGGATCAGCGAATCCGCGTAGTTGAAATCGATTTCGGATCGTTTTTCAAACGCCAGATCCTGGTTGGCGTTTTTCAGTTTCTTGAGAAGGCTGAGGATGATCAGCATCAGGATCTTGTTCCCTGCCCGGGGATTGTCCCGAATGAAGGTCATGAGGTTTCGCTTGTGAATCCGAACGGCAAGGGCATCCTCGGAGCATACGACGCTCGCCGTGCGTTGTTCCGAGGTGAATATCGCCGCCTCTCCGAACATTTCACCGGCCTCGATCGAGGAGATAAACACTTCATCATCGTTCAGATCCTTGAAACTCACATCCGCGGAGCCCCGAACGATGGCGAAGAGATAATCGCCGGTTTCGCTTTGGGCGAGTATCTTTTCGCCTTTGCGATACTGAACGGCATCTGAAAGGCTTAGTAGACGCTCGAGTTCTTCTTCGGTCAGATGATAGAAGAGGTCAACAGCACGGATATCCGCTAGATATGGGGCCATGTCCACGTTTTCGACCATAACGGCCTCCCTGTGAGATCTGCAGTCGCCAAAAGCTTGGCCAAGATATAAAAATCACCCACAAGAGTCAAGCTGCCAAAACCAGGCATTATTCGATAGATTCGCGCGCGAAGACCTCTCGTACAAGGTTTCCCTGTCAGCGCGGCGAACGGGGGAAGCCGGAAGGTCGCGGACATCGGGTGGACGGTGGAGGCCGGGCGACTGCCCTTGATTTGAGTACGCGGATTCCCTATGATAACTCAAGATGCGCCGCGCCTGTCGCATCGCTTCGATCAGCGGCTTTCATACCCCTGCCCCGGGCAACTGAACGAAAAGGAGCATCCATGAGTGACCATTGGGAGGACCGCCTCGCGTGTGCCGTCAGCTGCTCGGCGTGCAGCAAACCCCTTGGGCCGAAGGATCTTCGGATACTTTCCTCCTTCACCCACGAGCCCATCTGCATGGAATGCAAGGCTATCGAAGAAAGTCGCGAGGATTATGCCGAGGCGTCACAGAAAATGATCGGCCAGTGCATGGCCGATTCGGAACTTCTCTATGGAGATCCGGGAGCCTACTGCTACCATCACTTCTATCCATTCAAGTGTTGAGGAACGTGCATCAAATCCGATAAGGCCCCCATTTTCCATCACATGGGTTGAAAGTTCTCCAGTGCTTTTGCAATCGCATCCTCCCGTCCGTGGATGACGTCTCCAATCGGCATGACAGATTGGGTATCGTCGTTTTTCAACACAAAGAGAAGATCCCCCTCATCCCAAACGCGGACCAGGTCCTGCGGATCCCCTCCCGATCGTTCCCGGTAGATGCGCCTGATCATGTCCCCCATTTCAATCAGCGTCGGTTTCGGCATGTGACCTCCTTGAGGCCGGATCGATTCGGCGGTTCGAGTGAATGGTGTTCCCGGTAGGACTATTGGACTCTTCCGAGGCTACGTCAAACGACCCTGGATGTCGATCGTCCAGAGACACGCGCGCCACCGGTATGGGCGCAAGCAGACGTCCCCGAAGCGGATCCCTTGTCCCGCAGCACACCAAATAGGGTTCGAGCCTGTCATCAAAGGCGGCAGACCGCCGCCTCGGGTCAGCAGGCTCATGAAAACCCGCCGCCCCCGGCAGCAGCCGGGCTTTGACCTTCCGCGCGGGTCGAACAGCAGAATGCGCGACTCATGACCCGCTTGACCTTCTTCTCGCCGCAATCCGGGCAGACCACCGGATCGGTGTCCGATCTGAAAATCAGTTTCTCAAAGCAACACCCGCAGACTTCACATTGGAATTCATACAAGGGCATACTAAAGATCCTCCTTTCCCTTCAGGCATCCTTGCCATCCAGGCCATCCCTGTTCGACGCCGGCTCGATTCCCATGCGGAATTATCGAGAGCGTAGATCCCCATCGGCTACAAATCAACCCGCCTTATCCGGATCTCCGTACAAACCTGGGCAGGGGCGTGGGGAAAAAAGCGGCGATTTTCAGGCAGCCGCCGCGTTCTGGTGTTGCACAGGGGGGGACTTTACTGTATATTGCCAAAATTTAGACAAAAAAACTAGTCAATTAGACCCGCTCGAATCGGTATCCAATCAACGATATCGATCTTTAACCAACTAATATGATTTTACAATTACATTCAATTCGAAACGAGACCCATCGACATGGGTTCATCGCTGTTCAGATTGACGTAAAGTAAAACGGCATCGACTGGAGAACAACGAACATGATTCTGAAACGAGTGGTGGTAACGGGAATGGGGGCGCTCACGCCGATCGGAAATTCCGTGAACGATTACTGGCAGAGCCTTCTGGCAGGCAAGTGCGGAGCGGCACCCATCACGCGATTCGATACCGATAAATTTAAAACGAAAATTGCATGCGAGGTCAAAAATGTCGACCTGGATGCCGTCATCGATCCGAAAGAAGCCAAGAGGCTGGATCCCTTCACTCAATACACTCTCGTGGCGGCCGATGAGGCGATGCGGCATTCCGGTCTCGTTCTCGATGCCGTCGACCGGAATCGGGCCGGTGTGATCTGGGGCTCCGGCATCGGGGGGCTGCAAACCCTCCAGGAGGAGCTGGCCAAGTTTTTCGGTGGGGACGGCCGGCCCCGCTTCAATCCGTTTTTCATTCCCAAGATGATCGCCGATATCAGCGCGGGGCATCTGTCCATTCGATTCGGATTCAAAGGGCCCAACTTCGGAACCGTATCCGCGTGCGCCTCCGCGACCCATGCCATTCTGGATGCCGTCAACTACATCCGGCTGAACAAGGCCGACATTATCGTCACGGGCGGATCGGAGGCGGCCATCAGTGAAGCAGGAGTCGGCGGCTTCAACGCCATGAAGGCGCTTTCCGTTCGCAATGACGATCCGGCCACCGCCTCCCGGCCCTTCGACAGGGACCGGGACGGGTTTGTGATCGGCGAAGGAGCCGGCGCCTTGATCCTCGAATCCATGGATCATGCCAAAGCCCGGGGAGCGGTCATTTATGGTGAAGTATTGGGTGGGGGCATGTCGGCGGATGCCTACCATATCACCGCACCCCACCCCGAGGGCGAAGGGGCGGGGAGGGTGATGGTCAATGCCCTCAACGACGCTGAAATCACCCCCGAACAGGTGGACTATATCAACGCCCATGGCACCGCCACCCCGTTGGGAGATTTGAGCGAGGCCATGGCCATCCGTCGTGTATTCGGCAGCCATGCTAGCCATCTCAACATCAGCTCGACGAAATCCATGACAGGGCACCTGCTCGGAGCGGCGGGCGCCATAGAGTCCATTGCCTGCATCCAGGCCATGATCCATGACATCGTTCCGCCGACCATCAATCATTTCAACGACGACGAACAAATCGACAAAGGCCTGAACTTCACCTTCAACGAGGCCCAGAAGCGCCCTGTGCGGATCGCATTGAACAATACTTTCGGATTCGGCGGCCACAACGCCTCTGTTATCTTCAGGAAGTGGGACGGTTGAAAGGCGGCGAAGATCGGCTGCCCTGACTCAGTCGGATTCCACGGGCTCCTTTTCCAAGGTCAGTACGACTTTTCCGATGTTGCGGTTTTCCTTGACATGGCGGTGGGCTTGGGTGGCCTGCTCGATGGGAAACGTGCGGTCGATCACTGGCCGAAGCCGACCTGACACCAGCTGAGTCCAGAATCGACTTTTAAAGCTCTGGATGATGCGCGACTTGGCTTCAACGGATCTCGATCTCAAGCGGGAACCCTGCAGCCGCAGATCTTTCATGAGCACCTTGGCAAGGTCGATTTCGGCTTTCCGCCCCCCCATCACCCCGATCAGAACCCATCGCCCGCCGATGGCCAGAACATCGAGGTGCAGGCTCAGGTACGGGGCCCCAACGCAATCCAGTACCAATTGAAACCGATCTTTGGTCAGCAGTTCAGGAAAACTTTCGGAGCGATAGTTGACGGCCAGATCGGCACCCAGTTCCCTGCACACGCTGCACTTTTCATCGGATCCGCAGGTTGTCGCCACCCATGCACCGGCGGACTTTGCCATTTGAATGGCGGCCGTGCCGACTCCGCTTGCCCCAGCATGAATGAGCACTGCCTCACCCGAAGTCAGCCCTCCCTCCATGAACAGGTTGGAAAAAGCCGTCAGCCACGCCTCGGGCACAGCCGCGGCCTCTGCATAAGACCAGTCGGCCGGAATGGGCATCAACAGGCTCGAATCCACCCGGCAAAATTCAGCATATCCGCCCCCTGGAACGAGGGCAAGCACCCGATCGCCCACGTGCCATTCGGTAACCTTGCGGCCGGTCCGGAGAACATCGCCTGCGATCTCGAGGCCCAGCACCCTGGATTCACCTTCCGGGGGCGGGTAAAGGCCTTGAGCCTGGAGCAGGTCTGCGCGGTTCACACCCGCCGCCCGCACGGCCACCACCACGTCTTCCGGTCCAGGCTCCGGGTCCACGGCGCCTGACCAGACCAGTTCGATTTCGTGGCCTGATTTCAGGGTCTGAATGGCTTTCATGTATCGTCTCCTTGTTTTAGAATCGAACGCGTTTGTGGCTATTCTCGGCCATCGGTGAAAACGACTTGTCTCGACACCTTGGGTTGTATTAGAAAGCAGTAGTATATCGGGTTGACCGCCGCTCCTTCTCCGGGTGAATACCGCCGGGAAGGATGATGCTCCAAACGGGGCAGAGACAAAACGATGAAAACCCCGAAAATCGATAAGCGAGGTAAACTGGTCCGGCTGCCGGCGCGAAGAGAAACCGCTGCGGAAGGCGGAACAGAAGGGAATTCGAGCGGCGGAATCCATTCGCGGGAACAACTTTTCCGCGCTATGGAAGCGTTGAAAAAACTACCGGATGTCCGAGCTGATGCAGTAGCCGATATCCGGCGCCGCATCGCGGAAGGAAAGTATCGGATCGAAGTCCGCGCCATCGCCGACCGCCTTCTCAGGAGTAGTCTGGAAAGTGAGGATTGAACGCCGCTATTCAAGTGTGCGGGTGCAATGCCATCTGGGTGGGGAGGAAGGATCATGCCAACGTATGAATATCGATGTGAAAAATGCAAAAAGCAATTTTCAGCAATTCTGTCGATTTCAGAACACGACAAGGCCAAGGTCCAATGTCCCAAATGTAAATCCAGCGAGGTAGTGCAACTGGTGTCGCGCGTCAGCACCAAGACCTCAAGCAAAAGCTGATGCATCATGTCACCGCCGGGTGAGCTCTTTCACCGTTGCGCGTGAGCCCGACACGGCTGTTCGAAGCGGCCTCGGCAGGGCATGTATATTGCTGTTCCATTCGGGCAATCTCTCTGCGAGGGGCGGCCCGATCGAGAATCTCCCCGTTATCTCCAAGCCTGTCCGAACTCCACTTCACCACAAGAGACGCCCCCGACGCGTGTTTTTCCGGCTGAGGGCAACCGACGAGGTGAGCGAATGAAGTCCACTACAGACAAGGAAGACGCCGGTCCTGATGGCTTATCGACACGTGACGCCTGGGAGGCCGATCATCCGGCCTGGCAGACGATCGTGTCGCAAGTGCTTCCCTTTGCAACGCCTCTCCATTGCGGGAAGGGGCAGAAGGTGATCGGCAAGGGAGACCGCCCCGATCTATTGTACTACATCCAAAGCGGATCGGTTGAAGTTTCGAGCACAGGCACGGATACAAAAATCGTCATGGCGCTCATCGGTGCCGGCAACTTTTTCGGAGAAATCGGCTTTTTCGATCATCAACCGAGAACCTGCGATGTCGTTGCCATGGAAAGCACCGACATTTTCGTCTTCGATGAAGCGAACATCCAGGACATCCGCGGTTCCGCCCCGGCGCTCTACGGCGATTTTCTCCGTCTGGTCATTCAAGTCGTTTCACGGCGCTTCAGGGGCCTGCTGGAGGAAAACGAGCCACTCACCGCCTATGCCGCCGCATTGACCCGTGGCCAGAGAAGTTTTCATGTTTCCACTCCGCTTCCCGCTCGTTTTTTCCACTCCTCGGAGTGGCGGACCGTCAACCGGTTCGTGGAGCGTTTCAAAGCCGATCTCTACGATCTTTCCTACACGCTCCAGGAGGATGGAGAAGGGGAAATTCCCCAATATGCCGCCGATCGCTGCGACGCGGCCATCGACGCATTCAGCGGCCGGCTCCGGGACCTCCAGGATTGGGAGATGGATCCGGATACTTCGGCTTATGTGTGGGGATACGTGTTCAAAGAGGCATTTCCGTATCTCATGCGAAGCCGCTTCGCGGAGCGCGCCTATTTCAAACCGCGGGGTTACGCCGGGGACTATTTCATGATGGAGATGATCTATCGGAATATCCCGGAGGGGGACGGAAAGCTGGGCGTTCTGGTGGACAAATGGATGTTGAAATCGGTGCCGGCCGATGCGGTTAGGGGACGCCGTGAGCTTCTGCGTCGCGAATTGGGAGCGCTGGTCAGGAAAAGCCCGAGCGTGGGGCGTTTTCACGTCATGAGCCTGGCCTGCGGACCAGCGCTCGAGTTTTGCGATTTCCTGTCGGCATGCGAATGCAGAGAACATGTGGAGGCTCTGCTGGTCGACATCGATGCCGAAGCGCTTCAAAGGGCCGGGGCCAACGTCAATCGCATCGAAACGGGAGCGACGATCCGGTTCATGCGGGAGAACCTGATTCGCTGGGCCCTGGGGCGGGTTCGCCAGCATTTCGGCCTTCAGGACGTGATCTATTCAGCCGGCCTGACGGATTACCTGGGCCGATCCCTTTTCACCGCCCTGATCCGGAAGTGTTTTGAACACCTCAAGCCGGGCGGAACGCTCATCATCGGAAATTTCGGCCCGGCGAATCCCCATCGGGCATTCATGGATCATCTGCTGAAATGGGAATTGATCCATCGCAGCGAGGCCGACTTGCGGGACATCTTCGAAGATACACCCTTCGGAGGGGATGCCGTGGAGATTCTGATGGAAAAACACGGCGTCAACCTTTTCGTCAGGGCCGTAAAATCGCGTTGAGCGCCTTCGATAAGGCGAATCATGACGGCAATGACTTTTGTAAAGACTCGTTCAACTAGGAATTGCCCTTGCCATTCGCAGCCGATTTCAGCTATATAAGCCCCGCCTTAATTTGACTTTGACATCAACCTTTTCCAGGTTTTGGGAAACGCCGCCATCCCGCCTGTCGACCCCTGCGATTGGCTTGGGGGGTTCACGGACGGCCCCGTGAACGGGTCTTTCACGACCCGGTCCGGTGAGACGGCCTGTGGCTTTCCGTACCAAGGATATCGAACGACATGACGCAATTGAAAGCGGCCATTACCGGTGTACACGGCTATGTTCCCGAGTATGTCCTGACCAATGACGAACTGGCCACCCTGGTGGATACCAATGACGAGTGGATTATCGCGCGAACCGGCATCAAGGAGCGGCGAGTGCTCAAGGGAGAGGGAAAAGGGACTTCCGTTCTCGGGACCGAAGCCGTCAATGGCCTCCTGAAAAAGACCGGAACGGACCCTTCTGAAATTCAGCTTCTGATTTGTGCCACCGCGACTCCGGACATGATGTTTCCCGCGACCGCCAATATCATTTCCAAGGCTGTCGGGGCGGATCGCGCGTTCGGCTTCGACCTGAGCGCGGCCTGTTCCGGCTTCATGTTCGCCCTGGTCACCGCTTCCCAGTTCATCGAAAGCGGGAATTATTCCAAGATCGTCGTTGTCGGGGCGGACAAGATGTCGGCCATCGTGGACTACCAGGACCGCACCACCTGTATCCTTTTCGGGGACGGTGCCGGAGCCGTGCTTCTCGAACCTTCCACCGAGGAAGTCGGTGTCATGGACGCGCTTCTGAAGAGCGACGGCGCAGGAGAGCCTTATCTCTACATGAAGGCGGGAGGCAGCCGCAAGCCCGCTTCCATCGAGAGTGTCAAGGCGCGCGAGCACTTTGTCCGCCAGGAGGGTTCCACGGTGTTCAAGTTCGCCGTCAAAAACATGGCCGAGGTGGCGGCCGAGATCATGGCCCGGAATCATCTCGGTTCCGACGACATCGCCTATCTGGTTCCCCATCAGGCCAACAAGCGCATCATCGATGCGACCGCCTCACGGATGGGGATCGGCGAGGACAAGGTGATGCTCAACATTCATCGCTACGGCAACACCACCAACGGCACCATACCGCTGTGCCTCAGCGATTTCGAATCCCGGCTCAAAAAAGGCGACAACCTGATATTGGCGGCCTTCGGCGGCGGTTTTACCTGGGGCTCCGTCTACGTCAGGTGGGCCTACGACAGCTGACGGATGATCCATTTCAGAGCGAGGAAATAAATGCAGCCGCTGCTTATCAGCACCCCGCAGGGCAACCACAGCAGCTTGTAGACGTCGGAGGAGGATGCCTTGAAGTAGCTGTTGGAGAGCAGCATACACAGGTGGAGCGGCGAGAGTAGAACCCCCGTAAATCCGCTGACGAGTGCCAGCATCAGATAGAGGACGAGAAATTCGCCCTGCCCTGCGACCTGGATGAGGGGGATCAGAATCGGAAAGGTCGTTCCCACGAAGGCGATGGTGATGCCGGCAACGCCGCCCACCAGAAATGGCAGCAGGAGGGTGACCGGGAGGAGCGGGATGTGCCATGCCAGCAGTTCGCGGCTCAGGGCGTCCACGGCGCCGCTGGCTTCCAGAATGCCTTTGAATACCAGGATTCCGGCCACCATGTACGCGATTCCGAGCTGCTCCGGATGCAGCAGAATCTCCCGCCGTCTTTGACCGGAAAGCCCGTTGACATGCCATACCCATCCGATGGCGATGATCAGGGCGATAATCAGCCCGGCTTCCTTGTCGACTGCCGACGCGGTGGATCCCAGCACATGGGTTAGCGCCGCCCCCAGCCCCAGTCCTGCCAGCACGACGATCAACACCGGCAAGAGCTCCTTCAGAAATGGCGTGAGCGGGGGACGCGGGGCGATGCTCGCGACGGGCTGCATTTCGGACCGCCGGCTCAGCGAAAGAAAGCCGCCCGCCAGGGCCACCAGCGTCATCGGAAAAGATACCGCCACGAACAGCCACAGATTGACACCCGCCAGCGCCGTTCCCAGAAGGATGCCGGGATAAAGCGGCCACCAGTACTCCCAGATGTGACGAAACCAGTAATTGACGTAACTCAGTTCCGCCGGATCGTGACCGCGAGGCTCGCCGATCGCCTGGACCATGGGAGCGGAAAAGACGGCGCCGCCGGGCATGGGCAGAAGGCCGATCAGAACCGGAAAGGTGATCAGGTTGATGCCGGGATGGCGAACGAGCCCTTCGAACCGGCCGAGTAGCCGCTGCATCTGACCGCAACTCTCCATGGATCGGCTGAGAACGAGGATCAGGCCGACCACCACGGCCAGTGCCAGGGTCTTGGGCTGCGCCAAGGCGGCCAGGATGGCGCCGATGAGGGTCGCTATCCTCATTCCGAACAGCAGCCCGAGGAGGATCGAAGCCAGCGCAAAGGCGCTTCCGAGGCTCAATTTTTTCCGGATGGCGAAGAGGAGGAACCCGAAAACCAGGCCGACTCTCAGAAGCGCCGGGACTGCGTTCAGCATCTCCATCGTCTATTCCAGCGGCACCGGCGGGATGGGCTTGAGGGATTTGGAGCGGTCCACGCAGACCAGGTGAATCTCGGCGCGAACCGCCGGTCTGGTGCCATCCGGCCTCCAGGCTTCCTGGTTCCAGACGAGGCGGTAGTCGCTTTCCCTTCTCACGGTCGAGCGGATGTCCAGCAGGTCTCCGAACTCGGCGCCTTCCTGGTAGTGGATCTCAGCCTTGTAAACGGCAAAGCCCAATCCGCGGTTCTTCCACAGGTCGACCAGGCGTTCCGGGCCGATCACCGCCTCACGCGCCCTCTCGAAATACTTGAGGTAGTTCGAATGATAGACCACTCCTGAGTGGTCGGTATCCTCGTAGTAGACCTGGACGTTGAAATGGTGCTGTGTCGATGTCATGGCCGGTGGTTTCGATCGTTTTCCCCGGGGGGAGCCCATGGGTCCGCGCCCAGGGCCCTGGCAACGGTTTTCACCAGTTCCTGGTGGCGGAAATTGTCGGGATCGGCTTTCAGGGCCCTTCGCGACCAGTCCAGGGCTCCGGTCAGATCACCCATCTGGCGCAGGTTTTCAGCGACGGCGTAGAGCAGTTGGCCCGCCGGGGCGTTCCGCAGATGGTCCGGGATGGAAAGGGCTTTTTTAAAGTCGGCGATCGCATCGGCGTGCCGGCGGCGGACCGTCAGGCAGCTTCCCCTGCCGATCAGGCTTTCCTCGTCCCAGGAATCCAGGGTCAGCGCCCGGGTGTAGTTTTCGATGGCCGTGTCGAGCCGGTCCTCCACCTCGTGGATCTTTCCCAGGTAAAAATAAGGGTTGTCCCCATCCGTATGGCGGTAGCCGGGATCCTCGTCGATGACGGACTCGAGCGCCTGAACGGCACCGACGCCGTCGCCGTTCTGAAAACAGGCGACTCCCCGTGCAAAGCGCTCGGAAATGGGTCGTGCGGACTGTTCGGGGTTCACTGGGTGGCTCCTTTCGGGCGGGCGCCGCGATGCAAAATACGTCTTGTCGAACGGGCCTTCCGCCGCAGACTGTCGCGGCAATCCTCTCCTAACGGAAAACGCACCGCTTGTCCATTCTCTACGGGCGAGAGCGGACACTTGCAATATTTACATTGATATTTACATTTATATTGACATTCCAGCCGGAGCTTCTTAGAGTCCGGCAAAAGACGCCGAAAGGATATCCCATGCCGCCGGAACTGACCGCCAAACAGCAGGAGTTTTTGAACCACCTTCGGACCGAGATCGCCCGCAGGGGCAGGACTCCCAGCCTTCGGGAGATCGCCGGCCGGATGGGGGTGAGTCATGCCGCCGTGGCTCAGATGCTGAGGACTCTCGAAGACAAGGGCTATGTTCGCCGACAAGGGCGGTACAGCCGGGACTTGCAACTGGTGAATCGTTTCGGCGAGATTCCCGGAACCGGGCGTTGGCGGGAAGTCCCGGTGGTCGGGCGGGTGAGGGCCGGTTTGCCCATGTATGCCCAGCAGGAATGGGAAGACTGCGTGGTGGTGGATGGCGGGATCTTCCCGGGCCGGAATCTCTTTGCCCTGCGGGTCCAGGGGGATTCCATGAAGGATGCCGGAATCCTCGACGGGGATCTGGCCATCTGTGAGCCCCGTCAATACGCCCGGAACGGGGAGATCGTGGTGGCGCTGATCCGGGAAGAGGAGGCCACGGTCAAACGGTTCTTCCTCCGGGAGGATCATGTGGAACTGCGTCCCGACAACCCCGCCTTCCCTGTGATGCGCTACGGCTTCGACGAGGTGCTGGTCCAGGGCAAGGTCGTCGGTATCCACCGGGGGCCCGATGGCATCCAGTGACGGGACCGGGACCATCCCCCGTTCCCCCTTTCGGCATTTCATGTTTTCAACGGCTTCCTTGAAGAAAAAGGCTGACGGGCCGCCCCCGATTCAGCATTCGAAACGATGCTCTATCCAGCTGTTCAACGATCTGAAGAACGCAAGTGCCGGATCCGGGTCGGCACCAGCGGATACTCCTACCCCGAGTGGGTGGCATCCGGCTTCTATCCGGCGGGCATCCGGCAGGGGGAAATGCTGCCGGCCTACGCGCGGGTGTTTCCGGCCACCGAGCTCAACTACACCTGGTATCAGATGCCCAAGGCTGCTTCCGTCGAACGGATGCTGCTCCAGGTTCCTCCCGGCTTCCGGTTCGCGGCCAAGCTCAATCGCACGCTGACCCACGAGGTGGATTCGGATCAATGGCGGAGTCGGGCCGCCTGCTACCGGGACGGGATCGCTCCCCTGACGGTCGCCGGGCGGCTGGCCGCGGTCCTGGTCCAGCTGCCCCCTCACTTCGACCGATCCCTCGCCAATCGCCGCTACCTGGCCGGCCTCCTGGAGGCCCTGGAAGGGCTTCCGGTGGCCGTGGAGTTCCGCCACGGCTCATGGGCGGCGGACCGGGTGTTCGCCGAGCTGGAGAAACGAAAGGTGGCGCTGGTGGCCGTGGACGAACCCGAACTGCCCGGGCTCTTTCCCCGGTTGGACGTGGTGACGCACCCGGGGTTTTTCTATGTCCGGTTCCATGGGCGCAACACCAGGGGATGGCGATCGGGCAACCTGCAGCAGCAGTTCGACTACGACTATCCCGACGACGAGCTTCACGAGTGGGTGGAAAACCGCATCGGGCCGATGAGCCGTCGGGCCGGCCGGGGGCTCATCTTCTTCAACAACCACGTGCGGGGCCAGGCGCCGGCAAACGCCCGACGCCTGGCGACGATTTTGACCGAGCAGGGGCTTCTGGAACCGCCGCAATGGATCGATCCATCATCCATCTGAATATCGCCGATTTCGCAGTGGCCGTGGAACGGCTGTCGGACGCCCGGCTGCGGGGGCGGCCGGTGATCGTTGCGCCGGAGGGGGTCCCGCGGGCCGGGGTTCATGACATGAGTGAGGAGGCTTATCGGGCCGGCGTCCGGAAGGGCATGCGTCTGGAATCGGCCCTCCGGCGGTCGCCGGACGCGGTGGTGCGGCCGCCCGATACGGAACGGTGCCGGCAGGTCATGGCGGCCCTGGTCGGTCAGGCGCTTTCCTATTCACCCCGGATCGAGCAGGGGGAGGCCGATGGGCACCTTTTCGTGGATGTCACCGGCACCAGCCGGCTTTTCGGTCCGCCGGTGGACGTAGCCTGGCGTTTGCGCAACCAGTCCCGGGATCATCTGGGGCTCGACCCGATCTGGTCCGTGGCCCCCAACAAGTTGGTGGCCAAAGTCGCCACGCGTCTGGTCAAGCCGTCCGGGGAATACATCGTTGCCCACGGCGAGGAGGCGGCTTTTCTGGCGCCCCTGCCTCTTCACCTGGTGCCCGGGATCTATCCCGAGGACTTGGCATGCCTCAGGGAATTCAACTTGACCCGGGTGTTCCAGGTGACGGCTCTCGATCTGGAGGCGCTCCGGACGCCCTTCGGACGCCGGGCAATGGATGTCTACGAGGCGGTTCGCGGGATAGATCCCTCCCCGGTGCGGGCTGTGGACGAGCGCCCGCCCGTCGTGGCCGGGGTCCACGCTTTCGGAGAGGATACCCTGGAGCCCTCCGTCCTTGAGGGCGCTCTCTACGCCTTGGTGGAGGCGGCCGGAGCCGATCTGCGCCGCCGGCGGATGGCCGCGGGAAGGCTTTCCGTCACCCTCACTTTTTCGGACGGCATCCGAACCGCCCGGCAGCGGGCCGTGGCGCCGCCCTCCGCCAACGACATCGCTCTTTTCGAACTGGCTCGCTCCGCCCTGTACCTCGCCTGGACCCGCCGCACCCGGGTGCGCCGGGTGCGGCTGCTGTGCTCCCGGCTCGCGTTTCCGCCGGCGCAGCTCTCCCTTTTCCCGGAGGAGCAGAAATCGACGGTACGCCGGCATCGGCTGGTAGACGTCATGGACCGGATTCGAGACCGGTTCGGCCCGGGAGCGGTCCGTGTCGGCCGGACCCTGGCCGCCGGCGGGCTGTAACCGGATGCCGGATGTCCCCATGGTTCCCCTGGTGGTTCGATCTCATTACTCCCTCATGTGGGGAACGGCGTCGCCCGCAGCGCTTTGCCGGGCCGCGCGGGCCATGGGCTACCGGCGGTTGGCGCTGACGGACACGGACAACCTGTATGGCCTGTGGCCGTTTCTTGCCGCCTGCCGGCGGGAGGGTCTCACTCCCATCGTGGGGGCGGAGGTGACCGATCCCGTGCGGAATCACCGGGCGGTCTGTCTGGTCGAATCCGAATCGGGCTACCGGAATCTTTGCCGCCTTCTCACCCGTCGCCATATGGACGGCGGTTTTGAACTTGCCGATGCGTTGGAAGCCTTTGCCGAAGGCCTCATCGTTCTGACCGGAAACGCCGAACTCCTGGTTCGCTGTCGGGCCGCCGGCATGGATGCGGCGGCCGCCCTGCCCCGGCATCCGCCTGGGCCGACCCACCCGCTTCGGCAGGCGGCCCGCCGCGTCGGAGCATCCCTGGTGGCGGTGCCCGGAAGCTTTTTTCTGCGCCCGGAGGATTTCCCCCTGCACCGCCTCCTGCGAGCCATTGCCGGCAACACGGGCCTCTCCCGCCTCCCGAAAAGCGAAACGGCATCCCCGGATGCCTGGCTGGCCCCGCCCGACACCTATGCCGAGCGGTTTGCCGTCTGCCCGGAGGCGGTGGCCCAAACCGAGGCGATGGCCGAACGGATCGGGTTTCACGGCCCGGAGTTCGGACGTGTGCTGCCGCCCTGGACCGGTGTCGGCGGTGACTCCCCTGAAGCCGAACTCAGAAAGGCGGCTTACGCCGGGGCGCGGCGCCGCTATGGCGGCGATCTGCCGGAGTCGGTGGTGGACCGCCTGGAGCATGAACTTTCCGTGATCGAAAGCAACGGGTTTTCCGCCTATTTTCTCGTTGTCCGGGACATCGTGGCGTTGAGTCCGAGGATCTGCGGGAGGGGATCCGCGGCCGCGTCCATCGTGGCTTACTGTCTCGGGGTCACCAATGTCTGTCCGATCAAGCACAACCTTTACTTCGAGCGGTTTCTGAATCCGGGACGGACGGATCCGCCGGACATCGACGTGGATTTCGCCTGGGACGAACGGGACGCCGTGCAGCAGACGGTCCTTGCGCGTTATCGGGATCACGCCGCCATGGTGTGCAACCATGTGCGGTTTCAGCCCCGGATGGCGGTCCGTGAAACCGCCAAGGTCTTCGGGCTGGCGGAATCCGAAATCGGGCGTGTGACGCGACGGCTCCCATGGTTCTGGCGGATGGAGCATCCGGATGGCGGCCTGCTCCAGACCGTGAAGGCGCTTCCCCAGGCCAGGGGGCTGACCTTCTCCGACCCCTGGCCCGAGATCCTGCGATTGGCCCAGGCGTTGATCGACATTCCCCGCCACCTCTCCGTCCATTCCGGGGGCGTGGTGGTCACCCCGGAGCCCATCGACCATTACGTGCCGGTGGAACGGGCGGCCAAGGGGGTTCCGGTCATCCATTGGGACAAGGACGCCGCCGAAGACGCGGGTCTGGTCAAGATCGACCTGCTGGGCAACCGGAGCCTGGGGGTCATCCGGGACGCCGCGGCCAATATCCGGAGTAACGGGATCCGGTTCGACGAGATGCGCTGGGAGCCCGAGGATGACTTTTCAACTCAGGAAGCCGTGTCCCAGGGTCGAACCATGGGCTGCTTCTACATCGAAAGCCCGGCCATGCGGCTGCTTCAGCAAAAGGCCGGCGTGGGGGATTTCGAGCATCTCGTCATCCACAGCAGCATTATCCGTCCGGCCGCCAACGAATTCATCCGAGAGTATCTGCGCCGCCTCCACGGGGGGCGGTGGGACCCCATTCATCCCCTGCTCGCGGACGTCCTGACGGAAACCTTCGGCATCATGGTCTATCAGGAGGACGTCTCCCGGGCGGCGGTGGCGGTCGCCGGCTTTTCTCATGCCGAGGCGGACCGCCTTCGCAAGGTGCTCTCCAAGAAAGACCGCGAGTACCATCTCCGGGATTTCCGGCGGCGTTTTACCGAAGGAGCCCGCGGCAGGGGGGTTCCCCGGGAAACCATCGATGCCGTCTGGTCGATGATCATGAGTTTCAGCGGTTATTCCTTCTGCAAGCCCCACAGCGCTTCCTATGCGCGGGTATCCTTCCAGGCGGCTTTTCTCAAGACGCATTACCCCGCCGAATTCATGGCCGCCGTGATCAGCAACCAGGGGGGGTTTTACAGCACCTCCGCCTATGTATCCGAAGCCCGGCGCATGGGGCTTGGAATTCTTCCCCCCGATGTGACGGTCAGCGGCATCCGGTGGCGGGGGGAAGGCGACACCCTGCGGGTGGGGCTCATGGCCGTGAGCGGACTGAGCCGGGAAACCCGGGAACGGATCCTTGCCGCTCGAAAGGCACGGCCCTTCCGCGGGCTCAAGGATTTTCTCGACAGGGTCGGACCGGACGAGGGCGAAGCCAGGGCAATGATCCGGTGCGGTGCATTGGATCGGTTTTCCAATCGGGGAGACCGCACCGAATTGTTGTGGGGCCAGGCCCGATGGCGCAAAACCCGCTCGGAGCGTCAGTCCGAAGGGTTGTTGTTCGGCAGGGGTCGGGGCGACGAAGGAGGGCTGCCGGTGTTTCCGCCCGAAGATCCTCTGGAGCGTCTTCGACGTGAATTCGCGGTGCTGGGATTTCTCTGCGACCGGCATCCCATGGCGCTCTACAGGAAAATCATCGATGCGCGGCGGACGGTCAAGGCCGACGGCCTCCACCGATGGTTGGGCCGGCAGGTCCGGTTTGCCGGATGGCTGGTGACCGGAAAGGTGGTCCATACCCGGCAGGGGGCTCCCATGGAGTTTCTGACCTTCGAAGATGAAACGGGAATCGTGGAGACAACTTTTTTCCCCGAGGCCTACCATCGCTTCTGCCACCTTCTGAACCGAAACCGCCCTTTTCTGCTGACCGGCAGAGTCGAGGCCGAGTGGGGCGCCCTGACGCTCACCGTAAACCGGGTGGCGCCCCTGCCTCCCCTGCCCGCCGATGAAGACACGAAGCCGGGCGGCTTGCTTTTGCCCTATCGGCAGGGTAAGGGAGGGAAGCCTTCCGACACTGCCCGGAATGCGGCTGAGAAATGAAATGCGGCCGGATACCGGGCTCTTTCGAACCGTCAAGGAGGACGCATGGTAAACGACGGACGGTTGTCTTCCAGCTGGGGATTTCGTTTGCCGGCAGTGGCGCTGCTCGGGCTCTTGATCCTGTCCTGTGCAGGGGCGATCACGCATCCGGTGTACATCCGGTACCAGGGAACTCCGGAAGCGGGGCGGAATGTCGGCGGGACCGTTGCCCTCCAGCCATTCGTGGATCGACGCCAGGAGAATGACCCCAACCTGGTGGGATATCGCTCGCTGAGCGGCGGACGGCGGGAACGGTACGCCACCATTCCCGAAAATGTTGCCGAGGCCGTGACCCGTGCGGTGGCAAACCGGCTGGAGCGGACCGGCGCAGACATTGTTCCTCTGAAAGGGTGGGAGTACACACCCGAGGAAATCGTCGCATCCGAGAGCACAGCCGACTACTGGTTGGGGGGAGAGATCGAGCAGCTTCACTGCGAGGCCAAGAAGGAGCTTTTAGGCACCACTTTGAAGGTCGAGGCCCATCTGGTGTTTTACCTTGGAGATCCGAAGAGCCGGCAGGTCCGCCGCCGGCCGGTCCAGATCCGCATCGAGCGCTTCGAGGCGATCTTCAAGCCCGAGAAAGTGGAGCTGAGAGTGAATGAAGCCGTTACCGAAGCGATGGACCGGGGGCTGGGCCGCCTGGATTGACGGCCCGGCCGAAGGATAAGGATGCGGCTGGCCCGTGGCGAAACACAAGCCGATCGATTCGCCGCCTCAGACGGGTGAAATACAGCGGCTGACCTGAGCAAAGAGGTGGGGGCTCATCACCAGGAGATCCGAGGTGTCGCTGGGGCCTTCCAGGTACTCTCCAATCTGAAACGGACGACCTTGAAGGTTGAAGATCCTGCCACCCGCCGCTTCGATGATGACGCGTGCGGCGGCAAGGTCCTTGTACGACTCGTTGGCGATCAGCGCGGCTTCGGCGCGCCCTTCCGCCACGTAGCAGATGTGGGCGGAAGTACAGCCCAGATTCCGGATCTTGCCGGGAAACTGGGCGCGGTAGAGATTGTGAAAGCGGGAGAAGATAAAGAGAACGCTTTCGTCGGTCAGATCCCCCTGGGGGGAGATTCGAATTTCTTTTTCACCTCGATAGGCCTTGCCGCCGGCGACGGCATGAAACCAGTCACCGCTGGCCGGCATGTGGAAGACGCCCAGAATCGGCCAGAAATTTTCCAGCAACGCCACCGACATGCCCCAGGTGGGAATTCCTGCCGCGAAATTCCATACGCCATCCAGAGGATCGAATACCCAAAGATAGCGCCCGCCGTCATGCGTGTAGCCCGTTTCGGCCAGATTGCCGTCAAAATAATGATGATCCGGGAAACGGCTTCGCAGCAACTCCTGAAAGCCATTGACCAGCTGCAATTCGACTTCGGTCACCATTTCCTTGTCGAAACGCGCTCCGGGCCTCCCCTTGCCAAACCATCTCATCGCGATCGCGCCGGCGCTTTCGATCGCTTCCCTGGCGAAGGCATTCAACTGATCGACGGGTACCGGAATGTCATTCAAGCATTCACCTCCTGGATTGGGGTTTTGGAAATGAAAATCGACTTTTGACTCAGAATATACCATGGTCGGAAGGGGATCAAGAAAGAGAAGCGTTCGAGCGCAGAGCTATGATTGACCCGCTGGAGCTTATCTGTTCAAACTTCCGATGCCATGCCGCCGGCGCCCGGGGAAGGCATCGTCGGTTTGACATCAGCCGCAACACGATTAATTTACCGGAGATATATCGTTGATCGAAACACCTCTTTATTTCGAGAAAGTGAGGATAATGAATGACTTTTGAAACCCGAGAGCAGGTCCTTGAAAGAGTGCTCCAAATGTCCAAACCTCTCTGCCCCCACTGTGGACAGGAGATGAGCCTGTGGGAAGTGCCGCCGATCAACTTCAGCGACGGGCTCGGCTGGGGAGATCCCTTTCTTTTCGTCTGCTTCAACGATGAATGTCCTTCCTTCGTTCAGGGATGGGATCACATTCAGGAGACTTACGCCCACCGTGCATCCTACCGCTGCATGAACTATCCCGGCACCGAGCAGTATGAATTCATGCCGGTGTTCAGCCGCCAGGGTGCAACGGGACAGGTCATCGACGAATTCGCTCTCGCCCAGCAAGAGGCATTGAAGGAGGCCATCAAGAAGGGGTTTTCGATTCTCGCCACCTGCTACTCGGAGAAGGACGGTCCTGGTGTGCTCCGCCTCTTGATGGATCCCACCGAGCCGTCACGGGTGCGGAAAAAAGCGGCGGAGATGCTGGGGGACATCGGTGAGACGGAGGCCATTGAACCGCTCAAGAATATTCGAACCGGAAATGAGCTCGTCGACGGCGAGATCGAGTCGGCGGTTCAGAAGATCCATGAGCGATTTTTCACTCGAGAGTGCCCCTTCTGCGCGGAGATCATCAAACAGCGCGCCAAGGTCTGCAAGCACTGCGGCAAGGAAGTGGCCGGTCTGTAGGATTCAAAGCCGGTGATCGCAAGCCCGCTTCCCGCGGGGAATCGCAAGGGAACGCGGGCTTCCGGGTCCGAGCACCGGCGGACATGAATGCGTGAAAGGGTGACGCGTCCTGCGTGTCACTCTTCCCGGCCATGAACGGTCATGAGGTCGTAGGAGCGGAAAATCAGCTTTTCCCGCTCCTTGCGATTTTCGGGGTAGGGCGTCAACGGGAGGTTGGTCATTTCCCTGAGGAGGGCCTCTCGCGCCGGAATGGCCTGAAGCCCCGTTCCCAGCCGCCTGCCGCTCAAGGTATCGAGCACGATGGCAGTGGATCCGTCCGAGGTCACGGTGTAGGGGATCGGGTAGGCTTCGGCGATTCGCGCTGCCGCCAGCGCTTCACGCTCCCATGAGCCGAGGGACCCGGCGGCGCATTTGATCAGCATCATTCCCCTGGCATCCTCACCCGGGCAAACGAGCAGATCGATCTTCGAGCGATAGCGTTCACCTGCGACATCGATCGCGATGGCGTGGTCCACCCGAATATCCGTCTTCAGATAGCCGCTGTTTTCCACCAGGTACCGTTCCACTGCCTGCCGGTTGGCTTCGGCACCGGTATTTGGAATGGTCTTTCCCGTTACAAAGTCGATCAACGTTTCCATTGCGATCCGGATCATGGGCCCCTTCAGCCGGGTTTCGTATCGGTGGTCATTTCAACAGCGACCGGCCGGTCATTTCCGCAGGCGCTTCAATCCCCATCAACTCGAGAATGGTGGGCGCCACATCGGCCAGAATTCCCCCTGTCCGCAAAAGGGCGGATTTCCGTAGCGGATCGACCAGGATGAAGGGCACCGGGTTGGTGGTGTGAGCCGTGTGGCGGGAGCCGTCCTCCTGGCGCATCATCTCTGCGTTACCGTGGTCGGCGGTGACGATTGCCACACCCCCCAGACCGGTCCAGGCATCGAGAACACGCCCGGCACAGGCGTCCACGGTCTGGCAGGCGCTGACGGCTGCCTTGAAGTTCCCGGTGTGACCCACCATGTCCATGTTGGCGAAATTGACCACCACCAAATCCGGCGGATCAGTCTGGATTTTCGACAGGAGGGCATCCGCCACGGCCGGAGCGCTCATCTCGGGTTTCAGGTCGTAGGTTTCGATTTCGCGCGGAGACGGAATGAGGCATCGCTCTTCCCCCGGAAACGGATTCTCGTCGCCGCCGTTGAAGAAATAGGTCACATGGGCATACTTCTCCGTCTCCGCGATGCGCAGCTGGCGAAGGCCTTTTCCGCTGACAATGCCTCCCAGCAGGGCCTCCAGGTGAATCGGAGAGAAGGCCACCGGCAGGTCGAAAGCATCGTCATATGCGGTCATGCTCACGAATGACTCCAGGCCGGGTCGGAGATCCCGGTCGAAATGTGGAAATGCACTCGCCGTGAGGGCGCTGGTGATTTCCCTGGCCCGGTCAGCACGGAAGTTGAAGAAGACGACGGCATCGTTGTCCCGTAGTACGCCGATCGGGAGGCCTTTCGCATCCACGATCACGATGGGCTGAACGAATTCGTCGGTCTCTCCCCGTTCATAAGCGCGCCCGACAGCCCTGACGGGATCCCGTTCCAGCGCTCCCTCACCCGCGGTGATGAGGCGGTAGGCCCGCTCGATCCGCTCCCAGCGGGTATCGCGGTCCATTGCATAAAAACGGCCGCAAATCGAGGCGATTTCCGCTTCAGGGACTTTTCCCAGATGGTCGACCAATTTTTCGATATACCCCTGCCCGCTACGGGGAGGCGTGTCCCGTCCATCCAGGATGGCATGGATCCGGATCCGCGAAACGCCGACTCGCCTTGCCATGTCCACGAGGGCCAGAAGGTGGGAAAGCTGACTGTGAACGCCGCCATCCGAAACCAGGCCCATCAGGTGCAGAGTGGGGCCTTCGGCTCGAGCGGCCGTCATGGCCTTCAGCAGTTCCGGGTTCTCGAAAAAGGAGCCGTCGGATATGGCCCGGTCGATGCGCAGCAAATCCTGATAAACGATGCGTCCTGCGCCGAGGTTGAGATGCCCGACCTCCGAGTTTCCCATGATACCCGCCGGAAGTCCGACGGCTTCGCCTGAACACAATAGGGATGTAGAAGGAAATTCCCGCGTCAGACGATCCAATACGGGTGTTGCCGCTGCTGCAATGGCGTTGCCTTCACCGGGAGGGGCAAGGCCCCATCCGTCGAGAATCATCAGCATGCAGGAACGCGGATCAGCCACGGGAGAATCCCTCCGGAACCTTCAATCGGGGTGCATCGGCCCACAAACCTTCCAGATCGTAAAACTCCCGGACCGGCTCGTGGAAGATATGAATGATCACATGACCGTAGTCCATCAGCACCCATTGTCCTTCTTTCATCCCTTCGATGTGCATCGGCCGAATGCCGCGGGCCTTGAGTACGGTTTGAACGTGCTCGGCGATGGCCGACACCTGGCGATGGGAGCTCCCGCTGCAAAAAATGAACGCATCGGCAACCGACGACAGTTCATGGACGTCCAAGGCGACGATATGGGATGCTTTTTTTCCCCTGACGGCATCGACGTAGGGATGGAGATCGGAAACTGTTGGGCTCATGCGTACAGTCCTTTTCCGACAATATAATCCTTCACGGAGTCGGTCACGAGAAAGTCGATCGGTTCGCCGTTGCGAACCAGGCCGCGGATGCGTGTGGCGGAGATGTCGAGGGCGGTCACGTTGAACACGAAAATCGGCTGTTTTTCGCAGTGGACATAGCAGCCGGTGTCGGCGGAGCATTCGTACCCTTCGAGCTCGCTGGACGCCAGCATGGATTCAATCGCCCGCCGCCCTTCGGATAGCAGCGGCTCGACCCCGGGGCGATCGATGACGATGACCGGGGCCAGGTGGAGCAGGTCCTTGTAATCCTTCCACGTGGCGATATCCTGGAAAGCGTCGATCCCCATGATCAGGTAGAGCCACACACCGCTGGGCAGGTTCCTGCGGAAGGCGCAGACGGTGTCGACGGTATACGAAGGCCCCGAGCGCTTCACTTCGATATCGGATACGCGGAGACCGGCATGCCCCTTGATGGCTCGATGGACCATGGCCAGCCGATCCTGCGCCGGAGCGAGATTTTCTGTGGTTTTGTGAGGAGGCGATGCAGACGGGATCAGATAGATCGCATCCATGCCGAAGCCTTGCCGGACTTCGACGGCCGCCCTCAGGTGACCCAGATGAATGGGGTTGAATGTTCCCCCGAATAGACCGATTTTCCTCACGATTGATCCTGAATCCGTATCGGGCCGGAGACCGGGTGCGCCGAGGGGCGGCAGGCGAAAACGCTTACCGGCAGGCTTCCGTCGTCGCGTCCCGCGTGATCACCAGGTTGTCCCGGTGCACCACCTCGTCGAAAGGCTTGCGTCCCAGGCACTGGGCGATCTGGCTGGTCCGCTTTCCCATGATTCTGCGAATCTCTCCGGAGCTGTAATTGACGAGGCCGCTGCCGAGGACTTCCTCCCGCTGATTTTGAAACGCGACCGGATCCCCCACTCCGAAATCGCCTTCAACGCTCGTTATACCGCTGGGAAGCAGGCTTTTTCCCTGCAGCAGGATGGCGCGCGCGGCGCCTTCGTCGATGCGGATCATCCCCTTGGGTTTCATCGTGAACCCGATCCAGCACTTCCGGCTGGAGAGACGGCGGGGTTTGGGTTGAAAATAGGTACCGAGCGCATCGCCGGCAAAAAGGCGTTCGAGGACGTTTTCCTGGAGTCCCCGGGTGATGACCATCGGAATACCGGCCTCGGTCACCTTCCGCGCCGCACGGATCTTGCTCAGCATGCCGCCGGTACCCAGAGCGCCGGGGATGTCGCTGGCCAGTCTTTCAAGGCCCTTCCCTATCGTGTCGACCGTGGGAATGAGCTCGGCATCGGGGAAGCTGCGCGGGTCCTTGGTAAACAGCCCGTCGATATCCGTCAGGTTGATCAGCAGGTCCGCGTCCATCAACAGGGAAATGACGGCGGCCAGATTGTCGTTGTCTCCGAACTGGATCTCCTCCACCATAACGGTGTCGTTTTCATTGATGATCGGGACCACCTTCCAGGACAGAAGGGTGTTGAGGGCATTTCGTGCGTTGAGGTAGCGCTTCCGGCTGTTCATGTCCTCGGCGGTCAGCAGCAGCTGGGCCACCTTCCGGCCGAATGCGGCAAATGCCTTCTCATACTCCCGGATCAGCCCCGCCTGTCCCACCGCGGCAACGGCCTGCCGTGAAGGGGTCTCATCAGGTCTTCCGGGAAGGTCCAACTTCCGGATTCCGGCCGCCATGGCCCCGGAGGATACGAGAATGATACTTCGCCCGGTATCCATGATCCGGCTGATCTGGGCGCTGATGGACCGGATCACCTCCAGGTTCAAGCCGTTATCCCGCGTCAACACATTGCTGCCGACTTTTATGACCACCCTTTTGGATGCGGCGAAAATGGCCGTTCTATTCTTCTGCATTCCGCATTTCCAGAATTTCGACCAGTTTGGCGACCAGCAGATCCAGCCCGTTTCCGGAGACTGCCGAAATGAACAGGGGTCTGACGTCTGGGAGGGCATTCGCAAAAGCGTCGGCCCGGGATTCCGTGCCCGGTAGGTCCATTTTGTTCAGTACCACCATCTGCGGCTTCATGGCAAGTTCGGGGCTGTACAGCGCCAATTCCCTGTTGACGGTTTCGTGGGCGGAGGTGGGGTGCTCGGGATCGATCTGCGATGCATCGATCAGGTGCAGGAGGGCACGCGTGCGTTCGACGTGCCGAAGAAATCGGGTTCCCAGCCCGACGCCCAGATGGGCGCCTTCGATAAGTCCCGGGATGTCGGCCACCACAAAGGGTTCCCCGGCTGGAGGCGTCACCACGCCCAGATTCGGCGACAGCGTGGTGAAGGGATAATCCGCGATTTTCGGGCGGGAGGCGGAAATACGGCTGATCAGGGTGGATTTCCCGGCATTGGGAAGCCCGATGATACCGACGTCGGCCAGCAGCTTGAGTTCAAGGCGAAGCGTGCGGCTCTCGCCGGCTTCCCCCGGCTTGGCGAACCGCGGCGTGCGGTGGGTGGCGGATTTGAACCGAATGTTGCCGGCACCGCCCCTTCCGCCGCGGGCAGCGATGAATTCCTGGCCGGGCAGGGTCAGGTCCGCCAGCCGTTCTCCGGTATCAGAATCGATCACCAGGGTGCCTGGCGGGACTTCCAGAACCAACGCGTCCCCGTTTTTACCGGTTTTCTGGCGCCCCTGGCCGGCGCCGCCATTGGCGGCCCTGAACTGGCGCTTGAAACGAAAATGATGGAGGGTCCGCCGCCCGGGCGTGGCGACGATCAGAATGTCGCCGCCTTTCCCTCCATCTCCACCGTCCGGTCCGCCTTTGGGAACGTATTTTTCACGTCTGAAACTGACGCATCCGTTTCCCCCGTCTCCGGCCTGGACGGTGATCGTCGCTTCGTCGATGAATTTCACTCGGGATAGACGCTGGCTTTCTTGCGGGAACGGCCCATTCGTTCGTAGGCGACGATGCCGTCGACTTTGGCAAAAAGCGTATAGTCCTTGCCCAGGCCGACGTTTTCACCCGGGTGTATCTTGGTGCCCAACTGCCGGACGAGGATGCTGCCGGCGGTGACCTTCTCTCCGCCGTAGCGCTTGATGCCCCGGCGCTGTCCATTGCTGTCGCGGCCGTTCTTGGAACTGCCGCCTGCCTTCTTGTGTGCCATTGTTCGGTTCTCCCTTGTTCCTCGAGCCTTTGTCTTTGGCGGATGCCGTCGACTGTGCGCCTACTTCAGAATGCTGTCGATGCGAACGGCGGTATACGGCTGCCGATGGCCCTGCTTGCGTCGATATCGCTTTCGCCGCTTGTACTTGAACACAATGATTTTTTTGGACTTGTCCTGCTCGACGATCAGGCCTTTGACCGCCGCACCGTCAAGAACCGGCCTGCCGATGTTTACCGAATCCCCGTCGGAGAGCAGCAGCACCTGGTCGAAGGTCACTTCCGCACCCACTTCTCCGGAAAGCCTTTCGACGCGGAGCGTGTCACCTTCCTGCACCTTGTACTGTTTTCCGCCGGTTTTGACCACTGCGTACATGGGATTGCCTCCTCATGAGCACCTGTCCAGTCATGCGGTCCTTCGATTCAAGACCTTTTCGCCGCAAGATTTGCGGACGCCCAACCGCTACGGTCCTGCTCGAAATCCATCATTTCCGGATGGGTACCGAGTTATTGTAAAACACATTTTGAAAATGGCTACTATGTCTGTGCAGCGAATGTTTGTCAACAAAATTCTCAATGTCGAATGCGCGTCGAAGGCCCGATTCCAGGCATGAAAAAAGCTCCCCGTCTCCGGGGAGCTTGACATTCAGTTCAGGGTTGAATCGTTCATGCCTTGACTTCTTCCTTCACGCCGATCGCCATCTTGTAGAAGATGGTCAGCACGAGGGCGCCGATGGCATAAACCCCGATCGTGATGAGCACTTCCGGAAACGTCGGAAAGTATTCATTGACCTCGTGAAGGGGGTTGGGAACAAAACCGGCCGAGATCAGCCCAAGACCCTTGTCGATCCAGGTGCCGATGAACAGAAGCGCGCAGGCGATGGCCAGCACGCCCTCGTTCCGCCGGCAGGCCGGAATCAGCAGCATGACCATCGCCACCACCATCAGGATCATCGAGGACCACATCCAGGGGACCAGGATGCCGTGGCCGTGGAGCCCGGTGAAGAGATACTGGATGTGGGTCATGTGCTCGGGTATCTGGCTGTAGAAGGCCACGAAAAGTTCACAACCGAAGAAGAAGAGGTTGGCGATGATGGCGTAGGTGACGATCTTGGCCAACGACTGGATCTGCTCCCGGCCCGGGTCGAAGTCTGAAACCCTGCGAATGAGCAGGCAGAGCAGGATCAGAAGAGAGGGACCGGCGGCAAAAGCCGAAGCCAGAAAACGGGGGGCCAGAATGGCCGTGAGCCAGAATCCCCTTCCAGGCAGACCGCAGTAGAGAAACGCTGTAACGGTGTGGATGCTGATGGCCCAGGGGATCGAGATATAGATGAGGGGTTTGACCCACTGGGGATAGTGCGTACCGTTGCGTTCGGCCTGGAGCACGTTCCATCCAACGACGAGGTTCAGGAACAGGTATCCGTTGAGCACGATGGTGTCCCAGAAGAGCACCGAACGCGGCGAGAAGTGGATCCACACGTTCAAAATCCGGTACGGCTGCCCCAGGTCGACCACGACGCTGAGCAGGCACACCACCAAGGCGGCGATGGCAAGGAACTCGCCGAGAACGGTAATCCGGCCGAAAGCCTTGTAGTCGTGAAGATAGTAAGGCAGCACTACCATCACGCCCCCGGCGGCCACACCGACCATGTAGGTGAGCTGGGCGATGTAAAACCCCCACGACACGTCCCGGCTCAGCCCGGTGATTCCCAAACCGAACTGAAGTTGCCAGAGATACACCCCGAAGCCGACACCGATCAGACCCAGGAGGGCGACCAGCCACGCATAGTATTTCTTGCTTCCTTTGACCGCATACTCGAGCATGAGTCACCTCATAAGATGTAGTAGACCGCCGGCCCCGTGCCGAGGGAGACTTTGCGGCGAATCGTGTAATGGGTTCTCAGCACTTCCCGGATTTCCGACTCCGGATCCTCGAGGTCACCAAAAACCAGTGCGCCGTTGGAGGCTTCCACGCAGGCCGGTTGCAGCCCTTCGGCGAGACGTTCGGCGCAGAAGTTGCATTTTTCCACCACGCCCATGGACCGGGTGGGGAATTTGAGGTTCGTCTCCGTGACAAACGGCCGGGGATCCCTGTAGTTGAAGCTTCGTGCGCCGAATGGACAGGCCGCCATACAGAACCGGCAGCCGATGCAGCGGTGAAAGTCCATCGCAACGATGCCGTCCTCCCGTTTCCAGGTCGCCTTCGTCGGGCAGGCGCGGACGCAGGGTGGATTTTCGCAGTGGTTACAGAGCACCAGGAACGGCCGTTCCTCGATTTCCTCGCTGAGATACTTGGCCTCGATGGTGGGGAACGCATTGTGAAAATGGGTCTCCCAGATCCATTTGATCTCGTGACGGTTGTGGCCGACAAGGTCCGGATCGATGAAAGGAACGTTGTGCGTCTTGTGGCAGGCTTCGATCAGTGGCTCGACAGCTTCGGCCGTGGTCAGCTTCCGCGTATCGACGACCATTCCCCACTGCTTGGCTCTCAGCGCATTTGCGCCCGCCTTCGTGTAGGGCGCCGCGCCGTGGCCCTGATTTGCCGCGATGGCGTCAAGAGCGGGCTTGACCCCCAACCCGAGAGCGGCGATGCCCGCGACTTTCAGAAAGGTTCTTCTGCCGTCTTCCATTATTCCGCCTCCTTCGGGTTTTCGATGTGGCACTCCCAGCAGTAGGGGTCGACGGATACGTAGTTGTGGCATCGGTCGCAGAATTCCGCCTTGTTGGAGTGACATTCCAGGCAGGTGTTGGACAGGCTCATCATGAATTCCTTGCCGTGCTCGTTCACGTAGACCCGCTGCGTATTTCGGACCACGGTGTCCCGCCATTCGTCCAGCAGCTGCATGTGATTGGCCGTCATCCACTCGGTGTCCCGGACGCAGACCTCGGCCGCCTTGGCCTGGGGGGTCAGGACGAGCTCAGGTGCGGGCGCTTTCCTGCCCAGGCTGTACCAGAAGGGAAACGCTAATATGATCAGAAAGATGACAACGCCTACGATGATCTTTCCCTTGTCATTCATCAGCCTCATCCTCCATTCCCGGCAGCGGTTCCCCGCGCAAATCCGTGGTTCGCTCGTTTTCGCCCGGCAGGATCAGTGCATTGCCCACCATTTCGTGGACACCGGTCACTCCAACCTCCGGAACCCAATAGGACATGAGGTCCGGCAAGGCGGCCCGGTCGATGGCACAGACACAGGCCAGCATGTTGACACCGTGGCGGTCCCTGACGTGCTTGACGGCGTTGGCCCTCGGCAACCCTCCGGTCATCCGCAGCTCCATATCTTCGCCGGCGTTGAGGCCCGCGCCGCTGCCGCAGCAGAAGGTATTCTCCCGGATGGTGTTGGCGGGCATTTCGTAGAAGTGATCGCAGACGTGCTTGATGACATACCGGGGTTCCTCCAGCAGTCCCATGCCGCGCGCCGGGTTGCAGGAGTCGTGGAAGGTCACCCGGAGGTTTTCGTTCCGGCGCTTGTCCAGTTCGAGCTTGCCGTGTTTGATCAAGTCGGCCGTAAACTCGGTGATGTGGACCATTTTCGTTCCGGCGGCGTTTTCGAAACGGGTGCCGGTAATGGGGTTGACGGGCACCTCGAGGAAGTCGGCCGGGCCGTTCATGGTGTCCATGTACTGGTGAATCACCCGCCACATGTGCCCGCACTCTCCGCCGAGAATCCACTTGACCCCCAGCCGGCGCGCTTCGGCATACATCTTGGAGTTGAGCCGCTTCATCGTCTCGTGGGAGGTGAAAAACCCGAAGTTGCCTCCTTCGGAAGCGTAGGTGCTCCAGGTGACGTCAAGGCCGTATTTGACCTTGAGGTAATGGAAAAGCATCAGATAGCCCATGGCGGTGTAGGTGCCGGGATCGGCAAAGACGTCGCCGGAGGGGGTAATGAAGAGGATGTCGGCCCCCTTTTTGTTGAAATTGGGCTCGCATCGGACGCCCGTAATTTCCTCGATGTCGTCCACGAAGAAGTCGAGCATGTCCTTGAAGGCGTGGGGCTGGATTCCCAAATGGTTGCCGGTCCTGTAACAGTTGGAGACCGGAGTGGCGACCCAGTCGATGTTGAGACCGAGCAGATTCAGGAGCTCCCGTCCCATGATGGTGACCTCGGCGGTATCGATGCCGTAAGGGCAGAATACCGAACACCGGCGGCACTCGGAGCACTGGAAGAAGTAGTACCACCATTCCTTCAGCACCTCGAGCGTCATCGGCCGGGCGCCGGCGATGCGCTTGAAGATCTTGCCGGCCTTGGTGAAGTCGTTGCGATAGACGGAGCGCAGCAGTTCGGCCCGAAGCACCGGCATGTTCTTGGGGTCGCCGGTGCCGATGAAATAGTGGCACTTGTCGGCGCAGGCTCCGCAGCGAACACAGATGTCCATGAAGATCTTGAAGGAGCGGAATTTTTCGAGCCGCTCCTTCATTCCCTTGTGGATGATCTCCTGCCAGTTGTCCGGCAGCTTCCAGTCCTCATCCAGCGGATTCCACTCCCGGGCGTTGGGGAATCCCAGGGCTTGGAGGCTCTTCGGATTGCCGGCATAGCAGTAGATCCCTTTGCGGATCCGGGTGGGTACGTCCATCCAATCCGTCGCTGTGACCGGCTCGTGGTCTATCTTGGCGAATAGGTCGTCTGATTTCGGCAGATCGCTCATACCCTGTTACTCCTTTTTGTCCACTGGCAGGCCAGCTTCGATCATTTTATCCCGGAAATCGTCTTCATATTCCTGGTAGGTGTGGACCTTGACCGGATAGTTCCAAGGGTTCACATGCCTCACCGCCCGGGTATTGTTGGGCATATTGCGGGTGGGGCTCAGGAAGATGCCGCCCATGTGCATCAGTTTGCTGAAAGGGAAATAGAAAAGCAGGATGCTGACGAAGAACAAGTGCGCATAGAACACCCCCCCGATCGCCTTCAGCGTTTCCGAGGGCGGCAAGTGAAACGAAACCAGGCCGTAGGTCAGCTCTTTTGCGGCCGTCACATCGATCTTCGTGAAGTAGCGCATGAAGATACCGGTGAAGGCGATGCCGATGATCAGAAACAGGGGGAAATAGTCGGAGGCCAGGGATATGTAGCGCATGTTCGGCAGGTAGACCCGGCGGATGAACAGGAAAATCACGGCTCCCAGCAGCACGAAACTCGACATGGAGATGACCGGGTGGCCGATCTGGATAAAAGTGTCCACGGCCTCGAGCATCTTCACCGGCAGGGGTACCGGTTCAAGGAAGAACCGCAGATGCCGAAGCAGTACGACCAGGAAGGCGTAATGGAAAACCAGGGCGAAGAGCCACAACCAGATTTCCAGGTCGTAAGCGATGCGGCCATTCTCCTTGAACCGCATCCGGGTATTCCGGAACAAGGATCGAAAGGTGACCACTTCCAGGAACATCCGCAGAACGACGCCGCCTTTGGTGAATGGGCTGTCGATGCTGTTGTACGGAATCCAGGGGAGCGATTTCTGCTGGCCGGCCGTGGTAGGGATCTGGAAAGGAACCGGGGATTTGGCCCAGTCCATCATGCGGTAGAAGAAGCCCCCGATGAACACCAGCACTGCAGCATAGGGGATGATCACCCCGAACAGCAGCTGGAGCCTCAGAGCCTCCGTGCCCACGTAGGCGAGCAGAAAAAGGACCAGAACGGCCAAAAGGGAATAGAGATACTTACCATTCATTGACCTTTACCTCGCTTTCGGCTTCCCGCTGCCGCGCAACGTTCGGTTGTGCGCATTCAAGGCCGCAATCCCTTCCGGTCGGCCTTGTCGCGTCCAACCTGCCGATACGGCCTTCAGGCGACGGGGCGCCTTCCAAAAAGAAGATTAACTACGTCCCACCGGAACCGTCCGATGCATCGGGATTATCGGGATTCTCGGCTACCAAGCCGGCTCGCGCGAAGGCTTTGTAAATTTTGCTTTGTTCTTCAGTAGCCTTGAGGTGATAGATGTGCTCCCTGCAGCCTTGAAATCCGTCAAAGGCGACCAGCAGGGCGCGATCCACTTTTTTATCGAACCGGGTCAGCGAGGAGACCAATGCCGGATCGTCCGCTCGATTCCCCAGCTGATTGCGCACTATGGATTTGATTTCCAGAATAAAACCAAGGGCCTTGGCGGGCGTGAAAAGCAGTTGAACCGCGCGGATCCGAATCAATGGATCCAGAATCCGGGAGAGATTGGCGGGGTCGGCGTCTCCGGTCAGCTCATCGTATAGTCCGTCCAGCGTCTGCCGAGCGGTGCTGCCGACCGGGTTGGCAAGGGAATCCGGCTGGGATTTGAGGAAGCGCGCCGTGTCGGGGGGGTACGTGTTGACGAGGGCGTCAAACCATTGGCCGACAATTTCGCTTTTTTTCTTTGTTAGCAGCTGTTTCAGCCTCATTGCTCGGGGCCGCTCAGGAGGTCGTCGGGCCCGGCTGCGGTCGACGACGGACCCACCCTTTCAGATCGTTTATGAGAATTGTTTATAAAATTGAGTTGTTGCACGCCGACTGCCCGGATTTAGAAAGAAAGCTTATAAACAAACCGTCCTTTGATGTCAAGGAAATTCGGTTGAATATCGATGACTTAGTTTAGGTCGTCCGAAACCTGTTCCGGGGCCCGAAAGAGATGGACAAAGCGCCGGAACATCATGAAAACACACTGGATCATCCGATTCGATTGGGTGGGTTCATGGCGAATTGCGGGGTGATGGACCGGTGAAGTCCGCCTCGATCAAAGACGGCCCTGGTAGGCGGATTTCCATGACTTGCCGCTCTGCCTCGCATAGCCGGCCAACGCCTGGTAAAAGGCCCCCACGGCGAGCTCCGCGCAATGAAAATGCGCTTCGGGCAGGGACTGCAAGAATGTGCTGACCTGCTCGGGGGTGATGGCCCACGCCGCATCGACGGTTTTTCCCTCCACCATCTCGGCGACGGCGTTCGCACAGGCATTCGTGTTCAGGCAGCCGTCCAGATGATAGGCGATTTCCCGGATCCGTTCCCCATCGATGACGAGATGGAACTGGATGCTGTCCCCGCAGGCTCCCGTCCGGCTCCCGATTCCGGACGCATGGGGAATGAACTTTTGGCGGTCCGTCCGAAAGGCCATTTCGAGAAAGGTCATCGAGTGTTCCGCGAGGTCGCTGCCGGTCATAACACTTTACATCTCCAAGAAAATTTGAGAGTCTGCATCCTAATCAGAAGGTGGAATGAAGTCAACCGGGATCTGGAGAGAACGCCGGCCGGCCGGATCCCCGCTCCGCGATTTCGAGAGCGGGGCCCGGCGCCCTTTTTGATTCGTTCGGAGGATCGCCATGTTTTCAATCGCCGATGAAGCCGGATACCGGGATATCCTCCCCGGCATCCGAATGAAAACGCTGGTGTGGGGAGAGTGCACCCTGATGACCGAGTTCCGTCTCGAACCCGGCGCCTCCCTTCCCTCCCATGACCATCCGCACGAGCAGACGGGCTACCTGGTGTCGGGCTGTCTGCGCCTTTTTATCGGCGACGAAAGCCGGGTGATAGGACCTGGCGACAGCTGGGTGATTCCTGGGCGGACGTCCCACCGGGCCGAGGCGATCGACTCGTCCGTCGCCGTCGAGGTCTTTTCGCCGGTTCGGGAGGACTACCTTCCCTGACGGTTCGGTTCCCTCTTTTCAACAGCCTGCTCAAAGGAGCTGTGTCATGAGAGGTTTGGGGTGCGGCACCCGAATCATGCTGTTCCTTGTGTTCTCCGTGCTTTGCGCCGCCCCGGTCAAGGCGGACGACTCGGATCTGCCCGGCAGCCGTGACCACCAGATGTTCAGCCGGATCCCCGGATTTTTCATCGAGGCCTACAATCAGCAGGACGCCGGAAGTTACCGGTTCGATACCGGAGACGGTCCCATCACAATGGCCGGGCGCCTCTTTCGAATCGACTATTTCCTCGGGGAGGGTGCCGATCCTCCACCCGTGACCCAGATCGTCCACAACCATGTGGCGGCGGTCGAAGCCCTGGGTGGGGAAGTCCTCTATCGAAGCGCCGACAGCGCGGTATTTCGAATCGAAGAGGAGAAAAAGGAAATCTGGGTGCATCTGATTGCCTGGAGTGAATCCGTGTATGGCCTGAGGATCCTCGAGAACCTCGTCGAGCCGCCCCTCACGAATCTCGATCCAGGGGCCATGGCGGAAGCCATTCGCAGGGACGGCAGGGTGGCGCTATACGGTCTTCAGTTCGATGAACGGAAGCCGGGAATTCACCCCAAATCGGGCCGCGTGCTCGAGGCGATCGCCACCTTGCTCAAGTCCCATGCAGATCTGGATCTGTTCGTCGTGGGCCACACCGATAATCTCGGTGATCTCCTGGCCAATCTCAACCGCTCGAAACGGCGGGCCAATCTCATTGTCCGGGAATTGATCAATACCTACGGGATCGAGCCCGACAGGCTCCAGCCCTACGGCGTCGGTCCGCTTGCCCCGGTCTCCGCCAACAACAGCGAAAGAGGACGGGCTGAAAACCGCAGATTCGAACTGGTGCTCCAGTAATCCGAGCCGGTCCGGCGGTCGCCGTTTCGATGCCGAACTTACTTCCCCGCGATGCGAGGCAACCGGCTTCCCCCGGCGACTTTTGGGTTTGACACCCTGTTTGGGATTGACCTATAAAATAAAAGGACTTGGCGGGCCCGCAGCTGTGCATGCGCATTCGATCGAGGTCGGCTTCCACTTCAAACCCGCAGCCCGTCCGGCCATCCTTTCCACCCGCAACCGGATCCGTTCGAGACTCCCCAGGGATGCCTCCGCAACCCCGATACCGGTCCCCGAGCGGATTGTCCGCATACTCCGAAAACGATTCGGTACCGGCGACGCGACACCATGCATCCGTTCGGCCGATCCTGGAGATCCCCATGCATCATGTCATCATCGGCAACGGCATCGCCGGAATCTCCGCTGTCGAGGCCCTGCGCCGTCTGGATCCCGATGCCGATATCACCCTGATCGGCGATGAGGGGGGGCTGCCATATTGCCGCCCGATGATCGCCATGGTTCTGGAGGGATCGATTGCTCCGGACCGGCTGTCCATTCGGGCTTCCGGCTACTATGCGGAACTCGGAATCCGGACGGTATTCGGAGATCGGATCCATCGGATCGATCTGCACAATCGCGAGGTTCGATTCGACGACGATCGCCGCCTGCCTTTCGATCGCCTGCTGATTGCCACAGGTGCCGATCCCCGGCCTATCAAAAGCCATGGGCAGCACCTCGACGGCATTTATTTCATGCGGACGGCGGGCCATGTCCAGTCCATGCTGGACCGGCTCCCGCGCGTCCGGCAGGCGCTGGTGCTGGGAGGCGGGCTCGTGGGATTCAAGGCCGCATATGGCCTGCTCCGACGGGGCTTTCGCGTCACCATGCTGATTCGATCCGGTTATCCCCTGTCCCTGCAGGTGGACGAAACCGCGGGAAGGATGATCCTTCAGGAACTTCTCGACCATGGGCTGGACGTCCGTGTCGGATCCGAAGCGGTCGCATTCGAAGGAGACGACGCGGTTCGGGAAGCCGTGATTTCGGATGGAACGCGGATTTCCTGCGACATGGTAGTGATCGGCAAGGGCGTGCTGCCCGCGCTGTCCTTTGTCCCGAGGGAGGAGATCCAGGTTGACCTGGGGATTCTGGTGGATTCGCATTTTCAAACGAGCGCCCCAGGCGTTTTCGCCGCGGGCGACGTGGCGGAATTGGTGGACGTCGCCAGGGGGACACGGTGGGTCAACGCGATCTGGCCGGAGGCGGCCGTCCAGGGGCGAATCGCTGGACTGAACATGGCGGGGCGGCGTGTGAAATACCCGGGCAGCCTCGGAAGAAACGTCATCCGGATTTTCGGAATGGATATTCTCACCGCCGGCGTGGTGGCCCCACCGCAGGATGCGGGATTCGAAGTCTTCAGCGCGTTGGACCGCCGCCGCCTTGAGTATCGGAGATTGGTGATGAAGGACGGGTACCTCGTGGGCTGCACCCTGGTGAATGCCATTGAACAGGGCGGTGTGATGGTTTCCCTGATTCACAACCGGGTGCCGGTCACCGTACCGCCGCGGAAACTGCTCTCTCCACGGTTCAACATCAAATCCATCATGGACCACACCGCGCTGAGAACGCAGCCGGAATGACCGGTGAGGCTGGATCGGCGCCAAAGGAGGGCTCATGAAACAGGTCGTGGTTCACCCCGAAAGGTGCGTGGGGTGCATGCAGTGCCGTATCGCCTGCGCTACCGCCCATTCCCGGTCCAAAATCCTCGAGGCCGCGGTGAGGGAAGCACCGCTGCCCAAGCCGAGGATCCATGTCGGCGCCGGTCTTTTCGCCGAGGGCTTCCCCAACCGCTGCCGCCATTGTCATCCGGCGCCCTGCCGGCTGGCCTGTCTTCCGGGCGCCATTTTCAGAGATGCGGACACCGGATCGGTCCTGATCGATCCGGATCGGTGCATCAACTGCGCCTCGTGCGCCATGGCCTGCCCGTTTGGCGTCATCCGCTACCACGAGGATTTCGCGGCACCGCCCGGAAAAGTGGTGGCGGTGAAATGCGACAATTGCATAGAACGGCAGGAGCAGGGCAAAATTCCCGCCTGCGTTGAGGTTTGCAAAAGCGGCGCCCTGACCTTCGAGCCGGCTTCCGAGGCCTACAAACGGCGTACGGACGAGGTTTCCAGAAGCGTTTCCGCCGGGGCCGAATCTGCTGTCCTTTCAGATGGATTTGCCCTTCTCAACGCCGTCAAACGCAAACAGGTGATGCTCGACATCCGTTGACCGAGCGCGGTCGAACGCCATCAATCGAAGAAAGAGGGGGATGACGATGCTGAAATCCTACGATCCCAATACCATGACCGAGGACGGCCGGCTCCTGCTGGGCAAGACGGAAAAAGACGGTGTCGAGACCGTATGGGACCGCTACGAGGCCCAGTTGCCCCAGTGCGGTTATTGTGAAATGGGACTGAGCTGCCGCAACTGCGTGATGGGGCCATGCCGCATCGATCCCTTTGGCGACGGTCCCCAGAAAGGCGTTTGCGGGGCGGATGCGGATATCATCGTCGCCCGCAACCTGGGGCGCATGATCGCCGCCGGGGCGGCGGCCCATTCGGATCATGGGCGAGACCTGGTGGAGGTTCTGGCCGAGGTGGGGCGCGGAGACGGTGCCGGCTATCGGATCCGCGACCCGGAAAAGCTCCGGAGAGTGGCCGCGGAATACGGAATTGCCGTGGAACAGAGAGCGGACCAGGAGATCGCCGCCGACCTGGCCGATGCCATGCAGGAAGACTACGGGACCCGCAGGCGGTCGCTGACCCTGGTGTCCCGCGCACCGGAAAAACGCCGCCGGCTCTGGGAAAAGCTGGGCGTCATGCCAAGGGGAATCGACCGGGAAACCTCCGAAATGATGCACCGGACCCACATGGGTGTCGACAACGACTGGCAGAGCCTTTTGCTTCATGGGATCCGAAATGCCCTTTCGGACGGCTGGGGCGGGTCCATGATTGCGAGCGACGTTTCGGACATCCTGTTCGGCACCCCATCCCCCAAACCCACGCGCTTCAACGTGGGGGTGCTCAAGGCCGACCAGGTGAACATCATCGTTCACGGTCATAATCCGGTGGTCTCCGAGATGGTGCTTCATGCCGTCGAGGATCCTGACCTCATCCAGCTGGCCAAAACGAAGGGCGCCTCCGGGATCAACCTGGCGGGGGTGTGCTGCACGGGTAACGAGCTGCTCATGCGGCACGGGGTGCCCATGGCCGGAAACCACCTGTCCACGGAACTCGTGCTGGCCACGGGGGCGGTGGAGATGATGCTGGTGGACTATCAGTGCATCATGCCGTCGCTCGGCGCCGCAGCGGCCTGCTACCACACCCGGATGGTGAGCACGAGCGACAAGGCCCGTTTCCCCGGCATGGAGCATGTGGAGTTCCATCCGGACAACGCGGCCGATCAGGCCCGAAAGCTGGTGCGAGAGGCCGTGGAGAACTTCGAAAATCGGGGCAGCACCTTCATTCCCGTCGAGCCTGTGAGCGGATGGGGTGGATTCTCGGTGGAGTCCATTTTAGGCGCACTGGGCGGATCGCCGGATCCCCTGATCGACGCCATCAAGGCCGGCCGTATCCGGGGAGCGGTGGGAATCGTCGGATGCAACAATCCCAAGATCCGCCAGGACTACGGGCATGTCACCCTGGCCCGACGGCTGATCGAAAACGATATTCTCGTGGTGGACACGGGATGTGCCGCCGTCGCCAACGGCAAGGCAGGCTTGAAGTCGGACGACGCGGCGGCGCTGGCCGGTCCGGGTCTGAAATCCATCTGCGACGCCCTGGGCATTCCTCCCGTGCTCCACATGGGCAGCTGCGTCGACAATGTCCGCATTCTCGTGCTGGCTTCGGCCCTGGCCGATGCCTTGGGCGTGGACATCAGCGATCTGCCCCTGGCCGGCGCCGCGCCGGAATGGTACTCGGAAAAGGCGGCCACTATCGGTCTCTACTTCGTTTCCAGCGGGGTCACGACGGTATTGGGTCCCATGCCCCCGATTACCGGAAGTATGAACATCGTCGGCCTGCTGACCCAGGGCCTCGATGCACTGGTCGGCGCCTCCTTCGCGGTGGAGCCGGATCCGGAAAAGGCCGCCGTGTTCATCCGCCGGCACATCGAACGCAAGCGGAAGGACCTGGGGTTGCCCCACTTGACCGTTTAGCGGCCTGTGAATCCCCCCGCATCGGGTTCGAAGGGCGCGCGCGCCGGCGAAGCCTGTTGCGAAGCCGGAAGGCGTGGTCCGATGCGAAATGCCCGGCAACCCCAAGGGGTGTGAACGGCCTCGCGAGAGCTGCAACCTCGCATTGCCCTTGCGTGTCGTCGATTCAGGTTCCGGGAGTTTCTGCCGACATTAAGCTTCAAAGCCTGTTCCCACTGGCAGAAATCCGGATCCATGACCCAAGGGCACCATCCAACATCGGTTCTGACCTTCCGTGTCGGTCCCTTCAATCTGTGCGTCGAAGTGGGGGAAGTCACGTCTGTCATCCAGCGGCCGGCCACCCGTTCCCTGCCCATGGCCTCGCCTTCCCTGATCGGCGTTTTCTGCCACCGCGGTTCGGTGGTGCCGCTGGTCAGCCTGCGGAGGAAATTGTCGCTTCCCGATGGCCGGCACAACGATCGGGAGCTCGTGATCCTTTCGTCCGTGGATGGGCATCCGGTCGGGTTTCTGGTGGATGCGGCCGATCGACTCGTTTCCGCGGATACGATTCATTGGCAGCCCGTTCCACCGGCTATTTCCTCGACAGTCGTCGAACGGTGCGGGATCGATGGCCCCCGCATCCTCTCGTTATGCCGATTGAAGCGGCTGCTCGACCTGCCCGAGTCCACGGACCCCGTCGAGGCAGATTCGCGGGCGGCGTTCGAGCCGTGCCAACCGATGCCCGGTCCGATCGACGAACCGGTCGCCCCCGGGCCCGAGGTAAATTGGAAGAAAGAGGGAGAGGCCCGGTTTGACCCTCCGATCCCCACCCGGGTGAAAATCGGCGGCTCCAATCAACACCGAATCCGTCCCTCCAATCCCCCTCCGGCGCGACGGAACGCAGCCGTCCCCGGACGACGCAGGGCTTCGGCCGGGTCGGTACCCCGGTCTGCGGTCCGGAACCGAGGGATGAGTCGATCTGGAAATTCGTCCGCGAAATGGAAGGATCCGCCGCCCTTGCCGGCGGGGGGCTCCCGCTCTCGATGGATGCGGCGGTGGCTTGGAGGGGCGCTGGTATCCGTCGTGCTGGCCTGTACGGCGCTGATGGCCGGCTGGAGCCCGGCGCCGGCGCTCATTTGTGCCCGCCCCAATGCCGCCGGGGAAGCTGTGTCGGAGCCTTTGGCGGGCGCCAAGCGGGTTCGGGCGGCGGCTGCTCGGGTTCGACCTTCGCCGATCGCGCCGCCGGGCCCGCAATCGAAGGTTCCCGACGGAGAAGAGATGGCGTCATCGGAATCTCATTCGATGTCAAACCGTAACGATCCTTCGTCCGGTTCGCTTCCGGACATGGGCGACCGGAATTCCGTTGCTGAGAACCCCCCTCTTTCCGCTCCGGCGGTCGATCGAACGGACCCCGGCCGCATCCCGGCTCAGAAGGAGATCCTCCGTCTGGAAACGGTTGATTTTTCCATCAGAGTCGAGCGGCCAGCGTCCTCGGGTCTTCGGGACGATCCCGACTCCGCGGTTCTGCCGGCCTCCCGTTTGGATGCATCCCCGACCGGGGATCCTCTTACCCACATCGTCGTCCGCGGCGACACCCTCTGGGCCATCTCGCAGCGCTATCTCGGCTCTCCGCTGCGATATGCGGAGCTTGCCGAGAACAGCCGCATCCCCGACCCGAATCTCATTTTCCCCGGTGATGTCATCCGGTTCGTCCGGAAACGATAGCGCCGGCTTCCGAGCGAACCCCGGTAACGCCCTTGTTTTCTTGACACCGAAAGCCCCGCCGGGTGTATAGGTCAGTGCTTCTTCGAAGCCGCATCCGGTTCTGCCGGTCGCCGACGAGCCCGGGCGATGACCGGAAAGCGCTGGACGCCTTCGTGGATTTCGGCAACGAACCTCAAACGGATGGTATTCTATGATTTACGAGGCGAAAGAACCAACGGGTCGATCGGCGGCCGGCCTTCACCGGGAGGCCTACGTTGTGGATGCTCATTTCGACCTGCCCTTCGACGTCCTCGACCGCAGGGAGCGGGGGGATGTCGAGGTGTTTGCAAAACGCCACCATCGGAATCTGGTCGACGGGGGCGTCGATATGGTGGTGGCGGCCGTGTTCGTCGAAGACTTCTACCTGCCGGAGATGGGGCTACGACGGGCTCTTGATGAAATCGCCGTACTGATCGAGGATCTCGAGTCCACCCCCGGGCTGGCCAGAATCTGTCGCTCCGCCGATGAAGCCTTCTCGGTGAAGACTTCGGGATCGATCGCGCTTCTCCTTTCCCTCGAGGGGGCGGATCCCATCGGGGACGACCTCGGGCTGCTCCGCGTCTTCTACGAGCTGGGAGCCCGCGGGTTGGGGCTGACCTGGAGCCGACGAAACAGCGCGGCGGACGGAAGTTTTTTTCAGGAAGCCCGCCAGGGGAAGAGCGGCGGCCTGACCGCTTTTGGAATGCGGCTGGTGGAAAAGGCGCAGGCATTGGGAATGGTGATCGACGTCAGCCACCTGAACGACGAAGGCTTTTGGGACGTCATGGACGCGGTCGATGGTCCGGTGATCGCATCCCACTCCAATTGCAGGGCCCTGAGGGCGATACCCCGGAACATCTCGGACCGCCAGATCGAGGCCCTGGCCTCCAAGGGAGGCGTGGTGGGCATCAACGCCATCGACAAGTTTCTCTGCGAGGCGCACGATGGGGCGACGATCGACCATCTTCTGGATCACGTGGACCATGTCGTGAAGGTTGCCGGCGTCGATTCGGTAGGGATCGGGCTCGACCTCTGCGACGGCTTTGAAAACTGGCACCGGCTGCCCCTGGGGCCGCAATCGAAGGATGTCGTCGAGGGCCACGCGCGATTCCCCGAGATCACCGAGGGCCTGCTTCGACGAGGATACGCCGATGAGAAGGTCAAGAAGATTCTGGGGGGGAATTTCATGAGGGTGTTCTCCCGGGTTTTGTAGCGGCAGCCGGGGGGGGTGCGAGTAGTGATTCACCACGTTTCGAAAGGAGATTCCGGATTCGAAATGGCCAAACAGTATGATCCTCGAATGCACACCGCAGAGCACATCCTGAACCAGACCATGGATCGGATGTTCGGCTGCGGGCGGTGTGTGAGCGCCCACATCGAAAAGAAGAAATCCAAATGCGACTACCGGTTCGACCGCGGCCTTTCCGGTGAGGAACAGGCTGCCGTGGAGGCGGCGGTGAACGACATTATCGAACAGGACCTTCCGGTCACGGAGGAAATGATTTCCCGCGGCATCGCCGGCGAGCGCTTCGATCTTGACCGACTGCCGGATTCAGCGGGAGACCCCCTGCGGGTGGTCCGGGTGGGCGCGTACGACGCCTGCCCCTGTATCGGCGACCACGTGAGAAGCACGAAGGAGATCGGCGCCTTTCGAATGACATCGACCTCTTTCGAAAACGGCCTTCTGAGGATCCGCTACAAGGTGGGTGATGCCGGCGCCGGTCCGGCATCGGATCCACGGAAAGCCGCCGGGTCCTGATGCTCACCGGCGCGGGCTACATCGGGCTTTTTCTGACCGCATTCCTGGCGGCGACGATTCTTCCCCTCTCCTCCGAGGCCACCATCGCCGCCATGGCAGCGAGTGGATACAGCCCCTTGCGGTTGTTGTCCGTGGCCACCCTGGGCAATACCCTGGGATCCTGGGTCAACTATCTCATCGGCCGCCTCGGCGACCGATTTGTCCTTTCCAGATGGATCCGAACGGACCCGGAACGCAGGGAACGGGCCGAGGAGCGGATGCGGCGCTGGGGAAGCCCGCTTCTGATCCTCGCATGGCTGCCGGTGATCGGCGATCCGCTGACCATCGTCGCAGGGGTGGTCCGGATGCACCCGATGGCGTTCACGTTCTGGGTGGCCTTGGGAAAATGCCTTCGATATGCCCTGGTGCTCCAAGGGGTGGCCTGGATCAACGGCCGGGGTTGAGGGACAGGAGCCGCCAGCTGCCGGTGACGCCTTCCAAACGATGGGTTCCCCGATCCGTGAACCTGAATCCGCTGCCGGCGGCGAGCATCGCAACGGCATTCGACATGAGCGCCTGTCCGTCCTCGGCCCGGTCAAGGATTCGGGCGGCCACCTGCACCGCCACTCCGGCCACGTGGTCGTCGACCAGGATGCACTCTCCGGCGTGAAGGCCGACCCGGAGGCGGAGGTTTGACGCCATGGCAGCGCCGAGGGTTTCCAAGGCAAAGCCAAGTGCCTGGCTTGGCCCTCCGAAGGTCACCAGAAACCGGTTCCCCTCCGCTCCCGCCATCCGGCCGCCGTACCGCTCTAGGGGGTCGGCAAGAATCGTTTCTCTTTCGATTTCGTCCGCTTTCCCGAATGCACCTCCCGAAAATTCCCCGTAGCACAAGGTCGCCAGCACCGGACGGGCGGTCCTGGTTTCTCCCAATCCGGAGACGAACGCTTGAATCGCCCGGTGAATACTGTCCTGATCTCCCACCCACCACCAGTGATCTTCTCCCTCCAGCTCCTTGTAAATCGCCCCTGGAATCGAGCGTGCCAGGTAGCGGCCGTTTCCCACAAGGATGGCCTGGTCGTTTCTCCGGTGCAGGACGAGAGTCGGGATCTGGATGGCCGGCAGCACTTCGCGGATGTCGATGTCCCGAAGCGCCTCCAGGACCGATCGCACCATTCCCGGGCTCGAACCGAATCGAAGCAGGCGCGCCCACCAATTACGAAAACGCCGATCGGCGGCCCGGCTCGGCGCAAATCCTTCGATCCCGGGGCCTTCCGACCATCTTGCCACCAGATCCGCCAGCCACCGGTTGTACTGCTCTGCCGTGAGCACCCAGGGATAATCCTCCGTCCGGGAGCCCTTGGCCATGGTTCCATAAAGGATCAGCCCCCGGACCCGGCTCGGTCGGGTGGCCGCAAACAAGGAAATGGCGGGGCCGCCTTCGGAGACGCCCATCATCACCGCCTTGCGTGACCCGGCAGCCGTCATGACGGCCTCGATATCCCTGGCAGTGTCCTTGAGCCCGGGAGGATAGCCGATCCGGTCTGACAGTCCGACACCCCGACGGTCGAAAAGTATGAGGCGGGTCATGCCGGCCAGTCGGCTGAAAAACGCGGCCAGGTCCGGGTCCTCCCACGCCAGTTCGAGATGGGAGACAAAGCCCGGTACGAAAAGGAGGTCGACCGGACCGCGGCCGATCACCTGGTAGGCGATGTGGACGTCGCCGCTTTTCGCGTAGCGGATCTCGGGCGCCCGGGGAGCCGCCGGTTCATGACCGTCCGGCGGAGAGCGCCGGATCGCGTCGATGAGGTCGCGGGTTTCCTTCCGGGGGGTCGTTCCCAATTCCTTTTCCAGAATGCGACGGCACTCCCTGAACTGCCGCAGGGCGGCCGCCTTCTGGTCCGTCCGCGAATAAAGTTGGATGAGAGTCCGGTGAGCCGCCTCGTTGAGGGGTTCCGCCGCAACCCGGCGGTGGGCGAAGGCAAGGGCCAGGTCATGGCGGCCGGCCGCCATGTGGCACCGGATAAGCTCGTCCAGCACGGCAATGAATTGTTGTTGGAGACGCTCGCTTTCGAAGAACTGCCATTCATCGAACGCCGGGCAGTCGGCCAGGTGAAATCCCGCCATGAAAGCGTCGACATAAAGGGCGGCGGCCTCGGTGAGGGCATCGACAACGGCGGTGACATCGGTGTCCGACGCCTTCTTGGCGGCCGAGCACCGGGACTGGAACGCCAGGGCATCCACCCACAAATCGACGGCGTCCCCGGCGACCCCCACCTGATCCCCCTCCACATTCAAGAGCCTGCCTCCGGCCGACAAACGTAACCGGTGGAGGGTTCTCCGCAAGCTTGCCCGCCCCGCTTTCTGGTTGCTTTCAGGCCAGAAGAGCGCCGCCAGGGAATCGCGGGTGTGGGGCCTTCCGGTGACGGCAAGATAGGCCAGGATGCCCATGGCCTTCTTCAGCTTGAGCTCCGGCGTTCGACCGTCTTTTTCCAGGCGGGGTGAGCCGAGGAGGTAAAGCCGTATAGCCGTCATTTTCGCCCGCCAAAAAATTTTACAAAAAAATTCAAAGGACGCACCAAGGGACGCCGAAAGGAACGCTCCGGGGACGGAAGGCCGCCATCGTGTTTTCCAGTTACGGCTGCTTCATTGCCGGCCGATGAAAGGAGAACACGAAATGAACAGTCTTTTGACCCATCTGGCTGTCACGGCGCGGAATCGGGTGTTGAACCGATTTTCCGCCGAAACCGTTCGTCTGAGGAATGGCAAGACCGTCACCATTCGCGCGGCCCGGGCCGGGGATGAGGAGGCCGTGGATCGGATGCATGACCGTTTGTCGCCTTCGAGCCTCTATTACCGGTACCTTTCGCCCTTCAAGCCCCGAAGGGAAGATACGCATCGATGGTGCGGCATCAACCGGCGAGAGGGGGGAAGCATCGTCGCCGTTTCCCCCGAAGGTGAGATCGTGGGCTTCGCCTGTTTCGTCAAGGAGGCCGGCGGAGCGGCGGAGCCCGGTATCCTGGTGGAGGACGGATATCAGGGCTTGGGACTGGGAGCCATCCTGTGGGAACAACTGATCCGAACCGCCAAAAAGCGCGGCGTATCTGTGTTCACCGCCATGGTTCACCCCGGAAACGACAAGGTCATGGGCCTGATTCACCGGTTCCCCCATCCCGTCATCCGCCAACCCGATCGGGATGTCGTCGTGCTCAAGGTGTACCTGGACGAGGAACGCTTTTTCGAGGAAAACCTATTCCGGTTTTCGGGGTCGGGGCTAACGGGCGGGATGTCGCTTCACTGATGGGCTTTAAAATGATTTCCAAGGAGTTCCGGAGGAGGAGGATTTGCCCTACCGTCCGGAGGCGAACAATAGGGACGAAGGCTGCCCATCGCCCGAGGGGACTACGGAGGCTCCATCCGATTCGTGTATCGGGAAGTTCAGGGGTCCGGCTCATTCAGAAGCTGTTCGAGAATGGCTTCGAACAGGGCACATCCCTTTGGGATCAGGGTTTCCGGGAAATCATAGTCCGGATGGTGCAGTTCGGGGTGAGCCCGTCCGGCGCCGAGCCCGAACAACGCCCCTCCGAACCGCCCCGTGAAATGTCCGAAATCCTCGGACCAGGGAAAGGGCTTCTTCAAATGGTGGATCCCGAAGCCGCACCGGTTCGCGGCCGATATGACCAGCACCGCGCCTTCTTCCGTGTTGACCGTTGCGGGGAATTCATCCCGTCTGTCGACCTCCAGACCGACCGCCCCTGCGGACGCTGCGGATCCGGCAAGGTCGATTCCCCGTTTCACGAGGTCCGCAAGTCCCTGATTCGTGTCGCTTCGCAGGGTCGCCATCACCTCCGCAGATTCCGGGGCCGTCCCGAAAGCGCCCGTAACGCCGAGGCGTGCGTAGACCACCGTGGCCATAGAAAAATTGGCCGATCCATCCGCGCCGCGTCCGAGCCGGGGCAGCCCTTCGATGATCCGGCACATGGGAAGGGCGGGGCTTCTACCGGTATCCGGTTGGGCGGCATGGGCGGCTTTTCCCCGAAGCCGGACCACCAGACCGGTGGAGGCACAGGAAAACGGGCCGGAACGAATGACCACCTCTCCTTCGGAAAATCCGGGCAGGTTGTGAAGGGCGAAGGCGTAATCGGGAGAAAGGGTTTTGAAACGCGGATCGGCCAATACGGCGGCCGCGCCGGAACCGTTTTCTTCGGCGGGCTGGAAAAGCAGCACCGCCCGGCCCCTGGCGGGTCTTTTCAGGGAAAGCTGCTCGGCCAGGGCGCTCAAAATGGCCATGTGCCCGTCGTGACCGCAGGAGTGGGAGGTGTTCCCTACGACCGACCCGTAGGACCGTCCTGCGGTTTCCTGGACCGGAACGGCGTCCAGCTCCGCTCGCAGCAGCACCGTCGGTCCCGGGGATCCGCTGTCGAATATCGCGGCGAGGCCGAATCCGCCCAGTCCGGTCATGAGTGAATGGGGACGCAGCCGCGCGAGATGGGATTCGATTCGTCCGGCCGTCTTTTGTTCCCTGCCGGAGCGTTCGGGATGCCGGTGGATCTCCCGCCTCAGCCGCACGATGTCGGACATGCCCGGCCGCATTCAGATCAGGCCCCTTAATCGGGCCCCCAGGTAGGGTGCGACGGCGGCGGCGAGGACCACGATGAGCATGAGGTTGCCGGTTCGGAAGTCGTAGTTCCGGACGATTTCCCCCCAGGATTGTTTCATACCCCAGCGCCCCAGGGCCAGTTCGAAAGCCACGGTGAGCAATGCCCACACGCCGCCTGCCGCCCAGTAGGCGCTCCTGTGGGCTTCCGGCAGCCAGGGGATCGCCACGGCGGTCACCGTCAGGATGAGCAATGACAGGCTCAATCCGCTGATCGGCAGCGCGATCCGGGCGCCGAGGATAGGTGCCAGGATTCTCTCCCTGAAAATTCCGTTCAGGATCCCCAATGGAACCAGAAGGATCCACAGAATCGTCGCCTTCATCCAAAATACCATCGCTGTCTTCCCCTTACGGCGCTTCCTGTGCCGCCCGAATCCACCGGGGGATAACACCGCCTTCAGACCTGCGTGCGCAGGCCCAGGATGGATAGGCTGTATTCCCGCCCGTCCATCTCCGCGATGCCGGGCAGCCGTCCCCATTCCGCAAAACCCAGGGCGGAAAACAGCCGAAGACTCGGCTGGTTGTGGGAAAAGACATACGCCAGCAGGGTGTTGATTTCCAGCCCGGGAGCCATGGCGACCGCTTCGCCCAGAATGGCGCGTCCAAGACCCCTTCCCCGGTGTTCGGGGGCGATGTAGATGCTGATTTCCGCGGTTCGGCGGTAGGCGGCACGGCCGTAGAACGGCTCGAAGCTGACCCAGGCCCCCACCACGCCGTCCGTTTCGTGAACCAGAATGGGCCGCCGCCCGGCGGTGTGGCGTCGAAACCAATCCAGCCGCTGCTCCACGGTCACCGGCTCGGTGTCGGCCGTGGACTGCCGCGAGGAGACGGTCGAGTTGTATATGTCAACGATGCGGGGAAGATCCGATTCCGTGGCGATTCTCATGAACGCGGTCCGCGGGTGTGTGTGGATTTCCGAGTCGAGATTCATTCTTTATTCCGGAGTGAGCCCTCAACTCAACCGCATTTCCGGTCAGTCGTCAAGCCGAACGATGGTACGGCCCCTGTGCTTTCGATTCAGGATCCGGTCGATGCATGCGTCCAGATCCTCCATGCCGGCCTCCGAAGCCAGTGTTTCGATCCGGTCGATGCGCCACTCGTTGGCCAGGCGGTTCCAGATCTTTTGGCGGAGAGGCATGGGGCAGTTCTGGGAGTCGATGCCGATCAGCGTGATTCCGCGGAGAATAAAAGGATACACGTTCAGCGGCAGGTCGTGGGAGGCGGCGTTCCCGCAGCAGGTCACCGCTCCGGCATAGGCCACCGATTTGACGGCGGTGGCAAGAATGTCTCCGCCCACGGTGTCGACGGCGCCGGCCCACCGGGTTTTCAGCAGCGGCCGTCCGCTCCTGTCCGCGGCCTCATCGATGCTGACGACGGATTTGGCGCCGATCTCACGCAGATAGTCGGCTTCATCCACGATGCCGTTCACAGCCGCCACCGTGTAGCCGATCCTGGAGAGAATGGAGACCGCCACGCCCCCGACACCGCCGGTGGCGCCGGAGACCAGGATCTCGCCCTGGTCGGGTTTCACGAGTTCGGTGAGCCGGTGGACCGACAGGGCGGCGGTGAATCCGGCCGTCCCGTAGATCATGCTCTCCCGTAGAGGCAGATCCTGCGGACGCGGCACCACCCAGGACTCCGGCACGCGAATGTATTGGCCGAATCCGCCGGGGGTGTTCATGCCGAGATCGTAGCTCGTGACAATGACTTCGTCACCCGGACTGAACCGTCCGCTCCGGCTTTCCTCGACCACACCCGCGGCGTCGATGCCCGGCGTGTGGGGATATTTTCGGGTCACCCCCTTGTTTCCAGTGGCGGACAACACGTCCTTGTAGTTCAGGGAGGAGTATCGGACCCGGACCAGAACGTCTCCATCCGGCAAATCGTCCGTGGACCTTTCGGTAATCGTCCTGATGAATTTTTGATTCTCGGTTTCAGTCACCACCATGGCCTTGAAAGTTTTACCACCCATGTCGCAGTCCCCCTTTCTTTGGGTGTAAGCATCACCCGCCGGATTGAACGGAATCCCGGCGACGTTTTCAGACGATTTGAACCCTGACGGCGTGCTCGCGTACCCCGTTGTTGCCGTAGCCCAGTACGTTCCAGGTTGCCCCCATGGGTTGAGGATTTCCGCTCGCATCGGTTGCGCGGGCCAATACCGTGTACGGTCCCGGCGCCCTCGCCTCCCAGAGGTACTGCCACTGACGCCACGCAAAGGGCGTTTCCGGGCCTATGAATTCAGCCGGCTCCCAGCTTCGACCGTCGTCGACCGAAACCTGGACCGCCTGGATGCCGGTATCTCCGGCATAGGCCGCCCCCAATACCGTTATGACGCCGGCCGGCAGGCTCTCGCCGTTCACGGGCTGGGTGATGATGGACTTCATCGGAATACGGGTCACCACTTCGCCGGTTTTGGGATCCTGGCCCTTCTGGAATATCCGGTAGACCTGGTCCATGAAAAAGCCTTCGAAGGGACGGTCGAGAACCGTGATCCGGTGCAGCCACTTGACGCAGTTGGCACCCGTCCAACCGAGAGCCAGTGCCCGAAGCGGGTAGCCGTGCTTCAACGGGAGGGGATCTCCGTTCATCTCATAGGCCAGTAAGGTCGACTCGAGGGCCTTTTCGACAGGGATGCTTCGAACGAATGAAATCTGCGCGGAACCCAGAGGGCGATCCAAGCCCTCGAACGCCACGTGGCGGGCCTTTGCGGTGAGCTCGGCGCGTTCCAGGATGTCTCTCAACCACACCCCGCCCCATACGGCATTGCCGACTCCTCCGACGGTCCATGGGTTCCCGGCGGCCTTGGACTCCAGAAGCGATCGGCCGTTGCCGGAGCACTCCAGCGTGTTGGCCACGATGCCCTTTGGCATTCGGATCAGCGTTTCGTGCCCCAGTTCGAGCGGCTGCTCCACTTCGCCGTCGACGAAGAGCCTCCAATCGGAGAGAGAGACGGGCTTTGAGGGTATCTCGCCCTGGTTGCGGTCGAAGAAAACCGAATTGGCGGTGATCCATGACCGCAGGGATTCGATCGGCGTTTCAGCGTTCAACGGCTTTTCGCTCATGATGCGCATCAGTTTCGCCATATGTCACTCCTTTTTTTAATGAAAATGAAGGGCTTCAGTCCTCTGGCCGATGGGAGCGGGGGTCTGAGTCGGGTGACGATCGGTTTCGTTTGCCACGAGGGATTGGAGGACAGACGATGAATCGAAGCGGTAGCGCGTCATCCTGAGCGGCTGAGAGGGGTGTATCCTAAAGTTCATCGCCTAGTGGACGATAACGAAATCTGGACGAAATGCAAAGTGAATTGCGGGCTCACTCCCCAGGTATGTCCCGGATGATCCGGAACCGCATCTCCCAAGGAAAGGAATCGGACCCATGTCGACCTCAATGAATCTCAAGGCCAGAATGGTCGTGTCCATCGGTACGGTCGCCCTGCTGGCCTTTGCCGTCACCATCGCCTTCGTGACCGTGAAGGGGCGTCATCTGGCCCAGAGCGAGGCCAACGAAAAGGCGCAGGAGATCGCCTCCCGTATCGGAAAATCGGTCGAGGCGCAGCTTCAGGTACCGATGGTGACCGCGCGCACCCTGGCCATAATGTTCGAAGGGTTCAAGCGTGAAGACAGCATACCGGGCAGACCCGAGGTCAATTCGATCCTGCGGCGGACGCTGGAAAGCAACCCGGCGCTCATCGGCGTCTGGACCTGCTGGGAACCCAACGCTTTCGATTACCGGGACGATGAATACACCAATTCGCCCGGACACGACGCGACCGGTCGATTGATCCCCTATTGGCACCGAAGCGGGGACGGCATTTCCCAGGCCCCCCTGGAAAACTACGAGGTGCCGGGAGACGGGGACTATTACCTCCTGGCCAAAAACAGCGGCAGGGAGACGATCCTCGATCCGTTCAAATACACTGTCGCGGGCCGGGAGGTGCTCATGACCAGCCTCGTGGTGCCGATCATGCACGACGGCCAATTCCTTGGCGCTGCCGGGGTCGACGTCTCCCTGGCAAGTCTTCAGTCGCTGGTGGCCGGGCTCAAGGTTTACGAAACCGGGTATGTCGCCGTCCTGTCGAACGATACGAGCTGCATCGCTCATCCGGACTCCGGCCGTCTGGGGACGTCCATGGCCGAGACTGCCGCGTGGGTCAGGCCTTTCGCGAATCAGATTCTGTCCGGGAAGGGATTCATGACCCGGAACCGGTCGATCCATCTCGGGGACACGGTCGAGCGGATCTCGGTCCCCATCCCGATCGGCAAGACGACAACTCCCTGGGCCGCGATCGCCAATATCCCCGTTCGACAAATCAACTCCGGCGCGAACGAAATGATGGGCGTGGCCCTGATGATCGGGACGGGCTCCCTTGCGGTTCTGATGTTCATAATCTTCTGGATCGCCCGCGGTATTGCCAATCCGGTCATGCGGATCGCCTCGTTGCTGGACGGCGGATCGGACGAGGTGACTTCGGCTTCGGGGCAGGTGTCGTCGGCCAGCCAGTCACTGGCGGAAGGTTGCAGCGAGCAGGCGGCATCGATCGAAGAGACGTCATCCTCCCTGGAGGAGATCGGCTCCATGACACGGCGCAACGCCGATTCCGCCCGCGAGGCCAACGGCCTGATGCGCACCACGGGGGAAGTCGTCACCCGGGCCGGCGAGTCGATGACGCGGCTGGTGGCATCCATGAGCGAAATTACGTCGGCCTCCGAGGAAACCCAGAAAATCGTCAAGACCATCGACGAAATCGCGTTTCAGACCAACCTTCTCGCTCTCAATGCTGCCGTCGAGGCCGCCCGGGCCGGCGAGGCCGGAGCGGGATTCGCGGTGGTGGCGGAAGAGGTGCGAAATCTGGCGCTGCGAGCCGCCGAAGCCGCCCGCAACACCGCCGGCCTGATCGATGGTTCGGTCAAGCGGATCGCCGAGGGGTCCTCGCTTGCGGCCTCCACCAATGAAGCCTTCCGGGATGTAGCTGCCAGCGCGGAGAAGATCGCTCAACTGGTGGCGGAAATCGATTCAGCCTCGAACGAACAGGCAAGAGGCATCGACCAGATCAACACCGCGGTTTCCGAAATGGACAAGGTTGTTCAGCAGAATGCGGCCAACGCGGAGGAATCCGCCTCAGCGGCCGAGGAACTCAACGCGCAAGCGATGCACATGAAAGCCGTGGTGGAGGACCTGGTGGCTGTGGTCGCCGGATCCGGCCGGCAGGTCCAATCCGGGAGGAAACTCCTGAAAGGCGGCGGGGCTGAATACCCTGAATCCGGGGCGGCACGGGAATCAGGTCCGCAGGCAGAGGCCGTGTAGAAAGGGCCCCGCAGGGGGATTCCGCAACAAGCGGCAACCGGGTTTGGGCTGAAAGATTTGGACGACGCGGACCGCGCTCTGATATTTGGCGTCCAGTTTTCGGGTTGGGCGGGCGCTTTCAGGGCGCGGACGGCCCTGGCGGTGCCACCGGCCATCCGGCGGTGAATCCAACCTAATATTGGTCCAGGCTCGATCCTGAAAATACGCCGTTTCTGGTGAAATAGAGCGAAATGGAGGAGGGCTCCCCTTTCGAACGCGTGATTCGAACAACGTATTCGGCAAACCCCTTGACGTTGCGAAGCGATACGTCAAGCCCGGAGAAATCCTCCGCCCAGCCGGCGTCCAGTCGACCGGAACCGATCAGGTCTTCAACCTTCACGAGTGCTTCCTGGGCGGCGACCAGGGGCGGGGCAAGGTCCTGGGAATATCCATTCGGGGGCGTCACTGCAATTGCAGCGATCACAACCCACCAGAGCGAGGCGAGCCAGTTGAGGCATCGATGCCGACGGGTCATGGCGTCATCTCCTATCTATCAAACGTTAGAACCAGCCGGACGGACATGCGCAGCGCTTGTTGGAATCATGGGTTTCGTCAAGCGGTCCCCCTGTGCCGGGGGTTTGGTTGCCCTAAAAATAGCCGACCAGACGGCCAAGCGCGAGCGCCGTCAGCCACATCCCCAGCGAGATGCTGCCGGCAAGTCGCGAGCCGCTCGGCAGGGCCCGCGCTTCCGGCGGTGTCGCGCGATCTTTGCGGGTTGCGATCCAGTGAAATACGAGCAGGTTGATCACGCCGGCACCCACGACCGCCATTTTACCGACGAACAAGTGGGAGCGTACATACTCCGTTGCGCGGGTGATGAACAGCAGCGCACCGAAAACAACGGCCAGCATCAGCCCGGCGCCGGCCGTGCGGGTCAGCACCCGCAGCAGCGGGCGTGCGGGCACTGACGGCCACAATCCGAGCAGCCGCAAGTCAAGGGGAACGATGCCTCCCACCAGCAGCGCCGCCCCGAGGATGTGGCCGGTATTGACCAGAGGATAGGCCCAAACGGAATTTCTGAGCGCCCTCGCAAGAGCGGATGCCTCCAGTGCCGCGAAGAATTCCAAGTTCACACCGCCACCGCCGGCCGGTTACGATTTGCGGTCCGGGTACAGGTCGTACTGGCTGCCATCGATCACCACGCGCTCCGCCTTGACGACTTTCTCACCCTCCCCTGCAGAGCGGTGGCCGTGAGCCGTGATGAGACGACCGACGCCGAGCAACTCTTCGGTGAGTCCCGCCCGTTCATTCCGCCAGGGCTGACCCACCTCGACGATCCAACTCTCCCCGTTGACGTCCAGGGTTACCTCGCCGTGAGGGTTCCCGAGCCGGACCTCGAGGATCCGGCCGGTGATCTCGAACTCCTCATCGGTTGCCCAGGCCCAACCATGATGGGCCACCGCTTCCTGCGGCAGTCCGAATCCACACGAAAATATGAGCAGAATCGAGGCCCATAGGGCGGCTGTTCGTTCCACGAGCCTTTGCATCGGTTCACCTCCATGATGACTTTTCCTTTGAAGTTTAGACCGATAAGCTTCGTGTAAAGTGGCAGCAGGTGAAGAGACGGCCGTGCTCATGCCCGAGGCTCCTGCTCGGGCGCGCCAGGGGCCGGCGGCGCGTCGGCCTCGCCCGGCCCGTGCTCCAGAACGTCGACATCGATGCCCAGTGCCTTGGCGCGTCTGAGCCATTGCTGCCTTGCCAGCGTCCGCATGTCCTCGACCTTGTCCATTTCATCGACGATTTCCATACCCAGCAAGGTCTCCACCACATCTTCGAGCGTCACCAGACCTCGCGTTCCTCCGTGTTCGTCGATGACCAGGGCGATTTGCTGGCGATGATCGAGAAGAAATTCCAGCAGGCTGGACAGTGCCATTCCTTCCCATACGCAAAGGATTTCACGCCTCAGGGACTCGAGCCGGGTGTCCCCCCGGCCCTGGGAATTGAGCGTGAGGACCTCGTCCTTCAGGACAAAGCCGCTGATGTCGTCGATATCCTTCCCGTACAGCGGAAGGCGGGAGAACGCGGTTTGAATGACGGTGTCCAGGGCTTCCGAAATCGTAATGTCCTGCCGGAGCGCCGTGATGACGGTGCGTGGCGTCATGATGTCCTCCGCCTTCAACGAGCCGAGGCGAAACAGGTTTCGGATGATCCGGGACTCGTTCTTGTCGATATACCCGGTCTGTTCGCCGATGCCGGTCATGGCGATGAACTCCTCCCGGCTGAACGTGTGCATGCCTTTCCGCTTGGCGATCAGGCGCGTCAGCCCCTCCGAAATCCAGATGAGGGGATACAACAACCGGATCAGCACGCGCACGAACGTCGCGGTCACACCGGCGAGTTTCGGCCAGTAGACGGCGCCTATGGTTTTGGGGATGATTTCGGAAAGGTAGAGAATCAGCAGCGTCATGACCGCGGAGAACAGCCCGATCCACTCGCTGCCGAATACGAATGTCGCCTTCGCCCCGGCGACGATCGCCCCCACCGTATGGGCGATCGTGTTCAATGTCAGTATGGCCGCGAGCGACCGGTCGACGTTTTCCTGCCGCAATCGTCTCAGCAGTTTCGCCCGCCGCGGGTGGTCCGCCCGCAAGCCTTCGATGTACGAGGGCGTGATGCTCAGGAGGACCGCTTCCGCGACGGAGCAGAGAAACGAGAAGACGAGCGCCAGCAGCACGTAGGCGATCAGCAGGACCACATCCGTCGTCGCATAATCGCCGGCGGGCGCCCCGACTCCAACCCGGCCGGCGGCGAAGGCGGAACCGGCCGTCACCAGCGGGACGATCGTCAGAATCCGGAACCACTTACCGATTTTCACTCGCATGACACCTCGAATGGCTTCGACGGCCGCTAAAGTTCTTCGCTGATCCTCAGGAAGGATGGAAACCTGGGGACGCCGGATTCGTAGAATCCGTAATACTTGAAGGTGATCAGTGAGCCCACGGGCGGCGGCGCCTGCCGGATTTCGTCGGAAAAGCCGGTGCCGATTCTGAATTGCGTTCCGGTGCCCGGCAACGCCACGAGAAGAGACCCCATCCGGCCCTCGTTTCTTCCTTTCCCCGGAAGGTGCGCAATCACTACCGCCTCCGTGTCCGAATAGCTCTTGACCTTCAGAATGTCCCGGCTTCTGCCTGCCCTGTAGGCAGACCCGCATCGCCTGAGGATGATCCCCTCGCCCCCAAGCGCTTCTATTCTTTTCAATTCTTCCTTCAAATGCCGTTGGTTCTCGACGGGAAAGTGATCGATGACAAACGCAAATTCGGATGGGTGTTCGGAGAACCATTCGGCCGCCAGCTTCAGGCGTTCTTCAAACCCTCCTGCCGCGCCCGGAACGTCGAAAACGGCAAATTTCAATTCAAGCCAGCCGTCATGGGGCTCTCGTCGTTTGACGATTCCAGCGGTTTTTTCAAAAGTGTTCCGGCCGCCCCAGACCTCCCCCTCGATTTCGAAATCGGGAAAGTTGTGGATGAAAGCCTGGGGAGGATGGAACGGATGCCCATTTTTCGAAAGCAGCCGCCTGCCGTCCCAGTAGCCTCTTACACCGTCGAGCTTTTCACTCATCAGCCAGTTCGAGAAATCGATGTCTTCCTCGTAAACCAGGGGCAGCATGATGTCAAACGCCTGCGCTCCCGGGAATGCAAGGCAGGCGACGAACAGGATCGAAACGAAAAATCTCCTTGCCAAACCGCGCCCTCCTTCCTCCAGAAAAGGTTTCAATTACCCGTCGACCGAGGGAAACACGATTCATGCCAGCAATGGGCGCGGCGGCGAAGCGGCGTGAAAACGCCCCTGATAATCTGAATTATTGAGCAGTTAGGGCGACCGGAACTCGTGGGCGGGAGATCTCCGGTTGGACAGGGAAGGAAGGATATGCCCGAAATACAGGGCACGCCGCACTGCCAAGCATGCATTCGGCCGAGCGGGTTCATCCCGAAACCGCGCGTTTTCTTTTCTCCCGGAACCGCCACCTTCATGGAGATGGGTGCATCACCGCGATGCATGTCGTTGCAGGCTGTCCTGATATCGGATCCGGTTTCCTCGAGCTTTCCGCCAGGACAGCCTCAATCCGTCGACTCCGGAAAAAGTAGCGCCCAGCAGTCATCGGCGCCCGCGAGGAGGCTCAGTCCCTTCGGAGACGGTCTCGGGCAACGGGCGGCGTCAACCTTCTCTGCAACGGCCGCGGCGGCTGGAGAGAAGTATGTCATCACTTCGCAATGGAGGCGGCCTTCGGATTCATGCCGGAAAAACAGCGCCATGTCCTTCGGACGGCCTGCCATCATGAATTCCGAAAGAAACAGCGATTCGATCTCGTTCAGCTGCTGGGTGGCAAACATTGCGTCGCCCAGATTCTTTGAATGCCATGGGCCTGTCATCGATCTCTCCTTTGGATATCATGAATCAGGGCCGTCCGGTTGAAAGCGACGGCCATCACCCGTGTCGCCATTTGGCCACGGCAACGGCATGGCGCTTGACAATGGGGAGCATCACAATCTATTGATGATAACGATTCAATTCTCTCATCCAGTCCCCACCGGCAAGCGTCCCATCGAAGCGGAACCAACGGCAGATTTTTCTTCCCCTCAGCAGGAGTATACTTTTACCTGTTCGCAGGGATTGTCAAAACCGATAACAGGGAGGTGTGGTATGTTTCGTCTCAAGGCATGGGTTTGGGTTGCGTTGCTGATTTCGATGTTCCTTTGGTCCGGATGCGGCGATTCCCAGGATTCGGCCAAGCCTCAAAGCGGGGTGACGGCCGATGAAGTCAAGAAGGAGGCGGCCGAGGCAGTGGATGCCGCCAAGGCTTACACAGAGCAGCAGAAGGCGGAATACCAGCAAAAACTCGAGGACCAGCTGAGCCGTATCGACCAGAAGCTGGATGAGATGAAAGCAAAGGCCGCATCCATGAGCGAAGATGCAAAAGCCAAATACGAGGAGACCATCGCCAATCTGCAGGTGAAGAGAGAAGAGGCGGCGGCTGCGCTGGAAAATTTGAAGAACGAAAGTGGTGAAGCCTGGTCCAGCATGAAAAGCAGGATGGATCAGATGATGAATGATCTGGAAAAATCCTTCGACGAGGCCTCTTCCCCATCCTGACCGGCTTCGATTCGAGGGGGCACGAATTCCAGGGGTTGGTTTTTATATGGAGATGATCTGGCCTGGATAATACCCTCGCCTTCTCCGCCAACCCCGCCAATATGAGGCGTCATAGCAGTGGGGGCGGATTGTCCGTATTGGAGTCGAATGTGAAGCCGTCGTCGACGAACAGTTCCTTGCAGGCGGACACTACGTCCGCATCGTAGCGCTTTCCCTTGTTTTCGACGATCTTCGCCAGTGCGGCCTCGATGCCGTGCGCCGGACGGTAGGGGCGAAAGGAACTGGTGGCTTCGGTGACGTCGGCGACTGCCAATATCCTCGCCTCGAGGAGGATTTCCTCGCCCGAAAGGCCGCGCGGGTAGCCCGATCCGTCCAGGCGCTCATGGTGCTGGTGCACTGTCTGGGCGACGGGCCAGGGAAACGGAATGTCCTTCAGGATGTCGAAACTGACCTGGGGGTGAATCTTGAGCATCTCGTACTCGGCCTCCATCAACCCGCCGGACCGGCTGAGGATGGAGACCGGTATCCGGATCTTGCCGACATCATGGAGAATTCCCGAAATTCGGATACCGTCGATCACGGATGGGGGAAGTCCCATTTTTTCTCCGATGGCGCCGGCCAGCTGTGCAACGCGCTGCTGGTGCCCCGCGGTATAGGGATCCCTGATCTCGACCATCAACGCCATGCTGCGGATGCTGGCGTTGAGCATCTGGCGTATTTCCTCCGTCTTCCGTGCAACCTTCTGCTCCAGGAGCTCATTTTGCGACGCCAGCTGCAGCCGCATCTCCTCCAGTGACAGGTGCGTTCGAATCCTCGCCTTGACCTCCGCCGCGTGGAAGGGCTTGGTGATGTAGTCGACCGCCCCCAGCTCGAACCCCCGCATCTTGTTCACGGTTTCGGTCATGGCCGTGATAAATATGATCGGAATGGCCGCGGTCTCGGGATTTTCTTTCAACCGCGCGCAAACCTCGTAGCCGTCCATCTCCGGCATCATGATATCCAGCAGCACCAGGTCCGGTTTTTGTCTGGCGACGTACTCCAGAGCCTTGGGGCCGTTTTTGGCGATCCCCAGGCGATACTCCGCCCTCAATGTGCTGACCAGTAGGTCGATGTTGGTCGGATTGTCGTCCACAATCAGGACTATCGGCCGGTCTGTGTTCATTGATCTCCCTGTAGGTCTTTTCTTATCCTGTCGATCGTTTGCAACGCCTGGTCGTAGTCGTAGCGGTTGATCTGGTTCTCCAGCGTTCTCAACCTGAATGGGTCGACGCGCTTGCAGTGGGCGCCCAGTTGGCTGAAGGTCGGAATGAGTTTCATGATCCGATCCGGGTCGGCCTGGTCCAGGGTTTCGGCCAACTGTGTCAGAAGCGCTTCGAACTGCAATCCGATGTCCCCGGATATCTGTTCGGTTGCCTCCCAGGACGCGGGCGTTTCCAACGTTTGGATCGATTCGAGGACCCGATTCAGTTCGGAAGCTACTTTTGCAAGGAGGCTTTCAACTCCGTGCGGGGGGGCGTCCGCCGAAAACTTCTGCCGGCAGGCGGTCTCAAGCGCATGCGCCGCCAATTGAAGTTCACCGGCACCGATATTGGCGGCGCTTCCCTTGAGGCTGTGCGCCATCTGGAGCACTTGCTCCCGGTCGTTGGCGGCATATGCCTGCATCAATTTCTCAGAAGTGTCCAGGTTGTCGGTACGAAACCGGATCATGATGCGTTTCAGCGTGGGGCCGTCGATGCTCGAGGCTTCCATGGTCCTGCCGATATCGATTCCCGGAAGCCTGGCCGGAAGCATTCCGTCCTTTTCGCCGGCTGTCCCGTCGGCGGGAACATGTTCGCCTTCCGGAACTTCTCCGCGGTCGACTCCCGTGTCACCGGGTTCCTCATCCTCGTCGGAGGTCATCGATTCCGGCGACCGGGCGCGGGTTTGCAGCAGCCGCGAGAGCGTGTGAAACAGCCGGTCCTGGTTGACCGGTTTGGCGATGTATCCATCCATGCCGGCTTCCAGGCATTTTTCCTCGTCGCCCTTCATGGCGTGCGCCGTCATGGCAATGATGGGAATCGAGGATCCCCCCGGAAGCTCCCGGATCTGACGGGTGGCTTCGTAACCGTTCATTTTCGGCATTTGAATGTCCATCAGAACGGCGTCGAAAAACTGGTCCCGGACGGCCCTCACAGCTTCCTCGCCGTTGTTGACGATCGTGACGGCGATTCCCGCTCCTTCCAGGATGGCCTGGGCCACCTGCTGGTTTGTGGGATTGTCTTCGGCTACGAGAATTCGTGTGCCCTTCAAATGCCTGCGGTAAATCGATGCCCGGGTCGTAAACCGTCTTTCCCGGGCGGCCTCCTTCAATCCTTCCTTGCCGAACCCGTCCATGATGGCGTCAAACAATGTCGACGGATAGATGGGCTTGGTCAGAAAACCGTTGATGCCGACTTTTTCCGCCTCGATGCGCTGCTCCTCCCTGCCGAAGGCGGTCATCATGATGATGGGAATCGCCAGTTTCAATTCCTGCCGGATCCTTCTCGACACTTCGATGCCGTCCATTTCCGGCATCTTCCAGTCCATCATGATCAGTTCGACGGGATTTTCGCGGAGCTGATCATTCTTCAAACGGATCAGCGCCTGAGACCCGGCGGCAAGGGTCTCGACCTTGAATGCCAGGGATTCCAGCATCTTGCGCATGATGATCCGGCTGTCTTCCAGGTCATCGACCACGAGCACCTTCAACCCCTGAATATCGGAGGGAACCACCAGTTTCGGGACCGGTTGGACGGACGGGCGTCGCAGGCGTACCGTAAAGAAGAAGGTGCTGCCTTCCCCCGCTTCGGATTTCACCCCGATTTCCCCGCCCATCATTGTCACGAGCTTTTTGCAGATACTCAAACCCAGGCCGGTGCCTTCGTATTTTCGGGTCGTGGAGGTATCGGCCTGGCTGAAGGGCTCGAAAATGATGCCCATGTATTCCGGATCGACGCCGGTGCCCGTGTCTCTCACGGAAAAGGCCAGCGTCACCTGGCCGGAGGCATCTGCATCCGCCGGTTCCTTTTTCTCCTGAACGCTCAACAGGATCATCCCATCGGCATCCGTGAACTTGATCGCATTGCTGACCAGGTTGGTCAGGATCTGTTGAAGGCGCAGGGGGTCGCCCATGACGAGCCTGGGGGTATCCGCGTCGATATCCACCAGCAGTTCGATGCCTTTTTCGGAGGCTTTGCTGAAGAACAGCTCCATGACGCGGTCAATGACCTCGCTTAGCCTGAATGCCCGTTCCTTCAGTTCGAACTTGCCGGCTTCGATCTTCGAAAAATCCAGAATGTCGTTGATGATGCCCAGCAGCGAATAGGCCGAGCTATGGATGATTTTGAGGTAGTTGGCGACCCTTGGCGGCAATTCCTCTCCAAGGGCCAGGTCCGTTGCTGCGATGACGCCGTTCATGGGCGTTCGGATTTCGTGGCTCATGTTGGCGAGAAATTCGCTCTTGGCCCGGGTGGCGGTTTCGGCCATCTCCTTGGCCAGTTCCAACTCCCGGTCCTTTTGTTTGTGCAGGTCCATTTCATACTTGATGCGCGCGTGGGACCTGTTGATCCTGGCGTTGAGTTCCATCACCACGGCAGTGAAGGCCAGCAGAATGCTGAAAGCGCCGATCGCCAGGAGAATCCAGAGCCCGTATCGGTGCAGAACGTCCGAAAGGGTGATTTTGCCCAGATCGACGTACGGGCCGGCTTTCAAGGCTCTCAGGCAGTCATGGACCGGCTGATAATTCGAGGGAATGGTCCAGCCCGCGCAACCGGCCGCCCGGGCCGCGGGAGAATCCGGCGGCATCTGCAGCAGGGCAACGGCGACCTTCTCCGCCAGAACGTCGGGGGTCAGGCTGACTTTCGCCATCGGCCAATCGGGATATTCGCGTGTCGTGCAGAGATAAGGCTTGGGGACTCCGGCATCATGAAGATCGGGCAATACGTAAAAATCCGCCAGATCGATTTTGCCTTCCGCGCTGAGATCCTCCAACGTATAGGCTCTCACGGTGCCCGCATCGACGATGCGGTCCCGTACCGCGAAGACGACCTGATCGTGGGTTTTACCGAAGCGGAGCTTCTGAAAGTCGCTTTCCGGATCGATTCCGTTCTCCTTGAATTCCCGCAAGGCCATGATCCATCCGCCAAGAGAGAACTCGGAGACGGCCATGAAGGATTTGCCCTTGAGGTCGCTCAGGGAGCGGATTGCCTTTCGATCGCTTCGGCAGAAAATGACCGCGCCGTATTGGGTATACGTCCCCCTTGCGTGCCGTCCTTTCAGCGTCGCGATGCGATTGGCCCCGTACCAGTGCTCCAGCCCCACGTAAAACGCGGAATTGGCCAGAACAAAGTCAACGTCCCCGTTCTGCACGCTGGGATAGATTCGGTCATAGGACAACGGTACGATCAGGAATCGGTGGCCGGGTATCTGGCGGGTGAGGTAGTCGGCTGTCGGTGACCAGGTTTCCAGGCATTGCTGTTGTCCCCTGGCCGCGAGTACGCCGATTTCGATAGCGGTCTCGTCGACGGACGCGGAGGGCGCGCTCGGAAAAGCGAAAGACAGGCACAGGAAAAGGAACGCACAAAGAAAGAAGGTCGCACATCCTGTGGGCTCGAAGTGCCTCATCGCGCCGGGCATCCTCACTCAGGTCTCAACAAGGACCTTTTTTGATATTGTACCTCAAATTGCTGGTGAGGTGATTGGAAATCTTTTCAGGCCTGTCAAAATGAAAAAATCGCAGGGGGCACGGAATTTCGGGCGGGACGTATTCGAAACCGATCGGATCGATATGATCGATGCTCCCTCAAAGCTCCAGATAGATCCGCCTGACAACCTCGGGATCGTGGTGACGCTCCAACCGCCTGACAATGAAATGCCCCTTGCCCATGTCTTGAAAATGATCGATGAAAAGGGTGTTGATCAGCGCGCCTCCGAACGCGCCGATGACAGGAAGCGCCTGGGCCGCCGCCTTTTCGGAAACGACGATGGAAAAGCGCGATGCGATCTGGGCAATGAGGCGGATAATGGCCGGTGCACTTTTGTCGGCGAGGCCTTTTCCGGCAAGGTGCCGCGCGGCATCCGTCACCGCCTTCGCCATTGCCGCTCGGGCCGCGAAATAGCTGGTTTGGGCGGCATCGTCCAGGTTAGGCTTTCCGCCGAGCGCCAACACCTGAATGCACTGAATTCGCGCTCCGGGATCCATCAGATTCTCCCCCTGACTTCGGGCAATGTCGGCAATCGATCTGAGAATGATGGCCGTCGATATGGGAAGTTCAATCGCAAGCGCGGAGATGCCGAAAGCACCGCCGGCGGCGCCCGAAGTTCCGGCAGCCAGTTTGTGCCACCAGTTCGCCGGCGGCTTCTGTTGTTTGTGCACCAGGGTCCAAAGCGCCACATCAAAGGCGGTCTCGATGGATTTTCGGGCGGCCGCGTTCACTGCCAGGTTCCATTTCCCGGGCAGCAGCCCGAAGCCCCTCTCGATCGGCAAACCGATAACGCTGCTGATCTTTGAGGCAAGTCCGGGATTTTCGAGAAGAAGCTTAGCCGATCTGAGGTCGTCTATTTCCGTGGATGAAAGCGTCATTGGATGCCTCCGCCGTGGAGATCGTTCGGACACGGGCTAATTTCGCCATGATTGGATCTCGACGACATTCCCCTCGGGATCCCTGAAATAGACGAATTTCAGATTGCCGACGCCCGGTACCGCCTTTTCGGTAATTTCCCCCAGCCGCACTCCGCCGTTTTTCAATGCGGAATCCAGTGTCTGGTCGACATCTTCGACTTCGAAAGCAATGTGCGTGAAACCGCGATCGTTTGCCATCATTGGTTCACGTTCCTGTATGGACCGGTAGGAGAATATCTCGAGCGTCGGACCCTGGTCGCCGTGACCGGGTAGCAGCAGATGCACACCCTCCAGAAGTGCATTGCGCAGCCCTGTCGCTCGATCCAGCCAGTCCCCGGAAAGTTTTCGTTCCGGCGGCTTGACCGTGCAGCCAAAAACCCGGATGTAAAAATCGGCCAGGAGCTTCCAGTCCCTGGCGACAATGTTGGTGTGAGCGAACCGCGTCATTTTTCCTCCAGTCGAATTGGAGAACATGGCTGTTTATAAACGACCGATCTTTTGGGCTTCTCCCCCGACGTCCTGGCGGCCGTGAATGTATTCAAGGGTATAACGGGAAAAGTCGCGGCGCCAAAGCAGCCCGGCCATTTTCAGGGCAAGATAGAAGAACGCGAGCGGGAACAGTACGGTTTGGATCATGAACAGGGCGGCCAGATCGATCAGGTTGTCTACGGAGTTGGAAAGCTTGTCCTTCAGGATTTTTGCCTTTTCCTGAATCTGGCCGAGTTCTCTCGCCATGCCGGTGATGCCACCGATCCAGTTTCTTTCCACGCCTTCCCTGTCGATTGCGGTGTCGGTCGTGAATTCTTCGATGACCTGAATGCTTTGAATTCTATCATTGATTCTTTCATGGAGAAATATGGACTCGAATACTCCGTTGGATATGACGATAAAAGGAACCATCAACCGAATGGAAAGAACCGCAATCATCACCTTGATAAAAAGGGGATTGCAGACTCGAGAAAAAATGCGCCGGCATTTCGGAATGCTTCCGATCGCCGCTCCGATCGCTGCAATGACGAGCAGTACGGCTGCTGTGGCTTTGGTGAACCACCATCCTGAAAACACCAGCAGGAATTTTTGGATTCCCAGCGATGCCGTTGCAAGCAACATGATGGTAGAGAATTGTTCGATCAGATCGTTCAACGGGTCCAATATTTCCCCCGGAGACACGGAGACGCCGACGCCCGCGGGGCTTGCCATGACTTCGGCATCCTGGATCAATGAAATGGCGCCGTTGATGCCTCTGGCGATCAGGTACGTCGTTGCGGCATTTTTTATCGCCTTGTCGAAGTATTCATGCCCGGTGTCATCGACGGTGTTCGTTACACTAATAAACAACAAAATGCAGAGTCCGATGATGAACAGTGTTGCTTTCATACCGCGCTTTTTCCGTTTTATTCGTCCGGGATCCAGAAAAAATCGGCCAGCTCCGAAATCCGATGCATGCGGACCTCGTATACGGCGGAAGACATGGCGATCACCGCCATCTTCAGCCGGTGGTATTTTCGCTTGAGCTGGTAGGCAATGCCCAGGTGGTAGTCGGAGTGGAAGTGGCCGCAGCAGAACAGGATCCGACGGTCCAGGTACGGGTCAAGGGATGCTGCCATGGCCGCATCCTTCACGAGCTGAGCCTTGTAGAGCGCACTTGGCGCCGTCTGCCGCATGGCGCCCGTGGACGGCATGTCGTCGATGGCCGCCTTGAAAAGCTGATAATATTTTCGGGAATCGAAAGGCGGCTTTTCAGGAAGATATACCGCGTCCTCTCCCAGGACTTCAGGTGAGATCCTGTTGGCCGCTGCCACGGCCGCCGCCGCCCTGCGAGGGATGTTGGCGGCAACGACCGGGATGCCCCGGGATTTCGAAAATTCGATGAGGGGGCGGTAATTCGTCTGATAGTTCGGCCAGGGGCGTGAGTTGTCCAGAAATTCCTCCTCGGAGATTTTTCCCTTGAGATATAGGTCCAAAATCTCCTGGACATCGCGCTCGAACATTTCCAGGGCAAGGACGACTTTCGGATCCAGTCCGGCCAAACCGGTCAGCACCCCCAATTCCGCTTCGTGGGATTCGGGAACGTCATGCTGCTCTCCAAAGAAAATGACCTGGTAGTCCATCAGCATCTTGAAGGCGGTTTCCAGCTTGTAGATGAAACCTGTCTTGTACATCAAGTAGGGCATGGCCGATCCTCCTTGAATTTTGGAGAAAACAATCCATCCTCCCGGAAGCCGGCGGCTCTGCTACGAATCCGCCTGATCGATCTTGGCGCCCTTTTCCATGAGGAGTTCCCTCAGAATCGAGCGGTGGCATCTCGATTCGTTTTCGCAGTAACACCCTACCGAGAAGTTTGTTTGATGGGACAGAGCGGCCAGAAGGTCCAGTATCCGGGAGTTTTCCGGAACGGCCATCTCCGCGCGATACTTCTTCTCGAACGCATGCCACTCCTTGTCGGTTTTGGCCTTTTGCGCCATCTTCATGGTCTCGATGCTCGGCGCAAGGTTGGGCAGCCAGACGTCGTACCAGTTCCGCGAGCTGAACTCCGCCTTGGGTACGCCCCGGGGCGGGCGTCGAACGGTACCGATGCGAAGGCCCTCGCCTTCCACCCGGTCGCTTCCCAGCCTCAAAATGCGAACAGTCATGGACGCCTCCTTTTCAGATTCCTGCATCGGTGCGCTTGAACTCTATGGGGCAAACGCCATGGATCTTCCGCTCGTGCGGCATACGGCTTTTTGGCAACAACAATCAAAGGAGCGTTTCCCGAAACAGGATACCCCCCTGACCATTCGGGCACAATCCTTGATTTGCGCTTTTCCTCCCCCCATTTTTCATTCAAGGCGCCTGTAGTGCAAGAAATCGCCCCCGATCCTACAGTCAAGGAGTGTCTTCATGAGCATTCGCTGGAAATTTCTCATGGTTCTGCTGGTCTTCAGCATCGTGCCGCTTCTTGGCGTCATCGCGCTGAGCCAGGTTGGGATCATCCGGCTCGGAGAAACCATATCGGAGCTGATGAGCAACATCCTGACCCAAAGCGCCGGTGCCGAGCTCGCCCAGACGGCCGTCGGGTCCTCCAGAATGCTCGACCTTCACCTCGAACGGATCGAGCACGACCTGGTCCGGTCGGCGGAACATTTCCGCGACGGATCACCGGAGCAGGTTGAATTCGCCGCCCGGCAGGACAACTTTGCCGGCTCCGGCGGTTTTCCTGAAAAGGACGCGTCCATCTTGTCCAACCGGTTTATTCTCCCGGGCACTCTCAGAGTTGAGAAATCCGCCATCGACACCGACTCGGTTCCGGATTCATCGCGGCCTCGAGTGAGATGGGGCCGCCCGACCCGGCAAACCGGCTCCGGAACGGTGAAGATGAGCGCTTCGATCCCTGTCGGCGGCAGCGGCCTTGGCGCTGAAGACAGGGTCACCGTGGACATCGCCCTTTCCGACCTGCTGGAATCCGCAATGCTCGAGTCGCTCTGGTCGATCCGCATGCACTCGTTCCTGGTGGCGATCGAAAACGCCCCTGACGGGGACGAGCCAAGGGCGTCGATACTTGCCGCGAGGGATTCGGCCGACCACCCGAATCGATGGCGGCCCGCCGATGGGGTCGAGACCTTCGGGTCGTTGAGCCCTGCCCAGGTGAGCCGGCTTCTGGAGCAATTGGTGCGGCGGGAATCGGGGTTCTTTGGATGGGATTGGAACGGCAAGCCTGCCGTTTGGGCATACGCTCCGGTGGGACGGCGGCTGGCGCTGGTGAATGTCTCACCGGGAATGGTCGTTGACGTTGCCCGCGACGTGCTTGCCTTCGCGAAATGGCAGTGGGTGGACACCGTCGCGGCATCCTTGGCCGTTCTCCTGGTGCTGGTGGCTGTCGCCTTCTGGCGCTCAAAGGCGATGACCGCGTCCTTTCAACAGATGGTGGAGGCGGTGGAGCGGCTTGGCCGAGGCGATTTCGGATCCAGAATGCATTTGCAGACCGGTGACGAGCGCGAACAGGTGGCCGCCGCCTTCAACGCGATGGTGCCGCACCTCGAAGACCGGATGCAGATCCGAAAGGCCCTCGAAGTCGCCCAGGAGATCCAGCAGGCACTGCTTCCGGCGGTGGACCCTGAAATTCCCGGCTATTCCGTCTCGGCGAAAAGCCTTTACAGCGATGAGACCGGCGGCGATTATTTCGACTACTTCCCCTGCGGAGACTCGAGCTGTTCAACCGATGGGTTCGTGGTCGGAGACGTCACCGGCCACGGCGTTGGCGCCGCGCTCCTGATGGCTACTGCCCGCGCGTTCGTCCGGGCCGAAATGCAGCGGCCCGGGGACCTCGCCGAGCGAATCCGCCGGGTGAACCGGCTGTTGACGATGGACACCCGCCACACGGGCAACTTCATGAGTCTCTTCTTCCTTGAAATCGACCGAGCGGCCCGCCGGTTCCGATGGGTGAGGGCGGGCCACGATCCCGCGATCCTGTTCGATCCCTCCAGGGGAATTTTCGAAGAGCTCGGAGGTCCGGGGATGGTCCTGGGCGTCGACGACGGGTTTGTTTACGAGCAGAGGGAGAGAACCATCGAATCTCCCGGGACGGTTCTGCTGCTGGGCACCGACGGGATCTGGGAGGCCCATGACGGTTCCGGTGCGCTCTTCGGCAAGAATCGCCTCAAGGAAATCATTCGCGAAAACGCTGGTCGGCCCGCCCAGGGCATAAGAGATGCAGTCCTGGATGCCGTCAGGAAATTCAGGGAGGGAAAGCCTGTCGAGGATGACATGACCCTGATCGTCATCAAGTCATTGTGACGCGACCGACGATCGATACGATTGTCGACCGCTAGGGCTGAAGGGATCCTTTGAACCAGTATTGGCGGACCTTTTCGACAAACCATCCCTTTTTTCTCCATGTGTAGACCGCATCGATCCGGTTGCCCGAGACGACGCCTTTCCAAACGATCTTCCCGTAGCGCCTGCTCTGGGTCTCCGCTTCGAAGAGAATCTTGTCCTCCTCGACCCGCGCGGTCACGATCCCTTCGCCGAAGCCCCATCGCCCGCAGTCTTCGGAATACAACTTCCCATCGTAGAAGGACAGCTCCTCGTCGCCGTAAGCCTCCTTGCCGACTTCCCCGGTGGGGCCGATGAAGCGAAGCCCGTCCAGTGGATTCGACCATGCCGGAATGGCCAGCAGAAGGGCGATCAGAATGCCGGCAATGG